>CAVYNL010000013.1:0-175767 GCA_963769845.1 Candidatus Bathyarchaeota archaeon | reverse complement strand
TATTCACTTCTGAGCCAAGCAGTATTCTCCAAGAGCCAAAGTGGCTTGAGCCGCTCTCAGACCCGCCGGGTGGAAGGCCTCTTTGCCGCGATGCTGACTTGAAACTGATGGCCCGTCACCTTGCTGACCTTTTCATCACTGGTCAAGCCAGAAACCTGTTCATCTTTGGAAAACCTGGCACGGGTAAGACCGTTTGCGTCACGCATGTGCTCAGCGAAGTCGATAGGCATGCATCTGAAACAAACACTGCAGTCCAAACCGTCTATGTAAACGCCGGCAAGACCAGAAATCCGTATTACACGATGGCAGAAATCGTCAAGCAGCTTGGCGTAAACGTGCCGAGCGCCGGCTGGCAGATGTTCCGTCTGAAACGGGCCTTTGAAGGCTTGCTCGCAGCGAAGTCCCTCTTGATAGCCATTGATGAGGTTGACAGCATCCTCTTTAAAGAGAAGGAGCCCCTCGTCTACTACCTGAGCCGACAGCCAAAAACGACTTTGATCTTGATCAGCAACAGCGCGGATGACGTCGTGAAGCTTCCAGAAAGGGCCCTGAGCACGCTTCAACCAGTTCTCATAAGCGCTGAACCCTACACGGCCGAAGAAATCAAACAGATATTCAAGGAACGCGTGGAACACGCATTCAAGCCTGACACTATCTCAGACAAGCTTCTAACTGCCATAGCGAAGACGGCCAGCGAAGTTGGAGACGTAAGGTTTGGCTTCCGCATTCTACTTTCGGCCGCGTTGGAAGCTGAAAAAGCCCGGAAACGAACAATTGAAGCAGCAGACGTAGCCTCAGCCGTTGAAGAAGAAAACAGAGTCCGAAAACTCAGAGAGCTCGAGGCCCTAAGAGACAAGTTCCTCAAGCTGAAGAAGAAGTATCAAAGATGCTAACCCTGTTCCAAAGCAGATGACCATGTTTTGACTGGAGAAAGCCACGACCGCAGACAGCCGTCAGACCTGAATGAGCATTCGGTTGGCCAAGGTTTGAGCTGTCCCCAGTGCGGATCCAAGAGACTCTACAAGGACGGCATGCGACATATTACAGATGCCAGAAGTGTTCAAAGGTGGCTTTGCAGAGACTGCGGCTACCGCTTCAGCGAAACAAACCTCAACCCTTCAAACACGACTCAACATGCCTCAAGAGTTGATACGCAGTCATTAAATCGCTCTTCCGCCTATCCTTCTAAGCGTCAAGTATGCGAGCTCTTGACAGAAGAGTCGAAAAACTTGACCGAAGCAACCCGACAAGAACAGGCCCAGCGGGAGGGCACAGCGCAAACAGCAGACGTCAGAGGCAAAATCGTGGAGTTTCTATGGTATCTGAAGAAGAAAGGCTTGAGCGAAGTCACCATCAAAGACTACGGCTACAAACTAAACAAGCTCGCCGAAGCCGGAGTAGATCTAGGAGACCCAGAAAACGTCAAAGAGTATCTTGCTAAGAAAGGCGATTGGAGCGAAAGAACAAAGTTCCTCACAGTCAGCGTCTACGATGGACTTGCCAGATGGCTGGGTTTGACTTGGGAAGCCCCATGCTACAAGCCAGTGCGGAACTTTCCCTACATCCCAACCGAAGAAGAAGTCAATCAACTGATAGCCGCATGCGGAAGAAAACTTGGAACGTTTCTGCAATTGCTCAAAGAAACTGGCATGAGGTCTGGAGAAGCCATCAAGCTAGAATGGACAGACGTGGATTTCGAGCGCAAACTCGTCAAGATAACGCCTGAAAAAGGAAGCAACCCCAGAATACTGCCAATAAGCGATAGATTGCTAGGAATGCTGAACAATCTGCCGAAGAAAAACAACAGGCTATTCCCGGCAACCTTCACGAGCTTGAAGACCAATTTCTTCCTCACGCGAAAGCATGCAGCCTCAAAACTCAGCAACCAAAGACTCATGAAAACAAGCTTTCACACCCTGAGACACTGGAAAGCAACGATGGAATACCACAAAACCAAAGACATCATCCATGTTCAACAACTGCTAGGCCACAGGGACATAAAATCCACGATGCTATACATAACCCTGGAACAACAACTGTTCCAGAACACCAATGACCAGTTCCACGTAAGAGTGGCAAAAACAACCGAAGACATCAAAGCTAGCGCGCGCAAACAGTTTGCTCAAGTCTATCGTGCACAATAGACAAAACTTAAAAACGCATCAAAAGCACTTCTGCTGAATATGCCTCGAGTGCCGGCAAAAGGCGTTCATATCGATCCTGAACTGAGCGTCTTTCTTAAAAGTATCGGACCTGATCACAAGTTGTCTAGATGGATTCAAGACATGGCTGATGTTTTGAAAGAAAACATGTTTGCTGGTGATCTCATAGAAAAGCAGAAGATACCGAAGTACTATATCAAGAAATACAGCGTCGATCATCTCTACAGATATGAACACCCTGAATATCATCGTTCTTGTTATGTGATCGCTCAAGGCAACTGCATCATACTAGATATCATGACACACGAAGAATACAACAAGCGTTTTGGTTACAGATCAAACTAGCGGATTTTGATGCTTGACTCCATTAAAGCCCTGAGCTTGGGGTTGCTTGCACCCGTGTATATGATTTTCGTTGTGTTGAAGGCGATCTTCTCAGAGGCCTCAAGGTAATCTAGCACGCGCTCGAACGTCTGATACTGCATCTTTTTTGGTAGACTCCTCCAGAGCTCCATGCGTGTAGGGTATTCTTTCGCCTCGACGATAGCTTTCTCAACCATCAGTATCGTGTCGAGCTGAGGTTCATGCAAGACCTTTGCTGGCTTTTCCGTGAGACCTTCCATTGCCTTCACCACATTTCACCAATAGTCATAATGCGCATACAATTATATAAACTTATATACTTTCCAATCCTGATTTTCCCCGCCCCGGGGGAGAATTTAGTCCAAACCCAAGCTAATTCAAAACGTCCAGAATATGCTTAAAGGACAACAAAACAACCATTTCATCTTGAGTTGGACGCAGTATTTTTCGGGAAAGGAATGACTCAACCACAGGCGCCTGTTCCTGAAGATTCTCATGGGAATGGGCACATCAGTCATCCCTCTCGTAGTTGGGTTTGGGGGGTAAAGTTTTATCCTCAATACTGTGGCGACATCTCCCGCCCAATCTCCCATTTTTCTTTTAGTCCGCGTGGAGGTGATACCATATGAGAAAAGAAAATACAGAGATACAGCCCGCGCGCGCAAGTAGCTCTCAAAAAATAAGCTATATATCAGCAGATATAAGTCATAAATCGTAATATAGGTTAAATCTTTTAACCAGTTCCAAATATAGTAAAGAGCATAAAAGGATGGTGTAAGGATGAAAAGTGGAGAAGAGGCGAAGATAAAACGAATCCTGACAGACCCGAAACTGGCTCCCATAAAAACCATGCTGGAGAAGGACCACGCCATAGACTGCATACTGCTACTGTACATGAACCGCGGAAAATGGAAAGAAGCCAAAGAATACATGCACGAAAACCACCTGACACTCAGCGACGGCACATTCAGAGCGAGGATGATCGAAATCGAACAACTCGGACTGGCCAAGAGCGAACGCATAGACCCCCTGAAGAAGTACTACCTGAAGACGGATCTGGGCGAAAAGGCCGCGAAACTCCTGCTAGAACTCTTCGACAAGCTCGACATATAAGCCTCAAAGAATCACCTTTTGTTGTACATTCCAGTTTTTGACGTTCACCATCGCTAGGTCTGAAGACTCGTTTTCCATGCTTCGTGTATTCTTGTTGTGCAAATGGGTAATATGGTATAGTGAGTCGTAAGATTTAAAAGCCCTTCTCTCTATCTACATACCTAACAACCCCAAAAAGGAGGGATTAAAACAGAAATGAAGATACTCAAGAACAGGAAAGCCCTAAGCCCCGTAGTAGCCTCAATCATACTAATCGCCGTAACAGTCGCAGTCAGCATCGCAGTAGCAGCATGGATGGGAGCACTGACATTCAATTTCATGGGAATCCGAACAAATGAAATCTCTAAGTGCACATGGAGCTGGACACGCCAAAACATTCGTTTTGAACATAAAAATACGGGAACCAACGGTACCTTGACAATAACCCAAGTACTCGTGAACTATGCATCTTCAGGCGTAACGCAGCCAACAGTGTTACCATACATCCTCAAGGCATCAGCGAGTGTAACACTCACTGTAGGCTATACTTACAAAACGGAACGAACTATGACATGTCAGTCGTATCATCGAGCGGCTACAAGTACACTAACAGCTTCACTGGCGGCATAGAATCGTTAATTTTCCAAACTGTTTGGAATCGGGGGCGGGGTGAAAAACAACTCTCAATTTCCCTATATTGTTTCGTGTTTGGAGGTGCAATTGAATGGTTGTAGAAATAAAGGAGTACAGTTCAGCAGAAGACATAGCCGAAACACTGGAAAAAGAAATCTCGGACACAAAAAGCACGCTGGGCGAGTATCTGCGAAGACTCGACGACATTAGAGCACTAGCCGAAAAATCCAAGAAGATACACGAAGTAGTAATGAAACTAGCTGGCAAAAAGGCCACTTCCGAAAGCCTGGGAGAAATCTCGATCGGGTCTTTAAGCATAGTCTTGGATGCCAACCCGTTCCATGAGCTGACGGCAATCGAAGAAGTCGTTCGCAGCCACCAAGAAAGATTGCTGGTCCTCCAGAAGGCCCGTGAAGCGCTGAAATGGCTGGACCAGCTCGGCGACACTGAGGGACTGAAGTATCTAGTCATCGAAACAGACGGCGTTCCTGGGCGGATACTTTTCAGAATATCCTAGGCAGCGGACGTGAATAGCTTGGCCAACGAAGCCTACACGCTTGCTCTAAAAGACACGCTGGACGGAATGGCACACTCGTTCCCCGGCATCAGGAATGCCCTAATTTTTGATGAGAGCGGCGACATCGTTGCAGTGGATGATAAGACTTCTGAAGATGCGGCTGTGCGAACCGTAGATGCACTCGATGAGGTGCTGGAGAAGACTGATTTAATGGGCAACCTAGAAAATGCTGTCTTCGAGGGAGCGGAAGGCTGGCTTAACGTTTCTCGTTTCGACGACCTCTTTCTCGTGACGGTAGCCTCGGCAAAGACAGACCTAGACCAGGCAAACGTATTTGCCAACGTGCTGGTCCCCACCGTCCTCAAAGTGCTCAGAAGAGTCAACCTTGCTCCCGTGAAGGAAAGCCTCGAAGAGCTTGAAGTTGAACACGAACAACCATTGACGCACGATGCAAAAGAAGAACCGGATGAGCCTGTTGAGGAAACCAGGACTGAAGAGCATTCTGAAGAGTCTGCTCCAAGAACGACATCCAAGCCTGTTCTGCCCGAACCACAGGTGAACCAGTTCATCGTCGAAAACCTCAGAGGACTGTTCGCTTCTTCGGACACGGTCAGAATTGATAACGACCTGCTGTTGAAATGGAAAGAAATGTACGATGACAGAGAGGTCGAAGAGGTCGAGATAGCAACCTTCGGCGGAAAATCGGTCCGATGCAAGGTCAAGCCGATCAAGGACGCAAAGTTCGAGGGCAAAGGTCAGGTCCAGATACACGAGAAGGTGCAGTCTACGTTGGAGATCAAGAAGGGCGAGCTTGTGAGAGTCAAGCCGGTGATCGAGTAGCGGAGGTCTACATGCGTGGTTAAGAAAAAAGGAAACGTGCAAGAAATTGCCACTGAGGGCCGACCGATAGCAATTGAAGAGGCAGCAGGAAAGGGTGACCTGCGTTCAAACCTGGCTGAAATCAAGAAACACGACGGAGTGGTCGGTTACATACTCAAGGATACGAGCTGCGCCGTCGTCGACTTGAACGAGCCGGCAAGAATCTCGGACTACGCGGTCTTTTCGTCCGCAACGAGCGAGGCTGCGAATGAACTCTCTGACATATTTGGTCTTGGAGAAGTCAAACGGATATTAGTTGGAGGAAAGCACATGAAGATGCTTTCAATGGACATCGGTGAGAGTAAAGTCAGCGTTTTCATGGAAAACAACGCTGACGTTGACAGCGTTTGCGAGAAACTGCAAGAGTTCTAGTCCAAAAGAAGCGATTTCTCTTTCTAAGACAGTCGTTGTGCACGCATTTTTCGCAGTTTTTGCGTTTTCAGAATGTTTAAATCATCGTCTCTCCCTATTACTGTGGGAGAGAGAGGGCCCAAGTAGCCCTTCAAAGGCGCTATATGGGTGGTTTCGTTGATTGAAGCAGGTAAGAACATCAGCAATTGCCATCGAGGAAACTTCGATATTATCGCGGATATTCTGGGTGCATCTCATGGAGGGGTCAAGAAGACCTATTTGATGTATCGTTGCAACTTGAGTTTCAAGCAGATGAAGTCTTATTCTCGGTTTCTGATTGAAACTGGGCTTCTGCAGGTCAACGTTAATCAGGGTAACGGTGAGGGAGGGTTGTTTGAGGTAACTGACAAGGGCAAGATTTTTCTGAAGGCATACGATAGCCTGACTTCACTCATGAAGTGACGTTTTGAGTCAAAAATCTCCTAACGGCTTCTTGAAGTCTTATCTCTTCTTTTGTGTCGTTTGTTGTTACGAACTGGTATTCTTTGAGGAAAGCTATGATCTGTTGGACCTGGTCCTTTTTCAGCCTTGTCTTCTTCTGCACTTCGCCGAGCATGTGCCATTGACCGTCGTTGAGTAGTTCTAAGACTCTGGCGATCTTGGTAGCCGTCGACGCCTTCCCCCTGAACGGCGATCGTTTATGTGCTTCTGCTTTAATGCTTTCTGATACTAAGTTTCAGAAGTTAATTCTAGAAGACAGTTTTTGCAGCGCGCATTCAATAATTGCTGAAATTCGTACTCTTGAATATTGACGATTTTGTGCAAGCATTGTGCTCAGCAAAGGCTTTATCGAAAGCAGTGTTAGAGGAGCATGGAGAACTGCTGCATGACAAACGAAGTGGATTGGTCTAAGGTTCTGCGCGAGTGTAAAAACAGCATCCAAGCGGTGACTGCTCCTCTTCTGAAAACGCTGAACCAGCCTCAGCCCGACCTAGGCGTCGGAGCTGGAGGTGACCCCGTGAAGAAAGTGGACCTGGCGGCTGAGAGAGCTATCGTCGAAGTTCTGAAGAGACACGGGGTTTCTTTCACGTTGGTGAGTGAAGAGTCGGGCGTGAGACAGTACGGCGAAACCGCGCCGGAATGCTGCGTGACGTGTGACCCGATAGACGGAACGACTAATCTTATGAGGGAGTTGCCCTTCTACGCAACTTCAATCGCGGTGTCCCAGGGACCTCGCCTGGACAAAGTGCATGCTGGGCTGGTTGCTGACCTTTTTCACGATGTTACGTATGTTGCGGAAAAGGGAAAGGGCGCTTACCGCGATGGGCAAAGGCTTGTTCCTTCCAGCGTCGTTTCGCTGGAGGAGGCCGTCATCGGCGTGGATTTGAACAGTTTCAAGGTTGAGAGGGTCGTGCCGAAGCTGATGGGGCTGATCGGCAGGACGAAGCATATTCGGCATTTCGGAGCCAATGCGCTGGAATTGTGTTTTGTGGCCGACGGCAAGACGGATGCTTTCGTCGACATTCGGGGGAAGCTTCGGACGACGGACATGGCGGCTGCGTGGCTCATCCTGCGTGAAGCAGGAGCGGTCATAACTGGACCTGATGGTGAAGAGTTGCGGGTCAGGCTGGACCCGAAGCAGAGGGTGGAGTTCGTGGCTTCTGCCAACCCTGAGGTTCACAAAATAATTCTTGGTTTGATAAACCCTGGTTAGGATACGGAATGATTACGCTTTTGTTGCCCTATCCTGCTGCGCTGGTGAAATCTCAGGGCTTGCGTACAGTCGTGGTGGCTGACCTGCACATCGGGTGGGAGCTTGCTCTTTCACAGAAGGGTATTCATGTACCGTCGCAGACTCCTAAGCTTTTGAAGAAGCTCGTTGACGTTGTGTCCAGGTACAAGGCCGACAGACTGCTTATTCTGGGCGATGTGAAGCACACGGTTGCTTCGGCGGAGACTCTGGAGTGGCGAGACGTCCCCGAGTTTTTCAGTGCTCTTGAGCGGCAGGTGAATGAGGTCTTGGTTGTGCGTGGTAATCATGATGGAAACATCGAGCCTCTGCTGCCTGAGAGCGTGAAGGTTTTGCCGTCGACGGGAACGGTCATAGGTGATGTTGGGCTCTTTCATGGGCACAGGTGGCCTTCGCCAGGTTTGCTAGGCTGCAGGACTTTGGTCATGGGGCACGTTCATCCTGTCGTTGTTTTCAGAGACCCTGCTGGGTTCAGGGTCACGAGGCAGGTGTGGGTGAAGGCAGACTGTGATGGTGTGTTGCTGAGCAAGGTTCTGCAGCGAAAGTACGGGGTGAAGAGGAAAGAGGAGCAGGCGAGGACTCCGCAGGGTGCTCTGGAATCCGGTGTGAGGAGTTCCAAGCTTCTGATCGTGCCCTCTTTCAATGATTTTCTGGGCGGTAGGCCGCTGAATGAAGGAAGGGGAGTGCTTGGTTCGGGTAAGGTTGCTGGACCAGTCTTGCGTTCGGAGGCCGTTGACTTGAGGAATGCTGAGACGTATCTGCTTGACGGCACTTATCTTGGAACTCTTGAGCAGCTGAGGACGCTGGGCTGAGGAAGTTGTCCCAGCATAAGATTTATTGGATGGGGCTTTTCTTGAGTGTAGCTGGGTGATGTCGTGCCCTCGGATGATGATTCTTCTGAATGGGTCAGGAAAAAGCGTTCTCCTTTCTTCAGGGGCTGGGGTTTTGAAGATGTCGACAGGATGTTTGAGGATATTGAGAAGATGATGGAGAAGGAGTTTGAAGATTTCACTTCCCGAGTGCCCAAGGATTATGTGAGGGAGCGTAAGCTTCCAGACGGTTCCACGTCGCGGGAATGGGGACCGTTTGTGTATGGTTACAGTGTCAAGATCGGTCCCGATGGGAAGCCTGAGGTGCGCGAGTTTGGCAATGTTAAGCCGGGTTTGAAGGGTCCTCAGGTTAAAGAGGAGCGAGAGCCTCTTGTGGACATCGTTGAGACGGACAGTGAGGTGCAGGTGGTGGCGGAGCTGCCTGGTGTTGACAAGAAGGATATCAAGCTGACTGCGACGGAGGAGGAGCTGACGGTTTCGGTGGATGCTCCAGAGCGTAAGTACTTCAAGAGGGTCGCGTTTCCGGTGAAGGTTCGAGTGAGAGAGGCGAGGACGCAGTACAAGAACGGCGTCTTGGAGGTCACGGTGCCGAAAGCCGAGCAGGACAAGCCGTCGAAGGGCGAGCCTCTGAAGATCGATTAGCCCTCTGCTCTTGAGCATAGGTAGTTCTCATGGCTGAAGACTCTGAGACCGACTTACTGAACGCGGTTTGTAAAGAAGCTAAAGCAGAGGGCAAGTTAACTGGGAAGAGTTTGACGAGGCTGTATGAGGTTTTCGGACAGCGGTTTACCAAGGCTTTTGAGGCTTTGAACGAGGGAAGGGTGAAGAAGTATGTTTTCAAGCCGAGTGGGCGGGTTGTGTGGATCGTCGTCGGAAAGGAGAGGGATTACTTGTTGCTGCCTGAGGTCGAGTTCTGCACGTGTGATGATTTCTATTTTCGGGTTTTGGACAAGAAGATACACCTTTGTTACCATCTTATTGCGCAGAAGCTGGCAAAGAACTTGGACTGGTTTGAATTGGTCAAGGAGCATGATGAGCTTTATGATTCATTGATGGGTGAGTGGAAAAAAGCTACTGTTTAAATATTCAAACTCTGATATTGCTGTGGAAGGAGCATGTTTCCATGGACATAGCGTCGTACTTTGTGCTTGTCGAGTACACGATGATGGCGGCCACGTTCATAGTGCTGGTCTTGGTTTTCCTGTACGTCATGTACGGAAAAGAGGACAAAGAATCCTAGCCTGCCCGTTCTCCATTCATCAGCCTGAAGCTCCTCAGTTCTACTGTTTTCAACTGACCACTCAGAGAAAATCTTTTTTGACCACTCAATTCCATGATGCTCGTTTCTGCTGTGACCGCGGTCTCGCGCGCAAGGCCGAAAGGGTTCTTCCAGAAGTCATAAGAGCCCGGAGAGCAGACGTAGTCTAAGGAACACTTGTGGTTTTGGTGTGTCTTCATGGAGGAAAACAAGTTGAGGGAGGCGGAGCTTCTGTTGCATCTCTATGAATTGTATTCGTCTGATTCGATGGTGGATGCTTTCACGTGGTGCATCAAGGGTTTTCAGGCTGAGAACCTGAGGGATTTTGAAGAACTGTATCCTGTGGGCAGTGAGGGTAGAAAGTATTTCTTCAGAGTGGGCAATTTCCTGGACCTGCTCGGGACTTTTCTGGGAAGAGAGTACCTGCCAAAGAAAATGATAATTGACTTCTGTCCTGATGATGTGAAGTCCTTCTGGAAAATCGCGAAGAAGGTCATAATTCAAGGAAGGAAGAAATGGAAAGACCCGACACTGTACGCAGACTTGGAGTCTCTCAACAGGGAAATAGAAAAATCGCAGGGCATCTAGAAAAATGCGTTCCAGTTTTCTGTGTGGGGTAAAGAAGTCTAGTCCATTTCTCTATGAGTTGTTGTTGGTTGCCTTTACACCATACTTCTTCAAGAAATCTTCTGCGTTCTCAAATTCAACGTTCTCGATCCAAGTTGCTGCTTTCTGAAATTCTCGGCTGCCGAAAGTCGAGTGTAGTTTCATCACGAGGTCGGTTTGCCCTGTTCTTGCCTGATGTCAAATCTGTAGAATGTAATAGATGGCTGCCGCAAACGCACTTGCTGACGCAATCACCAAAGTAACTGTCTGCGCGTCAACCAATCCAGACACCTGAGTGCTGAGTAACGTACTGTGTTTTCGATCAGCTATAACCTTTCCCCATTCATGGTTTCTTGCATGCTTTGGTAGGTGATTTATAGTTGGTTTTATTATATTGTGTTGCTTTCGTGCTCAGTTGGTGCGGGTGTTTGAAGGTTAAGCTGTTGCGTTACACGATGGACCCGGAGCTTGTCTGTGGAGCTGCGGCTTTGACGAGTTCGAAGAGTGGAACGCCTTCTGAGATTTTCGATGGGATGGATTTAGAGACTGCGAGACGCAAGATCAGGCAGGTTACGGGTTATGGTCATGTTTCGGTGATTGAGCATGCTTCGTTCACGTTTAGTGTTGAGGGTGTTTCTCGTGCGATGACTCATCAGCTCGTGAGGCATCGAGTGGCTTCGTACACGCAGCAGAGCCAGAGGTACGTATCCTACGATACATTGGAAGAGTACGTTACTCCCAAGGCGATCGGGGAGAATGCTGAGGCGAAGCGGGTTTATGACGAGGCTTTGTCGAAGGTTTCTGAAGCTTACAAGAAGCTTTTGGAGAAAGGCATATCCAAGGAGGACGCGAGGTTCGTGCTGCCGAACGCCGCCAAGACCAACATTATGGTAACGATGAACGCCAGAGAGCTAAGGCACTTCTTCAACCTGCGGTGCTGCAGCCGCGCACAATGGGAGATAAGGGAGGTCGCGATTGAAATGCTCAGGCAGGCAAGAGAGGTGGCGCCCGCGCTGTTCGGCGCTTCAGGACCAACATGCGTAGAGTACGGGTACTGCCCCGAAGGAAAAATGAAGCCGCAAGAATGCAACATCTCAGAAAAGAAGGAAATGTTCGCGAAGCTGTAACGCCGCGCGTTTGCCCTTTTGCTTGCAGTTCTGGAAAGCCAAACATGGATTTGCGCGCGCTACTCCGGAAACACGAGTTGGTCTCTGCAAAAGCATATTTCGCTGGGAGCGCCTGAGAGAATGGTGGAGTGTGCGCGCGGTTTTCGCTGTGAGGTATGCCCATGGCTAAGGTTCTGGCCGTTCCCACGTGCTTTTGGAGGCCAGAGCAGGACTATTTGCAGTCGATTGCCCGTGCAATTGAGGGAAAACTCTGTGACGGGGATTTCATAGTAGTTTCTGAGAAGGCTCTTTCAACAGCCTTGAACAACGTGATCGACGAAAACCTAGTGAAGCCAGGCTTTGGGGCGAAGGTTATCGCTGGACCGTGGATGCGGATGGCTTGGGGATACTGCTTGGCTTTATTGTGTCGTTTTGATCGGAGACTGACCCAAGTGTTGCGCGAGTATCCGTATGAAATGGGCAGCCGGCACAAGCAAGTGGCTTTGGAGCATGCGGGTCTGCTGGGGGCTTTGATGTTTGGGTCTGAGGGCGGAATTGACGGGAGCAATCTACCCTATTCATACGTGAGTCTATCCTTGAAGAACGGTAAGGAGATGGCGGAGAGTATTCGAGTGCACGTCAACTCTGCCTTGGGCAAGAAGGCTTTTGTGATGATCGTGGATACTGACAAGACGTACTCAGTGGGGAGCTTTCACTTTACGCCTCGACCGAGCCTCATGAAGGGCATCCATTCTTTTGGAGGCGTTGTATCTTATGTAATCGGTAGGTTTCTGAAGCTGAAAAGGAGGGCAACGCCAATCGCCGTCGCAGGCTGTCAAATCTCGGCTGAACAGGCTCTGAAGATCGCCGAGGCTGCCAACCGCGCCCGTGGACACGGTGCAGGAAAGACTGTTTGGGCAATGGCCGAAAGATTCGGCGTTGAGCTCAATTGCGTCAGTTGGGAAATGCTTGAGACAGTAAAGCATAAACCTATAGTGATTGTTAGGTTTTGAACGTGAAAACGGATGGAAGCTTCGGTCAAGCGTCTAGGTACGTTTTTCAGGCCTCGTTCGGTTGCTGTGGTTGGAGCAACCAAGAGAATTAACAAAGCAGGACACGTGATCTTCAAGAATTTTGTAGACAACAAGACTCGCGGCGTCTTCAAAGGAGAGATTTACGCCGTTAACCCGACCGAAGACTCGATCCTCGGTGTTAAGTGCTATCCGACGCTAAGGAAAATACCGGATGAAGTTGAGCTTGTTGTTGTGGTCGTTCCAGCTGCTTTGGTGCCGGACATAATGAGAGACGCCGCAGCGAAGAAAGTCAAGACTGCCGTAATCGTCAGTTCAGGCTTCAGCGAGGTCGGCAATCATGAGCTTGAGGACCAAGTGGTCGAGATTGCGCGACAAGCGGGTATCCGCGTCTTGGGACCTAATTGCTTGGGTGTCTATGATTCCAGGACTGGCGTGGACATGCTGTTCTTGCCCGAGACCAAGGTCCTGTCGACGGGAGATGAGGTCATCGCCACCCCAAGACCTATCCCGGGAAGCATTGCGATTGTGACCCAAAGCGGCGCCTTCGGAGTAGCGGCACTGGACTACTTGACCGGACGGCAGATTGGTGTGAGCAAGTTTGTGAGTTTCGGCAACAAGTGTGATGTCAAAGAGGCCGAAGTACTCCATTATCTATTGCATGATGACGAGACCAAGGTCATCTTGATGTACGTTGAGGACATTAAGAACGGCCGAGAATTCATGCGAGTAGCACCGAAAGTCACAGAGAAGAAGCCTGTCATTGCATTCAAATCGGGAAGAACAGCGGCGGGTGCGAGAGCTGCAGCTTCACACACCGGCGCCCTGGCTGGTTCAGACAAGATCTTCGATGCAGTTTTTCAACAGACCGGCGTCATAAGGGCAAACAATATGGAGGAATTCTTCGACATGGGCAAAGCTCTGGCAATGCAGCCTCCCGCAAGAAGCAAGAATGTAGGCATAATCACCGATGCCGGTGGTCCGGGAATTATGGCTGTTGACGAATGCGCATTGAGAGGACTGAACGTGATGCGATTTTCTGCGAAGACAATCGGGAAGTTTGAGAAAATGAAAGAAGAGGGCAAACTTCCGCAGTTTGCTTCTGGACTTAACCCAGTAGACATTACGGGGTCGGGAACAGACGCGATGTTTGAGTCTGTGACAAAGGTACTTTTTGAAGACCCAGAGGTCAGCGGGATAATCCTGCTCGGACTGCATCACACTCCGGCCGTGCAAGAGGAATACATTCCCAAAGTTGCGAGCTTTGCGTGCATGTGCGACAAGCCGATTGTCGCTTGCGACATCGGAGAAACAGAAATGGCAATACGCACAAGGTCCACTTTTGACAGAACGGGCATCCCAGCGTATCCTTCACCTGAAGACGCTGCGAGAGCCATGGACGCGCTCGTAAGGTATGGGCTCTACCTGCAGAAGAAAGGAGCAATGGAAGGATACGTGGACAATTTTGTGCAGAGCAGAAAGAAGAGATACTGCATCACAAAATGACCCTGATCTCCGATCTTGTCCCCATCATTGAGCTGCAACTTTTTCCTTAGGTTTTCTGACGAAACAATCTCGAGGACATTCTCGGGATACTCAGGAACATCCGGAACAACAACTGCAGCCTCCGCATCATCCGCCAGAATTGCTCTGAACAGCTTCCCGCGGCAATAGCCTGCAGCGGGAACTATTTCCAAAGCAGGTCTCTTCGTCAGCACTCTCTTCTGCAGAATGCTCTCGTCATCCAGTCTGACATTCAGTGTCCCAACGCAGGGAGTGAAACCGAGTTTTTCTTCGATCTGTTTCTTGACCCATGCGAGTCTGATGTATTTGCTTCCCTCGCCTGTTCCTGAAAAAACCTCTCCCTCTAAGCGGACAACCTTCAATTCGCTTGATCTTCCAAGCCTATGCTTGTTTTTGCTCTTTGAGCCATACTGCGACCTTTTTGATCAACGCGTTGGTGGTCATGTCGACGACTGGGACGATCATTTTCTCTTTCGTTTCGATAACGGGCTGATACTTGGGCATAAAAGAGTATCCGACGAACGTCCAGTATACTCTGCCGTGCTCCACAAGCAGTTTTGCAGTTGTTTCTGTGGATGCCGGAAGTGGGAAATAGAGAAAGACAACGCCCTCGGCCCAGTAGAGACCTGCTGCCTTGCCGCCGGCTACTATAGACGCGAACCTTGCTATGTCGTCAGGTGTGGCGAAGTAGTCTTTTTCCATGACGATGATTTCTTTGAACGGTTCGTATTTCACTACAGGTTCATTTTCAACCATTTTGTTCACCGTTTGCTTACCGCTTGTATGTAGCTTTCGCTGCCTTTTAATTTTGTCATGCATCTGGAAAAAGTTATAGAGTGGACAAGTGTTAAAGAGTTGCATCAGACCATGTGGAAAAGGGAGTTGTTCAAGGTTTGCCTGAGATACGTGTTGCCCTTGTTGGCGTAGGCAATTCCGCTTCGGCACTGGTTCAGGGTGTCGAGTACTACAGAGATGCTAAGGAAGACCAGTTTGTGCCTGGTCTCATGCACGTGAATTTTGGTGGTTATCACATCAGAGACGTCAAGTTTGTCGCCGCTTTTGAGGTGAACAAGGCCAAGATTGGCAAGGACTTGAGTGAAGCCATTTTTACAGCGCCAAATTGCTGTGCAAAATTCGCTGACGTGCCGCAGTTAGGAGTGAAGGTTTCGCCTGCGCCGATTCTGGACGGCGTGGCAGAACACATGAAAGGGCCGTTCAACGTTTACAAGGATGATGAGCTGAAGCCTGTTGATGTAGTCACTGTGCTCAAGGAGTCAAAGGCTGAGATTCTGGTGAACTACTTGCCCGTTGGCAGCAAGAACGCGACCCGGTTCTATGCTCAGGCAGCTCTGGACGCAGGATGTGCCTTCATCAATTGCATGCCCGAGTTCATAGGTTCAGACACTCAGTGGGGCAAGAAGTTTGAGGAGAAAGGACTGCCCGTCGCTGGAGATGATATCAAGAGTCAGTTGGGCGCTACGATCCTGCATCGAAACATCGCCAGACTCTGTGTGGACAGGGGCGTGATTATCGATGAGACTTACCAGCTTAACCTTGGCGGCGACACGGACTTTCTGAACATGACGGTGGAAGAGCGGCTGAAGACCAAGCGGATCAGCAAGACAGAAGCAGTCACTAGCCAAGTGCCATACGAGTTGCCCACGCGCATCGGGCCTTCGGATTACGTGCCGTTCTTGGGCAACAAGAAGATATGCTACTTGTGGTTGAAGGGCAGAAAATTCGGTGACCGCCCGCTGACTGTGCAGGTCAAGCTTGAAGTCGAGGATTCTCCTAACAGCGCAGGAGTCGTGATAGACATAATACGAGCTGTAAAAATAGCATTGGACAGAAAGATTTCTGGGCAGTTGCTCAGTATAGCTTCTTACGCATTCAAGCATCCACCGATCCAAGTGCCCGACTCGAGCGCAAAGCAGTCTGTTGAGGAGTTCATACAGGGAAAAAGACAACGCTAGAAAAGGTACATTAAGCGGGCCGTTTTTCAACAGTTAGTTTTAAAGGTCACGATATAGAAGATAAACCGAAGCAAAAGGTGAGCATACATGGTGAACATAAACGGAACCGAAGTCCGCGAAGGATTGTACTACACTAAAGAGTTTGAGTGGGCAAAAGTCGAAGGCGACAAAATCCGCGTGGGAATAACGGACTATGCACAGAAACAACTGCGGGAAATAGTCTATGCTGAATTGCCTAGCGCCGGAACAAGCATAACTCAGAACACGCCGTACGGTACCGTGGAATCGGTCAAAGCCGTCTCCGACCTCATTGCACCTATCAGTGGAGAAATACTGGAAGTGAACCAAGAAGTACAGTCAAAACCCGAGCTGCTCAACGAAGACCCCTACGGAAAAGCATGGTTACTCGTTTTGAAGCCCTCCAACCTGCAAATGGAACTTGTGAAACTAATGGACTTCAACAAGTCGGCAGAATGGCACAAAAGCCTGAAGTAGGCTAGAAGGTTGACAGATGCCCAAACGCATCGTCATAATCGGCGCACACGCAGCAGGTGTTGACGCGGCCTCAGCCGCGAGAAAAAAAGACCGCACAGCAGAAATCACGCTGATAACCGACGAAGAGCATGCGGGCTACAGCCGCTGCGGCTTGCCATTTGTGTTAGGCGGGCAGATTCCAAGCTTCAACAGCCTCATCGTTTTTCCGCAGACGTATTTTCAGATGATGAAGCTCGACCTCAGAACAGAGACCAAGGCAACAAGCATTGACACGACCAAGAAAACCGTTGAGACGGCCGACAAGCACGGCAAGACTGAAACGATCCCGTACGACAGCCTGATCATCAGCACGGGAGCCAGCAGCTTCATTCCACCCATCAAAGGCAAGGAAAAGCAGGGCATACTTTCACTGCGCACTCTGGACGACGGTGAGAGGATTGATCGAGCGATAAAAGAGGGAGCAAAGACTGCGGTAATCATGGGTGCGGGACTCATTGGCCTTGAAACGGCCGTGGCTTTCCATGAAAGAGGCCTCAAGGTAGCGGTTGTGGAAATGCTGCCGCAAGTTCTTCCGCAGATGCTTGACTCCGAGATGGCGAAAGGCGTTCAGGAAATGCTGGAGCAGAAAGGCATAACGATTTTCACGGGCAAGTGCGTCGAGGAGTTTCTTGGAGAAGACGAGGTAACGGGCATAATGGCAAGCGGCCAGAAGCTCAGTGCTGACTTGTTCATAAGCGCCTTCGGAGTACGGGCAAACACACAACTCGCGGCCAACGCAGGAATAGCGCTTGGCGAAACCAAGGCGATCAAGACAAATGCGCAGATGGAGACCAACGTCAAAGACGTTTACGCAATAGGCGACTGCGCAGAGACGATAGGCATCATAACGCAGAAACCAGCTCTCCCGCAACTCGGCACAGTAGCTGTACGAGAAGGAAAAGTTGCAGGAATCAACGCGGCAGGAGGCTACGCACTGTTCACAGGCGGTCTGGGCTCAGCAGTCACGAGACTTTTCACAACGGACTGCGGAGTGACAGGCCTCACGGAAGCGGCGGCTCAACGCTTCAAGTTTGAGACTATTTCAGGAACAATCTCCTCCAAGACCAAGGCTGAGTATTATCCTGGCGCCCTTCCGATCAAGGTCAAGCTTGTTGTTGAAAAAGAATCGCAGAGGCTCATCGGGGCACAGATCATCGGCGGAGAAGAGGTAACTCAGCGCATCAACGCCATATCCTTTGCAATGCAGAAGCAGATGACCGTGCGAGAGCTATCCAAGGCTGACACGGCTTACGCGCCGCCTGTGTGCGAAACATGGGAACCGCTAGTCCTTGCTGCCGAGATGGTTCTCATGAAACTCCGCTGAGCACGCCTTATTTTTCCCTTTTCTGTTTGCGGAAAGTTAATTAGAACAGCGTATAGACTAGTTTTCAACTTAAACATAATGATGGTGAACGTTGAAATGACTGTAAAAGTGGCGATTAACGGTTTTGGAAGAATCGGACGTCTCTTGTACCGCGCGGCTATCGAGAGGAAGGCAAAGATTGATTTTGTCGCCGTCAACGATATCACTGACGCGAAAACGCTTGCTCACCTGCTCAAGTACGACTCAGTGCACGGCAGGTTCAACGCTGATGTGCAGGTCAAGGGCAACAACCTCGCCATTAACGGAAAAGAGCTCAAGATCCTCTCACAGAAAGAGCCAGAAAAGTTACCATGGAAGGATTTGGGCGTGTATCTTGCTGTGGAATCGACGGGCTTGTTTACGGATCGCGAAGGAGCTTCGAAGCACATCGCGGCTGGAGCGAAGAAGGTTCTCATCAGCGCGCCAGCTAAGAACCCTGACGTGACTATTGTCCTCGGCGTAAACCAAGATGCTTATGACCACAAAAAGCACAATCTCATCTCCAACGCTTCCTGCACGACCAACTGTGTGGCTCCAGTAACGAAAGTCCTTCACGATAACTTCGGAGTGCAAAGAGCGTTCATGATGACGGCCCACGCCTACACAAACGATCAACGAGTGACAGACCTTGTGCACAAAGACCTGCGCCGTGCCAGAGCCGCAGCAGTCAACATAATTCCGACGACGACAGGCGCCGCAGCGGCCATCGGCCTTGTGATACCTGAACTCGCGGGAAAAATGGACGGCATCTCTCTACGTGTCCCTGTTCCGGACGTTTCTATCGTCGACCTGACGGCAGACCTCAAGAAAACAGCAACGAAAGAGGAGATAAACGCGGCGTTCAAGAAAGCTGCAGAAGGCTCGCTTAAGAACATACTTGAGTACACCGAAGAGCCAATAGTCTCAACCGATGTGCTGCATTCGCCGTACTCAGCAGTGTTTGACGCCTTGTCAACGATGGTCGTGGACAAGAACTTCGTCAAAGTGTTGGCATGGTACGACAACGAATGGGGCTTCAGCTGCAGAATGGTCGAACAGATAGAAATGATAGGCAAAAAAGAAGGCCTAATCTAGGCCATCACTGTCGAAACCAGCCTATCTCTCCTATTTTCTTTTAGTCAAACAAAGGAGTGAAAAATCATGGCAAAGTTTCTGACTTTGGATGACGTCAAGGTTAAGGACAAGACTGTGCTTGTAAGAGTGGATTTTAACTCGCCAATCGACCCGAAAACGAAGAAGGTCTTGGAAGACGCGAGGATCCGCGCTCACGCCGAGACAACGATCAAGGAGCTTGCCGAAAAAGGAGCGAAGGTTGTCATCCTGGCACATCAGGGGCGAAGGGGCGACCAGGACTTTATCCCACTGAAGCAGCACGCGGAAATTCTGGGCAAGATCCTCCGCAAACCCGTGAAGTACGTGGATGATCTCTACGGTGAAAAAGCCAAGGCCGCGATAAAGAGCTTGAGGAGCGGCGAGATACTGGTTCTTGAGAACGTCAGGACCTTCCCGGCGAGACGAAGGATGGGACGCCGGAGGAGCAGGCAAAGACGGATTTGGTCAAGAATCTTGCTCCATTGGCGGACTTGTTTGTGAACGATGCTTTTGCGGCAGCGCACAGGGCGCACGCGTCCATGGTGGGTTTCACGGCGGTGTTGCCCAGCGTAGCTGGAAGGATAATGGAGCGGGAGCTCAAGTCGCTCGGCAGAGTGCTTGAAAAGCCTGAGAAACCATGCGTGTTCATTTTCGGCGGTGCCAAGGCGGATGATTCGCTGGAGATCAGCAAGTACGTGCTCGACAAGAAAATAGCAACCTGCGTGCTAACAGGCGGGGTCGTTTCACAGGTGTTTCTGGCGGCGAAGAGCATTGACCTCGGAAAGCCCAACATGGACTTTCTGGAAAAGAAAGAGCTGATGGGATTCATTCCAGGCATAAGGGAGCTTATCAAGAAATACCCTGAGGAAATCATGACGCCAGAAGACCTGGCCGTCGATGCTGGTGGAAAAAGAAAAGAGGTCAGCCTGAACGAGTTGCCAACGAGTTATCCGATATGTGACATCGGAACCAAGACGGTCGCAAGTTATGCAAGGACTATCCGATCGGCAAAGTCAATCGTGATAAGTGGACCTATGGGAATTTACGAGAACAGCCAGTTCAAGCTAGGCACAAGAAGAATACTGGAAGAAGTCGCCGACTCGAAAGCCTTCAGCCTTGCAGGCGGAGGACACACGATATCGGCAATAGAGGAGTTCGGGCTGACCAAGAAGATCAGCTACGTGAGCACAGCGGGCGGCGCACTCATAGAATTCCTCATGGGCAAGAAACTGCCAGGCGTGGCAGCGTTGGAGCAGGCTGCGGCCAGAAAGACCTAGACCAGCACAAGAATGCACAAGCAGAGACTCCGCGTCTCCTCTCAGAAAACGAAGTACACATACGCGCACAAGTTTAGTCATGAACATGCGCGATGGAAGCATTTGCTCAGAAAACCTGTTGGAGCAAGCTCGACTGAGCATCCACGGTTACTGCCACAGAAGCTGAAATAGGATTTTCTAACGTCAGTATATTTCAGGTTCAAAGTTGCCGTACGTGTGGAGCATCCGTAGGCAGCATCCTTGGCCTTGCAAGTCAGCCAATGCGGTGTAGGAAAAATCAGAAAATTCAGATAAGTTTAAATATTCAGAATGAGCTATATCTGCGGGTAGGCTCATGAAGCAAGGCAATCAATGCTGCAAGGTTGACGCTATCGTCACGGTCGACTCAAAAGGACAAATCGTCCTGCCGAAGGATGTCAGAGAAAAAGCCGGGATCAAGCCTGAAGACAAACTGGCACTGATAGGCTGCGAACGCGACGGCGAAATATGCTGCATTGTAATGGTCAAAGCTGAAGCGTTGGGGGCATCCATCAAGATGTCCATCGGACCTCTGCTTGAAGGAGCCTTCAAATAAACAGGTGTCAAGAATGAAAGAAGAAGAAATCAAGAAGAACGTGCGCGAAGGCTACGCGAAAATAGCCAGAAAGACGGCACGCAGTTCCAAGTCTTGTTGCGGAAGTTCTCCGCCGAGCAGAGAAATCAGTAAACAGATCGGCTACAATGAAGAGGATCTTGCGTCTGTTCCAGTTGAGGCTAACCTGGGTCTTGGATGCGGAAACCCCATAGCATTTGCATCCCTCAAGAAGGGCGAAACGGTCTTGGACCTAGGCTCAGGAGGCGGACTCGACTGCTTCCTCGCAGCAAAAAAAGTAGGAGAAGAAGGCAGAGTAATAGGCGTAGACATGACGCCCGAGATGATCGACAAAGCAAGAGAAAACGCCCGAAAAAGCCGGTACGGCAACGTTGAATTCAGACTCGGCGAGATCGAAAACCTCCCAGTCGCAGACAACACGGCAGACATAGTAATCTCGAACTGCGTCATCAACCTATCACCAGACAAGGCACGGGTTTTCAGAGAAGCATTCAGAGCGCTCAAACCAGGTGGGAGGCTCATGGTTTCAGACATCGTCTTGCTGAAGAAGCTACCACCGGAAATCAAGAAGAGTGTTGAGGCATACATAGGCTGCCTCTCAGGCGCAATAATGAAAGACCTGTACCTAAGCCTCATAAGAGATGCGGGCTTCCAGAGACGTCAAAATCATGGAGGCTACACGATTTCCAGTCGAATACATGGCAAACGACCCGACCGCAAAAGCACTCATAAAGAAAACGAAAGTGCCACGAGAACAGCGAGAAGCATCGCAGACGCGATTGAAAGCGTCAAAGTCTACGGCATGAAGCCTATCGGATAGAACGACAGAAGTCCTAACAGAAGATGAAGTCACGCCGGAGTGGAGCTATCTCCCGCAATCCCCTCTTTGTGTGTACCGAACCGTGAAAGCAAGTACAGAGAATCTGACTATGTTTTTTTCACAGGATTCGCAGGAGTTCTGCGGTTGGTTTGACTTTTAGGAACACGTCCCTTGCGACTCTTATTACCGCGTCGTGGTTTTCTTTGGTTGTTCCTGTGCATGCATCCTCAACCAGGAGGACGTCGTATCCTATGTCTGCGCCGCAGATTGCGGTCGCGAGGACACATTGGTCGGTTAGGAATCCCGTCACTATGATGCTGTCAATGTCCATGTTCCTCAGAACGAAGTCTAGGTTGGTTCCCGTGAATGCTCCACCGTTCGTTTTCGGGAAGATCAGTTCTCCCTGGGCGGGCTTCACTTCATCGAAGAATCTGCCTTTCTCCGCGTCCATCGGCACGATGAAATTGGCTTTTCTGTTTATCTTCGCCGTGTGCCTGGGGTCGCTGGTCTGCGCCCCCAACTTGACATGAACTATATCGTAACCTTTCTTCCTGCAGGCCTGCAGTATCCTCCCCGCGTTCTTCACCGCTCCCTTGACCCTTCGATCATACTCTCGCAAAGCCTTCCTCACTTGTTTTTCAGGCAACCCCGCATCCAGCGCCTCCTGTAGCAACGGTTCCGAGCTCACGAGCTTTTGAATGTCAATCAGAAGCAAGGCTGTCTTCCCAGGCTTTATCTCGAAATCAGGAAGCGGCTTCGCCAAAGCCTTAAAAACGTCTTCCATAGTCAACTCTCCCATCTAGCAACCCCCAGTCAGATTCTTAACCCACTCAAGACGACCACTGCAATTGCGTGTCGCACATATTTATGATTTGAGCGCGCGGAATTCAAGCAGACCAGCCTTTCGCCATAGCTTTCCCCAAGATCAAAGCGCGCGCCAAAAGAAACATTGTCATGTGGCATCATGGTTGTATATGGTCTTAAGTCTTTCACAACGAAGCTCATTCTACAATTAGCGTGCCCTTCGCATTTCATGTACCTGCGAGAAGCCTTTGCAATCTTCGATTGTCTCTCTTCTTGAAATTCCCTCTCTTCTGCAGGATAGTGGCTGCCAGAAGCGTCGCTGTCATGAACAAGGCTGGGACGAGGACTGTTGGAAACTCTGGGATCACAACCGTGTAGACATAGTATTGTCCTGTGTTGTCATCTGTTATGCTGTTCCCCGCGTTGTCGTAGGCTGTTATCTTGTACTTCACGAGGGTGTCTGCCTGCTGGCCCCAGATCGTGTATTGCCAGACACCATAGGCACGGTTGAAGGCCATAGGAAAATCCAGTGTCAAAGCACTGTTGTTTGTGCCGTACGTCAGCCTGACGCTCTTGACGCCGCTTATCAGGTCAGTAGCGTTGACCGAGATTATCACTTCCTGATTCGGCTGCACGCTTGCTGTGGGCGGGTCTTGAGAAACCTTGACTACTTCAGGAGGCGTCACGTCAACTGTGAAGTAGACCTTGGAGGAGGTACTCATATTGCCTGCCGTGCTATTGGCATAGACTACAACATTATGAAATCCTTCTGACACCGCAATAGTGGCATTTCCTGCTACTGTTGTGCTTGCGCCGCCATCCAAGCTGTAACCAATCCAGCTGGTAGGCATGTCCACCGTGAAGGTCAGCGGAACATCACTCACGTTGAACGTCCCGTTCCCCGGAGACAGAAGGATCAAGAATGGAAACTCTGGAATGTGCATGAACGTCACCTGCTTGTTTGTGTTCGTCCCGTTCACGGTTACCGAATCCGCCAACGGAGAAGCGCTGTACCCTAATGCACCAGCACTGTAAGCATACGTTCCGCTCGGCAGGGAGAAGCTTATCACGCTCAAATCTGAGGACCGGTTGTCACCGTTCACGTCAACCCACCACCCCATCCCAGAAGGCAGGCCTGACTCGGTGAAGGACACGGAAAACGTCTGCACGATCGGTAAAGGACCGAAAGCATAAACCTTGCCGTCGAGCGAGCCTACGAAGACCCTGCCGTCGGCAACGGCAGGAGAAGACGCCACAATATCGCCCGTTGCATAATGCCATATCGGCGTGCCTGTTGAGGCGTTCAAAGCATAGACACTGTGATCCCGTGAGCCTACGAAAATCTTGCCATCGGCAACAGCAGGAGAGGAATCCACAAAGCCGCCGGTTGTGCAGTTCCATACGTATGCGCCAGTTGTGGCGTTCAAGGCGTAAATCTTGTCTGACCCCGCAAAGACCATGCCGTACGCGACGGCAGGAGAAGACCACACCGAACCGCCGATCGTGTAGTTCCAAATAAGAGCGCCTGTAGAAACATTCAAACCATAAACATTTCCGTCATCTGAGCCCACGTAGACCAAACCGGCAGCCACGGCGGGAGAAGACCACACTTGGTCGCCGGTCGTGTAGTTCCACACCTGCTCGCCCGTCGTAGCGTTCAAACCGTAAACCCTGTCGTCCCATGAGCCCGCGAAGACCATGTCGTCAGCGACAGCGGGAGAAGAATGCAAACCGCTGCCTGTCTGAAAACTCCACATCAGTACGCCTGTTGACGCGTGCGTCAGGTCGTGGTGAAACATCGGCCACGAGTCCACGGCGGACTGCGACTGGGAAAATCTGGAGCCGCTATAATAATCCACTGCTCCCGCAGAGAATGCTCGCGGGAAATATCAGGACCGAAAACAACGCAACCAAGACCAAAAATACGATCGCTCTTCCTTTCATTTTCCAAGACTCTCCGCCTTTTTCTCCCATTCAATCAGATTGATTGAAAACAAGTCTCTCCGTTCACAATACTTGGCCCAATGGTGTCATTTAGCTTTTGCGCTAAACGGTTCAGTCAAAGTCTTCGGTTGATCGCAATAACTTCGGCGGGTTGAAACAGCAAATCAAAAATAAACGTCTCATCCATAATGAAAACGCAGAGGATGAAGTGGTGACAGACGTAGTTTTCGTGTTTGAAGTTCATCAACCTCACAGAATCAAGAAAGGCTTCTTCTGGGAAGACAAGATCTTCAAGCACGTGAGCAAGGAAGAGTTTTTTGATTACTATTTTGATGATGCTGCGAACCGCGAGGTTTTTGAGAGAGCAGGAAAAAAATGCTATTTTCCATCAAACAGCATCTTGCTCGAGACTATCGACAAGTACAAGCACGGGAAGAAAGAAGCCAAGGTTTCATTCAGCATCTCTGGCGTTTTCTTGGAGCAGTGCGAAAGATACAGCAAGGACCTTCTTGAAACCTTCAAACAGCTAGCCGAAACAGGACGCGTAGAATTCCTTAGCCAAACCTACTTCCATTCGCTCGCAAGCCTGTACCCGGAAAGAACGGAATTCATCGAACAGGTCAAGCTGCAC
Organism: Candidatus Bathyarchaeota archaeon; assembly: GCA_963769845.1. Lineage (GTDB taxonomy): Archaea > Thermoproteota > Bathyarchaeia > Bathyarchaeales > Bathycorpusculaceae > JBGQMW01. The sequence continues at coordinate 150,635 of CAVYNL010000013.1, read as the reverse complement.
CGACAGATGATGCGCGACCTGCTGGGATACGTGCCCCAAGTGTTCGAGAACACGGAACTTCTGTACAACAACGCCGTCGCGAAAGCAGTTGAGAAGCTTGGCTACAAGGGCATCTATACCGAAGGCGTCGAGAGGATACTGCACGGAAAATCCCCCAACTACCTCTACACACCCAAAGACTCCAAGAAACTCAAGGTCTTCCTCCGCAACTACAAACTCACGGACGACATAGGCTTCAGGTTCTCAGCCAGATGGTGGAACGAATGGCCGCTGACCGCCGACAAATACGCGAGCTGGCTGGCCTCAACGCCCGGCAACTGCATCAACATCTTCCCAGACTACGAAACCTTCGGAGAACACCACTGGCCAGAAACGGGCATACACGACTTCCTCAAATACCTTCCCGGCGAGATCCTGAAATGGTGGAACCTCCACATGGCCACGCCTTCTGAAGTGGCAGAAAAATACCCCTCACAAGGCGAAATAGATGTCCCAGAACTAGGCGGCACAGTCTCATGGGCAGACCTCGAAAGAGACGCAAGCTGCTGGCTCGGCAACACCATGCAATGGGCATACTACACAACCCTCAGACGTCTGGAACCCCTCGTCAAGGAGACGGAAGACAAGACATTCATGAAAACGTGGCGCTACTTCCAAACCAGCGACCACCTCTACTACATGTTCACCGCAGGCGGCACGCCGGGAGAAGTACACTCTTACTTCAGCCCCTTCGGAACGCCCACCGACGCCTTCGTGACAGCGCAAGCTGCAGTCCTTGACTTCGAAAACAGAGTAAGACTCGCCGCTGTCGTCGCAGACGAGCCCTTCCTGTTCTACACGGGCGTCGGCGAGAAGTACTACACGGGAAAGATGGCATGGAGCCTCAAAGGACTCATCACTGCCGTCCGAGAGGCAAGCCTCAAGTCGCTCGAATTCCACGGACAACGAGGAGACTTCGAAAAGTGGGCGGACGAGTCGCTCCGTGACAGAAAGCTCGCCGACCAACTGAAGAAAATTACCCTTGCCAACCTCAAGGGCGAACAGCTAAGAAAAACCATCGTCAACACCCTCACGAAGAGATTCGCCCAAATGAGCCTCCAAACGCGCACGTCAACTCGGTCCTTCTAACGCGGATATGCACATGCCTTTATAAGAAAAACCCGCGTAGAAATAGGGTTTGAACTGCTTACTGGATGTGAAGAATAGTGAGAGAAGAGCTACCTCTCTCGGAGAAGATCCTTCAAACACTGCACAACCTGTGCGCTACCGCACCCGACTTGGCGCGCAGGAGCGAAGAACTCTCTCAGGTCATGCAGGTCGACCTAGGAGAGATGGAAAGGATACTGGACAGTTACAAGCAACAAGGCTTTGCAGAAAGCTTCGTCGACAACGAGGGAAAAAGGCGCTACTACCTGACAGGAAGCGGAATAATCAAAGTGTGCGGACTCTTCACGTAGTGAAACCCCGATGCAGGTCATAATCTTCTCATGGGAATACCCACCGAGGATCGTAGGCCAACTCGCAAGCTACGTGAAAAACCTCGCAGTGCACCTCGTCGAAAACCAGACAAAGACCTGTGTCATCACGTACGACGATTATCTGACGGGCGAGCACGAGGAACCCGAAGGCGTCAAGACCGTCAGAGTAACAAACCCTGTTCGCACACACATCGGCGTCTTAACGTGGGTTCTCACGCTCAACCAGGAAGTTGAGAGAGCAGCCGCGAACATCTACTACAACAATGACAAGCAAGTGGACATCATAGACGTACAGGACTGGCACTTCATACCCGCCGCCGTCACACTCAAAAAAGGTCTAGGCATACCGTTCATCTACTCCATCGAAAGCCTAGAAGAACACCGTTCACACGGCGCAAACAGCCCCTTCAACATGGCTATCAAAAGCATAGAATGGCTAGGCACGTACGAAGCAGAAAGACTCCTCGTCAAATCCGAATGGATGCGAAACGAGACCACCAGACTGTACAAGGTCCCACCAGAAAAAATCGGAATAGTCCCCTCAAAGCCATCCAAGCTCACAGAAGAAATCCTAGAAAACTACAAAGCCGCCCTGGAGAAGAGCAAATGAGCCGCGACCTCTCCGTCATGATGCTAGCCTGGGAGTACCCGCCTAGAACGATCGGAGGTATATCGGCCCACATCTACTACCTAAGCAAGAATCTCGCAAGAAACGGGGTCAGAGTCCACGTCGTCACATGTGACTTCCCCGGAGCACCAGCACACGAAACTGTTGATGGAGTCGAAGTCTACCGCATAGACAGCTACAAGAACCCCTCACCCGACTTTGCAACTTGGGTTTACCTCATGAACATGAACATGCAGAAAGAAGCCGCCGCCATCACCCGCCAACTCGGAGGCAAAATCGACATTTTTCATGCGCACGACTGGCTCGTCGCCACCGCGGGAATCGGGCTTAAGCACGTGTTTCAGGAAACCCTTCTTCGCTACCGTGCACTCAACAGAAATCGGCCGCAGAAACGGCATCCACTTCGACTACGAAAGAATGATCCACGAAACCGAAGCCTGGCTGACATACGAAGCCTGGAAAGTCATCTGCTGCAGCGACTACATGGTCCAACACGTAAAATGGGCCTTCGGACTCCCACCGGACAAGCTAGTCATGATACCCAACGGCGTAAACGCTCGAAGTCTACACGAAAAACAACAAGGAAAGCCTAGCCCAGTTCAGAAGCAAATACGCGCTGCCCGAAGAGAAGATTGTGCTCTTCGTAGGACGACTAGTCTACGAAAAAGGCGTACACGTACTCGTCAACGCCGCCCCCAAAGTCCTCGAAAAAACAAACGCCAAATTCATCATCGTCGGAAACGGCTACATGAAAGACCAACTATCAACCCTAGCAAACGGCATGGGCCTCGCCCACAAAGTAATGTTCACAGGCTTCCTCGACGACGAAACCCTCAGAAAGCTCCAAAGATGCGCCGACGTCTCAGTCGTCCCCTCCCTCTTCGAACCCTTCGGCATCGTAGCCCTAGAAGCCATGGCCGCAAAAAGCCCCGTCGTCGTATCAGACACTGGCGGACTATCCGAAATAGTCAACCACGACGTCGACGGCGTCAAAGTCTACACGGGGAATCCAGAATCACTCGCCTGGGGCATAAACAGGGTACTCACAGATGAGGCATACGCCAACACGATACGAACAAACGCGTACCGCAAGGTCCAAGAAAAATACAACTGGGACAAGATCGCCCAACAAACCAAAACCATGTACGAAAACATCCTAGCAGAATACTCAAAGAGCTTCTGGGCTCAGAAAACCCAGTAGACGCGTAATAGGAGTCTTAAGCCCTATCGTCCCGAACTTTCCCGCATACTATTCGGATTCAGAGTCATGAATAACCGCGCGCGCGAGATTTCTCGAAGAACTCGTTTTAGGTTAGCTTGGGTTTGCTTTCTTTACTCAGTTTCGAATTGTTCTTACCTGCGGTTCAGCCAATATACTCTCCATTCGGACACACGTCCACCCCGCATCTTAGCGGTCCAAATGCTCGGACCATCAAGCGGTTTGTAGGAACAAGTAGAATAGCCAACCATGACAACAACATTGTTTTGAATTGTCACACAAGTGAATATGTTTCGGTAGTCGGGATATTTCTCAAAGAAGCCTCTCCAACCTTCTTTCATAACATCTTTGCCTTTAGTGACTTCTCCAGAATTGTCTATGAACGTGTGGTCATCAGTCATCAATTCAGCTAAACCTTCAAGGTTTCGCTGGTTGATTTCCTCATTGAATTTCAGAGCAGTCAAAATCAACTTTGAGGAATCCATTTTGATTTACGAATAATAATCACCCAATATAAGTTCTTCTCCAGCGCGCGTAGAAGAATAGACGCGCTTAGCGCTTCCAAGGCACGAGCACAGTCGTCAAATGAAGTGCACGCCCTGTGAACACATGAACGCCCCAGCATGCATGTCACAGCCGGGACAATCTGGTTGGTATTCCTTTTCCTCTATCCTGTTTTTCTCTTGTTTTCTTCCAACTACAACGTCCTCAATATTGACGAAAAAACAGCCGGTTTAACAAGAATTTAGGGGTAAGTCAGCTTGATGGCTTTGTGCTCACAAGCGTCCACACATTTCATGCAGTAGATGCATTCGGGATGGCTGAACTTTTCCCACGGCAGGTCCAGTATGGGAACGCGCGTGGGGCACACTTGAACGCACTTGCCACAACCAACTTTCTCACACTTGAACGGCTCTCTTCGCAGTCCTATGAAGCTGAACTTGTTCATGATCGCCATGATAGCTCCATGCGGACAGAAGTACCTGCACCAACTCCGCGGCACATACGCAGCGAAACCCAGCACACCGACCATTATGGCGAACTGAACCCAGAAAAGCGGAGCCAACGTCGTGAACCCCAACACCGCATCCTGCACGGATTGCTGGACGAGTGCAAAACGGAAATTGTACATCATCTGAGGTATGGCGCCGAACAGAGTCTCAGAAGGACTCAACACCGTGAAAGGCGCCTGCGTGAATATGCCCAGACCAGATTGGTAAGTATCCCCCAGTCCCGCGATCTTCGCAGCGGCAAAAGACGCGCTGATCAACAGCGTCAGGCCCAAGATGCCATATTTCACGTAGACCAAACTGGAATGGGTCCTCAACGAAACATCAGTCTGCTTGCGCTTCACGAACCCGACGAGGTCTTGCACGAAGCCAAACGGGCAAACCCAACCGCACATCGACTTGCCGATCAGCACACCTACTAACACGAACGAGGCCACCGCCACCCACGGAAAAACGACAACGCCCGTGCTCCAACCACTCAACATCAACTGTATCGCCGTGAACGAGTCACCAACCACATTCGGGTTCAACCTCCACGTCCACAGCACAGGAAAAGCCAATGCCAAAGCGCCCACGTTGAACACCAATGCGCTGAAGAACACGAAAAACGCCAGCTGCACTATTCGGCGCGGCGCATTGAACTTCAACAGTCTGCGCTCAGGTTTAGTTTCCCCCAAGTATTTCGCCTTCTGCAACGTTTAACCAAGGTCTGAGTTATTTATTTTCCTATGACTTTAACGTTTTCCACCGCCACCCACGGTGCCACCAGCTGACCAACCTTCCTGCCGTTGTCAGCAACCTCGGAAACGTTCTTCAAAACCTCAAAAACGTTCCCAGCCAACATCACCGCTCTAGCAGCACGGCCAACCTCGCCCTTCCTCACCAGCCAAGCCGGCGTCGCCACAACAGAGAAGTCACAGCTCACAGGGTTACTTGTGTGCGCACCCTGCACAGAATAAACCAATAGCCCACTATCTAGGCCGCTGACAAGCTGCTCAGCAGACTTACTGCCGTTGAGAATGTGGAAGTTCGTCGTATCCACACTCGGCGTCGACAAATACCCTGCTCTCGAACCGTTCCCGGTGCTCACTCTTCCCTCCTTGCCAGCCGTGTAATTGTCATAAACAAACCCGCGCAGGACCCCTTTCTCTATGAGCATGGTTTTCTGCTGAGGAACACCCTCACCGTCAAACCTGCCAGTGCGAATCCCGCCCTCCAGCAACCCATCGTCATGAACCGTAACGCACTCAGACCCAATCTTCTCGCCCACCCGATTCTTCAGCGCCGACTGGTTTCTCTGCACATAATCCGCGCTGACCGCCCTCATCAGAGTGTAATAGAGCAGCTGCTGCAGCGCAAATTGGGTAAAGACCACGGTCATAGTTCCCGATTCTATCCGCTTTGCCCCCAACGCTGACGCCGCAAGCCTCGCAGCCTCACGCCCAACCCATTCCGGGTCGACATCATACTCCCTCTCAAAATTGAACTCGACACACTCGGGTGTCACCTCACCCCCCTCCCTGCCGATCGCGGCCAAACTGCACTCAACCACCGTTCCCTCGTCAGCCGCGCCAACACCGTTCGAGTTCGCGACCGCCGCCGACAAAACGCCAGTTCCAGCCCCGCCTTCAATGGGAAAGGCACGTTTATCCGTGTTCTCAGCAGCATCCAACATCAGGGAGGCAACCTTCACCAAATCCTCAGAATGCAAATCCACGATTCTCCGGTCATACGTACCCTTCACAGACGGGAGCGTCTTCTTGGCCGGAAGACCATTCCAGTCCTTATCAGGCTTGCTTGCCCGAGCAAAACTAATCGCCCCACGGACAGCCTCCTCGATCGCAGCATCTTCAAGCACATTAGTATAAGAGAACCCTATCGCCTTCTTCATCACAACTCGTATTCCCAAGCCCCTGTCAATGATGCGCGAGGTCTTCGAGATTTGCCCAATCTCGATCGTGACACTGTTGGTCAAACTCTGATTCAGAAAAGCCTCAGCCTCATCAGCTCCGCTTTTGAGCGCCGTCTTGACAGCCTTCTCAGCTAGATTCAGCATACCTTGTTCTTCAAGCGCTACCACCCACAATAACCTCCTTCACCCTTGTGTGCGCACCACCGTCACTCACAAACGCCGACTGGCCTTTGCCGCACACGCCGGGCCACAGCTCAAACTCTTTCCCCACAGCGTCCACCTTAAGCAACGTCTCAAGCGTGTTCCCGCTTATCGAGACATCACGCACCGTCTCACCCACCTCGCCATCAACCACTTCGTAGGCCTCCTGGATTCCCACTTGAAACGTGCCGTCCAAGTTTGCCTGCCCGCCCCTGAAACTCTTGAGGTAGTAGCCGAATTTCACGCCCTCGACCAGTTCATCGAAAGAGTGGTCTCGCGGCTGAATGTACGTGTTGCGCATGCGAATTATAGGCTCCACCCTGAAATCCTCAGCCCTAGCGTTGCCAGTAGGCTCAGCATCAAACTGGTGCGCCGTCTCACGGCTGTGCATCAAACCCACGATAACTCCGTCTTTGACGAGCAAGGTTTTCTGCGCGGGCACGCCCTCATCGTCATACTTGAAAGAGCCAAAAGCGCCCTTCACGGTTCCATCGTCGTAGAGAGTAACAACGTTCGACGCGACTTTCTTCTTCAGCTTGTCAGAGATAATCGAACCAGACAGGGTCAGGTCTGCCTCAGCAAGATGACCGAAAGCCTCGTGCACGAGCGTACCCATCACGTTCGGCCCAAGAATCACAGGAAAAGTTCCCCCCTTCGGAGGCTTCGCCTCCAGCTGGCCGACTGCACGCTTCGCCGCCATCTCGCCCACTTTCTGGGGAGTCTCAACATCAAAAACCTCGTAGCCAAGCGTCGAGCCGACCGCTTCTCTGCTGTGGGTGAAGATGCCCTTCTCTTTTGCCGTGACACCCACTCCCAACCAAAGGTACAACTTATCCTGCACGATGGAAGTCCCATCAGTGTTGATGAAGTGGGTTTTTCCAGTCACATCCAGATAATTCACTGTGCAGCCTTTGACCCTTCTGTCAGACCCAAAAGCCGCATCATTCACGCCCATCGCCAGACTGATCTTGTCCTCGACCGCTATCTCCGATGGGTCCTTCTTCGGCTGCAGAACCACAGTGTCCTGAACGGCTTTCGTACGCGTCAACTTTATCGGCTTCTTGAGCTTCGACACCGCACCGCTAGCCATCTTGCACGCGTCAGAAATCGCCTCCGTCAGCACTCCAGCGTCAAAAGACCCCACAGAAGCGAAACCCCAAGCCCCCTTGACCAGCACTCGCAGGGCTGCACCCTTCTCGATCCCCTGTTTGGCAGCTTCAACACGGCCCTCTTTAAGCGTAAGCGAAGTCCTGCGCAGCTCCTGAGCTCGAACCTCAGCATACTCAGCATCGAACCTTTGCGACGCAACCTCAATGACTTTTCCAAGAACATCTCGCAAACAAGTCCCTTCCAACGTCCAGCCTTTGGAAGGACTAAACCCAATTCACCTTATAAAACTATCATGAAAACAAAAACAGAAAAAACAGGAATGGAAAACAGAAAAAACACTGAGAAACGGAGACTCTACGCCCTCTGCAGAAGCGATTTCATCTGACAGACGAAACCACGTTCGTCACCGACATCCTCCAGCTCCCATTTCTTGATTAAGCCTGAGCTCTGGTAGACGTCTTCAAGAATCTTCCGTTCGACAACTATGGCTCCGCTCCTGAGGAAGTCCTCAAGACCCTGAGCGAACAACTCGATCTTCTGGCCTATTTCCTCGCGCTTAAGCGAATAGTTGCGCTCCAAGTGCCTGTAAATAAGAAGGGTGGCTTCTTCCCCGAACACCTGCATGAGGACCCTGTCGATAACGTTCGAGACCTGTTCTTCGTACCTGTTCTTGCGGAGTAGAGTTTCCATTTCCCAGCCCTAAAATATAGGGCATCTTACGACTTAATAAGGATACTCGTAGACACGACCAACACAAATACACGAAAAGCACGGGAAAAAGCCCCCTAAGTGAAGTCTGCAAGGTTCATCTGTTGGACTCTTCTAGGCCCCGTCTTCTCAATCTTATCAATTTCTTCAGAAAGGACAAGCTGCCCATAAACCCCATCATACCCAGGCACAACCCTCGCACGTCCCTCTCTGACCTTCACGATCGCATCTGCAACAGCTTCGCCCGCAACAGAAGCCAACGCCTCCCTCGAAACGTCAGTCAGGACAGTATACTCGTCACCAAACTTTTCAACAAGCGGACTGTAGATGCCCCAGACCTTCTGCGTGGCCGGCGAATCAACCCCCAAGACCGTCGTAATGATCTCATGAAGCGGAAGCAGACGCATGAAACCCACAACATTCTCAGGCCTGAAGTCCACCGGACGGTCAGCCAGCTCCTCAACACGCTGCTCAACACCCTTCGTCAGCCTCCTTCGGCAGACAGGACAAACGTTGCCAAATTTCAAGGCTTCCTTCGGCGACAAGGACACATTGCAGGCTCGGTGCCCAGTCCAATGATACTTGCCGTAAGCCGGGTCCGTCTCAATAGTGTACTTGAACCGACGCGTGTCCTTCAATCGAACAGACTCCACAACTTCCCCATAGCTGAACCTCTCCAGCTCAAACACGTTAGCTTCCCTGCCCATCCGCCAAGGCCAAAAACTGTGACTGTCACTGTTCGAAACCAACGCGTAACCGGTCAAGCTTGCTCAAACGCCAGTTCATAGGCGGGTCAGACGAAAGACCCGTCTCCAAAGCATGAATGTGCCGAGTCATATCCTCATAACACTCTTCGACACTGTTGAAACCGCTGAACGCGCCGAAAATGCTGAACCAAGGCGTCCAAGCATGAGCCGGAAAAACCATGTTCCAGTCCGAGACTTCCATCGCTTCCTCAACAAGATGCGCCGCACTCATGCTCAACGTCGGCCTCCCATCCGACGCCAAGCTTCCGTACTTGGCCAACCTCTCATTAACCTGAACTGCCGTCTCCAAGCTCGGCGAAAGGATTACGTGATGCACCTTCTTGACCTGACCCTGCACCGTCCACATCGTACAGACTTCAGTCGTAACGACAAAACGCACGGGCGAAGCCTGGTCTTTCGCAACCCGGTAAAACCCAGAATCTCCATCCTTAACAAGAACCTCGTTCAGCTCCTGAAGCCACTTGGGATGCGTGAAGTCTCCCGTCCCCACAAGGTTAAGCCCCTTGACCCTCGCGTACCTGGCTATCTCTGCGATGCCCATGCTCTCACTCGTCGCCCTGCTGAAGCGACTGTGCAGATGAAAGTCAGCAATTACCTTCAACCTTCGCACCCTCCTCCTTCGAATCCAAATACTTCTCCAGATACTTCTCCCAGTCCACCTTAAGCATTATGATAAGAACAACAACGAGCAACACAACCGCGACGACAGTGCCAATCAACACTGAAGCCAAAGTGCCCTCCACACCGAAAACCCCGCTGATAGCCTGAAACGAATAACGTCCCGCATAAGCCACGATCAGGTTCATCACAAACTTCCCCAACAACGCCGCCGCAAAGATTCTGGAAACGCTGTAACGCATCACGCCCAACGGGATGAAAACCAAGTCATCAGGCAAAGGTGTAAGAGCAAAAATGAAGACAACAAGCATCCCCCACTTCTTAAGAACCCTCGCAAGAACATCCATTTTCCTCTTGTACCTCTCACCTATCGCCTTTCTTCCCCCAAGCCCGACTAGGTATGCAGAGAATTCCCCCGTTGCCGAACCGAGTCCAGCGGCAACGGCGATGAACACGGGCTCGAAAACCCAAGCGCCGCCCGACTTCAGCCCGCCCAGAGTGAAAGTCACAACCGCAACGGGAATCGGAACAAAAATCGACACCGCACCGACCAGGCTGATCAGGAACACGCCCAGATACCCATAATGGGTCGAAAGGCTCATCATCCAGTTGACTATGTCCTGAAAATCCACAGCCCAGACCATCTCACGCTTGTTTACACTGAAACGCTGAGCTTAAAGAGCATTGCCATCAACGGCCATCACGCTTAAATCAAGCAAGAACCTAACAAAAAACCACTAATCTTCTCAGAGGCCTCACGCTTGAAACGCAAGAAGGAACCCATCTGGATAGCCAGAGAGCTCTCGAAGTGCAGCGGATGCAGAAAATGCGAAATAGCCTGCTCACTGTACCACGAAAACCAAGTGTGGCCAACAGCATCAAGAATAACGGTCTTCATGCTCGTCCCAGGACTCGAGTTCCCCCATTTCTGCGCCCAATGCGAAGACTACCCATGCGTCAGCTCGTGCCCAACAAACGCCCTCTCGGTAAGCAAGCAAACGGGCGCCGTCCTCGTCGACAACAAAGCCTGCATAGCCTGCGGCAAATGCATCGACGCCTGCCCGGGCAGAATACCCCACATGCACCCCAAAGAAAAGCACATAGTAATCTGCGACCTGTGCAACGGCAACCCCCAATGCGTAAAAGCCTGCCAAGAAGGAAGCTGGAACGTCCTCAAAACGGTCCCCAGAACAGAAATGGCCTACAAGCTCTACGCAAGAAAACCAGACGAAATAACACGCGACCTCTCAACCAAGATCTACGGAGAAATCGGAGAGGAATACCTATGATACCCGGATACGCAGGAAAATACCTCGAAGTCAACCTCACAGACGGAAAAATACGAGAAACAAGCTTCGACGACGAGGTCCTCAGAGACTACGTGGGCGGCAGAGGCCTAGCAGCGAAGATCCTGTGGGACAGGCTCGGCCACAAATGGGAAAAAGTGGACCCGCTCGGACCTGAAAACCTGCTCCTGCTCCTGACAGGCCCGCTCACAGGCTATTTTCCAGGCGGAAGAACATGCGTCTCGGGCAAGAGCCCGCAGAGCAACGGCACGGTCGGCTCCACGCTTTCAAGCGAATTCGGGGTCGAACTGCGATGCGCGGGCTACGACGGCATAATCGTAACGGGCCAGTCCGAGAAGCCAGTCTACCTGTTCATCAAAGACTCCGACGTTGAACTCAGAAACGCAGAAAACGTCTGGGGCAAAAACGGAAAACGAACCGTTGCAGCACTCACGCATGAATGCCGAGACCTGCTTAAGGCACGGTATCCCATGTTCGGCGAATGGAAAGAACCCTCAATCCTGTACATCGGACCAGCCGGAGAAAACAAGGTGCGCACCGCGGTCGTCGGCGCAAAATGGGCACACGCAGCAGGGTACGGAGGCTACGGAGCAGTCATGGGCTCAAAACGCCTGAAAGCCGTCGTGGCCAGAGGCACGGGGCACCTGCCTGAAGCGGCGGACATCAAAAAAGTGAAGCGCCTAGTCAACACGGTCTGCACGAACGTTTACGAGAACGAAATGTGGAGACGCTGGGGAACCGCCTCAGCCGGCTACGAAGTAGGCGCCAAAACAAGCTCCGAACCCGTGCGCAACTGGCAGGAAGAATGGCACGACGAAAAAAGCTTCGGCGTCGACAAATTCGAAAACCGACTCTGGATGAAACAGTACTGGGGCGACTTCGGCTGCCCGACCACATGCCTGAAACTCTCATGCGTCAAAGACGGAAAATACAAGGGAGCAATAACCGACAACCCAGACTACGAAATGCAAGCCTACCTAGGCCCGAACCTGGGAATATTCACTCCCGAAGAAAACGTGTATCTAGTGTCGCTCCTCGACGACCTCGGCCTGTGCGGAATACAAACAGGAAACGTCATGGGCTTCGCCGCAGAGCTTTACCAGAGAAGAGTGCTCACCTGCAACGACCTAGACGGACTCGAGCTCAAATGGGGAGCCACAGAAGCCTTCGCAGCATTAGCTGAAAAAATCGCTCACAGAGAAGGCATAGGCGACACACTGGCCGAAGGCACCTACCGCGCAGCACTCAAGATCGGAAAAATGAAAAAGAAAAACCTGCTGCCCTACGCCGTCCAGTCCAAGGGCATCAGCATAGGCGCCCACGGAACCCGCAGCGGAAAAGACTACCCAGAAATCATAAGCTACGCCTGCTCAGTGCAAGGCGGAGACCACACCTCCACAGCCGCTCTGCCCCTAGACAGCGGCGGAAGCGAACTCATGGAAATCTTCAACGACTCAGGAGTCTACTGCAGCTTCAACAGCTTCAGCGCCCGCCGCAACACAAGGTTCGAATTCTACGAAGCAGTCACGGGCATCAAGCTCACGCGGAAAGAATGGGTAAAAACGAAAGCACTCAAGATACTCCAACTCCAAAGGGCCATGCTCCTACTCGGCGGCCCAGACCTCAAATGGACACCCAAAACACACGACGACAACCCGCCAAGATTCTACGAACCACTACCCTCAGGACCATACAAAGGAAAGACCACAGACAAAAAAGCAGTCGAAGAATACAAACGAAGATACTACAAAGCCGTAGGATGGGACAAAAACGGCGTACCAACGTCCGAGACTCTAAACAACCTCGGACTCAAAGACGCAGACAAGGCTCTGGCAAAAATACGCTGAAAAAAGTTCCCGCAGGGCAAATGGAGATATCTCCCGCAATCCCGTTCTTCTGCCTTGCATGGAGATTTCAGGGTGTTACTATGTGGGAAAGAAAGCCCAAACTGAACTGTCTTGTTCATTTCCGAAGGAAAATGGCACGTAGTTTCCTTGGTATTGGATTTGGAGAGTCATCGTGTACCCTATCGTGTGATAGTCTGTTCCATTCCATTCGACTGGCCCCTCGACTACGATATAATAGTCTCCAGCTTCCGGAAGCAGCACCGAAAATCTACTGCCGTTGTCTGCTGTGCTGCTCCAAATCCTGTCGTATGAATGGGCCCACTCAACAACCTGCCGCGTGCTATTGAGGTCCACCGGCTCCAAGTCCTTGTCGAGCGTCCCGGTGTAGGCCACGACGGGGTGAACTGTAACGGCATAGACAGCTATTGAGATGCCTGCTCCATGTCCGATAGAATCAAGTATTTGCATTTCGATTTCCAGTGTGGAATTATCCGCTAAACTGCCGAGAGAATACAATCTCACGTGTCCTGCGCCATAGAGCAGCGCAAAAGACGATGAGACATTGGACATGGGGTCAAATTTGGATGTCTCATTCTTGGCGAGGGCACTTTCGACCGAACCGTTCACGACGTACCTGTCCTCCAAGCTTGAAGACTGGTAGTTGGGCAAACTCATGTTCTGATACTCGAAAAAGAAGGCGGCCGACAACAAGATAATTCCCAACGTTAATGCTACGACGAGCAGCTTCCACTTCTTCACCGAAAGTGATACGTGCGGAGGGGTTTTGCTCGGCGGTTCTTCCACCTGCTTCATCATGGAGACCGCGGTTCTCCCGAGCGGAGACAACATGTACTTTCCATCGGCAGTCTTAAGGAGAAGGTTTCCCAAACCATCCAAGTGATAAGTCATATGAGAGCTCTCTATGTCGAAAGCCCTCTGCAAATCCGAAAAATTCTGAGCACCTGCCGAAAGAGTCCTCAGAATCTTCCTGCGAATCGGATGCCTCAAAGACGTGAAAACCGTGGAATAGGTCTCTTCCTCAAAATCGGTCATTGTCCTTCAACAATATACTGTCCAACGGCGTGAAATAAGGGTTTTCGTAAAGGAATCTTTACCAAGCAGAATCATCAGCCCATGCCGCCAAGGTAAAAGAACCTTCTATCAGACCTGAAGACGGCGCGCGCGCCTACGCTCCGCTTATTCAAACGGATAGCACTCTGCCGAAAAAGAGGCTGCCTAGATTATGTGCAGTTCCTTTCCGATCTTCTCGAACGCACCGATAGCGAAGTCCAAGTCCTTCCTTGTCAACGCAGCATTCATGATCGTCCTTATCCGCGCTTTGTCTCTGGCAACCATCGGGAACACGATCGGCAAGGCAAACACGCCTTCCTCAAACAACCGCCCACTCAGCTTCTTGGCCACGCTGCTCTCGCCGACGATCACGGGCGTGATCGGAGTCTCGCTCCTGCCAATGTTGAAGCCCAAATCCTTCATCGCTTTCTTGAAGTACCGCGTGTGGTCCCAGAGTGTTCGAACGTGCTGCGGCTCGCTCTCAAGCACATCAACGGCCGCGATGCATGCTGCCGCAACCGCAGGCGGGTGTGAACCGCTCAGAAGCCATGTCCGCGACTTGTTATAGGCAAAATCATACAGGTCTTTCGAGCCTGAAACGTGTCCGCCGACGACACCGAAAGCCTTCGAAAAGGTTCCCATCTCCACTTGAACCATGTCTCTACTCAGCTTGAAATGCGAAACAATCCCTCTTCCGCCCTCGCCAAGCACGCCTTCTCCATGAGCATCGTCCACGTACACCATGGCACCATGCTCTGACGCTACCTTCGCCACCTTATCGAGCGGCGCAATGTCACCGTCCATCGAGAAAACACCATCAGTGATTACCAAAATCCTCCGATACTCGGGCGAATGCTTCTCCGCCTCGTCCAAGACTCTGCCCAAATCATCCGCGTCAGAATGCTTGTAAACAGCACGCTCACCGTGCGACAAGCGGACACCGTCGATGATGCTACCATGATTGAGCTCATCACTGATTATCAAATCACCCTTCCCAGCGAGTTGAGGAATCAGCCCCGCGTTGGCCGCAAAACCAGTCTGATAAACAAGTGAAGCCTCCGCATGCTTGAACTTTGCCAAACGCTTCTCAAGCTCGATGTGTATGTCCATGGTTCCCGCGATAGGCCTGACAGAACCCGAACCGGCACCATGAGTCTGAACCGCCTTTATCGCGGCCTCTTTCAACCGCGGATGATTGCTCAAGCCCAAGTAGTTGTTGGAACAGAACATCAAAACTTTCTTTCCATCAACCGTGCACCAGGGAGTGCTCGGACCCTGCAGAATTCGCAGTTTCCAGTCGAGCTCGCTCTTCACCAAATCCTGGTACTCTTCACGCAAGAACGACGTGGGATTCCGCATTTCCACCATTACCTCTTTTTTCCGTCTAGTGCCAACACACTTTTAACTCTTTCCAGCCTGCAGACAGATTCTACAGCTTGCCTTCGTTGAAACGTTTGGAAAGCTTTTGAACCATGTCCTTCGTCATCGCGGCCAAATCATACGTCGGTTTCCAGCCCCAGTCCCTGCGCGCCATGCTGTCGTCTATCGACATCGGCCACGAATCCGCAATCTTCTGCCTAAAATCAGGCTTGTACTCGCACCGGAACTCGGGAACGTACTTCTTGATTTCGGCCGCCAACTGCCCAGCGGAGAAGCTCATCCCAGCAAGGTTGTAGCTGTCATGACGCTTCACACGAGCCGGCTCAGCCTCCATCAGATCCACCGTTGCCTTGATACAGTCAGGCATGTACATCATGGGCAAAACAGTGTCCTCGCGAACGAAACAAACATAATGCTTCATCTTTATCGCCTCATAGAAAATGGCAACAGCATAATCCGTCGTCCCGCCCCCCGGAAGAACCTCACTGCTTATGATTCCCGGATAACGCAGGCCCCTAACGTCCACGCCGAACTTGACAAAATAGTAGTTGCACAACAACTCTCCCGCAACCTTCGTGACACCATACATCGTGCTAGGAATCAAAACCGTCTCCTGAGGCGTGTTCACTCGCGGGCTCGTCGGACCGAAAGCCGCTATAGAACTCGGCCAGAAGACTCGGTCCAACTTCTGCTCTCTCGCGATCTCCAAAACGTTGTAGAGACTACCCATATTCAAGCTCCAGGCAAGCTGTGGATTCTGCTCGCCAGTCGCAGACAGAACAGCCGCCAAATGATAAACCGTATCCACCCCATACTTCTTGATAACCTTTTCAAGAATCAGACGGTCGCTGACATCCAAAGACTCAAACGGCCCCGAATTCAGCAACGCATCGCTGGGCCTCCTGCTATGTCCCACAGCGATAACGTTGTCCCCCCCGTACTTCTTCCGTAACTCGACCGTCAATTCAGAACCAATCTGGCCTGTGGCACCGGTCACAAGCACCTTCTTCATCTTCTCCGCAGGCATAAAACAACCCCTCTTTTAGCAAGCAACCTTCGAACTCTCCAAATATAAGAATTTCCAGAACCGCTCACGGCTTTCGCATGGTCGATTCTCAACAAACACACCAAAGCACGGGACACACTCTAAAACCGTGAAACCTCAAGAGAAACTGTTTATACACTGTTCCGCAACACACAGCTGATGAGAAAACATGAAACTAGGCCTGGTCGTCAACCCCATAGCGGGCATGGGAGGAAAAGTGGGCCTCAAAGGAACGGACAACATCCTCAAAGAAGCAATCGCCCACGGAGCCGAACCAGTATCGCCATCAAGAGCCACAGAATTCCTCAAAAAACTGCACACAAACAAGGCCGACACGCCGATAGAAGTTCTAACGTGTCCCGGAATAATGGGCGGAGACGAAGCCGAAGAAACTGGCTGGCATGTCGAGATTCTCCCCATGAAAATTGCCCAAGAAACGTCTGCTGACGACACAAAAACCGCCATCAAACTACTCACAGCGGCAAAAGTGGACCTGATAGTCTTCGTCGGCGGCGATGGTACGGCAAAGGACATCTTGGACGCACTAGGTGGCTTTGATGAAACACCAGTCTTAGGCGTCCCATCAGGCGTCAAGATGTACAGCGGTCTCTTCGCAGTAGACCCATCGGATGCCGTTGAAGTAGTCTTGGCGTACGCACAGAAACGAGCAGATACGGCAGAGTTCGAAGTCATGGACGCTGACGAAAATGCCATACGAAACGACGTTTTCTCAGTCAAACTTCACGGCTACTTGAAAGCCCCGCTGTTGCCCGCGCACGTTCAAGGCAGCAAACAAGTGAGCCCAGAAACAGACGACGAGAAAGACAACCAAACAGCAATAGCAAGATTCATAACAGAAGAAATCCCCAAGACCGCCACACTTATTCTCGGCCCTGGAACAACAGTGAAAGGCCTCGCAGAACTGCTAGGCGTGAAGAAGACGGTTTTGGGCGTCGACATCTACGCAAACGGCGGCGTAACACTTGACGTAGACGAGAAAAAGATCCTTGAACAGGTCAAGAACTGGCAGAACACATGGATCATACTCTCGCCCATCGGCCACCAGGGAATCCTCCTAGGCAGAGGAAACCAGCAGATTAGCCCACAGATAATAAGACGCGTCAGCAAGCAGCACATAATCGTCGCAGCCACAAAGAACAAGCTCAAAAACATCGACGGAGGCCTGCTCCGAGTTGACACAGGCGACGCCGAATTGGACACAACATTGAGAGGCTACATGCGAGTTGTGACCGACTACAAGGAATGGAGACTCATGCCCGTCCGCTAGGAACCGAACTTCTTGGTCCGCCCCAGATAACTCATCAAAATATGCATGAGATCAGCGCCCAATATCCTGTTTAGCCCACCCTCAGCGCATGCTCTTTCACTGTACTCCCTGACGCTGTCACGACGAACATACGGTCCAAAGACCGCAACTGGAACGGGATCGCCCTCATGATTCCGCGTGGCGCACGAGGTCGTATGGTCAGCCGTCAAGGCCAAATGCGTCGTGTTCAAGTCGACGTTCTTCAAAAGGTAATCCAACATCCTGTCAATTTTCCCAATAATCTCCGCCTTCAACCTTGCGTCTCCATCATGACTCGCAACGTCCGTAGCCTTGACGTGCAAAAGCACAAAATCATGGGTCTTAAGCGCCTGCACCGCCCCCTTGGCCTTAGCCATGTAATCCGTCTGAGGCGTACCCGTAGCGCCCTTAACGCTGACGATGTCCATGCCTGCGACCTTGCACACCCCCCTGATCAAAGAAACCGCAGCTACACAAGCTGACTTGACATCGTAGAGTTCTCGAAGCGTCGTAATCTTGGGAATCGTACCAGCTCCCCTGCAAAGAACAATATTCGCCAAAGGCTGTCCACGCCTAGCTCTTTCCTTGTTAACAGGATGCTCAGCCAGAACCTTTTGGAACCCTATCATAAGATCACTGACGATCGCTGCCGTCCGCACAGATTCTGGTCGCTTGTCAAGCGGTCTTATTTCTAAGACTTTTTTCCCGTTCACCTCAGGATCAGAGTCACTGATCGCCGTTGAAAGCTTCGGTCCGCGGATAACCAAAGCCGCTCTGTGCTGAACAGTGTTCTTGAAGAGGAAACTGGCATTGAATGATCTCTTGAGCTTGACTTTTTGCAGGCTCCGCGTCAACCGTGACGCGTCCTCATTCGAAATGCGGCCTGCACGCCTGTCGAGAACAGCAAGGTTCTTGTCCGTCGTTGCAAAGTTACACCTGAAAGCCACATCTCCCGGCAAAACCTCAACACCGGAACCCACAGCCTCCAAAGCTCCCCTTCCAGAATAAACTTCCATCGGGTCGTAGCCGAGGAAAGCAAGCGTAGCCGTGTCACTGCCCGGCGGTATCCCAGGCGAGATCGGGTCGATGATGCCGCACACTCCGTTTTCCGCTATCTGATTCATTGCAGGCTTGACAGCAGCCTCCAGCGGAGTCTTTCCATCCAATTCCTTCAGCGGTCTGTCAGCCATGCCGTCTGCGATAACGAGAATTGCCTTCAACACTCACACCACTTGAGAATCAACTCTAAGTTGGTGCTGAAATAGTTAAAACACTTACGCATCAAAAAGAGTCACTGGCAGACGACGCTTGAGAACAATGTTTAAATGCTGCATTCTGCACTGTCATCGGAAGTGGTTGAAATGGGCGATTGCGTTCCACGTTGCTAAATTCTCGCTGAACTCTGCCACTGCAAAGACCTTCTGCATTAACATTATATCCAGCCACTGTAGAACAAGGTGAGAGAACAGAATGTCAGATACCGGAGTGACTGTAAAAAAGTCCGAAGACCTCTCAGAATGGTACACACAGGTCATCTTGAAAAGTGGATTTGCGGATTATGCGCCCGTGAAAGGCTGCATGATATTCCGTGAACACTCGTACGCCATCTGGGAGAAAATCCAGGAAACCTTCAACAAGAGAATAAAGTCCACAGGACACAGGAACGTGTACTTCCCACTCTTCATCCCCGAAAGCTTCCTGAAAAAGGAAGCAGAACACTTCGAGGGTTTCGTCCCGGAAGTTGCCTGGGTCACCATCGGCGGCAACACCCCGCTCGAAGAAAGACTGGCAATACGACCCACGTCTGAAACGATAATGTACGCCGCATTCTCAAAGTGGATCCGCAGCTGGAGAGACCTCCCCATAAAACTCAACCAATGGGGCAGCGTCGTCAGATGGGAAACAAAAGCCACAAAACTCTTCCTCAGAACACGAGAATTCCTATGGCAGGAAGGACACACTGCACACACAACAAAAGAAGAAGCAGACAAGGAAGTCATGGAAATCCTAGGCTTCTACAGGGAAATAATGGAAGACTACCTAGCCGTCCCAGTGCTCGCAGGAAAGAAAACAGAAAACGAAAAATTCGCAGGAGCACTATACACGATGACACTGGAAGCCATGATGCCCGACGGCAAAGCACTTCAGATGGGAACCTCACACAACCTCGGACAGCATTTCTCAAAAGTGTTCGACATCAAGTTTCTAGACGAGAAAGAAAAAG
Organism: Candidatus Bathyarchaeota archaeon; assembly: GCA_963769845.1. Classification (GTDB taxonomy): domain Archaea; phylum Thermoproteota; class Bathyarchaeia; order Bathyarchaeales; family Bathycorpusculaceae; genus JBGQMW01. Next base: position 130,804 of record CAVYNL010000013.1, on the reverse strand, counting down.
AAAGCCTAGTCTGGCAGACTTCCTGGGGCATATCAACACGCATGATAGGCGCCCTCATAATGGTTCACGGCGACGACAAAGGACTCGTTCTGCCGCCGAAGGTAGCTCCAGTGCAAGTTGTGATAGTCCCTATACCCTACAAGGACGCAGGCTCGGAAGTAATACTGTCCAAAGCCAAAGAAGTCTTTCAAAACCTACAAGTCAAAGGAATCGAAGCAGTCTTGGATGACAGGGCAGAATACACGCCAGGCTGGAAGTTTAACGAGTGGGAACTGAAAGGCGTCCCAATAAGGATAGAAATCGGCCCGAGAGACGTGAAACAAAAGCAAGTGATGTTCGCCCGACGCGACACCCACGCCAAGAACGCCGTGAAAGAAGAAGAAATAGCCGAAGCTGCAGTGAAAATGCTCGACGAGATCCAAACAAGTCTCTTCAACAAGGCCAAGAAGTTCCTGGAGAACAGCACATTCACGGTGAAGACCTACGACGAATTCCAAAAGATTCTGAACGAGAAAGGAGGCTTCATAAAAGCTTCGTGGTGCGGCGACTCTGACTGTGAAGCAAAAACCAAAGAAGAAACAGGCGCAACCATCAGACTGATCTCGCCCGAAAACGAAAAGCCTTTCTCAAAGTGTGTACACTGCGGCCGAGAAGCAAAAGAAGTCGTCTACTTCGCCAGGTCTTACTAGAAAAAGAAGCAGCAGGGTTCCATGTTTCAGTCAGACATGCTGACACAATGCTTAAGCTGCCCTACGACATCCTCCAGCCCAAGGTTCTTCAACGTTGATTTCCTCGGCACTCCCTGCTCGTCCCATCCTCTTTTTCGATAGTAAGTCTGCAACATCCTATCATATTTTGCCCTGCTGAGCTTCGCTTTTTTTAGAGCGCCTTTGGTCAATGGTTCATCAAACCACCTCATGGGAGGAACATCCATCTCACGCGTCCACTTCTTGCCGTATTCGCGTATCCAGAAGGCACGAGTAAGATTGAACACCCTGTCGGCAACGATGTTCAGGTCTTCCAGAGAAATGTCCAGGCCTGTGGCTGCATGGAGAAGCCGCGGGTACCATTCGAGCTCAAGCCCCACTTCAATCCATGGAAACCTGCAGACAGTCAGGCACTCGAAAATCCCCCCGCGAACACGCTGCAACTCGATAACCTTGTTCACTTTCGCCGCGTTGTAGCTCTTGCGTCCCGCCTTCACTTCCCACGAAACCACCCACGCGTCCTTATGATGCGCGCCAATCGAACACGTCCCATAGGCTAGCGCCATGCCGGGAGCGGAGTGACAGTCGTAGGCCGAAATCTCTAAGCCCTTGACGTGCATGGCCCACTTTTCTGAGCCTCCACCGATTTGCTCAGACGCGAATTGAACACCCTCAGCAAGCACATCTCCCAGTTCACCTTTTCTGTAGGCTATGTCTTGGACCAACGCCTTGGCCGCCTTGAACTGTCCCCACGGAATCTTCTGCTCAATCAACCCCTTCTCGGACGCTTCCATCGCAAAACCCAGAACATTTCCCAGCGAAATCGTATCAAGACCAAACTCGTCGGCCATGCGGATCAAAGCCGCAACTTTGTCCAAGTCGCCCAGTCCGATGTTTGGGCCCAGCATCACCACGTTCTCGTAGTCAAGCTCTGATTCTTGCTGCTCCGAATCCTTGACAAAGTTGCCGCAAGTCATGTTGCACTGCGGACAGCCACGGTTTGCCACTTTCGTTTTTTCCATCGCGAAGCCGCCAATGTCTGCGGATCTGCCAAAAACGCCTTCTCGATAGTTGAAAGCTGGAAGAACACTGTTCTCTTGACTCCACTCAACGGTGCTCATCGTCCCCTGACGTTTCCAGAAGGCATAGTTGGGCTTCATCAAGACTTCTCGGTACGCTTCTGAACCCAATTCGGCCATTTCTTTAGGGTCGGCAGCTGAAAGTTCACGTGAACCAACGAACACCAGTGCCTTCAAGTTCTTCGCGCCCATGACAGCACCCATGCCGGGCCTGCCGCCAGCGCGGCCATGCTGCGAAACCACGTTTGCGTATTTCACGAGGTTCTCTCCTGCCTGCCCGATGCAGAGGATGCCTGCTCGCGGGCTGTAGACTTCGCTCAGCTTCTCCTCCGTCTTGAAAGAGTCCAAGCCCCACAAGTCCTTGGCGTCAAGAAACTCAACAGATTCGTCCTGAACTAGCAATGCAGCAGGTGTCTTGGCCTTGCCCTCTATCACGACAGCATCGTACCCTGCTTTGCGCATCTGAACAGCCGCCAGAGTCCCGATGTTTCCGTCACCGTAGCCCCCAGTGAGCGGACTCTTCGCGGCCACAACAAGCTTGCCACTACTCGGCAAGGCAAAACCCGTCAAAGGCCCGGCGGCAAAAACAAGTTTGTTCTCGGGTGACAGAGCATCGGTTCCCCGGCTTAATTCTTCCCACAGAATCTTGATAGCAAATCCTCTGCCTCCCAGAAAATTCTTCGCAATAGTCGCATCATACGCATCAGCAACGGCTTTGCCTCTACTCAGGTTCACGTGCAGGAATTTGCCCGTCCAACCGAACATATTCTCACCGCTCACAGAAGAAGAATAACAGAGTATATGGGCTTTAAAACAGATAAACCTGTTTGTGCACTTGTTGTCAGATCACTAGCTTTTCCGGCTCGACATTTCTGTGTTTCAGTCCGAGGTCGCTGACCTTGAACTTTCTGTCTCCGTAAAGAAGCGCATACTCCTCGTTATTGTAGAGTGTGGCTGCAATTCTTCCCACAGCATCGGCCTTGAGTATTCCGCTTCCGCTTGCTCCGCCAACAACAATCAGGCCGTTTTCTTCGAAGATGAGCGGCTGTCCGTCGATGCTGTTGATTTCGTACAACCCCGCGAAAGCCGAGAATGGTTGGCAGTCTGTGAACTGTGGGAAATACTTGGACATGACTTGGTACAGGCCGTATGTATAGTAGTTTTCTTCGGGCTGAGGGTCATCCTCAATCTTGAACGCTCTCGGAAACTCGTCGGCATAGGCCAACCACAGCGCGTCTTCTTCAGGTGCGGGCCTTATGTAAGCAGTCGGCTTTGGAAGAATCGTGAAGGGCAGGCACCCTGCATCTGTGAACTCTCGTGAAAACAGGAGTTTTCTCAGCGCATCCGTTTTCGCCTTGATCGAGAAAATCTGTCTCTTCTTGGCCTTGACAAAGGATTCGATCCCTACAGGATCTAGAAGCTGAGAGACCCATGCTCCTGCCGCAACTATGGTTTTCTTCGCCCTCAGTAGACCCTTGTTGGTTTTCACGCCTGTGACTGTTGAATCTTGCCAGAAGTACGGTTCGCCCGGCATCCCAAGAGGCTGGCGCGGTTCCACGACTACTTCTTTCACTTCGGTGTTGTACTGGATTTTTCCGCCGAGGCGCAGGAACTCAGATTCATAGAACTTGACGAGAGAGTCAACGTCGATCAGGCCCGCTTTCGGAATCAGAATTCCCTTGTGCACGTTTCCCAATCCCATCATCTTTGCTTCTTGGTCTTCTGGAAAAGTCGTCTTCATGTCAAGCTTTTTGGCAAGCTCATCTTCATCATATTCCTTATACTTGAACCCCTTGTTCGCGAGGTCTTTCAGAACGGGAAGCATTCTGCGATAGCCATCCTCATCGAAGAACCATAAATAACCTGCCCATCTCAGCTTCAGGTCCCTGCGAAGTCCGTCTTGTACATGCCTGTAGAACTCGGCAGAAGAATCAGCCAATGCGAAGTTTGTGCGTGATGCAAAAAGGCAACGAAACGCGGCTGCGCTCTTTGCTGTGCTGCCTTGACCCGCGGCACCCAGCCTGTCAACGACAACGACATCTAACTTGGGGTTTCTGCTCTTGATGTGAAAAGCTGTTGACAAACCCAGAATACCAGCACCAACTATGACTGCATCATGGTCTGCCATGGTGAACCCTCACTGGACTGGAAGGCAGCTATTGAGACAGACAAGATTTAAACTTTGTCGAAGCGTCCCAGAGCTAGGATCATAGCGCAGCCCGACAAAAGTGCAGCTCACTCCAGCTCTTGCTTCTTGAATAGCACTCTTTTGAAGACAAACAGCAATACTAGAGCAATGACGAGTACGATACCGCCGACGAAGAAGGATGACGACAAAGCCATGAGTTGTATCTTTAGATTGGGGTCTGCGACTTGAAGTGTGAATCCTGAGAAGAATATCGCCAGCGTGAAGAAAGTGAAATCTGTCAGGATCAAGAGATGGTCAATTCTCAAGAAATCCCCAACCTTTTTTGAGAGTCGCAGTCCTCCTTGATTGAATGTTACTATTGAAACGGACTTAAATCTTGTTATCGAGTAATCTATGGCATGAGTGGGGGCCGTGATGTTTTCACATTGCCATATTTCAGGTCCAAAAACGCGCCTTTATAAGGGTGTCAACTGGGAGACAGATGAATTCCATGCGAAATCCCATGAGGGACAAGTTAGCAGTATCCTTCCGCGTTGTGAGTCCATCTAGTTCGCCTACACGACACCCCGCCTGAACGGAGTGCGGAAAACTAAAATACCTGTCAAACATTCTTGAAGTGTAAATCATAACATGGGCGAGTAATCCATACGGCCTACGAATACCGCATGAATTATCACTATGAATATGATTTGTTGCAAGCGACAGAAAACAGGGGAAGAATTTGCGCCTTAGAAAATCTAATATGGCAATTTCGAGTTTGTTGATGGTTCTGATCATACTGGCTTCTCTGATAATCGGAGCCCTCATTTCGTACATGTGGGTGATGGCAGCCTTCTGGAACATGCCACAAAACGTGACGACAATGGTCGTTGAGGACGTGGTTTTCCCCTCTAACGATTTCACGTATTTCAACGTGACGGTCATCAACCCTTCAAACTCGATTTCAGACCTGAACCTGACAGCCTTCAAAGTGGTTGATGAAGCAGCGAATCAGACGTACGACGTTCCAACTACCAGTCCCGCTGTTCCCTTCAACATGACCATAGGTACCAGACAAACTTTCACTTGTTACGAGAATTGGGGTGATTTCGCTGGAGAAAGTGTGAGAATCGAGCCAATTGCCGAGAGTACCTCAGTCCTCAGCGGAGTGTACACGCCACCGGCGGCCAAACTGGTAATCTCAGGCTTCAACGCCTCTGAGAATATTCAGCACTTCAACATAACAGTGCAGAACCATCCCTCGTCCGTGATGAACCTGACAATCTCGCAGATAACTGTGGCAGGACTAGCCGTGACGAACATTACACCCGCGCTCCCATTCAACCTATCAGCGGGACAGGGCCAAAGCTTCCAAATCGAACGGAACTGGGGAACTCTCACTGGACAAAACGTGACTATCGTCGTTGGAACGGCTGAGGGTCTCGAACAAACCTACGTGACACCCACAATCCTAGGTGCCTATGTCTACGTGGATCAAATCAACTTTGACTACACCAACTCGACATATTTCAACGTCACAGTCAGAAGCACCCCCGAGTCGACAGCCGAAACGACGCTTAGTGCGTTGAACCTGACGTTGTCAAACGGCACAACCATCAGCCCAATGACGAACCCACTCTTAAGCGCTCTCCCGATAAAGCTCCCTCCAAACAGCTCGCAGCCCATCATGTGCCTCTGGGACTGGACAGCCTTCCGCAATCAATCATTCACGGTGCAAGTCTTCACAAAAGAAGGCTTCAGCGTGCAGAACTATACAGCCACAACTCCTCCTGCGATCCTCTGGAACCTCGGAAACATCAGTTTTGATGTAGGCGACCTACAGCACTTCAGCGTCAACGTGACAAACATGCGTGCCTCGGTTCAAGCAATCAACATCACAGGAGTAGATTTCAACCAGACCAGCACAACCATAACCTCGACGCTGGTTGCGCCTGGAAGTCAGAACATAATCCAGTGCACGTACAACTGGACAGACTCTGTAGGAAGCAGCATGGGCATCACCGTGCACGCCACCTACGACGCAGGGCAGATTTCAATTTCACAAACGACAAAACTTCCGTACTTCGGCGCAGTCAACGCTTCAAACTCAAACCTCACAACAGGCAACCCGTACCTCAACGTCACTGTCTACGACAGTCAATACTCCAAGACAAACGCGACCATAGTCCAGATTTCTGTCAACACAGGAAACACCACGTTCGTGCTTGACGGAACAATTGCAAGCCCAACGATCGGCACCCAAGGATACCTGATCACCCCTGCCGGGCAAGTGACGTTCACGTGCCCCTGGGACTGGAGCCCCTACGCAGGCAAAGACGTGACTATCATCGTGACAGCATCCGACGGTTCTCAAGTTTCGACAACGTTAAGAGTCGAGTAGTCCCTCCACAATCTTTATTTCATTTCTGAACAAATCCTAAACCTCCAGAAGGTTGACGCCTTGACAAATGTCAGAGTCACTGACAGAGTCCGCAAGATCGAATACGCAATCCGCGATGTCATCCCGTACGCAAAGCAAGTCGCAAAAACGGGAAAGAAGATCTATTACCTGAACATCGGCGACCCGAATGCCTTCGACTTTGACACTCCCCAGCACGTTAAGCAAGCTCTGACAAAGGCTGTTGAGGAGCACGCCAATCTCTATTCCCCATCGGAGGGAATACCAGAACTTAGAGAAGCAATCAGCCGCAAGGAGAAAAGACTGAACCGTGTCGAGATATCTGCTGATGATGTTATCGTCACCTCAGGAATCTCCGAAGGCATCCAGATGGTTATGGCAGCTCTTGTCGATGCGGGAGACGAGATTCTTCTTCCTGGGCCAACATATCCTCCATACATTTCCTACACCAGATTCTTCGGCGGAAAGCCAGTCACCTACCAGACTGTCGAAGAAAACGGTTGGCAGCCAAACTTGGATGACCTTAGAAAAAAGATCTCGAAGAAAACGCGGGGAATCGTGGTCATCAACCCTAACAATCCTTGCGGCGCGCTTTACGAGGAAAAGGTAATAAGGCAAATTGTCGAGCTGGCGGGAGAGTATGATTTGCCAGTCATATCAGACGAGATCTATGACCAGATCGTCTTCGAGAAAAAGTTCATCAGCACCGCTTCCTTGACCAAGGATGTTCCCGTCATAGGGTTAAATGGCTTTTCAAAAGCATATCTGATGACGGGGTGGAGACTCGGATACGTATACTTCCATGACAACGATGGCCAACTTCAAGACATGAAGCAGTGCGTGGAGAAAGAGGCAAGAATAAGATTGTGCGCCAACACGCCCGTTCAGAAAGCAGGCGTAGCAGCGCTGGAAGGGCCCCAAGACCACATAAAGGAAACCGTCAAGAAAATCCGCGAAAGAAGCACGTACGCATGGAACCGGCTGAACGAGATGGAAGGCGTCAGCTGCACCAAGCCTGAGGCAGCTTTCTATGTTTTCCCCAAGATACACAACGTAGGCCAGAAGTGGAAAACAGACATGGACTTTGTTCTGGACCTACTGCGGGAAACTGGCGTACTCTTTGTCCACGGCTCAGGGTTTGACCCAGCTTACGGCACAGGCCACGTAAGAGGAGTAGTACTGCCGCCCATCGAGACGCTGGAACATGCACTTGATGAAATGGAACGATTCATGAAGAAAGCCAAGTAAAGACAGAGTCTGAGCAGCTAGAAGCTTTTGCCCGATTTGTCTTGGATTCTCTTCTCTGCAAGTACTGCTGCTTCCTCCAAGATCTTCTCCGCTTCTGTCTTGGATTCAGCAGAAGTTCCGGCTTCGACTCTGTCCTCTAGTTCCTCCAGGCGAATGCGCGTTTCGATTGTAAAGTACACTCTGGGAGTGCTTAGTCTATCGTGGACGAGTCGAAAGATCTGGCCCTTCACAATCAGACGGTGAAGCATTTTCTTGGCCTTGCCTGGCGAGCAATTGAAGTTCTGAAGCAGATAGTCAACAAGATCTTCTTCTCTCGTGTTCCCGTATTCCTCTAGATAGGACACTATCTCCTTCTCGGGGCTCGTAGGGTCTCCTCCTTCTGCGCTCCTGATCCGCCACTATGTTTTCGTCTCAGGCTTTAAGGCAGTCTGTGCGATCACGGTTGCTACAAAGAGAAAGTCGACAGAACAGATACCTCATCAGCCACGGGAATCGCGCAGAAACCTCTTGTGTGAGAGTAATCGCCCATGCCCTGTTTGGGCCGAAGACCTTGCACGCAGAAACAGCGTCAAAAAGAGAAATGGGAAATTGTTCTAGTCTTCGCCTTCTGGCGGGCTAGGTGTCTTTCCTGTTTCCTTTGGCTTTGTTGATGCAATCACGTCGTCTATGCGAAGTATCATCGCTGCAGATTCTGTTGCTGATTTCACTGCTTGTTCTTTGACTATGACTGGTTCGATGACGCCTTTGTCTCGCATGTTCTCAACTTTTCCTGTAAAGACGTTCACTCCTTTGTTCTTTCCTTCGGCCTTTTCGTGTGCAGCCCTCAGTTCTACAAGAATATCGATTGCTTCCAAGCCTGCATTTTCAGCCAAGGTTTTCGGTATTATTTCCATTGCGTCAGCGAACATTTCGATTGCCAACTGCTCTCTTCCGCCGACATTTGTGGCGTAGGCGCGAAGGTCCTTTGCCACTTCAATCTCTACAGCACCGCCGCCTGCTACTACCTTGTTTGTTTCAACTACGTCTGAGACAACTGACAAAGCGTCAGTCATTGCTCTTTCCGCTTCGTCAACCATTCTCTCAAGGCCGGCGCGGATGATTATTGCAACTGAGCGGGGGTCTTTGCATTTCTCCACGAACACCATCTTGTCTTCACCCAGTTTGCGCTCTTCCACTATACCCGCAATACCCAAATCCTGTGACCTGAGATCAGACAAGTCTGTCACAATTCTGCCGCCTGTTGCCCTTGCCAGTTTCTCCATGTCAGACTGTTTCACTCTCCTTGCTGCCAGTATTCCCTCTTTTGCCAAGAAGTGCTGCGCCATGTCGTCTATGCCTTTCTGGCAGAAGACAACGTTTGCACCTGAAGCTTTGACCTTGTCTACCATGTCCCGCAGCATCTTGTTTTCTTGGTCTAGGAACGCTTTCATTTGAGTTGGGTCGCGTATCCGTATTTCAGCGCTTATTTCAGTCTTCTCTATCTCCAGAGCACAGTCTATCAAGGCTATTTTCGCCTTCTCCACAAGCCTCGGCATGCCTGGATGCACTACTTCCTTATCTATAACAAGGCCATTAACAAGCTGTGATTCCAGCAGGCTCTTTCCGGTCTTCTTTATGGTCTGGATGTTGTCTATGTCTGCAATCGTTCTGTCACCGCGCGTTTCAACTATCTGCCGAACCGCATCGATCGCGATGTCTGCCAAGTGGTCTCTTGCAGCGCCAACTGCCTTGCTGGCCATAGAAGTCACGGCAACCTTCTTCAAAGTTGCGCGGTCGGTGAGTTCCACTTGAATCGCAAGATTGTTTATGGTTTCTACTGCCTTCAATGCTGCTTTGCGGTATCCGCTTACCACGATTGTTGGATGAATGTTCTGTTCCAATAGTTCCTCTGCTTTCTTCAGCAGTTCGCCTGCCAAAACGACTGCCGTTGTCGTTCCGTCGCCAACCATGTCATCCTGCGTCTTAGCGACTTCTACCATCATCTTTGCCGCTGGGTGTTCAACCTCGATCTCGTTCAGTATGGTTGCTCCGTCGTTCGTTATGGTTATGTCTCCCAAGCTGTCGATGAGCATCTTGTCCATGCCTCGAGGTCCAAGAGTTGATTTCAAGACTTCGCCGACTACACGAGCAGCCATGATGTTGTTTCTCTGTGCTTCTTTTCCTCTGTTGCGGGATGTTCCTTCTTTCAGAATCAAGACTGGTTGTCCCGACGCTGTCGTCGTCAAGTAAGCCATACAAATCCTCCATTCAAACCTAAAACTCTACTGTTTCGAATAAGCAAAAAATGCTCACAAATATAAATCTTACCTCTACATGTTCGCCTTTCAAAAAGGCGCAGACAGGAATGTCCATCTTCTTGATTCTTTGTTCTACGTAATAGCTTAAATTTCAGCCTGCATGTTACATTGTCGGTGCTAGGGTACTTGCGTGTTTCCGTACGGTTTTTCACGATTCTGAGAGAACTCACCCGCAAAAAGGAAGAGGTTCTAGAGTTTCCTGAAGGAGAAAACGTTACCATCGCAGCTGTGCTGGAGAAACTCTCCAAGCGATACGGGAGGAAATTCTCAGAGTATGTCTACGAAAAAAAGACTCGAGAGGTCAAAGGGTATCTCCAGTTTCTAGTAAACGGCAGAAGCATGGCATCGTTCAAGGGATTAGAAACGGTTCTCGCTGACGGCGACGTCCTTGCAATAATACCTCCTGTGGGCGGAGGGTGACATAGATAGGTTGGCTCAAGCCCAAGAAGTCTGTCCCTTAATGGTCTTCTTGCCCGTGTTTCATACAGGACCTGAGGGTAAACATGGGCTCAATGGGCGCGCGCATTGAAGGAATTAGAGTGAAGCTTCCGTCATGAGGCTATGCTCCCCAGAAAGGCACTTTCTTTCTCATGATATTCACGTATTCGTTCAGGACATCCTGTTCTTCTTTTGTGAGTCTTTCCATGAACGTTGTCAACAGTATTTTCACATGCGCCTCTGGAATCTTCGTGTACAGGACATCTTTTTCGAAAATATGTCGACCGAAAATTGGCCGTTCCATCGAAACCGCTACCTGCATTCCCTGCTGAGCGTTAGATAAGGCCTTACCCTTGTCTTGGATCTGCTGAATCTCGCCTACTTCTTCACCGTCTTCGGCTCTGACAACCCCAATTTTCGGCTTTATGGTTCCTGCAAGGATTTCCACTCCAAAGATGGCGGGTCTTGCCCTCCTGAAGACGTAGCCTTCCATAACGCGGAGTTTGGCGGGTCTGACGAGCGTTTCAAAATCTTGCTCAAGCCCAGCATCACGCTTTCCCTTGAACCATGTCAAGTAATTTTCCAGCAGATGGTAAACTACTTTTTCTCGGAAAATCTGGACACCTTTCGCAGCTGCTTCCTCTTCAGCGTCCGGAAGAATTCTCACGTTGAACCCCAAGATCGCGCCGTAGAGAGGTTCATGCTCCTTCACAACGGAGGACTCGACAACATCTCTTTTTGAAATATCCCCTACATCCGCGAGCCTTATCGGTATCTTGTCCTGTTTCAGGATGTCCGCTATTGCTTCCAGAGAGCCGAGAGTGTCCGCCTTGACGATGATGCCCTCAACGTCCGTGACTATCCTGATCTTCTCTATCTCCTCTGAAATAAGCCTCGCATATTTTTCAGGATCACCGCCTTGGGGAACACCATACAAGCTTGCCCCTGCCAAAACCCCTTCCAAGTCGGGCGCGACTATTTTCACTCCTGCGGCGGCATAGACAGATTCCACTGAAGAGAATTTGTCTCTCGGGTCTCTGATTTCGTCCAGCGGTTTGGGAACCAGAATTGCGCGTATTCTGGTTACGATGGGTTCTTCCTTGCCTCCGACAACTATGAGCTCGTCTTTCTGAAGAGTTCCATCATAGATTATCGTGTTAAGCGTTAGCCCAAGACCTGGTTCTTCCTTCACCTCCAGGACGGTACCCTTCGCCGGACCCTCCGTTATCTGCAAACGCTTCTTCAAGTGCTGCTGCGTCAAGCCAATGAGAACCATGAGCAGTTCTGGGATGCCCTCACCCGTCTTTGCACTCGTAGGTACGACTGCAACTGTTGAGGCGAACTCTCTCACTTTGTCGAAACGGTCTATCTTGAACCCAAGCCTGGAAAAGGCGCCTATGATCTCGTATATTCTGTTGTCGAGATCTTCTCTCACGTACGGATCCTGAAGCGGGTAGGACTTCAAAAATGGGGTATCTGGGTACGAGTTCCAGCCAGGTATGCGGTCTATCATGTTCGCTGCTACCAGGAAGGGCGTCTTGCGGGCTTTCAGTATCTCAACGCACTCATAGGTCTGGGCTTCGAAACCGCGCAGCACATTGATAACGAGAATGGCAATGTCAGCAACGCTTCCTCCTCTCTTGCGCAAGTTCGCAAAAGCTTCATGTCCAGGCGTATCGATTATGAGCAAGCCTGGAATCTCTATCTCGCTTTTGACTCTTGAAAGCAGAGGGCCAATAAGCTGGCGGAGCGTTTCAACAGGAAAAAAGCTTGCTCCGATGTGTTGTGTGATCCCCCCAGCTTCTCTCGCCCCGACAGTCGTCTTGCGGATTTTGTCCAGAAGCAGAGTCTTCCCAGTGTCAACGTGACCGAGAACGCACACGATCGGTTGACGGATTGGCAGTGGGACACATCTCCATCATCAAAGGTTGAACAAGCAGACAGTCAATCGGTCAAAACTAATAAGGTATTGTCCTAATAAACACTCAGTTGAGGAGTAAGATAGTTTGCCTTACTGTTCGAAATGTGGAGCGAAAGTGAAGGATGAGGACAAGTTCTGCGCAGTGTGCGGCACTCCTGTTGCGAGAGTTGTCAGAGAAGAGTTCTCGGTGTCTTCCGATGATTTGATCGAGAAGGTGAAGCAGTTGCTTCACGAAGGAAACATAACCAGAATAATCGTGAAGGACGACAAGGGAAAGACTCTGATTGAGATCCCTGCAACGGTAGGTGTGATCGGCGCAGTACTTGCCCCATGGCTAGCGGCTTTGGGCGTAATAGCTGCCTTCGTGACAAACTGCAGAATCGTCGTTGAAAGGAAAGAGTGATGCTACTCCGTCTTGGAAGTCAGTAAAACCACGCCTAAGGCTACGAGGACTATGAGCAGGAGATCGAAGAGGCCTGAAGCTGAAAGCAGAACAGCCGTACTGGTTACCGTATAGTACAGACCAACAGCACCTATTACTATAAGGATAAGCCCGAAGAATTTTTCAGCCAGGTTGAGTCCGAAACTACCTTCTTCTTCACTCATGTGACTCCAGTCCTTTTCAACACGCTTTCTACATAGAAATATGAACGGTTATTTTACACTTTCCCCATTTCTATTTTGTTTCTTCCAGTTTCCGGGGCAAGTATTCATCGACTATGTACGTAAGACCGTACCGGCTGAACGCCTCTTGTTCGGCCTTTCTCTTTATCTTCATGAAAGTCTTGATCTCTCTTCGCCAAAGTGGATCCTTGTAACGTGGGTCTTTCTGCAGTTCGTAAAGTCTCTTCATATCCACTTCATCCAGTGGGTCGGTGGGCAGCTTGTAGTTGACGATATCCGTAGCCCAAACCCCGCTCCATTTTGCGTCAGGCGTGTTCAACTCTCTGAGATGCGCAGCGTTCGCTGAACCTGAGATTATAACCATCGCTATGTGCATTCCCCAAGGGTCGCCATCCGTAAAAACGAACACCGGAAGGTTGAGTTCTTCGCTTAATCTCCTTATGAAGTGCCTGGTTGCCCTGGGTGCTTGTCCTGCTGTCAACACGAGCAGTGAGTTGTATTTCTTGTGAACGTTCTCTTCTATGAACCTCGTGAAAAGGCCGCCTTTCTCTATAGCTATGACTTTGTCTGCCGAAGTCCTCACGAACTCGGATGAAGTCAACGCCGGCCCTATTAGCACACCGTCCGGGTGCGAAGTTAAATCAAGTGTTTTTCCCTCGTAGCCCGGGACCGTGTATTCGATCGTCAAGTCTCCAAAGACCGCTGAACGTTCTTCTGGAAATATGTTGAAGTCTTCGCGTGAGAACCCCAGTATAGTCTCCAAGTCCGTTATGATGTTGTTTGATTCTTGCTGGTCTTTGAAAGTCATTTCATAGGCTTGTGCCGAATAGTAGACATCCCTCAGCGTTGAAGTTTTGCGTTGAGAAGTCAACTCGTTAGAGAAAAGTGCAGCCCATACCAGCTGCGTGAAGGGTTTCACATGTCCAATGTTGCGCGCGCTCCGTTTGACTCTTCTTTGGCCTAAGATGAACTGTCTTAGCTCCTCGTCGTACATGATGTTGTCCGTCGAGCGGCTCGGCATGTCTATCGAAGGAAAGTTGCCCGTGTCGAGCTGGTCGTAGATCCCGCTGCCAAGGTGTCCGAGGCTTTCCAAGACATCCTTGCGTCTTTCTAATATACTGCTTTTATGCTTCTTCTGCACCATATTTCCTCACACTCGCCAAAAGCTTCTCAACATCTGGGAGATTCTCCTTGCCGGCCAGCTTTGCTGAAAACTGGGCTATCTTGGGCAGGTACTTGGTGAACACGCCGAGACGCTTGCGCTCCCTGTCAACGTGTTCTCGTTTGGACATGAAATGCTGAATCTGACGAGCGACTTCACGAAGACCATTGGCTATCTCTTTTCGAATTTCAGGCCTGTCTGCGATGAACTCTTTTCCGACGGTTTTGTAGGGCACTTTGGTGCTGCAAATGTGAACGAGAAGAACAAGGGGCATGTCAGGCGACACCTTGTATCTTCGCCAGTTCATTGCGCTGATTACCCTGACTGAAACATCATTTGCTTCGTCATACAACAAGGGGATTCTGTTAGCAAAGCGGTAAACTGCGAAGGCACCTTTGCTGGGAATCTCTCCACCGTATGCGATTCCCGCTTCCACTATGAAAGGGTGCCCGGCATAAGTTGCTGGTTTGCGTTGGTGGACCGCCACGAACTCTGGTTTCAGCTCCTTCAGTATCCCAGCTTTCAGCAAGTCTTCCCCAAGAGGAGAAAGGCAATTTGCGTCTGGCGGCAGAAACTCTTTGTACCTTTTCAGCATGTGCATAAGCCTGACGATTTCCTCATGAGACAATTTTTTCGGGTTTTTGGCCGGGCTTATGTTGCTGAACTGCAAGAATTTCTGGGCGGTAATCTCTCCTACTCTGTGAAAGTGATTCCTCAAAAACTCGAGCATGTTGTGATAGGGAGTTACCTGTATCAAACGCTGGAGCAGCTCCACATCCACACCATAAGGATGTGGCTTGGTCTCTTTCGGCGGCGCGGGCATTTCCTCGGTGATTCTGGTAAACTTGTACAGCCTTCCCTTCGGATCAACGAAAGTCAGGTTCGCGTATGGATTTACCATGGCCGTCTGTTTAAAATAATCCAGGATCTTTGGCATGGCCCTAAAATAGTCGCCTTCCAGCGTGAACTCAACTATCGTTCCTCGCCACTCATCCTTATTGATGAGCACCTTCCTGTCAACGATGAGAGGTCGGTTCTTCTGGATGTCAATCATGAGTTTGTAGAAGTACGTTTTTGCTATGCCAGTGCTTGAGATTATCGTGGCTGGCTGGTGGGTCGTTATCTGCCCGTAAAGAATTGCCATTTTTCCGCCAAGCCCGAAAGTTCCCCTCTGCTGTTTCAAGTTGTACTTTGAACCGAAAAGTATCTGACCAAAAGCAGAAGGTATGTGCTTAGGCGGTACTCCTATGCCGTTGTCTTCCACACGTAGCATGTAGATTTGCGTGTCCGCGCTGGCTTCACCCTCGTACGACAGTCGAACATAAATGTCCGGAGGAATACTGTGACTTTCTGCTGCGTCCAGAGAGTTTTCCACGAGCTCCCTTATGGCTACAAAAATCGCCCTAGAAGGGTTAGTGAATCCAGCGATGTCACGGTTTCTATAGAAGAAATCGGCAGCGCTGATTTCCTCGAAAGTTGTTTGAGCCACTTGTTTCTCCCCAACCCTCTCTAGAACAGATTGTTTCTACGATATGCTCTGCTCGTTTTTTAAGTTAACTACGGTTTGCGGCAGTTTTCCGACTTGTAAGGAAATGGAAAAAGCTCCTTAAGTCTTTTTATCTCAACAGTGTCAAACAGCACCTTTCCACGCAGAGTCTTGGCGGTCACAATCTTGATTGTAGCATTCCTAGCAAAATCGTGTATATACTGCAGGCACGCTCCGCACACTCTCGACTCTCCCTGCTTGTCCACATCCATGACCATGGCGACTTCCTTGATCCTGCGGTTTCCATGCAGAACAGCGTGGTCTATCGCGCTCCTTTCAGCGCACGTGCCGAGTCCCGATACTACGCTTTCAACATTGCATCCTTCATAGATTTCCCCGTCTTCTCCCAACACGGCTGCGCCTACGGTGTAGCCTCGAAGTACGTACGCGTTCTTCATCACTTCCATTGCCGCTTCCAGCAATCTCTTTTCAGTTGCTCCAATTTCCATGATCTGCTCCTCCTGTCTATTTCTTCAGCGTGCGGACGTAGTAGTATTCCCCAGCCTCTTTCTGGAACTTGTCGAGCTTTGAACCTTCTTTGTTCACTCTAGGCCTTTTGGTAGCAGGGTCTCTTCTGAAGGTCACCTGCATCTCTTTCAGGAAAAGGTTCATACCCTTTCGAAGGCTCGTGGGCGGGTTGGCTTCCCCCTCTCTGCCGGGTATCCCTGTGAAGACCATCAGGCGGTTGGAGATGAAATCCTGAGTCACGACATCGTGCTCCACGACGAAAGCTGTCACGTTATGGCTTTCAACAACTCTCCTAATCGCCCTTGCCATGTTCAATCTCTCCTCGACATCCAAGTATGCGCTCGGCTCGTCGAGCAGATACAGGTCAGCACTGCGTGAGAGACACGCTGCGATCGCGACCTTCTGAAGCTCTCCTCCGCTGAGTTCATTCACATCTCGGTCAAGAAGCAAGTTGATTTTCAACGGTTGAAGAACCTCCGTTCGGTACCATCCTGACTCGAAGTTTTCCTTGGCCACGCTCGTGATGAGATGTTGGACAGTGCCTTCATATTCTGCCGAAATGTACTGTGGCTTGTAACTCACTTTGAGTTCTCCGAACTCTCTTCCACCATCAGCTTTTTCGATCCCAGCAAGGATTTTCACAAATGTTGTTTTTCCTATGCCGTTCGCACCTAGAATTCCAACTACTTGTCCCCTTCTGATTTCACCAGGATGCGCTGTGAGTTTGAAGCCCTCATAGGTCTTCTGTATCTGCTCCCACTTGAGCAAGGTCTCTCCAGCTGCGGTACTCGTTGTTGGAGGTTTTTCATGGAATACTATGGCTTCTTTTCTGAAGCGCACATTCTCGTCTGGAATGTAGCCTTGCAGATAGATGTTAATGCCTGTCCTGACGCCATGAACGTTGGAAACGACGCCATAAACGCCTGGTTCCCCATAGAAAACGCAGATCTGGTCGGACAGATAGTCGATTATTGCGAGGTCATGCTCTGCAATGATTACGATTTTCTGATCGTTTTTCAAGCCTCTGATGACCTTAGCCACTTCGAGCCTTTGTTTCACGTCCAAGTAGCTGGAAGGCTCATCAAAAAGGTACACGTCAGCCTCTCGGCAAATTGCCGCCGCAACCGCTACGCGTTGCAGCTCTCCTCCGCTCAAAACGTCGAGCGGTCTGTCAAAAAGATGCTTGAGTTCAAGCTGGGTAGCGATCTTGTCCAAATTCTCTCTTTCATCAACCTTTTCAAGAATGTCACCAGCTTTTCCAGATATCACCTTAGGAATCTTGTCCACGTACTGAGGTTTATGAGAGACTTTCAGCTTGCCTTCACCCATCCTCTGAAAGTAGTCCTGCAGTGTTGACCCTCTGAAATGCTGGACTATTTCGCTCCATTCAGGAGGGTTCAGGTAGTCGCCAAGGTTCAGTTTTACCTCGCCTGATAGTATCCGAAGGGTAGTCGACTTCCCTATGCCGTTCTGGCCTAGCAGACCTAGAACGATGCTTGGAGACGGCGTTGGAAGTCTAAAAAGCTTGAACGTGTTCTCCCCAAAACGGTGACTGCATTCCTTTTCCAGTTCGTCAGGCAGATTGACTATTGAGATGGCTTTGAACGGACACTTCTTGACGCATATGCCGCATCCAGTGCACAGCGACTCAACGATCACTGCCTTGCCTTTTTCAAAACGTATCGCTTCTATCTTGCTTCGCACTATCGGACAGAAGCGATAGCACATAGTATTGCAGCGCTTTGTCTTGCACCTATCGGCATCGAGAACTGCAACCCGTGTCATGTCAAACCCGACAACGAAACCACACAACAAGTAGGTTATAAACATAAACCCTCCTGAGCTTTGGAGTTTGTTGATTCGTCAGCAGGTGAAACAACCTGCAGTTCTCATCAGAAAGTATACAACGAAAAACAGAAAGGATATCGACTGCTGACTGTCTCCAGATTAGGTGTTAAAATAAGAAAAACCAGAACGGGCCGAATTTAGGCAAAGAAAGAACACAAGAGTGTTCGCTGTCCGCAATTATCTTACCATTCTTCTTCTTCGAAGTCTTCTTCTTCGTCCCATTCTTCATCTTCAGTATCTTCATCTTCATCTATCATTCTTTTCCACCTCCATGTTTTTCCAGTGCGTAGTGAGAATACGCATGAAATCTTTAAGGATTATTATACGTCAGTTGTCGAGAGAAGTTTCAGAATCCTCTGCCAATGGTGTTTTCTATTGTGGTTATTTCACAAATTTCGCCGTGAGAGAAGCAACAGGATCATTCATGCCAGGAGTAAGGTACGCCCAGCACATGTTCGGCGAATTATGAGCAGCACCAAACCGCCCTTGAGTGTCAATCGCGACCAACCCCATTGAATTGTATGAGGCCGAAATCCTCTTGTTCACAAGCTTTATCGCAGTTTCAACCGCATCTTCAGCAGATTTGCCGCTCTCCATATAATTGCAAACTGTCTTTGCAAGCACCAGCCGAATAGCGATTTCACCGACACCAGTAGCCGAACAAGCTCCCACAAGATTGTCTGCATAAGTGCCGCACCCGATCAGTGGCGAATCTCCGATTCTTCCAGGAAGCTTCAAAGCAAACCCTCCTGTGGAAGTTGCAGCTGCAACGCTTCCATCCTTGTCAATCGCGACCGCTCCCACAGTATCAAGCTTGAAGAGTTCTGGATGACGCTTCACTAGGTCGTGGAGCCTCGGAAGCGTGTATTCTCCTGCCAGCAACTGTTTCTTCTGATCCTCATAATATCTGAGCCTGAGTTCTGTCACAGGATTCCTTCGCTCAAGGTGATAGAGCTTGGCAAGCTTCTCCGCACCGTCACCCACTATAAACACGTGGTCAGTCTTTTCCATTACAATCCTCGCCAACCGTACAGGATTCCTGATGTCACGCAGAAGCCCTGCAGCACCAGCTTCCAACGTTCTTCCATCCATAACCGAAGCTTCCATCTCCACCTTCTTCTCGATGTTCAAACTTGAGCCATAGCCAGCATTGAAGGCACCTTTATCTTCCAGCACGGCGACAGCCTCGACAACGCTGTCGAGGGCGCTTCCACGTATCTTCAGAATGTCAAATCCTGTCTTCGCAGCCTCTTTCACTCCTTTCAGGCCATCCTGGCTGCGTTCAGGTTGCCACGACCCTGCACCGCCATGAACCACTATCGTGGGCTTTTTCCCTCTCATGAACCTGTCCTTCCTTTGTATGGACGTGCTAATTCTGATTCAACGAATTTAAGCCTGATGTTCCACAAGCGTCAAAACGGATAAATCTGTGCAGTCGAACAGTACCTGTGGGATGATGTGAGGCGACGGCTAAGAGCAGTGAGCGATGAAAAAGCCACTTACCTACACTGACCCCTTAAGCTCAAAGACAATTACTATTCTTTACCAGTAACAGCATTGATGAGAAAGAAACTGCGGCGTGCCCTATGTTAAAAGACTTCAACCTTCTCGTCACGACTTGGCGAGGAAATGAGAACAACGCCCGTTCCGAACTGAAGCGGCTACTTGATGCAATCGGGGAATCTTCGCCTAGCGTTGAGAAAACCGGCGTTTCGGGACTGATAGTTGCCAAAACCAGTTCGGACCCCTTTGAGGTGATCGACCGATTCCGCAACATTCTATGCGAACGCCCCTACGAGTTTCGGCATGCGCTCAGACTGATTCCAATAGAGAAAGTAGTCCACACGGACCTCGATCAAATCAAGGAAGCGGTCACACAGCTTAGCTCAAGAATCGGAGAGAATGAAACCTTCCGCGTGACAGTTGAAAAACGATTCACGGCAATACACACGCGTAACATTATCGAAGCGGCTGCCACAAGCATCAAAAGAAAAGTGAACCTGCATAACCCAGACTACATAATGCTGATCGAAGTTGTCGGCGGCTTCACTGGCCTTTCACTGATTAAGCCAAAGGATACTATCTCGGTGCTGAAAGAAAAGATGCTCTAGTTCAACTCTGTACGGCCACAAGCGCCACTCGCTCTATGACAAGGTCAACCAAAGCCCTTTCGAGGCTTCCTCCGCGTTTTATGGTTCGAAGCTGGTCCTCAGAGATCCCAAAAAATCTTCGAATAGACTCGGATTTCTCCTCTGAAAGCTCAAGAACTCCATCATCGCGCTTTCCACCGATCTTCTCAGAAATTGTTGACAAGGCAGATCGTATAGGCTCTGACTGCTCTCCCACTATGAGAACAGCTATGTCTGACGAACTGGGTTTGATACCGAAAAGCCGCGTAGCCTTCTGAATTTGATTCTGTGCCGAAGCATATAGAAGGGTTTCAACCGCAAGGCTCTTAGAGATGTTGCACTTGCTCCTAAAAGCCACGAGGGCATTAAGGGCTGCAAGGTAGAGATGTTCCCACGTGGCAACGAGCCTAGCGTCAAAGAGCTGGAAGTCCACTTGTGCAGGTTTCTCATCGTTCAGCGTCTTCAGTAAATCCTTCAAGTCTCTGACCTTTACGTCTCTGAAACCAGCTATCTCGATGTATTTGCCAAACTCTTCAAGGCGCCTTAATTTGTTCTCCTTCCTTTCTCTGCCACCAGTCTTCCATTTTTGAAGACTTTTTCTGCCAGATTAATGCCATAGTGATACGAGAGATACTTGTGATTTGGGGCGTCAAAAACAATGATGTCCGCCTTTTTTCCTTCCTCTAGGCTTCCTATCTCGTGAGCTTTCTCTATTGAGTGAGCCGCGTTGATTGTCGATGCCGTGAGGACCTCTTCGGTGGTCATTTTCATCTGCAGGACCGCGATGTTCATCATTATCTGCATTGATTCGCACATGTCTGCCGCACTCAGGTCGGTTGCCAATGCAATGGGCAACCCTCTGTCGATGATGTCCCTTGCTTTTGCATACGTGCCCAGATAACAGAAAGGTGTGGTCGGCAAGAACGTTCCAATCGCGCCTCTTCTTAGGAGGGCTTCGACCTCTTCTGGCGGCGTGAAGATCAAGTGGTCAGCGGAGACTACCCCTAACTCTGCGCCCAGCTTTGCTCCTCCACTGTGGGCGAGCCAGTCAGCATGAATTCTCAATTTCATTCCATATTCTCTGCCGGTTTCAAGTATTCGCCTCGACTGTTCCACGTTGAAGTATCCCTTCTCGCAGAACACGTCACAGTACTCAGCCAGTCTTCTTTTCGCAACCTCTGGAATCCATTTCTTGACTATTTCATCTGTCAGTTTGTCAACCTTGTTTTCGTATTCGAAAGGAATTCCTTGGGCCATAAAAGTTGGAACTATATCGATAGGATGCGTTTTGCCGAGGGTGTTGATTATTTCCATTTGTCTGAGTTCGCCGCGGAATGTCATTTCATACCCGCTTTTTGCTTCTATCGTTGTTGTGCCGTGGACCAGCATCATGTCAAGTATTCGCCCAGTTCGTTCAAGCAGCTCTTCTGTGGATGCTTCACCTGTCTTTCTGAGGGTCGTCGGCATTCCTCCCCCTTTGGCTTTGATTTCGAGGTAGGGAATACCTCTCACAGCCATTGCCTCCAGCTCTTCTTCTCTCGAACCGGCGAAGACCAAATGGACGTGCGGATCGATAAGCCCAGGCGTGACGAGTTTGCCGCTCGCATCTATGACTTCAAATCCTTTCTCAAGCTTGCTCAGAACATCTTTCGTTGTTCCGACAGCCACTATTCTTCCATCTTTGACTGCGACTGCTCCGTCTTCAAGTATGCCAAGATCATTCATTTCTTCTTTGACTTGGGGTCTATCACTTTTGCCCTTGAAAGTTGTCAGTTCATTTGCATTGATTATCGCGAAATCAGCTTTCACTACCATATTCTGTCACTCTTCGTTTGCAACTAGACATCTAAATACTTCTTTCTTTCCCAGTCATGCACAGTGAAGTTGAAGTCCTTCCACTCCTTGGTCTTAAGCTGCAGGAATTTCTCGCAGAATTCGCGCCCTAGGGCATCTTGAAGGCACTTGTCTTTAGAAAATTCTCTTAACGCTTCTCCCAGATTTCCCGGAAGCACATCTATTCCTCTTTCAGTTCTCTGTTTCTCACTCATCTTGTAGATGTCTTCCTCTACGGGCTGCGGAGGATTGATTTTTCTTCTGATGCCATCCAGTCCAGCGGCTAGAATGGCGGCAAATGCAACATAGAAATTGCATGAACCGTCTGTAGGTCTGTACTCCACTCTGGTTCTCATCTCTTTTCCAGGCGGAACTCTGAGAAGAACTGAACGATTATACTTAGCCCATGAAAGGTAGACCGGCGCTTCCCAACCGGGCACAAGCCTCTTGTACGAGTTAACTGAAGGATTGGTCAGGGCCGCCAAAGCCTTTGCGTGTACCAGAATTCCAGCTATGAAGTTCAAGGCTATTTTGCTCAGACCATAAGTTCCTTTGTGATCATAGAACAGGTTCCGAGCTTCAGCGTCATTTATGAGACTGACATGCGTGTGTAGCCCTGCTCCGTATCCATCATGGAAAGGTTTAGGCATGAAAGAAGCCATAAGTCCCTTTCGAGCCGCTGTCATTTTTACGAGGAACTTGACCAAGTATATGGTGTCAGCCATTCTCAACGCATCCGTATAGGTCAGGTTCAGCTCGTATTTTCCAGGGGGCACCTCATGATGGTGCTTTTCAACTATGATGCCCATGCTTCTGAGACTTTCCACGATTTCGAGTCTTACATCAATGCCAAGGTCTGCCGGCGGACTGGCCAAGTATCCTCCTTCATCGAACCGTTTGATACTGCCGTCCTCGCCCCTTTTGAAGAGGAAATACTCAATCTCGCTGCACGCGTTGTAGTATACAGAGGCCCCTAGGCTTTTTTTGCAGTCATCCATAACTTTCTTGAGTATGAGTCTCGGATCAAGTTTAAAAGGCCTGCTTGACTCTGGCTCATAAATGCTGCAGACTGCTCTTGCCACTCTCTGGGGGAAAAGACCAGATGGTAGTACTGTGAATGTATCTACGTCGGGCATCAGCTTCAGGTCGCTCTCGCTTATGTCCACCATGTCGACTGATGAACCATCCATGTGGATGCCTCCTTCAACTGTCTTTGCAAAAAGCTCAGAGGGCACCCAAAGAGAATGCAACGTACCAGAAATGTCGGTAAACTGCAATGCTACTTCTTTGACATTCTCCTTTCGAACTGTCTTTCTGACTTCTGATATGCTCACTCCAATCCCTGAGGAAACATCGCGTCTTCTTTTTATATTGTTTTCCACAGCGTGTGCAAGCAACCGAGAAGAGCACGCAACGAAGTTTATATTCGGCGAGAATCAGAGCCCTCAGAAGGACCGGAGATCACAAGATGGAGTTTGAGATCAATGGGGTACCGATTGAGGATACTTTCTGCGAGACTTTTACAGTGCGCATCGCCAGAATACTCATAACGTCTGTGAACCGAAAGTGGGCCTTAGAATCAGCTTTGGAAGCCAAGGGCCTCGGCAGGTCAGCTACTATTTCTCCTTGTGAAGCGTCCATAGAGACTGAAGCAAGGCCCGAGGAGACGCCTGACGGCAGGCCAGGGGTCATAATCCAATTCCTCGACAGGAAGCCCGAGCCGCTCAGAGAATGGTTCATTGTCAGAATAAGAAAGGGAGTCATGCCGTACCCCAAAACCAACGTTTTTGACGCTTTGCCAAAGGAAATGGCTGAAGAAGCTGTGGACATAAGGGGCACAATCATACAGACCTTCGGAGACGGGTTTGAAGAGGAAACCGAAGCTTTCGGAAGGCAGGTTTTCAGAATACCTAGGATGGACGGGAATTTTCACATCGAGACAAAATTCGGAATTACAAAAGGCGTGGCTGGCGGCATGTTCATAATCCTAGCGGAGTCAGATGAAGCAGCCCTCGAAGCCGCTGAACGCGCAGTTGAAAGCACAAAATCTGTTCCGTTTGTGGTCGGAAAGTTTGCCGCTTCCGGAACCAAAGTCGGAGGAAAAACCTATCGGGATGCCATAGCCACAACCAACGATGCATACTGCCCGAGTCTAGCGCGAAATGAAGGATGCAAAATCTCTGAGAACGTGAAATGCGTCTACGAAGTAATAGTGAGCGGATTAAGGCTAGAGTATGTGACCCGTGCAATGAAGGCAGGCATAGAAAACGCTACGAAGGTTCATGGAGTGTCAGGAATAACCGCGGCGAACTATGGTGGAACCCTCGGCAAAGGGAAGATTCTTCTCCAGGGCCTGTTCGATTCCAAGGGCCAAAGCGCGCGCGAGACACAGCCTGAAGGTTGACAATCTGGCCGAAGACAATATACCCCAAACAGTAGCGCACAAAGTCATAGAAAAAGGTGGTCTGCTTGAACAAACCTGTCAAAGCTAGAGCACGCGAAAAAGTCGATTTATTAATCGTGAATGCCGACGAGCTCGTCACACTAGCTGGGAACAACGAGAAACCCCGCATCAAAGCAGGAATGCAGGACATCAGCATAATTCGCAACGGTGGCCTAGCCATCAAAGATGGCGAAATCGTCTCAGTCGGAAAGACCCCTGACATAACAAAAGAGTTCAAAGCCGAGGAAGTGGCAAACGCAAACGGAAAAACCGTGATGCCGGGCTTTGTCGACCCTCATACACACCTTGTTTTTGCAGGTTCACGAGAGGAGGAATTCCAACTGCGGATCGAAGGCGCCTCGTACATAGAGATTCTCAGAGGGGGCGGCGACATAATGCGCACTGTTCGCGAAACGCGAAAGGCAAGCGTTGAGAAACTCGTAGACTACGGTACTGAAACGCTGGACATCATGCTCGAGCACGGCACAACGACCGTTGAGGCAAAAAGCGGCTACGGTTTGACGACCAAGGACGAGATGAAAATGCTGGAAGTAACCCAACGTTTGAACCAATTGCACAGTGTGGACCTAGTTCCGACCTTTCTAGGCGCAAATGCTATCCCACCTGAATTCGCCAGCAACCCGGAAGATTATGTCAAATTGGTCACAGAAGAAATGATCCCGAAAGTAGCAGAAAAAAGGCTTGCGGAATTCTGCGATGTCTCTTGCGAAAAAGGAGTCTTCTCTCTTGAACAAGCCAGACGCATCTTGACTGCAGGAAAAAACTGCGGTCTGAAACCTCGACTCCACGCTGACGAAATGAGCCAAGTAGGCGGTGCAGAACTCGCAGCAGGCATAGGCGCCGTTTCGGCAGACCACCTGCTCTTTGCTTCTGACGAAGGCATGAAAGCCATGGCAGAAAAAAGCGTCGTGGCAACATTGCTTCCCGCATCTGCTTTCAGCCTGATGCGCGGTAGGTATGCAGACGCCAGAACAATGATCAACCTCGGAGTGCCAGTGGCTTTGGGCACAGACTTCAACCCGAACTGCTGGGTCGAAAACCAGCAGTGCGTGATTGCCCTCGCCTGTCACCTGATGAAACTGACACCTTCCGAAGCCATAACCGCAACCACGATCAACGCTGCACACGCCATCAATCGGGCAAAAGAGATAGGCAGTCTCGAAGTCGGAAAGAAGGCTGACGTCATAGTCCTCGACGTACCTAACCATAAATTCCTCGGATACAGGTTCGGAGTAAACCTGGTAGACAAAGTCGTGAAAAATGGACGAACCGTCTTTGACAAAGAAGCTGTTCGCAGCCAGGTCCGCCTCCTCGAAGACCATGAAATGTGAGCTAAACTCCTAACAATCATCCTGCATCGATCACAGAAACATCAGAATTCTAGGGACCGCGAACACGCGCAAATGCTCTCACGTCCTACAAGATGGGCAAAGAATTAATGCCTGTTTCGTTTATTCTCGTTCGTGGCGAAGTGGCTTGGTGAAGCTTGAACGGCCTGTCCATTGCCTGACCGGGCAAGAGTTACATTGCAGGAACTGGCAGATAGAAGGAGTACTGCGCATGCTCTGCAATGTCGTCGACCCTGAGGTCGCGAAAGACCCAGACAAGCTCATAGTCTACGGCGGAACCGGAAAAGCCTGCCGAAACTGGGAGTGCTTCGACCGAATTGTCGAGACTTTGACCGAGCTTGAACCTGATGAAACGATGCTGATCCAAAGCGGAAAACCTGTTGCCGTTTTCAGGACGCACGAATGGGCCCCGCGAGCTTTGATCGTTAACGCGATGCTTGTACCAAAATGGGCTACGTGGGACTACTTCTACGAGCTGGAACAAAAAGGGCTCATTATGTACGGACAGATGACCGCGGGTTCTTGGGCATACATTGGCACGCAGGGCATCCTGCAGGGTACCTACGAAACGCTGGCTGAAGTGGCAAAGGAACACTTTGGCGGAAGCCTCCGAGGCAGAATCGTTCTAACGGCAGGCCTAGGCGAGATGGGCGGCGCTCAACCCTTAGCAGTTACAATGAATGACGGCGTGGCCCTAGTAGTTGAAGTTGACAAGTGGGCGATTGAGCGCAGGTTGAAACACAAGTATCTGGAGACGTGGACCGACAGCCTAGATGAAGCCATGAAATGGGCGTTAGAAGCAAAACGCAAAGGAATCCCCAGAAGCATAGGACTGCTCGGCAACGCCGCAGAAGTGCATCCTGAACTCTTGAAGCGAGGCTTCATCCCAGATATCTTGACCGACCAGACCAGCGCTCACGACCCGTTGAACGGATACTACCCAGCGGGCCTGAGCAAAGAGAAAGCAGATGTGCTAAGAAAGGACGACCCGAAAGAATACTGTGAAAGAGCTTCCGAAAGCATGCGCCTGCAAGTTGAAACCATGGTCAAAATGATGCAGAAAGGCGCCGTCACGTTTGACTACGGAAACAACCTCAGAGAGCAAGCACACAAAGCAGGCTTCAGAGAAGCCTTTGCCTACCCAGGATTCGTAAAACGTTACATCAGACCGATGTTCTGCGAGGGCAAAGGGCCTTTCCGTTGGACTTCGCTCGTAGGAAGCGAGGAAGACATCCACAGGCTCGACGAGGTTATTTTGCGAGACTTTGCCTACAATAAAGAGCTGTGCCGATGGATAGAGAAGGCCAAAAAGCAGGTCAAGTTTCAAGGATTGCCGGCCAGAGTCTGCTGGCTTGGCTTCGGTGAAAGAGCAAGATTCGGCAAGACAATTAATGATATGGTCAGGGACGGTAGTCTCTCAGGACCCATTTGGATCGGCAGAGACCATTTGGACGGCGGCAGCGTTGCCTCGCCCTACCGCGAGACAGAAGGCATGAAGGACGGAAGCGACGCAGTTGCAGACTGGCCGATACTCAACGCTTTGATAAACGCAGTGGGCGGGGCTACATGGGTAAGCGTCCACCACGGCGGAGGCGTCGGCATAGGCTACAGCATCCACGCAGGCATGTGTCTGGTTGCAGACGGAACAGAACAGATGGAAAAGAGAATCGTAACCGTCTTAACGACAGACCCTGGAATGGCCATCGTGCGACACGCAGACGCCGGCTACGAAAAAGCCCAAAGAATAGCAAAAGAGAAAAACATCAGGATGCCCATGCTGAAGTAGGCGAGTTTTGGAACACGTAGCTGCCTACGGAATCTGCTGCGACGCCTGTGGACCCCACAAGAAGCCAGACTGCATGTGCAGCCCCAAAATAGAAGAAATCGTCATGGAAAAGGTGTCAACACGTTGGGGATGAAAAGGAACACCACTACGCCGCGCGCGCTAGAATTGTTGACATGCAGAAAACTTGGTCCAAGAGCACAGCGCACGACTACTGACTGCGCACAAACCAGTCATCAACCCCCTATGAAGCTTCTGCATGGACTATCTTGTAACCTGCAGCTTTTCTCAGTCTGTTCATCACCGCTAAGCCTAGCCCTTCAACCGGAACCGCTTCAGCGAGGATGATGTCAACCCTAGCGACGTCAAATTCCCTCAAAAGTCTGAACAAGTTCCTAGCAACATTCGCCAAATCATCTCTGCTGCCCAAGCTCTTCACAACATCCGCCTTGTACTCCCTCATTGTCTCATCAGTGCATAAGACGCCGACCCTGCTGCCCCTGAGCTCATAGAATC
The DNA here is from genome assembly GCA_963769845.1 of Candidatus Bathyarchaeota archaeon. Taxonomy (GTDB): domain Archaea; phylum Thermoproteota; class Bathyarchaeia; order Bathyarchaeales; family Bathycorpusculaceae; genus JBGQMW01. Next base: position 102,845 of record CAVYNL010000013.1, on the reverse strand, counting down.
TCGCGAGTTCATTCACCTTAGCGACGACAGCGGGCAGTTTGCCTTCTACCATAACCACATCAGCATCAGGCGAGTAATGCTTATGCTTCAACCCCGGCGACCTGACTTTTTCAAGCGGCAAGGGCACTTCAGCCACCGCAATCGGATTCAGCTTGACCTTGCCGAGAAAACTTTCCAGCAACTCGTATGATGTTCCGCCGGGACGCAAGATCTCAGGCGGGTCAACTGTCACATCCAGAACAGTGGATTCGACGCCCACAACCGTAGGACCAGAGTCCAAAACAGCGTCGATCCTTCCATCCAAATCGGTCAACACATGCTCTGCTGAAGTCGGACTCGGTTTTCCCGCCAGGTTTGCACTCGGAGCTGCAACAGGGCAACCACTTTCCCTGATAAATGCCAAGGCAACCTTGTGTCTAGGCATCCTGACCGCGATCGTGTCCAAGCCTGCAACTGTTACGTCGGGCACAAGGTCAGAACGCTTCAAAATCAGTGTCAGAGGCCCTGGCCAGAACTGCTCTATCAGTCTCTGCGCGGAAGGAGGAACTTCTTTGGCCAATTGGTACACGCTCTTCGATACGGCTACGTGGATTATCGGCGGGTTGTCCAAGGGACGTTTCTTTGCCTTGAAAAGCTGCAGGACAGCTTTAGGATTGAGGGCATCTGCCCCAAGACCGTACACAGTTTCAGTGGGAAAGGCCACGAGACCGCCTTTTCTGATGAAGCTTGCCGCAAATCGGATCTTGTCTAACTCCGGCCGCTGAGAGTCGACCTTTAGCACTAATGTTTTCTTCATCATTCATGGATAGAAACAGGTCTGGACATTTAAGCTTCATGAGAAAAGAGAGGGCGGGTGGTTTAGACCACGTAGCGGTCGATGACTTTCTGCATGCTCTTAGGCGCGGTGTGCTTCGCGGCGAGCTGTTTGACGATGGTCATCATCTGCGGCTGGAACCGAGCAATGTCTGTCAGGCTTACGAGTCCTACCAGACGAGTTCCCTCGACGACGGGCAGCTTCTTGATTTTCATCTGAAACATCAGTTTGACTGCTTCTGCAAGGTCCATTTTCGGTTCAGCAACGACCAGAGGGCTTGTCATTACATCTCTAACCTGGATTTTCGCGGCGTCTTTCCCTTCTGCAACAATGCGCTTCAGCAAGTCCCTCTCAGTCAAGATCCCTGCAGCTTTCCCTTTGCCTACGGCGATCAAGCAGCCAATTTCGAACTTGTTCATCACGTCAGCGGCTTCCTTGATCGTCATGTCTTGATCTATCGTTATGACTTCCTTTACCATGACGTCTTCGACCCTAAGCGTCATGTCCACTTCTCTTTCAGGTTCCTTTTCAACCGTTTTCTGTTTCTTTTCAGACAACAAGAACCACCAAACCTTCTGTCTTAACTGTCCTGAACTACTTGAACTCGTGTGCGTAGAATCTGTGCTCACACACCTTTCAGCCTGTGCACTAGCGTTTCCACACGTTTGTTCGAAGGAATCCTTGCTCTTTCGAACTTCTCTTCAGGCTTCCCGAAGGGTTTCGTAGCGTCCACGCCGACCTTAGTCGTCATGCCCGTTTCTTGGTCTGCTGAAGAATCCAGTGTTGAACCTCGAGCGTTCTTGACGACAAAAAGGTCTTCATCGGCCTGAAAGCGGGTTGCTATGGCCCATTCAACCTCTGAAGCATCGTACACGTTTATGTCCGAATCAACAACGACTGCATGTTTCAGACTCGGATGAGCCGCGAACGCCGCGAGCAATGCGTTCTTTCCATCGCCATCAAGCTGTTTCTCAACCGATATCACCGCGTGAAGCCAGCCGCAACCACCTCTTGAAAGGTTCACCGCATACACTTTGGGCAGAACCTTCGAGACGGCTTCCCATATCATGGCCTCGTGCGGCAAGCCCATCAGGATCCTGTGCTCGGCACCGGAAGATAGTAAACCATGATAGATGTAATCGTTCCGGTGCATTATACCGATAACTTCCACTACTGGCTGCTTTCTCTTCACGTCATAAGTTCCCGACACATCCACAAAAGGACCTTCTTCAACCTCCTGTTTCGTCGAAATCTTGCACTCTAACACCAATTCTGAGTCAGCTGGAGCCAGAGCGTTTACATTTTGACATTCGATCAGGCGAAGACCGCCAGACAGCAAGTTATTGGCAACATCAAACTCTGACACACCGAAAGGCACAGGAGAGGAGGCGGCCAGCAAGACTGCGGGGTGAACACCAACGGAAACGGCAACGTTCAAGTCTTTTCGAGCTTCCTTGGCCATTCGCCACAGTTTGAACAAGTGCCTTGGCACAAGTCTTATTGCCAGATGCTTCCTGTCCAAGACTTGCAGGCGGTGGACTGAAATGTTCTCGATTTTACAGTCCTGGTCCCTCGCATGAACGACTCCTGAAGTAATATACGCTCCAGCGTCCTTCTCGAAATGGGTCAGGACCGGAATCGCGGACAGGTCAACGCTCCTTCTTGCATTCTGTTTCACAGGACCGTCGCCTACGACCTTCGTTTTCCTCGGCGAACGCCATGCATCAATCATCCGGCTATAGAGGCAATCTGGGTTGACTTCAAGGGCGGCACAGACTCTTTTCCGTGTTCCACAAACGTTGGCAGCAACGTTTGTCTTGAAATCTTTCACTTTCTCAAAGAGCAGAAGTGGCCCCTCGTCGTCAAACTCCCTTATCATACGCGAGATGTCAAATCGCGTAGAAACTTGTTCTCTGACGTGCAAAACCTGTTTCTGTTCATCCATCTTGTTGAGGAAATTCCTGAAGCTCATGCTGTCACGCCTTCCTTCTGCGGCTCAGCGCCAGTGACTTTGTCTATCAACGTCTTGAACGCAGACTGCGCTTGAACCTCATCCATTTTCTCCAAGTAGATGGAAACCAGTGCAATCTTGCCTTTCATGGCGGCAACATGCTCCGCAAACATGCGAGCAGAAATCGAGTATCTGTCCCCCACGAGAATCGAGGAGGTCGGCGGTCCCAGCATGTCCTTGGGTCTCGGAACCGCGACGGCCAAAGTCCCAAGTTTATCCTCCCTCTCGCTCAACAGAACCAAACAAGAGTTGGTCATTTCCATGTACACAGCTAGAAAATGCTGGTTGTTCTCAACAATTTCGCCCTTGACAACTTTCGTCCGTTCCATCCTCGAATCTCCATCGACTTATTAATAGCTTCGTGCACTCACTATTTATCATTTTCAAGAGAAAGGGCATGCAAATGGTTGACACTCGTCCCCAAAGGGTCTTGAACCTGCTGCGGAAGACCTACGCACTGCCAAAGCTAACTGCGAAACGCAAGGACCCTTTCGAGACGCTCATCGTGACAATAATCTCTCAGAACACGACGGACAAAAACACAGCAAGAGCCTTCAAGAACCTCTCAAGCAAGTTCAGAATAGACCCAGAAACGCTCGCAGAAACTGACGTGCGAGAGGTCGAAGAATGTCTAAGAACAGGCGGACTCTTCCGACAAAAGGCCAGAGCGATAAAAGAAGTGTCCAATACACTCATTCGAAAATGGGAAGGCAGTATGGCTTCAATTCTTTCGTTGCCAATTGAGGACGGGAGAAGAGAACTTCTGCGGCTTCCGGGCGTAGGACCCAAGACCGCTGATGTTGTCCTGCTCTTCTCAGCACGAAAGTCCGTCATCCCAGTGGACACTCACGTCAACCGCGTGTCAAAGAGGTTAGGTTTTGCGCCTGAAAAGGGAGACTATGAAACAATACGGAAAAAGCTTGAAAGTCTCTTCAAACCAAAAGACTACGCGGCAGTTCACGTGCTACTGATCCTGCACGGCCGAAAATGCTGCAAAGCCAGAACCCCTCTCTGCACCAGTTGCCCAGTAAACGTGTATTGCCCGTCCAGGCATTTGTGGGATAGGAATGATTGAGCTTCCACGGGAAGCCGCAGAATTCTTCCCTTACAAAGAGGTCAGGCCATATCAAGATGAATTCATCAAGACGGTCTACGAAGCTGTCAAGAATGGGTCCTCTGCAATTGTCGAAGGAAGTAACGGTCTTGGAAAGACTGTTGCAGTTCTATGTGCCTGTCTGCCCTCCGCTGAAGAGGAGAAACTCAAGATACTCTATGTCGCACGGACACATCGCCAACATGACAGAGTGATCGAGGAACTCAAAGCCATTTCGGCGAAGAACAAAGTCTCAGGACTCTCAGTCCGCGGGAGACACGAAATGTGCCTCAACCAGTTTGTAAAAGACAACGCCCAAGACTCCCGCGCAGTCATGGAAATCTGTGAGTTGCTGAAATCCAAGAACAGATGCCCATACTACCGAAACATAGAGGAAAAGCGAAGACGATACTTTGAAGTTCAAGAATACATCACATCAAGCCCACGCAGCGCGTCCGAAATCCTCAAAATCTGCCAAACCAGACATTTCTGCCCCTATGAAGCGGTCAAAGCTTCGCTTGAAAACACAACAGTGATCGCACTCAGCTACTTGTACGTCTTCGACCCCCAAATCCGTAACGCTTTCCTGAAAAGTCTAGACACTCCGTTGAACAAAACGATTCTGATAGTAGACGAAGCCCACAACCTCCCAGAGACAGCTCTCAACATTGCAAGCAGTACGTTGACCCTTTACGCGGCAAAGCGCGCAGAAGAAGAAGCGAAACTGCACAAACACAAGGAAATAGCCGCCTTCGCAAAAAACCTCAGAAACGAAATAGAACACAGAGCAGAAAGAATCCAGAAAGAAGCACTTATTGAGCCGCGACCTCTCGTAGACACCACCAAAGAAAAGAACGGCACAGACAACCCGAAGAAGTTTTTTGAACAGGTTTTCTCCACTGGAGCGGCTATCCGGAGAAATCTGCTCATCGAAGGACAGTACCCCCGGTCCTTCATTCATACGCTTGGAGACTTCATGCTGAGGTGGCTGGAGACAAGTGAAGATGAGTCTTTCGTTCATTCTCTCCGCAAGTATAAGTCCAGAAGAGGGTTTGAAACTGCGAGATTGGAAATAGTGGCGTTGGACCCCTCCAGAATAACCGAACCTGTCTTCTCAACCGTTCACTCGAACATCATCATGTCTGGGACACTTCAGCCGCTTGAAGCCTACGTAAGAATAGCGAAACTTCCTGAGAACACAGTTCAGAAAGTCGTACCAGCACCCTTTCCCAAAGAACACATCCTGCCCCTCGTCTGCAACGACGTGACGACCACGATGGAAAAACGTACCCCAGAAATGTACCTGGCCATCATAGAACACATACGAGAAGTCGTCCAGAATACACCTGCAAACACGGGCGTCTTCACAGCCTCTTTCCAAGTCCTCGAAGCGCTGAGAGCAAATGAAATCGAGAATGAACTAGCGAAACCAGTGTTCTGTGAGCACAGAGGCATGAGTTCCAAGGAAAATGAAGACATAGTTGAGGAGTTCAAAGCGTGCTCGCGCAGTAGCGGCGCGGTGCTTCTCGGTGCTCAGGGTGGCCGCACGTCTGAGGGGGTGGATTTTCCTGGAGACCAGATGAACTCGGTCGTGATTGTCGGCGTGCCCTTCGCCGAGCCGACACCCAAAGTGAAGGCGCAAATCGAGTATTTTGAGAAGTGTTTTCCAGGGCGAGGCCGTGAATACGGGTACGTGATACCTGCCATGAAGAAGGCTTCACAGGCGGCTGGCAGACCTATAAGGACGCTTGAAGACAGAGCAGCCATGATCTTCCTAGATTATCGGTTCTCGTTGCCCTATTGCAGACAGTTCTTCCCTTCTTGGATACGTGATAACATAAGGATATTACCGAACCACGATGGAACTATTGCGAATGAGCTACAGAGGTTCTTCAAAAAAGCTTCTTGAAGGAAGCGAAATCTGCAGCGTTCTCGTCAGCAACGGCAGGAAGCTCCTTCATATTTCGGTCTAGCTTGACATTTCCCAATACAAGTGTACCGATTTCTCCTGAGACAGGTGTGCAGACCTTCAAGCTGTTTCTGAGGTAATCGATCTCCTGCAGGACACCCACTCCGAGGAATTTCCTGCCCGTGTTGTACAGGCCGGCAAATACTCCTTCCTCCTCCCCCTTCCGTGTCACAACGACTTTCTTCTTGGTGAATTCTTCAAGGTTCTTTATGCGGTCTCCTTCGATCCAGCGTCTTCTGCCGATGACCACACAGATTCTATCGTTGAGTTCAGCAACATGCAAGGGTTTCATTCCCAAAAGGCTGTAAATCTTACTTGCCTGCCTCGTGCCCGGATGCGTCTGACACAAGCCGAAAAGCTCGCTTCCCTCGACCTTGACCCACCCCAAGGAAAGCGATTGCACCTTTGAACCCTTCAGGTACTTGATGTACCCCAACTCTCTTAGGTTCTTGCGTTTTTCGGTGTCTCTTTGCCTGATAGTTTGAGGAGATTCAACCATGATTTTGTGAACGTCTCCAAGTGCATTACACACAGGTACCAATTCGTCCTTCTGTTGGATGCAGAAGATGATTTGCGGTCCAAGCGCCTTCACTAGCTCAAGCTTGTAATTAGTAGCACATTCTCCTTCGACCCAGCCGTCCGTATTCACGATCACTAGGCCGGGGTTACCAGTTAATGATTCCTTCTCCAGCGCAAGTAATGCTTCGATAACTTTGCTCGTGACCCTGCTGGGGGACGTGACTCCGACAAAGATGGCGTTTCTTGCTTGAAGGTTGAACAGGTCAGTGATTGGTTTCGAAATCTGATTGTACGCCACAGTGCAAGGAGGGCCGATGTCGGATTGACCCAAGTCTCCGTCAACAATGGCGACTTTCCTTTTTTCCGCAAGCGCCTTGTTCGCCAGATAGGTGCAAAAGCTCGATTTCCCCGAGTCAACCGCTCCCAACACAAGCGCAACGACAGGTTTGGCGGTAATCCTCATGAGCTCCTCACAGGAAGTAGTCCACGATGGAGGGACCGTGTCCCCGTCAACTTCTTCCGCCGCAGCATTCTCTCCCAATGAAATGTCGAAAGTGGCTGTCTCCCGCACTGCAAAAGGCAGCCTTTTTCCTTCGCGTATGACCACCCTGCCCGCCGTGGTCATCGTAGCACCGAAGGCCTCAGCTTTCCCTGATACAAGCACCACAGACGCCGGTCCGTCCACTAGCAGAGTCTTGTTCTTTTCAACAGTTCGCTTCATCTGTTTTTCTCCGCGGGAATCTCTGACCACTTCTTCCGGCTATTTGTATTGCTGAAACGATGTCCCTCAAACCTCTTCTATGTTTTGCTTCACTCAAGTAACGGCTAGTTCCGGCTTCACCTACGCTTTCTAACACTACGTTCGGAGGTAAAGCTTTGTCCAAGGTACGTAAAAGGTTTTCTTTGTGACTTGGCACTCCATCACCAACTTTCACTGAGACAGAAGCCAAGCGGACGTTTTCGAGTCCCTTGAGCACGCCCACAATCTCGTCCAGCGTTTCCTTGATACTGAAACAGTTCGCAGTCTCGATGACCCTTCCATCTGCCAGAACCGCAATTCCAACCACATCACCTGGGTCAATGCCTACTATGACTTTGTCAAAATATTCCTTTCCGGCTGCAATTTTAGACGCCTCGTTGACCAACGATTCTACACTGACGCCGTCTTTGTAGACCAGCAGCCTCTTGTGGTTGACCAATTGCATCTCATCCTGCGTTGTTATGACAACTTCTACCTCTATGGGGACTGGCTCGCCTGGAGTCAAGCTTAGAAAAGGCAGATTCTTTCTCTTTAGCTCCTTGACAATCAGATAGTAAGCCTTCCCAGATACAGTCGCAAGGGCTATTTTTGCTTTCATAGTGTTGTCCTGTACACGGCAGAATGTTCCAACGCAGGACAAATTATTAATTTTGAGGCTTATATCTGTTGAGTGCATGAACGTGCTGAGTAACATTCCTACAGGCTGCAGATCTGTTGACGACTACCTAAAAGGCGGAATCCCCTCAGGCAGCGTCACTCTGGTGTACGGCGAACCTGAGACCGGCAAGACGACATTGCTAGTACAATGCGCAGTAAACTGTTCAAAACAGGGCTGCAAAACCCTGTTTGTAGACTGCGACGGCAAGTTCTCGGTCCGAAGGCTTTCCCAAATCGCTTCCAACCAGTTTGAGAAAATAGCCGAATTGATCGTGCTCATGAAGCCTGCCACCTTTCAAGAACAGGCGATGGTTATAGACCAGTTGACTGATTACATTACGAACAATGTTGGCCTTGTGGTGTTTGACACTTTCACCTCGCTTTATCGCCTAAGAATCGCTGAGCACTCAGCAAAAACGTTCGAGTTCAACCGCGAACTGAACAGGCAACTTGCAGTGTTAGCCCAAACCGCAAGAACAAGCAAAGTTGCGGTCTTGATTTCCAGTCAAGTGCACAGTGTTTTGAACGATGTTCCCGTAAGCGTGGAACCCGTAGCCACAAGGGTTCTTAAGTTCTGGGCAGATACCGTAATCGCTTTGAAGCCTACCGGAGACTCAAGGACAACTAGACTGGAATTGGAGAAAAACTCGTTTAAGCTGCCCCCTCGAAACTTCGACCTGAGAATAGAAGAAAAAGGAATCTGCGAGCATTGAACTCATTCATGGTGTTGTACGAATGGATATAGCGAAACTGGTTGGTGAAGCGTTGAAATTCATATTTCCAGCTTATTGCGCTAACGGTGCACCTGTTCTGGCCGGCGGAGGGCTTCCAATGGACCTCGGGAGAAAACTGCGTGACGGAAAACCTGTCTTCGGGAAGAACAAGACATTCAGAGGATTCTTCGCCGGCCTGATCGTTGGTACATTCGTCGGATTGGTTGAGAGCGTTGTTTTCAACTATCCTTTTCTTTTCGGTCTAGTGACAACGCTAGGCGCGCTAGTCGGGGATTTGATTGGCGCATTCTTGAAGAGAAGACTTGACATCCGGCCTGGAGGCTCTCTCCCAGTTGTGGACCAACTCGACTTTATCGTCGGTGCCCTCGCGTTCTCGTTGCCATCGTTTCCGTACATGTTATCGCTGGAGCTTGCAGTGACAGTTCTGATCATAACTCCGCCTATTCATTTCCTGATGAACTATGCCGCGTACAAGTTGGGACTTAAGAATAATCCTTGGTGAACTCACTGGCCAAGTTTGATTCGTATAGTCTCTTCGAGGAATATGTAGGCCATGAATACAAGAGCAAAGCCTATTATGAGCATCATGTAGGCTTGCCTTGGTTTGTAAACGTATTTCGTGCTTTGATACACTGCTATCATGCCGATTATGCCGAGAGCATAGATTGTCATGGCAACGATGCTATCACTGATGAACTGTTCAGTGAGTTGAGGATAGAGAAACAGAAAGCGACCACCATAGTAGACCGCGGGCAATGGCTTCATTATCAGGTCATACAAGCCCCCTCCGAAAAAGAAAACCGCGACAGAGATGGCAAGGACTCCAACAACAAAGCTTGATGGTTTTGCAGTGGTTATTGCACGATAAAGCCTATTCATTGAAAAGGACAGTGACGAGATGCCCCTTTTAACCGATTTTGACATTGTTTTTGTCTCCATTTTTTTCCAGATACTTGGCTACTTCTTTTGACCATTCTCCTGTTAGTGAATTCTTGGTAATCTCACTTAAATACTCTTTCCAAGGGATTCCAAGTGCTTTCTTCCAAAGAGCATAGTTCTTGACGACGGTTCGATACGCTTTAGCATGCAGTCTGCAATACCCGGCTTTTTCAGCCTCCCTATGGCATATTTTGCAGTCCAGCCTGTCTCCTCCTCCTTCTTGTCGGACACTCTGGGTTGAAGCAGAGCATCCAAGCACGCCTTCCTCTGGCGCATACTTGAACGACCGGCCATCCACAATGCTTACACCCTTTGCCCGTCACACTGACGAGGCTCGACTGCGGGAGTGCAAAAGAAGTGCTACACTGGCCTTTGAAGTAATTGCTACATCCAATGAACTGCTTGCCAGTCTTCTTGGAACGCAGAATCATGAGCTTCCCCGTCTCGCACACAGGGCAGGAACCCACGATTCTTTCTTCAAGCTTTCCTTTTACCATTGCACTGCTCAGTCTTTCGCCGATGCTTTTCTCATTTATCTTGAGTTGTTCCAAAGCAGGCTTGAGGATATTCACGACGTTGTCAAGAACATTTTCTCTTGTTTCGCCATGTGCCTGAATCCCTTCCATTCTTTCTTCAAGCTCTCTCGTGAGTCCAACTGAAACAACCTCTGGACAATAGCTCGTCAAGGTCTCAAGAACTTCGAAGCCAAGGTCGGTCATCTCGATTCTCTCATTTCTTGCGTACTTTCGGTCATAGAGTGTTTGAAGGACATCTGCCCTCGTTGATTTTGTTCCGATCTGGATTTCTTCCATCTTTCTCAATAGGCTTCCAGGATTGTATCTGCTCGGTGGTTGGGTAAACTTGTCCAACAACAGGACTCTTTTAATGTTGACCTTCTGTCCTTTGTGTAGAGGAGGGAGCAGAACTTCTTCCGAGTGGACGTAGGGTTCGTAGAATTTCTGCCAACCTGTTGTGAGTACCGTTCTTCCAGTCAAGAAAAACAAGTGACTGCCCACCTTTATGTGTACTTTCACAGCCTGTACGACTGCTGAAGTGCTGAAAACCGCCATAAAACGTCGTATCACAAGGTCCAAGATCTTCCCTTCAGGCACTGTCAAGGAACGTCCGGGCAGAGTGCCTGTCGGATAAATAGCTGGGTGAGCAGGGTCGTCCCTTCCCCCCTCTCTAGGCTTCAGACTCGGCAGGGCAAGGAGCTCTGCGGTTAGACTCTTGTAACAATGAAGCCTGTTCAGGTATCGAAGAATTGCCCGATAATCTATAGTCGGAGGTAGCTTCTGGCTGCTTGTTCTGGGATAGGAAATCAAGGCGTCTAGGTACAACCGCTGGGCCGTGTCCAGTGTACGTTTCGGCGTGTATCCGAACAGAGAGTAAGCTTCGCCCTGCAATGTGCCCAAATCAAACGGAAACGGCGGGAACTGCAAATACTGAGTAGTTGCGACCTTCTCAATCTGGCCAGTCTTCAGGAGGCATTCATTGTACAGTGTTTCTGCCTCTGCCTTCGTTTTGATCGTTTTCTCGTGCCAAGCTTCGCAAATTCGACCACCCGATTCGAACTGAGCTTTCATTTCCCAATAAGGCGTAGGGACAAAGCACTTGATCGACACTTCTCTTGCCCCGAGAAACATTAACACTGGCCCCTGCACCCTTCCTGTGCTCAGTGTCCAATATCTTCCGCTCGCATTCTTTGCCGCGAGCGTTAAGGCTCTGGAGAGGTTTATTCCGTATAGCCAGTCAACTTCGTGCCTAGTCCTTCCAGCTTCAATCTGAGCAAAGTCGAGGCTTGGCAACAGCTCAGCGTATGATTTTTCAAGTTCCTCTTCAGTAAGCGCGGAGTACTTCATCCGTTTAGACAGCCTCTCCTTGTTTCCACAAGCGTATTTCATTATCGAGTAACCGATTATACTTCCTTCGACGTCATAGTCGCACGCGTCTACGAAAGAGCAGGCGTCTCTTGCCAGCTTCGAGATGGAATTGAGCCAGACGCGAATTCGTCCTGCGCCTCTTTCAGCCACGAACCGCGGCACCCACCTGAGGGCAAAGATGGGGTAAAAATCCCTCCCGCTTCTTTCTCCGGTTACCGTGTACAAATGCCCCAAAGCGGGAACCACGACTATTCTCCCGTTATGATCAGCAGCGTAGCAAGGGACACCGTCAACGTTTATTCTAGCCGCTTTGTGCTGTTTATCTACAGCCAGAGCTATACGTCGAGCGGCATCAGGCTTCTCTGTGACGATGAGCGTGTATTTCTGCATAGACAGACCCACGTATCAACTAATCGCTATTTGAGTCTTGCTCGCACCGTGAGATTCACCCGGCATTACTCAAGAGGACTAGGATTCGGGTTCAGCGCAGGTAGATCGCAGAACCAGCTTGAAACGGAAAGAAGAGTATGAATCAATATGTGTGGAACAGTGACGCGCGCTAGATAATAGAGCGATCGTATTATAGCGGGGGCCGCTCTAGTAACCGATAAATAGATCAGGGATGCTTTGTTGAGTCATTGGCAGGTTGGGTGGAAGGGATATGCCTCAGCATGTTACTTGTCAGGGATGTGGCCATATTCTGTATGATGGCGCTGAACTTAGGCCCCCGGACGAGATTATACACGAGCACGAAGGAAAATGCCCGAAATGTGGAAAGAAGCTTTCTTTCATACCTGTAGACGTGAACGTTAAGCCAGCAAGATGACCGAATGCTGAGGAAGCAGACTTGGCTGAGAAGAACCGTCGAACCCAGCTCTATGAAGTGCACTCAAGAATCGCGAAAATGACGGCTTTCGCTGGGTTCGAGATGCCCCTCTACTACAAAGACATAAGCCCTGAACATTTGGCGGTGCGCAACAGTGTCGGCATCTTCGACATCAGTCACATGGGAAGAGTGATTGTCACTGGGGCTGACGTTGAACAGTTCCTGAACTATGTTATCACCAATGATGTTTCGACGCTGCAACCAAATGCGGCACAATATTCGGTCATGTGCAATGAAAGCGGGGGCATATTGGACGACTTCGTGGTTTATCGAATCGAGAAAGAGAAATTCCTCTTAATTCCAAACGCCAGCAATCGTGAAAAAGACTACAACTGGCTGATCAAACATTCAAAAAACTACAAGGTCAAGGTTGAAGAAGTTTCTGACGACGTCGCAATGTTCGCAGTCCAAGGCCCAAACGCCGCCAAAACGCTGCAACAGATCTGCACTGAAGACCTAAGCTCAATTGGCAGGTTCAAATGCGGCAAAGCACGCTTGGCTGACGTGGAAGTTTTCCTAGCGCGTACAGGCTACACTGGTGAAGACGGTTTTGAAGTATTTGTCTGGAACGCACCGCTAACAAAACCTGACAACGCAGTGAAGCTGTGGAACACCATCCTTGAGAAAGGCAAGAAATTGGGAATAGAACCCTGCGGCCTGGGAGCCAGAGACACCCTCAGGTTAGAAGCCGGCCTGTGCCTGTACGGGAACGACATCGACGAAAGCACGACTCCACTGGAGGCAGCGTTGGGTTTCGTTGTAAAGCTTCAGAAAGAGAAATTCATAGGAAGAGAAGCATTGGCAAAACAGAAAACTGAAGGGCCAAAACGCCGACGGGCTGGCATAAGAATGCTTGACTCAGGAATTCCTCGCCCCGGCTATGAAATACTCGCGGAAACCGGTGAAAAGATCGGCCAGTTGACCAGCGGAACTTTTTCACCACTGCTAAAATACGGCATCGGAATGGGCTATGTAGATGCAGCCCAAGCCCAAGAAGGAAAACCTGTAAGAATCAAGATACGAGAAAAATCACAAGCGGGAAAATAGCAGCTTTTCCTCTCTATGACGCAGAAAAGTACGGTTTCAAGCGAAAGACACCGTAGATTTCCGACTCGAAACTTTTTGCCGTTCCCGATTGCTCATTTTGGAAAGGTATATAACTGCGTCTCATTTCACGTACAGCATCTCGAGCTGTTCCTTGACCGCAAGGAAAATAAAATACTTCCATAAACTCTGTAAGAGAGATGAAACATTAGATGAAGTTACCCAGTGTGCTGTCCAGAAGCAATCTAGGGAAGCTTCGCTTGAAAGCAAATCACAGCTCGATAATGGTTTTTTCAGCCTTGCTTCTTATACTCTTGGTAGCGTTTACTGTCCGCTTGTTGCCCATACGTTGGGAAGTGGAGACCGGGCAGCTTCATCTTGGAGAGTTTGACCCCTACTACCAGTACAGTCTCACAAACCATATGGTACAATACGGCATATTCTCGCCTTACTATCCGACCCATTGGATTGAAACGCAACGTTGGTACCCATATGGAACTGACATGGGCACGTCCCTTTCATCATTACCAATGACGGCAGCAGTGGCCTATGACATAGTTACAGCCCTCGGCGTGAACATTGACTTGATGAGCTTCTGTTCATTCCTCCCCGTTATTTTGGGCACACTGGCCGTTTTCTTCATGTACTTTCTAGGAAAAGACATGGGAGGAAAGGCAGTAGGGTTGCTCGCAGCGCTTTTCCTCGCACTGAATCCTGCGGTGATTCAAAGGAATTCGTTAGGTTTCTTTGACACAGAGACAGTAGGTGTCATTTCGCTGGTGCTGTTCAGTTTTCTGTTCCTGAGGGCCATCGACGAAGAGAAAACGATGGGTTCAACAATGAAATACTCGATTGGAGCTGCTGCGGTGCTTGCATACTTCATGATGGGATGGGGAGGAGCCTACTACTTGGTGGATCTAACGGTACTCTTCGTTTTTGCATTGATTCTGCTTAGAGATCCACGAGACGACTGTTCCTGGCTTTCGGCGTGACCTTCGGACTGGCCTTGCTAATCGCTATAAACAATCCCTACCTCTCAACAAGATACCTAGTAAACTACGCAATCCTGCCTGTTGTAGGCATCTTCGCACTTCTTTGTTTGAGCGAGATTATCAGGAACCTGGCTTCAGTAAGAGGGAAGCTTCTCTTTGTTGTCGCATTCATGACTGCTCTAGTCGGAGGCTTCGTTACGGTCTGGAGTCTGGGATACATCGGCGACATAGCTGGGAAATTCGCAACAGTCTTTGACCCATTCATACGAGCAAGCAATCCTCTTGTCGAATCCGTTGCTGAACACAGAATTACTGCGTGGGGCTCGATCTATTATGACCTCGGAATAGCAGTGATCTTTTCTGTTGTCGGCTTGTTCTTCGTTGCCAGAAACCTAACGACAAAGAACCTGTTTCTCCTGATCTTCGGTCTGACGTCGCTTTATTTCTCTGCATCGATGGTGCGGTTGCTCGTCATCTTTGGTCCAGCCTTCAGCCTTCTCGCCGCAGTCGGCGTAGTTGGCATGCTCAAACCATTCATGACTTTGCTCAGAGAGCCCCCGAAGGTTCTCACGAAAAAGAGGTTTGGACTTGAACGCGTTGGGAGGGAATTCAGTGGTACAGCGGTGTTTCTCATATTCTTGATCCTGATGACAAATCTCTCTTTCTCACCGCAGTCAAACGGCGTCCCAACCGTCTACAAACAGGTCTACGCGCCGGTGACAATATCTGCAGCCAGTCTCCCGATCGTTCCCAACCAGCAGGTCAAAGAGTGGTTGGACATGTGTAAGTACCTGAACGATTTACATGACTCGACGACCGTTGTGTCCAGCTGGTGGGACTACGGCTACTGGACCGCTATCATGGGAAATGTCACATCGCTCTGTGACAACGAGACCAACAATGGAACTCAGATAGAGAACGTGGGTTACAGTTTCATGGCGAATGAAACGCAATCGGTGAAGATGCTGAAATTGTACAACGCGAAGTACGTCCTAGTCTTCACGGTTGTGGCTATGCAGCAAGACAGCTCGACTGGCGCGACCAATGGGGTTGAAGCCGGATATGGTGACGAGGGAAAATGGACATGGATGGCGAGAATCTCAGGCGGTGCAACTCAAGACGAGAGAGCGGGATTTCCTGATTGGGATTGGACCGACGAAACCCCCTTCGGAAGCTTCAACAACAGCACGAACAAGTGGGAATGGAGCATGCGAGGTTTGAACTCGACGATCTACAAGTTGATGAGCTGGGGAAGAAACAGATGGTGCACCCTCAATGGCATCACCGATCCTCAAGCAGCCAACGTCACTCAGCCACTGTTCTTCAAGGAAGAATACTTTGCAGGGTTAAACCTTACACCAACTGACGCAAGCAACAAGTACGGCGGGCTGATTCCGCTCGTTCTTCTCTATAAGATCGACTACTCGGGCACGTGAAGGGAAAAGCTTGTTCCCCAAAGTTCCCGACCAGCACAAGCCAAGTAAACCGTTGATCCCGAACGGTTTAGGCGCAATATACGTGCTGGCCAGTGTCGTCTACATTTTTCTCATCTACTTCTTTGATGTCGTGAAAGTCCCAAACGGGGTCTCTCCGTCTCTCACTTTGGCTGTAAGTATACTGTTCGGCGGTTTCCTAGGTTTACTGGACGATTGGATAGACCTCAAATGGCGCATCAAAGCATTCCTTCCACTCATAGCGGCGATACCGCTCATTTCCTTCGCTTACCGCTGGGGCGCTGCTCGCACGGCGATAGGTATACCGTTTCTAGGAACCATAGACTTCGGCATCTACTACTACTTCCTAGTCATACCGATTCTTGTCACGATAGTCACCAACACGGTAAACATGCTCGGAGGACTGAACGGCTTGGAAACAATATGCCCCGCAATCATTATGATCGGGCTAATGAGCGTATCAGGGTCAAACGCGATTCTGCTCATTTGCCCACTAATCATCTGGCTCACACTTGCCTTCTTCAACCTCAAAGGAAGAATATTCGTAGGCAACACAGGATCCTTCGCCATAGGCATAACATTAGCGGCCTTTGCTGTCATATCGGACCTGAAGTTCGACCTAGCCGTTTCAATTCTACCCTATGTGTTCAATTCTTCACTGATTCTTCTAACCTTCTTCTTCTACAGAAAAAAAGCAAACGTTGGCTTTGACGGAAAAAGGCTTGAGTCGGATCACAGAAGGAGCCTGATCACCTTGATCACTTACCATCGCCCTCTGACAGAACGTCAAGTAGTCCTAATTATTTCGCTCCTTGTGGCGGCTTCAACAATAGCTGCACTCTTCCTTTTCCAGCATCTTTAATCAGTCTACGACTTGAACGGCTAGCCCACTTAGACTTAACCAACTATGTTTAATAGTAGCAAGGGCTATGTTCTGAGATCGTTTGGCGGGTGAGTGGACCTCCACCCGTTCCGCCATAGAAACCCCGGGCGATGGAGGCAAAGGTTTGAGAACGAATAGCAAAGACATTACTTTGACAGCTGTTTTTGCAGCTTTGTATGTTGTGATAAACGTCTTGCAGATGTTCACAGTTGGCAATCCAACAATCTATGGACCTATTCAATTACGGGTTGCTGATTGTCTAATCACATTGGCTGCTCTCATGGGCTGGCCAGTTGTAGGAGGAGTAACGCTTGGCTGTTTCGTAACTAATCTTTACTATTTTCTTGGAATACAGGACGTGATGTTTGGACCCGTGGCAAACCTGGTTGCTGCCGCAATAATCTTCAAGCTCAGAAAGCACTGTTTCGTTGGGTCCGTTCTTGGGGCCACGTCTATTGGACTAATAGTAGGAAGTTATCTGTCTATAGTGTTTGGTTTTCAACCTGCTATGATTTCAGATATTCTGCCTGCTTGGTTAGCCATGATTGTAAGCATGGTTATAAGCAGCTTGATCGCAGTTGTTGGAATAGGCCTTCCGTTACTTCTGGCGCTGAGCAGAGCGAATCCAACGAAGTCCCGGGATCCTATTCAGATTTAGAAAGACAGAACTGATGCAGACCTGAGCTAGAGGAATCTCTCAAGCTTCGTTAGGCCTATTATTTCATCAAACTCTAGACCTAGCGCATCCAGAACCTGGTCGAACGTCGAGTGCAAGTATGCTATGTACTTGTCAACGTCGATCTCGCTCTTGGTGGCCATGCTTACCGGTTTGACGTGAGGGTCTCTGATGATTTTCACAAAACTGATCAAGTCCCCCGCTCGAGGCTCAACACCATTTTCCTTCATTATCTTCGCGGCTTTGACGTGCTGCGGTGTTGTCTTTGTGTATCTTTCAATGTCCTCGCCCAGAACCACGTTGAAGGCTAAGTCGTTCATGTTCTTCCATTCTCGCCTCTTCAGTTGTATGTAGCAGTCGCGAACGATCTCAGTGATACTCTTTCTTGGCATTCTCAAAATCTGAGGGAGACTTGACCTGTGCTAGACGAGTTTTCATGTTTTCGAAAGCGTTCTTGACAAACGGTGGGACGTGACGCTTTTTACCTGTCATCCCCTTGACATCGACTGCGCCATCTTCCAAAACGCCCAGATAGTTCTTCTTGCGCGAGCTGAAAACTGCGTAACGGTATACCTTGTCCACGTCTAAACTCATCTTGAGTTCATGTTCAGTCCAATGTGCCAGTTCTTCAATTTGCTGCTTCGAAGGGTTCTTGAGGAAGAGGCTGTCAGTGTCGCCGTAAAGGACCTCAATATTCAGCTGTTCTGCTTTATTGAGTATCTGGGTTATCGAATGCCTACCGATAGCGGCTGTAGCTTCAGCAACAGGTGGGCAATAAAGGTCGAAGCTTTCAGCTCCAAAAACGCCATAACTTGCGTTCAGAATGACTTTGAGCGCCCCTTGAGCAATGTTGTACCAGCTTCTCAATTCAGCAGGCAGAGCTTTTTCTTTTGATCTGGGCTTGTACCACTCGACCCGCAAGTCTCTCAGTGCACCTATCAAGAGGCTCTCCAAAGCGCGTTTCTTCTTGCAGACCCAGTTAGGCGTGTCCGGGATGAGGTTAGTGCGGCACTCTGGGTGTGGACATAGAATTGACTCGTAGCCCAGGTTCCAGACTTTGATTATGGAGGGGTACAGACTTGGGAAATCCATAACTGCAACGTTGAAATGCACACCAGGCACTGGCTCAACGACAATCGCACCCTTGTATTTTTTGCCTTTTATAATCGCTTTCGTCGCAGTTTTGCCTTTGACCGCGAGAATTTCCTGAGGAGTCGGGATCAGCATGTTTCTGTGTCGATGTTCTCGCTGCAGAAAATTCCGTATCCACCGCGAAACTCCTTGTCGACTGACATCTTCCATCGGCATGCTGCTTATTCGCGCTAGTACCAAAATCAGCTTCATAACGAGTTCGTCTTCGAAATCCGTGAGTTTGAACGTTATCTCGGAGTCCCTGAAACAGTACTTGGCCAGCTCGGTGTAGGTGAGTTCGCCTAAGCCCTTCTCCAGCTCTATCTTCTCAAGCTGTATCAGAGCTTTACCCACTTCATTGAGCGTGACATCTTTGTAGCGGTTGCTGAAGGCGTAGATCTGTATTGAGCGGTTGAAGAAGAACTTGTAGAGGTCTACATGGACACCGTAGCTCAGGAGGCAGGACCGTTTTCCCACTTCTATGGGGATCTCGTTGCGTCTGATTCCGAGGTTCAGCGCTCTGTGCACCAGGTATCGCAGGTCAAAATCATCCCCGTTGAACGTCAGGACGAAGGGATAGCTCCACAAGAGCTCAAACACGGCTTTTATGAGGTTGGCTTCAGAGCTGAAGTATTCCACGTCTGCCGGAAAGCGCTCAACACCTTCACGGACGCCTTCTCGATTCAGCACCATGACTTTTCGTAGTTCATCTGAGCTGTAGAGTGAAACACAGATAACTGGGTAAGCGGCTTCTCGTGGGTCAGGTATGCGTGTCGGTATGGGCGACAAAACCTCTATGTCTAATGCTAAACGGCGAAAAACAGGCGCGGGGTACTCCATTAGGCGCGCCCACTCTTCGATGAAGCTTAACTCTTCAGTTGTTGCATCCTTGAAGACTAGCGCTAGCTTCTGAACCGTCCGTTCAGCGTCTTCCAGCTTGTCTGGAATGAGGTTGCCCTTCTGAACCCTGTAAATCATTCCTGGAAGGAGATTTCTGTCGTAAATATAGGACTGATAATACTTTATGTTCGACTCCCACACCTTGATGTTCTCCGGGGCGATGGGCACATTTGAGACTCTTGGAAAATCTTCGGGGATTATGTCTCTAATACATCCTGTTGGGCGTCCTCCGATTGCCAATGGGTCTTTCGCTACGATTTTGGTTACCGTTATTTGCTTCTCTTGGAGCGGGTCGAATTTCTCTACAACTTCAAAATGGTCAAGGCCTTGATGCTGGACCAGCCTGTTGATCTTTTCCAGTTGATATTGTGACAAGTTTGTGAGGCAATAGGGCTTATGCCCTGTGTTGTCATACCAGAAATAGATACGGCCTGAAACCGGCTCATAGAGTTTCACTAGTGCTTTGCCTGCCTTCCCATCATAGGCAGCAGATACCAAGTAGGACGGAGGCAAGTTGGCAGGCGCGACAGGAGGAAAAGCATAGTCTCTTTCTTTGAAAGGATTCGCAGGTTGGCTTGGGACTCCAGCAATTGTCTCCCTTGTTGCTGCTTTTGCTTCTTTTGAAGCTGAGAAATCATCCAGATGTCTCTGACTCATTTTCGGCCTTAACCTTGGTCAGTTCTATGCGTCAGTAGACCTAAAATCTCTTGTGCTACATGCTTTTTCCCGATCCTAAGGCAAAAAAGGAGAACGAACGCGCGCGCATGGGGGACATCATAATCCAATTGCATGACGACATGCCGATCACTTCCTGGAATTTCAAGAACCTGACGCAACAAGGGATTTACGACGGGACAATTTTCCACAGAGTGGTTCACAGTTTTGTCATTCAAGGCGGAGACGCAAGTGCGAAAGGAATCAGTGTACCAGCGATTCCTGACGAGCTTCCGAACAAACATAGTAGCGTCAGGGGATCCGTTACCATGGCGAAAACAAGCTTACCCAACTCAGCTACGAGCCAGTTTTTATAAACTTGAATGATACGAACGCTGACACCTGGGACAGTAATTATCCGGTTTTTGGCAAGGTAATAGCAGGCGTGGACGTTGTGGACGCTATCGGCCAAGTGCCCATAAATCCCCAATACCCGAATGATGGCAAGCCAGTGCAAGACGTGACATTAACAAAAGCAGAACTTGTCACTTAAGAGCTAAGTACAGCGTTTCAAGTATTCTGCCATTTCTTCGACGCTGACAACCTTCTGCTCTCTCTTCGAGAGATTTCTGATTATTACGGCACCTTCTCCTAGTTCTTTTTCTCCGACGATGACTGCAAACGCAGTCTTCTTCCTGTCAGCCACTTCCAAGGCTTTGGCCATCTTTCGTCCCATGACCTCAAGTTCAGCGGGTATCGCTGCCATCCTCAGCAATTGTGCAACTTTCAATGCTTGACCTGATAATTCATTTTTTGTTGGTACAACCATCACAGTTTTCCGTTCTTCTGACCTCTCTAGCGTCTTCTGCGTCTCGAGTCCGAGCATTATTCTGTCGATTCCGTGAGCGACACCAACGGCAGGAGTGGGTTCACCTCCAAAGAGTTCGATAAGTCGGTTGTATCTTCCCCCGCCGCCCAGTGCAATGCCCAAGTCGGGGACGTATATCTCGAAAATCATTCCTGTATAGTATTCAAGTCCTCTTGCAAACCCGGCTTCGACAGTTATGTCAATTTTGCAGCCGCTTCCTGAGACAAGTTCCAGAATTTCCTTAAGGTTTTCCACTGCCTCGACGGACTGCTCGTAGTCGTTTACAAGGGTTTTGATTCTGTCGGCGACTTCTAGGACGTTAGCACCTCTGAGCTCTACTAGTTTCCGAATGATTGATGTGCATTCTTGGGGTGTTCCTGATTTCTCAAGTAGCGCAATGGCGTCATCGTACTGCTTCTTATCCATCAGCTGCATAACAGCGTTCTGGATTTTTCCGTCGACTTTCTCCTGAGATAGTATCCCTCCTAGGACTCCGATGTGTCCGACTTTGAAGGCGTACTTCTTCAAACCAGCCTGCTGCATCAGAGCGTTGGTCAACATCAGGATTTCAGCGTCTGCTTCCGGCCTGTTCGACCCCATCAGCTCGTAGTTTGACTGCCAGAATTCTCTGTAGCGTCCTCGCTGCGGTTCATCGTAACGGTAGATGCTACCGACGCAGAAGAGTCTCAAAGGTTTGGGTTCATTTCTCAAAGTTGTGGCGACAAGTCTTGCCACAGAAGCCGTGAATTCTGGTCGGAGAGCAACGTCTCGTCCGCCTAGGTCTTTGAACAGAAACATCCGTGACTTTACTTCTTCCCCTGCCTTTGCCGAAAGGAGATCATACGATTCCACAACGGGTGTCACTACCTCCTTGTAATCGTAAAGTTCAGCCACCTTTCGAGCTTTTCCTTCAATGTTCCTCAACATTTCTGCCTCTTTCGGCAGAAAGTCTCTCATCCCTCTTACTGGCTTAAACTCGCTCATGTCCAGCGTTCACCGTTACTTCAGGTTTAGTTGTGAGACTGAATAGTAAACTGTTTCTCCTCGGCGGTTCATCACTGCCAAGACGAGCTCCTTCTTGAGACTAAGACTCTGCGTCAAGGCGCTCGTCAAGTCTTTGATCGAAATCGGTTTTCCCTCTTGAACGCTTAAGATGAGGTATTTGGCCGTGTCCTTCGCGTAATCTCCTCGTTCATAGACTCTGAAATCCACGCCTGAACCAAACCCCTCACGTACAACGTAGCCTCGGCTTCGCAGATCCCTGTAGGCTAGGTACGCGGCCCATACGTTTTCGCCGGTGCTCTTGTAAGACTGTAAAAGCTTCTGAAAATCGGTGTGGTGTCCTTTGCTGTCTTCAATTTCCAGCAATCCTCGGTCCAGAAGATAGAGTGCCTCATAGAATGAGAGCAGCAGTTCTTTGTTCTCCGTTTGCCCGTATCCCTTTGAGGTAAGCTCATTGACCGATTGCTGCTCAGTGACCTTGACACCTTTTCTACTGAGTAATCCCTTGATTTTTGTTTGTGATTTGGACAACTCCTCTTCCCTGTCGTTTTCCATACTAACCCTCGGCCAGCATAGAGTTGTTCTTCACCTTATTAGCGATTAGGCATTGAATCGGCTGAAATCGTGTTTTCTCAATATTCCGTCCTCGCAAACTATAGCCGTCACATAGTCAAGCGGCGTAATATCGAAGGCAGGGTTGAAAACGTCCACTCCTTCCGGTGCGATTCTTCTCCCACTTATCAAAGTCACCTCTTCCGGCTTCCTCTCTTCAATAAGAACCTCTGTGGATGTCCTGCTCATATCGAAAGTGGATTTGGGAGCTGCAACATAGAAGGGAATCTTGTGCTCTCTTGCCAATACGGCAACGGTGAACGTTCCAATCTTGTTCACTACTGCGTCTTTGAGTATACGGTCAGCCCCGACGATCACCATCTTTACCATGTGCTTGGACATGACGTAGCCTGCCATACCATCTGTGATCAAAGTGACGGGAATGCCGTCCCTCTTAAGTTCAAAAGCCGTCAGCCTGGCCCCTTGCAGAAGAGGACGAGTTTCATCTGCAAACACTCTTATCCGCTTTCCTTGTTCCCAAGCTGCCCTGACTACACCCAAGGCAGTGCCGTAATCAACAGTTGCCAGAGCACCAGCATTGCAATGAGTCAGGATAACGTCCCCATCTTGAACAAGCTCGGCGCCATGTTTACCGATTAGATGGTTTGCAGCAACGTCTTCGTCAGCGATTCTTTTCGCCTCTTCCACCACAGACTGAGCCAAAGCTGCACAAGTTCCAGAAACGGCCTGTGCCTTCCCCAAGATTCTGTCTAACGCCCAGAAAAGGTTAACGGCCGTCGGTCGCGTTTTTCTGATTGCTTCCGCCGACTCGTGCAGTTCCAGAAGCATTTTCTCAGGAGTCTTGGCCTTCGAATGAAATGCTGTCAAAGCAAGAGCAAACGCTGCAGAAGCGCCCAGAAGCGGAGCACCTCTGATCTTCATTGTTCTTATCGCTTCTGCCACGTCGTCGCAAGCCCTCATCTTGATGAACACTACCTCCGTGGGAAGTTTCGTCTGGTCTATTGTTTCAACCGTGCCGTTAAACCATTCAATTGTCCGCATGCCCAAACCTCGCAACTCGTTTATGCAGCCAGTGAATAAAACTGATTAGCAAGTGAAAAAGGTTATGAAGAAAGCACAACTCGTTACAATGCTCCGGACTCGAGGGCAGAGATACTCCGAAGTGTTAGGCATAGACGTTTCGGACGGAGAAACTGAGATTTTCAAATGGTTTGTTGCGTCGTTGCTCTTTGGCGCCCCAATATATGAAGCAACGGCAATCAGGACGTACGAATGCTTCGAGAAACATGGAGTGCTGACGCCGGAAAAGATGCTGAAGACAGGATGGAACGGTCTCGTCAGCATTCTCGACGAAGGCGGCTATGCGCGCTATGATTACAAGACTGCTGACAAGATCATGATGGTGATGAAGAGTCTGATTGCAGAATATTCAGGCAAGTTGGGCTTCATTCACGATAAGGCCTCAGATTCCCACGATCTGGAGAAAAGACTGAAGGACCTTGGAAAAGGGATCGGCAATGTCACTGTGAGCATTTTCCTCAGAGACCTGCGAGGCGTTTGGGCCAAGGCTGATTCAAAGCCTACACACGTTGAGATTCTTGCGGCTGAGGAACTTGGAATCTTGAGAAATGCGCCTGCCGGGGAAGCGTTAGAGACCTTGAAGGCCTTTTGGAACGAAAACCGCGTGGCAGGATATTCCTTTGTGAATTTCGAAACTGCGCTTCTGAGAGTTGGCAAACAGTCGCGAAGCAAAAGAAAGAGAACCGGTCAGGCTGTCTAATAGCGAGTGCCTGCGTCATATGGTGCTTTGACGTAGGTGATTACTTCTATGGGGCACTCTCCAGAAAGCTTGAGTGTCTTCTTCCATTCTTCGCCCACGGCTATGAGTGAGAACACTCCTGACAGTTCAGCTTTGGCTTTCCGCACCAAGTTGACCAAGGCAGCCTGTGTTTCCCCGCTCTTGATCATATCGTCCACAACGAGAACGCTGTCTCGTTTCTTGATGGCCTCCTTGGGTATGTAAAGGGTCATCGTCACACCTGAACCCTTGTACAAAACGTATGTTTCTTCAAGAAATGCTTTGACACCTATCTCCTTGTTTCTCTTGGCAAGAACAAGGTTTACACCCAGAGCGTTGGCGACCATCGTTGCCAACGGAATCCCGTCGACGGCTGCAGTCAAGACTTTTGTCACGCGTTTTCCAGCGAAGTCTGCCAGCGCATGGTTGGCCGCTTGTTGAAGAATGTTGAAGTCTCCGATTATCTCTGTGTTGTCATAGTATCCGTCTTCATCGAATTTTATCCTACTTCGAAGCTCAGTTTCCAGACCAACAAGCTTCGTCAACACTTTCCACAACTGCTTTGATCTAGCAGTATTAGGCAAGACATGCCCCTTTGCATACCTGCTCAAAACGGTCACGGGCAAACCTGTCTTGGAAGCAAGCTCGCGATACGTTATGTTTCTCTTATATTTCGCAGTTCGAAGCAGCTCTATGGTCATTAACCGCAACTTCAAATCATCCGCATGCGTACTCACGATGATCACCTTATACATCGATAAGTCAAAGCTCAGATCAATTCTCATCTATTATTTCATTACTGTTATAAAACTTACTCGCAACCCGAACTCTGCCGAAGAATACGCGTATCACGCTATAGCAAAAAGAGGAAAAATGCTTTTGCGACAACGCTTCACACATATGCTTTAGAATGGCGGATCCGCTGGGATTTGAACCCAGGACTTTCGGCTTTCGCCAGCGTTCAGCTTTAGAAGGCCGACGCGCTCTATGGCTCAAAGCGTATCCATGCTGCGCTACGGATCCTCGTTTCTGGCAATAAAAGGAAAGGTGTAGGTTGATATATTTTATTCTATGAAAATCGCTGGACGGTGAGGCTTCGCAAGTACGGCTCTGGCCTTCGGGTCGTAACGCTTCGCGTCTTCTTCGTCGCACACGTGGATTTCAGCGTTGATTTCTTTCTCGTAGAAGGTTTCAGCGTCGTTTAGAGCCTGAACCTCGTTCATCATTCCAACCTGCAATATCCTCTGTTTTCGCTCCTCAGACATGCGGTTGACTTCGTCCATTATCTGCACAGCGAATTTTGCCACTTTTTCAGCTTTCGCTTTCAAACTAGGATCTGCAATCAGTTCCTTCATC
This sequence comes from Candidatus Bathyarchaeota archaeon, assembly GCA_963769845.1. Lineage (GTDB taxonomy): Archaea > Thermoproteota > Bathyarchaeia > Bathyarchaeales > Bathycorpusculaceae > JBGQMW01. The sequence goes on along the minus strand of CAVYNL010000013.1, from coordinate 77,249 downwards.
AAGTCTTTCTGTTGAATCTTCGTATGCACAGATTTTTCAACTGCCTTCAGGTACACTTTCCATTTCCATGGTGCAGCCGCGTAATAGTATATCCGCTTCGGGTTTACGCCTGTTGCTTTTGTGATGCTCATAGTATCTTCCAGCACGCTTGCTATCAAAGTCTCATTTTCCTCTGCTTTCACGTCTGTTTTTGCTGCGTCGTACTTGGGCCACGATGCAAGCGAAACAAAGCCTTCTCCGGCAACCATTTCCCACAGCTCCTCGCATATGTGAGGCGCAACTGGAGCCAGCATCCGTATCTGAGCATTTAAGACTTCACCGAACACGTAGGTTATAGCAGCACTTCGACTTCCTTTCTTGTCTGTTGCGCGTCTTTGGTACCATTGGAAGTCTTGATCCAGTTCGTATAGAACGCTTTGTATCGCTCGGCGTACTGCGAGTTTGTCCATCGCTTCTGTTGTTTTCTTAATATGCTCCTGCAGTCGGCTGAGCATCCACAGGTCAATCGCCGTTAGCGATTCTTTCGGGGCTTTTCTGTGGGGGATGTTGACAAGTTTGCAGGCGAATCGGTGAAGCCGCTCCAGCCTGGCACGCATTGACTTGGCTATTGTGGGACTGAAGTCTGCGTCTTGCAGTAACTCGGCCGTTGACAGAACGCTGAGCCTTACTGGGTCAGCTCCGAACTTCGCTAGAGCCGCGCGTAAAGGAATGATATTTCCGAAGGATTTGCTCATTTTGGCACCCTCCATCAAGACGACTCCGTTGGCAACTATCTGGCGGGGCCACAAATTCTCTGGGAATATGGCCGTGTGATTGAATATCATGAAGGTCAAGTGGTTGGGAATCAGTTCGCGGCCGGAGTGCCGGCTGTCCAACGGATAGAAGTACATGAACTCATCACGCATTTGCTGCAAAAGCTCTGCGTGTAAACCGGTCTTTCTACTGATTTCAGCGGCTTCTCCGACGCCGAGAAATATGTAGTCGAAAGCTTCATCTGTCAACTGGGCAGGTTGAATCTTGTTTTGCTTAATGTGCTTCACTATCGTGTAGTAGGCCATGTAGATTGTGGAGTCCGACAGTGATTCAATGATCCAGTCCTTATCCCAAGGGAGTCGTGTGCCCATTCCGGATTTTCTGGCACATGCTTTCTCATGCAGCCAGTCAATGACGTTGTTGAACTCTAAGCGCACTTCCACGGGCAGTATTTCCATCCTGTCCAAATTCTCTGTGGGCTAGTGCTTTCCACTCTGGTTTACCATAGTCTATGAACCATTGGTCCGAAACTATTTTGACGATGCACTCTGTTTTGCAGCGGCATTGCACTGGTCTGTTAAGCAGCTCATACATTGTTGTAGCTTTGCCTTCAGCGATCAGGTCTTGTCTGACCTTGTCTTTTGCCTCAGCGACAGAGAGGCCGAAGTATTTGCCCGTGTTATGCTTCATTTTGCCGTTGTGAAACTCATGTCTGTACACCTCTCTTGTCGCGTCTTCCAGTTTGGGGTCCAGTTCGCTTTGAATGTTCATCTTTCTTACGACATCGCCGGCTGGAATCTCTGAGTATCCTGGAACGTCGATGAGGGATATTGGCTTCACTGATTCTATGGATCTAGGCTTGAGTCCGCAATCTTTCAGTCGCTGAGGAGCTTTTCTAATATTTTCAAGGGCAACATAATCATATGGGGCGTGCCCTGGAACTGACATCACAACGCCTGTGGCATTCTTCGGATCGACGAAATCCGCTGGTAGAATAGGGATCACTTTTCCAGTCACTGGGTTCTCAACGTATTTTCCCAGGCGCTCTTTTCCTTCAAAGGTTTCCAAGACCTTGACTTTTCTGTTCTGATGAATCAGTTTCTCCACACTTTCTTGGCTGATAATCCACTGTTCTCCGTCAACCGCAGCTCGCACGTACCTGGTCTTAGGGTTCAGCCAAATGTTTGTCACTCCGAAGACCGTTTCCGGACGCAAGGTCGCTGTTGGAAAAACAGAATTTTCCTGTCTGAATTTTATAAGGGTGAATTCGCCTATTTCCGGTTCCACGTCGCCTACGGTGTCGTGTTGACCCACAGGATTTCCGTCTCTGGGGCACCAGCCTACAGGATGGCTACCTCTGCTTATGTATCCACCTTGACGCAGTTTTTGGAATTGCCACTCTATGAAGCGGTTGTAATGCGGGTCTGTGGTGGTGAATTCTCGTCTCCAGTCTATTGAGTAGCCTATTTCTTTCATTCCGCTTTTGATTTCTTGATGGAAGTACTGGGCCATGGCAACGGGTTCTGTGAGTTCTTTCAGTTTTTCTTTCGGAATTTTGTAGACCTTGGTGAAGTCGTTGATGAGGCCGGTGTCGCCGTCTGCGAGTCGTCTAGCCATCGCCAGAACCGGTGTACCTGTGTAATGAAAGGCCATGGGTAGAAGCACGTTGTAGCCTCGCATGCGCATGTACCGCGCGTGCACATCTGCCAGACTGTAGGTTCTGCCGTGGCCAATGTGTTGCGGAGAGTTTGGGTACGGATACGCTACGGTTATGAAACACTTAGGCTTCGTCGGATCGGGATCCACGTCAAAAATCTTGGCATTTTCCCATTTCTTCTGCCATTTTTTCTCGATTTTTTTCAAAAAGTCCATGAAACTTGTTGAATTGGGTTGAGGGGTATTAAAGTTTTTGTTGTTACGAACAGAGAACGTTATCCCTCATGCGTGACACCTTACATTATAGTGTGCGAACTTGCATTAATCTTTTTCCCACAGTGAGCAGAAAGCTTTCTGTCTTCGCAGCCTCCCGCAGGTGTGAGCAGATGAAGCCTGAGCTTTAGTCCTGTCGGCGTAGCTACAGCAGAAGCGCGCGCGTTGACGTCCTAGCCGCCAAGCTGGTGCTTAAGTCTTTCCTCAGCTTTTCTGATTGCTTCTGCCAGTTTTCCGATATCTGTGCCGCCTCCTTGCGCGAAATTGGGTTTTCCTCCGCCCCCTCCTCCCATGAACTTCGAAACATCTCTAACTACTTCGCCTGCGTTGACGCCCTTTTTGAGTGCAGCTTCGCCTGCCATGACCATTATTCGGGCGTTCTTCCCGTCTGATCCGTAGAAGATCGTCACTGTTGCCCCATTTTTCCTGATGGTTTCGTTGGCCGTTTGAACCATCCGCTCAACATCGATAGACTCTTGAAAGTCGCGGGTGACCATTGTTATCCCGTTTATCTCTTCAGCATGTTCCCCGGCTTTTGTCCCCAGACTGCCGCTTTCTCTGGAGGCAAGTTCTTTGATAAGTTTTCTTCGTTCAACGTTTACTTCTTTCAGTTCTCTCACAAGCTTGTCCGCGGTTGTCCCAAGCTTCTCGACTGGGGCGTTCATCGTTCCGGACAGTTTCATCAGCAACTGTTCGTTTCTCTGTACGGCTTTCACTGCTGGGATTCCGATGGAATACACGAGTCTCTCCACACCGTCTTGGACTCTCTCGGAGTGTACTATCTTGAGGAAGCCGATTTCAAGCGTGCCCTTCAGGTGCGTTCCTGCGCATGCTTCAACATCCCAGTCTCCAGTTTTCACTACGCGGATTTCTTTGCCAGGAACGGCTCCGCCTTGATAGAGCCTGAAGCCGTATTGGTTCTCAGCCTCGTTTCTGGGCATCCACGTGGTTTCGACTTGGATGTTACGCAGAATAGCCTCGTTGGCCAGTGTTTCTATCTTTTGCAGTTCCTCAAGTGTGAGCCGGCGGTAGTGTGATATGTCAAGTCTGGAAGATTCTATTCCTTTTTGGGTTCCGAACTGCCACACGTGCTGGCCTAGCACTCGTCTTGCTGCGCCGCCAACTACGTGCGTTGCCGTGTGATTTTTCATCAGACTGTATCGCTTGTTCCAATCGATGGTGCCTTTCAAACGAGTGCCTTCTTTCGGAACTGAGCCTTTGAGCCTGTGGACAATGACTCTTCCGACTTTTTGGACGTCAATGACTTCAGCTTCTTTGGCGTCAAACTTGATGCGTCCGCTGTCAGGTGGCTGTCCTCCTCCTTCTGGGAAGAAGCACGTTCTGTCAAGCACAACGAACTCTTTCTCTATGACTTTCAGGACTGCTGCCTCAAACTGTTTCATGTACTGGTCTTGATAGTAGAGTGGTTCAGTTGGAGGAAGTCCAGCGACCGCCGTTTCCAAGCGCTTTTCAGGCGTGGCTTTTTCTTCAACGGGCTTGGACACTTCCATATGACGCTGTGCGATGAGAGCGTAGAAGTTGTCGGGAACTTCAACCTTCAAGTCTTCCTTTTCTGCAGCCTGCATAACGATTTCAGGTGGCAACCCGTGCGAATCGTACAGTTCGGTTAACGTTTCAACCGGAATATGCTTCTTGCCCTGAGCTTTCAGGTCGCTGGAAATGCGTTTCACCATTCCTTCTCCACGTCTGATAGTGTCTTCGAACTTTTCTTCTTCAATCTTGAGCATTTCCAAAATCTCGTTGCGCATTTCTTTCAAGTGCGGGTAGTCTTTTGACCACATATCTATCTGCATGTTCATTATGTCATAGAGCTTGTCCTGAATGCCGAGCATTCTAAGCAAACGGTAGACTCTGCGGAAGATCAGCCTTGCCAGGTACCCCTCTTGGATGTTTGAGGGGACGACGCCTTCAGAGAGTATGAAACTGAGACATTTCGTGTGGTCAGCCACTGCGAAGGCGTTCTCGATGGGAACCAAGAATTTGTCCAGGTCCTCTACGCTTATTCCTACAAGCTTCGCTTCTTTCTTTCTTGTTTCAGTTCTGTTTGCCATCTTGTCCAAGCTTACCAGACCTGAGACTTCGGCGGTTTTGACCAGCAGCTTTTCGTCAATTTTGGTTATTCCTGCCATTTTGAAGATTTTCTGGAGCAGATCTCCGTAGACCGCGTGGAAACCGCTCTGGACTCCCTGAGAAAGCCACGTGTACCTCTCTATCCCGTAGCCGGTGTCGACGGTTCTGATGGGCAGTTTCACGAACTCGTTGTTGACTACTTTGAACTGCATGAAGACGAGCGTGGCTACTTCTAGACCTCTGATGATGCATTCGACGTCGGGTCCAGCGTTTCCGCCCCCGACCCAAACGCCCTCCTTGTAGATGATTTCTTCTGATTTGACGCCGAGGTCCTCGGTTACCCAGTCGTGGTGGTATCTGACTGTTTGGTCTTTCCAGTAGACTTCCTTGTCAGGATAGTTGAAGGCGTGTGCTCCGCCCATTTCGAAGATGGTGAAGTGTCTGCCGAACGTTGGGCCTGTGTTAGCGATGTCTACCATGCGGACACAGGGCTGTGAGATAACCAGAGGATTTGCGGGCGCAGGGGTGATGCCTTCGGTTACGTACGGTTGAAAATCTATTATGCTTGCATGAGTCAGGTAGATGTCGTCTCTCCATCTTGCCACAACGGGGTAGGGCTTTATCCGGGTGTGTCCATGTTTTTCAAAGAACGAAAGGAAAGCTTCGCGCATTTCCTGCAGACTGTAGCGTCTCTTAGTGGGTGGTTTTCCTATGAACGTGTAGTAAGAACATCCTTCAGAAGTTGCTTCTCCGCATGTTTCTTGAGCTGGATTCTGCGTCCAATAGTATTCTTTGCATCTGGGACACAGTTTTCGGACGTAACCTGTCTGCTTGAAAAAAGGCAGACTGTACTCTTCAGCTGGAAATTTCTCCAAGCTAGTAACACTCCAACAAATGCAGACAATGAAGTTTTGAAATGATAAACGAGGCACAGACATTTAAACCATTTCGCTAGTTGCCGCTCATTCATGCTAGCGCGCGCCAAGTTTCTTGAGAGCGAAACCTACTGTGAAGCCGCATATTCCGCCGACCCCCCAGGCTGAAAAAGGATTGGCGGGATAACTTCGCTCATCCGAGGGATCCTTGTTCCTCTGGTTGACTAGTTTGATTTAAATGTGCTCCATCTACTAACGTACTCAGCGTGTCTCAGGAGGTGAAGAATCGTGGATGTAATTGACCTTTACCTGCTGAACCTGTTACTGACTCTGGGCATGTTTGCCGTGCTAATCTTTCGCGCGTGGCTTGAACTCAAGAACTACCGGCTGATATGGAAAGAGCTTGAGTGGCAACAAACTTACCGGACGATGGGCCGAATACTGAAGGCGGAGAAGGACCTGTTTTCAAAGGTTGAAGGCGGTGATGAGCTCTACCGCATGCTGTGCGAGATCTTCAAGGTCAGCGATTGAAAAAGACTAGGGAAAATGCCACTTGTCTATCAGTTCTTCGCCTTGGTAGGAGCGTTTTTCCATTCCATAGCGTGTCAGAGGCTTAGTCAGATGCCTCTGGGACCTTGTTGAGGTAATGTAAACACCTTTCTTCAGGCCGCGTTTGATCCTGACCTGAATTCTGGAGGGGTCTTTTCTTTTGAAGCCGCATTTTTCACATCTCAAACCTTGGTTTTTGCCCATCGATTTCAACCGTTTGCCGCAATTTGGACATAAGGGATTCTGGTAGACGAGTTTTGGTTGAAGTTTCGTCACGCGGATTTTCTCCAAGTTGATAGTAAGCGGATTTGGCTGTGAAGGAGTTTTTACGGCACCAGAAACTTCCACGACATCTTCGACCATCAGTTTCATGGCTGTGTGGCGAAGAGTGCCAGTTGGTTCAAATGCTGCGCAATCTACTTCTGTGCTCTCATCTCTTATTGAGAAAATTACGTGTCTCTTTGGGACTGTCCTAGGAGCTGCCGAAACGGTTCCCTTGACTATGACTGAACTGTAAGGTGCCAGAGCACTCAACTTGGAGACCCTTCTTAGATGTGCATCCGTTCCTTGGTTTGTGCGAAAGATGACCCATCTTTCAATGGGTTCAAGTGGCTTGACTATTTGGAACGCCTTCTTCACGACCTCGGCAGTTTCTCCTCGAATGCCGAAAAGTATTGGGTCAGGTCCTCGCGGCGTGATGATTACTCTGCCTTTTTGAGTGTCCACGTTGTTGAAAGTGCACGGAGCTGTTTCCTTGTCCATCTGAAAGATTGATGCCCCGTCGACTCTTCGTTTTGTGCCCCAGTTTTTCGGGGCCCGGTATGCGAGTATTTCGTAGGTGTGATCTTCTCGAAGAGTTTCGCCGACTGCTGCCAGAGCGCCGATTATTCCTCTGCCATTCTTGAAACCCAGTGCCTCAGCCTTGTATCGTTTGAGCAAGTCTAGCGCTTCTCCGAGTTTTACGACGCCAGTTATGGCGTGCGTGGCGTAGGCTCTAACTTGTCTTGGAATCGTGGGCCGTCTAAAGAAGACGACTCCTGGGTCTGTGCCCTTGGACTCCAAGTCTGAATACTTCTCCACTGAGTTCAGGGTTTTTTTCTTGATCTGTTCTTCCAACTGCTCAGCGTAACGTATTCTCAGGCATAGGGCGCCGTTTCCTCGGGTTTTCCAGGGAACGTTGGGGTTCAGCCTGATTAAATTGGGGTAGTCAATGAAGTATGCTCCCAGCTTCTCCAGTTCCTCAACAAGAACGGCTGCGATGTAGGTTGTGCAACCTCTTCTTGTTGAATCAGTGTCGTCTAGGCCTATGTGCAGGGTCTTTTCAGTCATCTATTCATTCCAGCCGTTTTTGGGGTCAGACTCTCCGCTGGGACATAAATGCGGATACGGTACGAATAAAAAGGGGGATTCTTGCTATTTAGCTGCTTCTTCGACGACGATCATTGTGAGTGTTGACCTTACTTTATCAAGTCTTCTGACTTTCCATGTTACGATTTCTTTGAGCCTGTCCATCGTGCTGGCTTTTACTCTTGCGATTATGTCGTACACTCCGTAGACAGCGTGAGCCTCTTCTACTCCTTCGACCTTCTTCAGGTCTTTCAGCACATCCGCCTCTGAACCGATTTCTGTGTTTATTAGTACGAAAGCTGTTGGCATTCAAATCTCCACAGTTACCTTCTGCTGTTGTGCTTTAAAATATTTTGCTACGGTTTGAGACAATCTTCGCATTTTGCGGGCCGATTTTCTCTTATATTACTCAGAACTGTCTTCTGTCTTCATACGCTGATTTGGAGAGAGTGGCGTTCGGCGGATAACGCTTATCTTCTTTCGATGGCATTAGGCTGATAGGTGGTAACTATAGTGGACGGTTCCATCACCAGCAGGATTATGCGGGCAGTTGAGGTCAACGCTGAGTACTATGGCGTTTCTAGGTTGTTGTTAATGGAGAACGCTGGGCACAGTGTTGCTCTGGAGGTTTCTTCGCGGTTCAAGCCGCCCAAGACTGTCGCTGTTTTCTGCGGGCTTGGCGGGAACGGGGGAGACGGTTTTGTAGTAGCTCGCCACCTGTCGTCGATGGGTTTCACAGTTGAAGTCATACTTGCAGGAAAAGCAAAAGACATCGCAGACCAAGCTGCGCTGGAGAACTGCCGAGCTTTGCGTTTTCTGAGTGAGACTGTCACCAAACATGAGGTCACTGACAGCGCTCTGATACCTGAGGTTAACGCTGACATTGTAGTTGATGCGTTGCTGGGCACTGGAAGCCGAGGAACTTTACGACCGCCTATTCTCCAGATGGTAGGACAGATTAACAGAATGAAAGCCTTCCGCGTGGCCGTGGACATCCCAACAGGCGTGGACGCAGACACGGGCGAGACGCTGGGTGACGCTGTGAAGGCTGACTTGACTGTGACGTTTCACAGGACGAAGCTGGGACTGGGAAAAGCCAAGAAATACACAGGAGAGCTTGTCGTAAGAAACATCGGCTTGCCTGATGAATTTGAGAGACTCACTGGGCCAGGCGACGTTCTGTTGGTCACTAACGCACGTCCTCCAGAGTCTCACAAGGGGGACTTCGGAAGACTGCTGGTGATCGGTGGAAATGAAACATACTCGGGCGCTCCAACGTTGGTTGCAGAGGCTGCGTTACGCACGGGAGTCGACTTGGCTTACGTGGCTGCTCCTGAGAAGACGGCTTATGCCATTTCTTCGCTATCGCCAGATTTGATTACGATAAAGCTTAAGGGCGACCACTTGAACCCTGACAACGTGTCCGTGCTAGAGAATTATGTCAAAATAGTTGACGCCGTGGCCATGGGTCCGGGCTTAGGATTGCATCCAGAAACCAAGAAAGCGGTGAAGATGGTCGTGGATGCCGTTGAAAAAGCAGGAAAACCTTTGCTGTTAGACGCTGACGGTCTGAAGGCCTTCGCAAGTTTCAAAAGAAAACTCAAAGTGCCTCTTGTTTTGACCCCTCATGCTGGTGAGTATGCAATTCTAACAGGCAAAAGGCCAGCAACTGGGCTAAGAGAAAAAGCCATGGAAGTTCAGAAAGCAGCATCTAAGCTGAACGCTGTAGTATTGCTGAAAGGGCCTGTTGACGTTATTTCTGATGGGAATCGCGTCAAGCTTAATCTTACGGGCAATCCGGGGATGACCGTCGGCGGTACAGGTGACGTGCTTTCAGGTGTCGTGGCCGCTCTGCTTGCGCAGAAGGCAGACCCGTTTGAGGCTGCGGTTGCGGGCGCTTTTGTCAACGGTGCTGCGGGGGACTTTGTCTTTGAAGAGAGGGGCGCGCACATGGTTGCCTCAGACCTCATAGACTGGATACCTCTGGTCATGAATGACCCTATGAGTCATTTGAAGGTGCAGAGAGAACGTGGAGAAGCGCGTTAGAATCGTAGTTTATAATGCGAGGCAATGTGACCCTAAGAAGTGCACTGCTCTGAAACTTGAGCGGCACAGACTGGTTCGAGGAGTAACGCAGGTGAGGTTTCTGCCGAAGAGGGCTGTTGTGCTTAACCCTTTTTCAGAGATGGCTTTTTCTCCAGCTGACCGGGACCGCATCGAAAATTTCGGGCTTGCCGCATTGGATTGCAGTTGGGAAAAGGCTGAACGGTTCTTGTCAGCTCATGTTAGGGGGACCTCTCGCTGCCTACCCGTCTTGATAGCTGGCAACCCAGTCAACTTCGGCAAGCCCACGAAGCTATCGACTCTGGAAGCTTTGACCGCTGCTCTCTTCATCGCGGGGTTTCGTGAACAGGCATCTGAACTGCTAGCCATGTACAAATGGGGACACACTTTCCTTGAACTGAACCATGAGATGCTTGAAAGCTATGCGAGCGCCAAAGACAGCGCAGAAGTTGTGGAACTGCAGAAGCAGTTCATCACGAATGCATCTTGAACGTTCGCTGTCGGGTGATCTTTGAGAGGATTTGCTTAGGGCATGATGTGTGTGCCTGTTTTTCCGAGTATTGCGCGTTCTAGGTTTTCGGGGTTTGTGATCAGGGCTTCTTTTCCTCCGTTCTCGAGGTAGCTGATTATCGCCTGGATTTTGGGTCGCATGCTGCCAGCGTGGAAGTGGCCTTCCTTAAGGTATTTCTTAGCTTCAGCTAAGGTGATTCTGTTCAAAGGTTGCTCGTCAACCCTGCCGAAGTTGAGGGCTACTTTTTCGACTGCTGTGGATATGAGGAAAAGTTCAGCTTGAATGCCCGTGGCTAGGAGTGCTGAAGCGTAATCCTTGTCGATTACTGCTTCTATACCCTTCAGCTTGCCTCTCTCTTCAACTACTGGAATGCCACCGCCTCCTGCGGCAACGACGGTGACGCCGTGGTCAATGAGGTTTTTTATCACGTCTTTTTCGATGATGCGCACGGGCTTCGGTGAGGGTACAACACGTCGCCAGCCTCGGCCTGCATCTTCCATTATTTCCCACCTCTGTTCGCGTCTGTGCTTCTCGGCCTTGCGCTTCGTGTAGAATGGTCCGATTGGTTTGGTTGGATGTTTGAAGGCAGGGTCATTCTTCTTGACGAGCGTTTGAGTTACGACCGTAGCCACAGAGTTGTTGATGCCTCTGAGCCTGAACTCGTTGCGTAAGCTTTGCTGTATCATGTATCCTAGGAAACCTTGAGTTTCGGCGCCGCAGGAATCAAGTGGCGCAGTCGGTAGGACGTGACTTGCTAGCTCCGAACGGAGGAGAATGAACCCAACTTGCGGCCCGTTTCCGTGAGTGATAACGACTTTCCAGCCTTGTTCTATCATGCTGGCGATGTGGCGGCATGTTTCTCTGGCAGCTTTGAACTGATGAGCGACAGTTTGGTGTTTTTCGTCTTTGATCAGTGAATTGCCACCGATGGCGACGACTGCGGTTTTTCGAGTTCGCATACCTCTCAACTCGAAGGTAATGACATATTGAATTCGCACTGTCCTATAAAAGCGAAGAGATGCAATTTTTCCTCTTCAGACCTTGAGTCTAGAAGGGTCAGTCTGTTCGATGCTGGATGAGAAATCTTTACCGCCAACAATAATAAGCAGAACTCTGTTCTATATCGCTATAAGCTTGTGGATAAGGGAGAAGTTGCCTACTGACCCAGTTTGTGGTGCCGTTCTGGATGAAAGGACATCAAAGTACAAGATTACGTATGAGGGAGATACGTATCATTTCTGCAGCGTAACCTGCAAGAAACGGTTTAAGAGGCACCCGATGAAGTTTCTGAAGTAGGCGTCCGAGCAATGATTGTAAGAGATTGAAGAAGATGCGGAGCAGAGTGTCACCTGGCGAATATCTTGCCGTCCTTTCGGCGAAGTACCAAATTGACCCTGACAACCTGTTTTCTGCACTGGTTCTGGCGAAAGAAAAGCAGAGGTCCACATGCGGGAAGGTTTCTGTTGAAACGCGCGGCAGCTCAGGAGGAAGAACTATTTTTCTGCTGATGAACGATACCAAGGTTGTTGCGCAGTTCTCGATTCCTGAGGAGTTCCTTTTGGAGAAACGGAATCCGATCAAGGATTACGCCAGGGCAGACATGACGCGCAGGTATCTTGACCTGGAAAACAGGCGGACACGTTCGTTTCACATCGTAGACTTACGGTCTGGAATGAAAAAGATAGAGTTGAAGGCCAGAGTTCTGGAGATTGCGAAGCCTGTGCTCGTGTTCACAAGGTTTGGCACTTATGCTAGTGTGGCTAATGCTGTGATAGGGGACGAGACTGGCACGATAAAGCTGTGTTTGTGGAATGAGCAGATAGAATCGGTCTCGGTCGGAGACACTGTGTGGATCAGGAACGCGAACATGTCCAGCTTCAAAGGCGAAAGGCAGCTGAGAATCGGGAAGAAGGGAACAGTCAGCATTCAGGATTCGCACTAGTGAGTTTCATGTTGGTGGGTTCTGCATTGTTTTTTGGGGAACGCAGGACCATCTGGGTGCTTGACTAGGCTTGTTGCTGGGTCGCATGATGGGGGCTTTTGTCAGACGTTTTCGGCGGATTTCGAGCACATGGTTTATTAAGAACTTTGTGTTGTTCATGCAGCGTGTAAGAAGCGATTTTTGCACGTAAATATGTAAGGAGTTGAAAGAGTATATGGCAGAGAAAGAGATGCACAAGGCAGTCTGCGCTGACTGTGGGAAAGAATGTGAAGTCCCATTCAAGCCTGACGGTAGCAGACCGGTTTATTGCCGAGAGTGCTATTCTAAGAGAAGGCCCGCAAGGCGAAGATTTTAGGTTGAACTAGCAGCTTCAGTCTAGAATCGTTCTTTCGTATTCAATACCTGTTTTTTTAGATATATCTTCCATTTCGTTTTCGAATGGAATTTTCGGATGGAAGCTAGGTTTTTCGGCGTGCACCTAACGCGCGCTTGGACTGCAATCGCCAGAACGCGAACTGTGACGAATTTCATAGAGCGACTTGTTGAGACTAAGAAGCAAAAAAAGGAGATTGGGTGCTAGTCGGTTCTAGCTTGTATGCGCCTGTGGCCAACCGAAATTGCGCGCCACGAAACCTACGTCACGCATGTTGATTATCCCGTCGGTGACAACGTCCGCGTTTGCATTCCAGCGTGGGTCTCCAGCTTTGGTGCCGAACGCCTTTGCCACGAGGGCAATGTCTTTCATGTCAACTTTGCCGTCTACGTTGATGTCTGCTTTGTGGGTTGGATAGACCCTGAATTCTCCGCTCAAGAGGTTGGTGGGGATATAGTCGTTGTTGTCGTTTAACAGAGTGCTAAACGGGTCACCAAGGCCAAGATAGACGTGTGCCGGTGGGTTGTCAAGACCTATTGGTTGACTTGTCACATTGAAGGTTACCGTGGCGATTGTGCCGTTTCCGGTTGGGAACGCGTCCCAGACACCGTTGTCGAAGTTAGGAAGCACAAGGTCACCGATGAGCACGTCAGGTCCATATATGACATCGACTTCAACGCTACTAAGGAAGACCGTGCCATGAAGGTTCCATCGGGGGTCCTGCATGAACGGTCCTTCGGTCACGTTGACTACTTCTAGGTACGCGGGATCGTACAACAATCGGACCTGTGCGCTGACAGCTCTCCATCCTGCGTTGAGTTCGCTGACGTCTATGTTCACAGAGAATATCGTGCCCACGTGGAGTGCCTCCACTAGCGGCGGGTTGACACTTAATGTTGGCTGTATTGGGAGGATCTTTACTGTTGCATTGCTGAGCGTGTGTAGCACTTCACCTACATAACCGTTCGCGTCGTTCACTATCAAGTCATTCTGGAGGCTAAGCGTGGTCATCAGCGGCGGGTCGTTGATGCCGGCCGCGTGTATCGGGTTCAGAGTGATCGTAGCTAGTACGCCAAACCCGTGTGGAAATGCTGTCCATACACCGTTGTTGTCAGGAAGCAGAAGGTCACCGATGAGCACGTTAGATCCATATATGGGATCCGTGTTGTTGTCCGCAAGGAAGAGCGTGCCATGAAGGTTCCATCTCTTGTCCGTCATGAATGATCCTTCGGTCACGTTGACTACTTCAAACAGGCTTGAGTCATAGCAGAGTCTGAATTGTACTCCTGTGGCTCTCCATGCTACATCCAGGTTGTTAATCAACACGCTCACTACGAGTGGGTGGCCAACAAGTGCGTACGAGGCCCCTGGGTAAATGTATAGGTATGCTGGTGGCGGAAGGTCAATGTTGACGGCTGCGTTACTGACCGAGCTTGGAACCTCATTGTTTGCCGGAGCTGCAGTGTCGTTTATTACTAGGTTACCCACGAGTGTGAGTGCCGTTGTCTTCGGCACATACGCTGGATGCGCGATAGTGCTGAACTTTATTGTGGCTACTGTCCCTGCTCCGTTTGGAAACGCGTTCCATACACCGTTGTCGTCAGGAAGCAGAAGGTCACCTACGAGCACGTTAGACCCGTATGAGTCGTCGGCACTGCCTGGGGATTGTACGTCAACTATGAAGACCGTGCCGTGAAGGTTCCATCTGGGGTCCTGCATGAACGGTCCTTCGGTCACGTCCGATTTCGTCGTTTGGAGCACGCCGTAGTCATACTGTACTCTGAATTGTATTCCTATCACTCTCTTGTCGGGGGTTATGCCGCTGATGGACACGTTCACAGAGAATGATTGTCCGAGTGCTACGTTAACTGATGCCGGTTGAATGTCAAGCGCCAAACTCGCGATCTGAACGACTCCGTTGGTGGCGGTGCATGGTACTTCTTTTTGATCGTCGTTCAATATCATTGGGTTTGGAGTCGGTGGGGGTATGAGTGTGAGCTGGGTTTTTGTCGTCGTTGCTAGAGGATTGAACGTTATTGTGGCAATTGTTTCTCCCCAAGTTGCGTTGGGAAATGTTGCCCATACGCCATTGTTGTCGGGGAGCAGTTGGTCACCGACGAGCACGTTACCGCCGTAGAGCCCGGAGTCGTCATCAATGTAGCTTATGAAGAACGTGTTACCGAATTTCTTCAGGAACGGTCCTTCAGTCACGTTAGTCGCTTTTAGCATGCTGGAGTCATACTTCATTCTGAATTGTAGACCTACTACTCTCTGGCTTGAGGTTATGTTGGCGACTACCACGTCAACTGAGAACGGGACACCAATGGCCGCGGCCTTTTGCGATGGTTGAACGCTTATATTGGGTTTGGATGTTGCAGAAGCCTGCACATTTGTTGCTTGCATTAACACTGTGAATGCGGAGAAAAACAGAATTGATATGATGGCAACTGCTAATACTTTTTTCATTTTTCCCTCTCCTTTCAGTGAGCATATTGCGGTGCTCTACGGATTTAAACGTTCTGGAATTATCCTCTATTGGTTTATCCTCTGCAACTGTGGGCGCAAAACACTGATGGCCTCTAGTCATTCCATCTCGGCAACACAAGATCGCCCATGGACTGCCCACAAACGCGAATCCACGCGATCTGGAGCCTCTCTTTCCCATTTCTGACATCTTTTCGTCGCACTGAGACCAATGAAGCGGCGATGCTGGAATATTGAAAGGAAAATGGTTTAAATGTTCGGGCAGACAAGGACTCACGATAATAGCGAACGACGGTGATATGCAATGTCCTACGTTTTTAACATTCCGTTTCGGGATAATCGCAAGTTGGAACGTGTTATCGATTCTGTTAAGAAAGACGTGAAGCTGCAGACGCTGTGGAAGTGTGCGAACACGATGGCTATTGACCGGATGGGCTATACGGACCATGGTCCGACGCACGTGAAGATAGTTGCCAACTCGGCCTTGAAGCTACTTAGAATGCTGGTTGATAACAAGGTCGTGCCCAGCATTGTTAGAGACTATGGGATGAAAACCGAGGATGCTGAGGTAGTGGTGGTTCTGGGTTCTATTTTCCACGACTTGGGCATGGTGGTCACGAGGGATGGGCACGAGCTCTATGGAGTGTTGTTGGCTTCGGGGTTCATCGAGAAGTTTCTGCAACAGATATATTCTGAAGAGGAGCGCACGATAATCTTGTCTGAGGTTTTGCACGCCATAGTATCTCATGAGGAACCCCGGAAACCCTTAACGATAGAGGCGGGAATCGTGCAGATCGCGGACGCTTTGGACATGGAGAAAGGAAGAGCCAGAATTCCGTTCCAATCAGGAAAGGTGGACATTCACTCGGTTTCTGCGCTTTCCATTGAGAAAGTAGACATCCAAGAAGGCGACAAGACGCCCGTTGTAATCAGGATAACGATGTCGAACTCCGCGGGAATCTTTCAGATAGACGAGCTGCTCAAGCCCAGAATTGAGAGTTCCGGATTGAAAAGCTACATTCACGTTGTGGCGGAGATAACCCAGGAAAAAGAGACAAAGATACTGGACAAGTTTGAAATCTAGCCTTTCATCGACGCGCGCTGTGGACACCATGATGCAGGCGCTGCCAATGCAGCAGACCTGTCTTGGCCGTTCTCAGGTCTTTGCTGTTTTCCTGAGCATCGAGCCTGCGTAGGGTCCGACCAAACGGTCTAATGGTACGATGGCGATAGCCCTTTTCTCTGGAGAAATGAGTTCATTGCGTTTGCGAGGGTTTCGCATGCAACTCGCCGGGTTTCCAGAGATCCGTCGATCTCTTGGCTCTCGACCTCTTTCTCTTGGTCTCGAATCTGTTCCGTGATGACCTGTTTCCTTCTCTCATGTTCTTCTCGCAGCTTCTCTTGTTCGGCAGCGAAATGCTGCGTGGCTGATGTGAGCTCGCTTTGTGCGGCGTTGAGTCTTTGCGTTGCTTCCGCCTCTTTTTTTGCCTTGGTCTCCTTCGATATGGCTCTGAATCTGCCTGCCTTCATCCGGGCTATGCGGTCAAGTTCTTCTTTGACAGCGTCGACATTGCCGGTCAGACGCTTGATTTCAGCGTTGTTCCGCTTCTCCCTCTCCTTCGTCTTGAAAGCGTAGTCTTGTTCTGTTTGTTCGAGAAGAATTCTGTTGTCTGAGAGGATCCTGAAAGCTTCTCTGCCGGAAGCTTCCTTGTCTCTTCTTCTCCCAAGGTCAAGCTCAACATCTGATAATATCTGTGTACGCTCCTTCTCGAATTGGTCATCTACGATTATGCCTGGACTTGACTCAAACTCAGACAGGACTTCTTTCAGACTTACCAGCCAGAGTTTCAGGTGCTCGCTGAACGGGGAAACGGCGAATCTCTGGTTTCCCAAATTGTGCAGTGTGTTGACCGTTCTGTCGGCGACCTCTTCCGTGGTTGGGGTCTGATTCTCTTCCGATATGAAACTGCCACTGGATCGATGTTTCTTTTCCTTGGCTTTGGCTTTGGCCTTTTCACGTCGTGGCATTCCGCGTCCTCGGCCATAATTTTTGGATGACCTTGCCCGCGTTTGATATCCCATAGAGAGATCATCTTGCATTCGGGGTATTTATGGTGAGAGGGACCGAGCGTGCGCGGAGTCGCTAGGCTTTCAGCGTTTCAACAGCTTTTTCGGCCCATTTCGGGTCCTTCCAGAGCGCTCTGCCCACGGCCACCAAGTCAACCTTTCCTTCTCGAACCAGCCTATCGGCATACTTAGCCTCAGTGATTCCACCCACACCAATAACAGGAACTCTAACCGCCTTTTTTATCTCATAAGCCTGAGGAACAAAGTAACCCTTGACGCTTCGAAGCTGCTTAGGTTCGCTTCCGCATAGGCCGCCCGAGACGTCGACAACGTCGACGCCACACTGTTCAAGTTTCACGGCGAAGGCAGCCGAGTCCTCTATCAGCGTCCCTTTCGGAGTCAAGTCGTCCGCGCCCAACCGGTAGAGCAGGAGCCTCCCTTTAGTACTTTCTCGGACTCTCTCAACGACCATGAGAGGAAAACGCATTCTGTTCTCCAGAGAACCGCCATACTTGTCCCCGCGCTTGTTAAGCAAAGGCGAAAAGAACTGGTTAAGCAGAAATCCGTGCGCACCATGGAGCTCAATCCCGTCAAAACCCGCCTTGATCGCCCGCTCTGAAGCCGCGGCAAACTCTTCAACCAAAGCCTCGATCTCGCTTTTGGTCAGCTCACGAGTTCTCCCCGTTGCCGAAGGACCAGCAGGTTCTCCGTCGATAACATGTCTGTTCGCAACGCCCCCTGCGTGCGAGATCTGTACGACGACGGGAGTTCCGACCGCGTGAACGCTGCCCGCAAGTCTTTCCAGCCCTCCGATCAACTCGTCATCGTAGATCCCCAGCTGCTTTAAGCTCAGCCTTCCGCGCGCAGAAACGTAGCAGTGTTCAATGATCAACAAGCCCAAAGCTGACGAACGTCTCACATAGAAGCTGATCAGCCTGTCCGTGACGGTGCCTTCAACAGTCGCCCGACCAGTCTGCATGGGAGGCATGACTATGCGGTTCCTAAGAGTGAGCCCTTTCACTTCCAAAGGATCAAGAAGCCCCACCAACTCCCAACACCTAGCGGACTACTGACTGGTTCGCACCTATAAGAACATAACATGTGCGCACGAAGAGCCTTGGAACGCGTGCTTCAAGTGATTACTTAACCCATAAGCGGCGCATGTTTTCACCCATTCAGATTCAGCCAAAAATCCCTTCAACGACACGCGCCCTACTTGGGCTTCGTTCTCCCTCATACTGTATTACAGAAATTCAGTCTATAACATCGCGGGCGCGTCTTCCACGAATCTCGGCCCGAAAATCTGCGGTTCGATTCTCCTGTTCTACTCGTTCAGTCTCCTCAAGTGCAGCCTCCATAAGACGCCTCGTTCTACGCTCTTCGATTCTCTTAAGAATCTCCTCACGAGTTGAGTATCTAGACTGGGAGTTGGTTCCGGAAATACCGTCGAACCATTCGCCTCCCAGGTCCATTCTTTGCTCCGCATTCATTACCATCAGATCAGCATTTTCCCGTGGAGTCTTCTCATGGTAATCGTCAACCGTCTTTACGCCGACCAGAATTCCTCGCTCGTCATGAACTTCAATCGTGCGAAAGTCACGTTTGGGCCGTATTATGTGGTATGAAGTCTCAAAACTGCAATTCGGGCAGTAGAAGCGTATGTTCCCGAATTTCTTATCGTGCCGAAGTCTGAAGACTTTTTTCCCGCATTGAGGGCAACCATAGCGTCCGCATTGAGCCAGCGCAGGATTGTTGATGCTTGCCCACTTCAGGTACAGGGCTTCATGCGAAGAATCCTGTTCGATGTTGGGAAACTCGATCCAGCGATGTTTCCTAGTCCTTCCCCGCTTGTTCTTCGTGATGGTGAGCACCAGCCAAGGCCATACGTGTATGATTGACATTGTGAAAGAAAGTTATTAAGTTTAGGCGCACGCTGACCAACGAAATGCCAGTCAGTTCGAAACACTGACAACGCGAATCTGACCCCTAGGCCCTTGCTTTGTTCGTTCGATCGGATGTTGTTTTCTTGATTTGATCGTAGCGGAAACAGTGAACCAGATGGTCGTTGACCATGCCGACGGCCTGCATGAACGCATAGCATATTGTGGGTCCGACGAATTTGAACCCCCTCTTCTTCAGTTCCTTGCTCATTGCCTTGGACTCCTCAGATTCTGATGGCATGCCAGAGAAATTCTTCAGAGAATGGTCGATCACTCTTCCTCGAACAAACCTCCAGACAAAAGCGTCGAACGAACCGAACTCCTTCTGAATTTCCGCAAACCGTCGAGCGTTGTTAACAGTTGCCGAGATCTTCGCTCTGTTTCGAATCACACTTGGGTTACCAAGAAGGCGCTCCACGTCCTTGGCGGTGTACTTGGCTATCTTTTTCGGGTCGAAGTTCTCAAAGGCTTTCCTCATGGCTTCCCTTCTCTTGAGTATGAGTTCCCAGGTCAGACCTGCTTGGAAGCCTTCAAGAACGAGAAACTCGAACAAGGTCCTGTCGTCGTGGACGGGAACACCCCACTCCTCATCATGATACTTGATGTAAAGAGGGTTGTCGGTGTTCCAGCATCTTGTGGACTTTTTCTCCATGAAACATAGTTATCGATTTGACAATTTAAACATCATCTTGAGTGCACATCGAAGCCTATTTCGAATGTCTGATTGGCAGAGACGGTCTGAAGATCTAGGAAAAAATGACTGGTGAGCCTCAGCGTGGGCTGGCGCGTTGGTTGTAACGTCGTCAATTGTGGAGCGTCTCCCGCAAACTCTTCTCTTTCTCTGTTTAAGTATCAAACATAACCGCGTGCGTGTGGTAAAAACAAAAAGGCTCAGGCAAATGTGGCAAAAAGGCCAACGCGGAAATCGTAGTTTCTCAGGCTCAAAAACTGCGAATAAATGATGGAAAGCTGAGAAAATCATCGGTTTTTATGTCAACAACAAATGTTTAGGAATAGGTTCTGGGGGCGTCCTTCAAATTGATGTGTTTCGTCTCGCGCGCAGACAGTCATGCATAGCAGTTCACGCCAAAAAACGTGTTCCATTGTTGGACGCGGTGGTCGTAGCAACGCTTAAGAGCGCAATTGAACAGAGGAGAATCATAAAGATTTAGAGGAGAATCGAGAAGAATGAAAACGAGAACTACGAAGATCGCAGTGGTGTTAATTGCTTTCGCTATGTTTCTTAGCATTGTTGCTGTATTGAAACCGATTGCGCGCGTAAAGGCAGACACCGAGCCAAACGACAGTTTTGCTCAAGCGGAGTCGATTACGCCTGGAACTTACACTGGAACCGTTGACGACACGACTGACGTAGACGATTATTACACGATCACGGTGTTAGCGGGTCAGACTCTTGACGTTAACGCTACGCCTGCATCCGGTTTGCAGGTCTGGCTTGGGCTGTATGATGTTGGCCAGAGTGAGGTGATATCTGATTTGCCTAACATGGGTGTCATGGCGAAGGTCTCTTTGACGACGAATTCTGCTCAGTCGAGCTACACGTATTACATCTTGGTTGAGGCATGGTCGGGTTCCGGAGCGTACACTTTGAAGGTTTCTCTGACGTCTCAGAATGACGCTAACAGTGGTGGAGATGCTGGAGACGTTTTTGATACGGCGACACAACTTGCATCCACAAATGCAACGTATGCAGGCTTCTTCAAGGACTTGGACGTTGACGACGTTTACATGTTGACAGTCTCGGCGGGTCAGACCGTTTCTGTGAATGCTACGCCCCCATCTACTCTGCAAGTATGGCTTGGATTGTTCGACCCAGCCCGTAACCAGGTGATATCTGATTTGCCTAACAAGGGTGTCATGGCGAAGGTCTCTTGGACGACGAATTCTGCTCAGGTGAACTACACGTATTACGTCTGGGTAGAGGCCTGGTCGGGTTCAGGAACGTACAGCTTTGTGGTAAACTTGGCCTCTCAGAACGACGCTAACAGTGGCGGAGATGCTGGGGACACTTTTGATGCGGCAACGCAGCTTGCATCCGTGAATAGCACGTACTCGGGCTTCCTGAAAGACGCGGACACGGACGACTACTACAAAGTGAATGTTCTAGCCGGTCAAACTCTCGCTGTCAACGTTACACCAGCATCTGGTCTGCAGGTGGCACTGCAATTCTACAACCCAGCTAGGAACACTGTGTTTTCTGATTATCCTAACCAAGGTGTTATGGCTAAGGCGTCCTGGACCACTAACTCCGCAATGCCAAACTATACGTACTACGTTCGGGTGGATGAGTCGTCAGGCTTCGGCACGTATTCCATGGTGGTTTCCTTGGTCTCCCAGAACGATGCGGGGACTGGAGGGGACGCTGGAGACGACCTGAGCACAGCTAGGCCCGTGAGTATTGCAACCTATTCTGGGTTCATGAGAGACGACGATACAAGTGACTGTTACAGAATCACGCAGAACGTGACCACGAGCCAAGGCCTGTTCGTTAAAGTGACGCCGTCGGCTTCACAGGCGGTCGCGGTTACTCTTTACGATCAAGCAATGTCTCAGAAGGACTACAAGTCTGGCAACCCTGGAGTTGCGGTGACTGCAAACGCGAGAGCAACGGCAACGGGAATCTTCTACATCAAGGTGAGCTCTTTTTCAGGCTACGGGGCCTACACGTTCAAGATCACCGTTGAACCGGTCATAGGAGTACCATCACAAACGCCTGCCGTTCCGAGCCCTGGCCAAAGCGTGACTGTCTCCGTAAACGTCACTGCTGTTCAGGACGGAGTCGGAGCCGTAACTCTCTCTTACAGTACAAGCGGCGCTTCGTGGACTGATGTGGCAATGACGCTTAACGGCACTACCGGACTGTACCAGGGAACGATCCCAGGAATGCCAGGAAACACAACCGTCTATTACAAGGTAACGGCTTACGACACTGCTGGAGACTACTTTGTCCAAGACAAGACAGGAGTCTACTACACGTACTCGGTTGTTCCAGAGTTTTCGGCCTTAATAATTCTATTGTTGCTCTGCATTGTCACGCCAGTCGCGGCTCTACTCGGCCGAAGAAGGAACAAGATTGCGATCAAATAGAAAAGGAAACCGAACACAACTCCCTTTTTTTCCTTTGAAACTGCCATTACAGACAGCATGCATAGCCTTTCTTCTAGAAAGTCATTCCTTCGGTCAGCACGTGCTAGTTCGCGGTTAAATGGAAATTCATGCGCGCGCCAAGGCGTGGCTAGAAATAGGCGTTGGTATCGGGCATGGTTTATTCTTGAGTGTCCGAATAGTCCCAGAGTTCCTTTTCGGTCGTCACTGAAGGAAGCCGTTTTCTTTCCCTCCTGTAGAGCTCGATAAAACCGCATTTTCGGCAGTAGTACGTCTTGATGTCATCGCCCCTGAACTCGTTCTCGCGGATCAAGCTCGCTTCAATGGCTCCAGAGCCTAGATTCTTGTCCGCCAGCATCTTGCTTCCGCACTTAGGACACGTCTTCTCTTCCATGTTCTCTCCCGCTCAAGAATGGTTGAGTTTGACGAATTTGCCGTCATCGAGCCTGACTCTGAAATGCTTTCGGGCAGGATTCCAGAGGTGGGGAATCGTGAGGGTCTTCTCCTTGTAGAAGTTCTGTTTTGCGCTGGGTGACGGCAAAGCTTCGTCAGACTCTAGAGAGTTTTGAGTCTTGACCAGTTAAAAGGACAGTGTTGAAGCAACCATGCTTGGCATGGGTGAGAGAGTGGAGTAAAAGTGAAGGCTTTGGATTTTTCTGTTTTTCACAAGAAATGCTTGGAGATCCCTGTTTTCCCGCTCAGCGCATGCGACCTAGCGCGCGCGTGCTGTTCCAGTCGACCTTGATCGATCATAGTCCAAGTCACGATTATAAACTCGGTCACAAGCGATTCCTCGCTACCTAATCCATTCAAGCTAGCTATAGCTTTTCCGTTAAGTCAGAACTCCCTGCCTTTATGCTGTTTTTGTTGGTATGCGCGCGCGCTCGTGTAGAAAAAGAGTGTGGGGCGGTTCAGCTTGGTGGCTGTTTCGCGTTT
Organism: Candidatus Bathyarchaeota archaeon; assembly: GCA_963769845.1. Taxonomy (GTDB): domain Archaea; phylum Thermoproteota; class Bathyarchaeia; order Bathyarchaeales; family Bathycorpusculaceae; genus JBGQMW01. The sequence goes on along the minus strand of CAVYNL010000013.1, from coordinate 54,262 downwards.
GTTTCCTGTGTGGTTTTTGGTTTTCTTCGGCGCAGAATCATGGCTGCAGCGACTATGATTATTACTGCGACTGTTCCGACGATTATGATTCCTGTTGCGTTCGGCGGTGAAGTCGTTGCTGTCGTTGATGTTGATAGGTAAACTGTTAGGGTCGGGTCGTGTTCAACTCGGTAGCCGCTGTAGTTTCCGTAGCCTATAATGTAGAAGTAATTGGCGCGGCTCATGTTTGTTATGGTTTCTCGGGCTCTTGCGTACAGTCCTGGGTACATGTGGGCAACGACTAGTGGGAGAAACTTCATCAGGCCCAGGTGGTACACGAAGAGACCGGCATTTCCTGCGAATCCTGCTGCTTTGGCGGTTCTGGCTGTTGCTTGGTTGATTGTGTAATTTTGTTCTGTTTGGTCAGATGTGTAGTTGAAGAGTTTGTAGGTGTTTTTTGCGCCGAAGTCGGCGTCGCTGATTTTCTCGCCGTCGTCAGTGTATGTGCTGATTGAGGTGTCTGTTACTGGGGTTTCTGTGTCTGTCACGTTTTGGCCATTTGACGTCGTGCTGTAGGTTTCTCGGTCAGCCAGGATCGATGATTGGAAGTTTACGACGCTCATTTTGATTTGGTTGTTTTCGATGAAGTCGTAGATGGTGTCACTGCCTATTTTCGCGCCCAGCCGGTACGTTCCCGTGCTGTTGTAGTGCACCCACAGTGATGGTATCCCGCCGAGCAGGAGGTCACGCATTCTGCCGATTATGTGGTTCTCGGTCAGGGTTGCGGTGTGGGCCGTTGGGTCAATGGTTAGAGTGTATGTGAAGGTCAGTTCATCGTACACTGTTATGGCGATTGGCCAGCTGTTGTCGAAATGCGGATTGACGGGGTCGATCCATGTTCTCCACCATAGTGCCGTCAGGTTTGTGTACTTCATTCCCCATGACCATTGAAGTTTGTCATCTGAGTAGGTTAGTGGAATTGTTTCTGTTTTGCTGTTGAGGATCGGAAGCGTGGCGTTCAGGGCGGTTAGGTCGAAGCCCATGCTGAAGGACGCCCAAAGTGTGTCATGGATGTCAGGGGAGTCTGGGTAGATTGAGCTGCTGGTTTCATTGAAGGCTAACAGCATAAGGAAGGTTGAAGCCAAGAGCACGTCACGCGTGCGATTGTTCGTCTTGTAGTGCATGATGAAGGATTGCATGGGTATTCTGAACGATTCTGGTCCTCCGAACGTTACGTTGTCCAATCCAGCATAGAATAGTTGCAGCCCGCTTGTGTTGATGTAATTCATATACAGGTATGTATGATAACTGCTCGGTGGAGCCTGCAACCCGTTAAGCGTGGCGTAAGCTCTTGCGTAGTCCATGAAGTCAACTGTCTTCGAGAAGCTTTCAAGCAGAAAATCCTCTTTGACCAATGTGTCCGCGTTCACTATTGGCGATATGATGCTGACTAAAGCAATGCTAGTTAGCAATGCTGCGAAGAGTTTAGTCTTCATTCTATTCCTCTTCCGCTTTTAAGTTGATCAGACTTATAGCGTTTATTGAAAAGAGACTCGCGTGTTGGCGCGCGCTAAGCTTTCCAAGAGTGCGCGTCAAGATTCATTTCAGTGTGCGTCAGATTTACTAGCAAGCGAAATGTTTTATGTTTTGGTGCTCCGAATTTGCATTACGTGTTCCTCAAGGAAGAGGACTTCGATACCGTCTACGGCACTTTTGTGAAAGCGTTTTCTGACTATCAGATTAAGATGGAAATCACTAAGGAACAGTTCAAAGAGATGAACTTTCGACGAGGCCTCAGCTACGAGTTGTCTGCTGGAGCCGTCGATGACAGGGGCAAAATGGTTGGTCTGGCGTTGAACGGGGCAGATTTCTGGGACAAGAAACTCACGGCCTATGACATGGGAACAGGAGTTGTCCCTGAATTCAGGGGAAAAGGGGCTGCGGACGGAATGTTTGATTTCTTGATTCCAAAGCTGCGGCAATCAGGTGTGAAGCAGTATCTTCTCGAGGTGATACGTTCCAACGAGAAAGCGTGCAACTTGTACAAGAAAAAAGGGTTCCGTGAGACCAGACAATTCGAGTGTTTCACGGCTGAATTTGCCTCCTTGAATCTTAAGAGCACGATTGACGCTGAAGATGGTATTTCAATAAGGCCTGTGGAGAAGCCGGAATGGAGTTTTTTTGAATCCTTCTGGGAGTGGCGTCCATCATGGCAAAACTCGGTAAACTCTGTCAAGAGAAGCCAAAGTCGCAAGGTTGTGCTTGGAGCTTTCAAAGGCTCCAAATGCGTTGGCTATGGAATAATCTATTCGGAATCTGGAGACATTCCGCAGTTTGCGGTGAAGGAGACATTCAGGAGGCAAGGAGTTGGAACTTTGCTGATGAAAGCACTTGCACGAGAAGCACGCAGGGGAAGACTGGCAGTCGTGAACGTAGACAGTTCATCTCAGGTAACCCTTGACTTCCTAGCTGATTCTTGGGTTCAAGAATTTTGCTGGTCAATACGAAATGGTTCTAGAACTCTAGCACGCGCTAGATCTTGGTCAAGCCTATCAGTAATATCGGCATAGTGAGAAATTCGTCAAGCACCTGTATTCTCGGTTCACACTTTGAAATATTGGTTCTTTGAGAGTCGCGCGTACTGCATTTTCTCCACAAATCAACTACTGCATCTTGATATTCGGAATTGTACCTGAGAATTTCGAAGTTTAATCAAACCTGAGTTCCATGTATCGCGCGCGTATAAGGGATAGAAAAAGGCAAGCATAATTACTAAGTTACACGAAGGACATACATGCAGCATTTGAGTTGGTCAAAATGGGTGGACGCACTGAGAAGTGGATTACGACACTCATGGATGGTTTGAGCAAGAACGTCGATGACAGAACCGTGGCCAAGATTCTGGAGCAATGTGGCCGACAATGTCAATCGCAAAGCTTCATCAAGAAAGCGAAGAAAATCTACCAAAAGTCCAAAAACACAGATGACTTCTTGGACAAGTTGGGACAGACATACAAGCATCTTCACCAAGAAGGAAACAAAGTGTATCTCATCTACCCCAAATGCTACTGTTCCCAAGTCAACAAAATCCCCAAAGGAAAACTCGCTGGAACTTACTGCAACTGCTCACGAGGATGGGCTAAAGCATTGTTCGAAGGAGCCACAGGCAAATCTGTCGAAGTAGTAATGGAAAAATCGATCATCAACGGAGACGATCAGTGCAAGTTCAGAGTGATGCTGTAGAAGGAAAATAGCATGGAAAACAAAAACCGACAACACGGAATATGCGGGGTTTATTGCGGTCAGTGCCCCAACGGAAACGGCAGAGTGAAAATGATGGCTAAGGAGCTGAAAAGACTGGTAGACACAACCCGCTATGACTGGGTTAGGGACGTGGTGAAATCATTCAAATTCGACGAATTTAGAAAGGGCTTAGAATGGTTCTCCGAATCACAATGTCCAATGTGCCTGAATGGCGGAGGAGCGCCCTGTGAAAACAAGAAATGCGCCCCTGAAAAGAAGCTACAGTCCTGCCTCATGTGCAGTGATTATCTGACGTGCAAGAACACTGAATATCAAAGAGACGTGTATCCATTCGTCGTCGATAACTACAATCGCGTCAAGCAGGTGGGATTCCAGAAACATCTTGAAGAGGAAGAGGAAAGAACCAAAGCCGGTGTAGATCTCATGGGACATCTCGAACGAAGATGCTGCAAGGTTGTCAAATTGGAAGACAAATAGCTAGCGCGCGCTGACAGGCTTGCTGTTCAGTGTGTCGAGCGCTGAGCAAAGCATTTGAAGACAGACCTGTACATAATGTTCGTTGAGCCATGAACACCAACGATTCCTATGTTTTTCACACCGATTACGATGAAATTCTAAAGCAAGTGCGCGAGTTCAAAGACGTGGATGCGGACTTTGAGAAGAGAGCTCGTGCTCTTGTCAAGGCTTTGCAGGGCATTTGTGTACAGCTGGAACCCGTCATGAACAAACAGTCGTGTCAGCAGGATGAGATAGTGCTTTGGAGAAACTATCAACAATTACAGGAAGAAAAACTTTCAATCCTCGACTTGTCACATGAATGGGACCATCTGGAAGAAACTGCAAAGAGACTCAACTCAGAACTTGCTTCTCAAATCCATGATGCAATAGAGGAATTGGTTGAACATGTTAGTGTTCTAGCGGAAACCCACAGAGCCCACATAGATATACTTGAAATTCAAAGCTCGCGTGGGCTAAACTTGATGACTCTGGTAGCATCCGTAGTCGTCTCGTACTTGGCCTTCTGGTACTTTTTCGCGCGTGATTTCATCCAGAACTTGGTTTTCCCCAACGGGCTAAGCCCTGACTTGAACTACATCATCACGCTTCTATCGTTAGTTCCCATTTTCGCAATCATTTTCTGGGGATGGCGAAAGCGAATCAAAAAATGAGTGCCTACTTCTTCTACGTCGATGCATTCACAAACGAGGTGCTTACAGCATACTCTGCAGATCTTGTCACTTGGACAAAGAACATAAAGGTCGTGGAAATCAGCTTTGATTCCCCAAGATACACCAGAACGACACGAATTTCTGAAGGAAAAATAGCAGTTGCCTGGTCGGAAGGAGGAACCAAACCTTTCCACGTCAAATTCGTGACAGTCGCCACTCCAACATCAACGATTCCTGATCGGAAGACTCCGACGCTGACTTCTTCCACGGATTCCTCTGCGGCCTTCATCGGTTACAAAGTCAGAATGAATGGTTCGCTAACTGATGCAAATGGCACTGGAATTTCAGGAGCTGATTTAACGTTGTTATATTCGGTTACTGACGGAGAGACGTGGAATGCAGTATCCTCAGTTATAACTGTGGACGGTGGACAATACGTTGCGGAATGGATGCCGGCCGCAACGGGCAACTATCTGCTTCGCCTCAGTTATGATGGAAATGCAACGATAGGTCTGCGTGGGACCGCGGTTTATTCAACGTTTGCGGTCATACCGGCAGAGGAAAACTACGTGTTCTCTGTTGTTTCAAACTCAACCGTTTCCGATCTGGCTTTCAACTCGACAGACAAAATCCTAAGCTTCGTGGTCAGCGGTCCATCAGGAACAACTGGCTATACAGAGGTGGTAATAGGAAAGGCGCTAATCGGCGACATCAACAAGTTGAAAGTGAGTCTCGACATGAACCCGGCAGATTACTCTGTCACCTCAACGGACACGACGTATACGCTTCATCTAACCTACAGCCACAGCACGCACAAGATCGCTATAGCGCTGGCAGCGGCACCATTGAACCAACCTTCCCTCACAACGCCGCTAAGCCTCGGAATACTAGCATTGATCCTCGCAATCGCGACAGCAGGGATTATTCTTAAGAAGGGTCCCAAATCGGACACTACGAGTTTGCGACGCAAGGCGTAATAGGTAAGCAACAATACTCCAATAATCTCTTTTTTCAGAAGAACGATAGTACCTGTTGTGTGTGAGAGCGTGGTCTTCGTCTCTTTTTGTTGCGCAGCGCGCTCTCTCGAACAAACCATGTTCGAGACTATTAGCGACGATTACCACGTCAAAGTCGCCCACGCTCTCAAAGAGGTCTGCCAACTTGTTGGAACCGGCTTCGAATACGTAACCGAAATGGAAGGCTCCAAAATCTTTAGAAAACGCAAGTAACCCGCCAGCAAAAAACCTGGCGTGTAAGTCCAAAAGGCTGGCGTGTTGGTCGTTTCCAGGTTCTAGATGCGGGTTAGCGTGAACTCCGAACGCTGAAGAACAAACGCGCGCGGCCGAAAAACCTTCCGGGCTAGGGCAACCCCGCAATTATCCCCTAACTCACTTTTCCTTCCCTTCTCGTGTTGCTCCTGGCTATTTGGTAGAGCCTGTTGGATGGGTTATTTTTGTCTTTTGTGTCACGGCCAGTTTACACGACTTCGCGCGCGCTTGTCCTTGAAGGAATCAAAAAGGTCGGCTAGAGAGAAGCGTAAATTGACGTTTATCTGTTGCTTCTGGGATTACACTGCAAGAGGCGTAGGCCTCTGCGTCCTTCGAACCTGCTTCATGAAGCTCCTGTACCAATCCTCAATTTCTGGCGATATGCTTGGCGGAACCTTCTCCATAGCTTTCTCAAAATCGCTGAAGGTAACCTCTTTTGCGTTGATGTCTCTTCTCAAGGCGTTTATGGCGGCCTCTCTGCATACGGATGATATATCGGCGCCGGAGTAGCCTTTCGTCATGCGATGCTCCTTGATGTCCACATCCTTTGATAGCGGCATGTTCTTCGTGTCAATCTTGAAGATTTCAAGCCTGGCAGCTTCGTCGGGTTCTGGAACATAGATCAGTCGATCGAATCTGCCTGGCCTTAATGCAGCTGGGTCGACGATATCGGGTCTATTTGTCGCAGCTATGACCATTATGTCTTCTAAGGGCATTATTCCATCCATTTCTGTCAAAAGCTGGCTGATGACGCGTTCAGTTACGCCGCTGTCGCCGTAACCCAGCCTCCTCCTTGGAACAAGAGAGTCAATCTCATCGAAGAATATGACGGCTGGCGAAGCCATTCTAGCCTTCCTGAAGACCTCTCGAATAGCCCTTTCAGACTCGCCAACCCACTTAGAGAAGACCTCCGGACCCTTAATCGGGATGAAGTTTGCTTCGCTCTCAGTTGCAACAGCCCTAGCCAGCATCGTCTTCCCACACCCGGGCGGGCCTATTAACAGTATACCTTTAGGCGGCTGAATCCCCAATCTCTTGAAGACTTCAGGATTCTTCAGCGGCCACTCAACAGCCTCCTTTAACTCCTCTTTAACCTTCTCCAAGCCTCCAACTTCATCCCAATGAACAACCGGGACTTCCACAGCAACCTCCCTCATGACTGTAGGCGTAATCTCTTTGAAGGCGTTCATGAAATCGTCCGTCCGAACCTCCATCTTCTCCAGGACGCCTGGAGGTATTCGTTCTTCCTCCAGATTTATCTCGGGAAGATACCTACGCAGAGCTTTCATAGCTGTCTCTCTACACAGGGCGGCCAAGTCGGCACCCGTGTAACCGTGCGTCCGCTCAGCAAGCACCTTTAAGTCAACATCACCGGCTAAGGGCATACCTCTGCTATGAATCAACAATATTTCATGACGGCCCCGCTTGTCAGGGATCCCTATCTCTATCTCGCGGTCAAACCTCCCAGGCCTCCTGAGAGCTGGATCCAAAGCATTCGGCCTGTTCGTTGCACCTATTACTATGACATTTCCTCTACCAGACAATCCGTCCATAAGAGCTAGAAGCTGAGCGACGACTCTTCTCTCCACTTCACCTGTAACCTCCTCGCGTTTGGGCGCTATGGAGTCCAGCTCGTCTATGAGTATGATGCTGGGAGCGTTCTGTTGAGCCTGTTGAAATATTTCTCGAAGCCTCTCCTCCGACTCCCCATAGAACTTGCTTATTATCTCAGGTCCGTTTATTGAGGAGAAGTTTGCATCCGACTCGGTCGCTACTGCTCTAGCTAGGAGTGTTTTTCCGCAGCCCGGTGGACCGAGTAGTAGAACCCCTTTCGGAGGATCTATTCCAAGCCTCTGGAAAATCTCAGGATGCTGCATTGGAAGTTCAACCATCTCCCTTATCCGTTGAATCTCCTCCTCCAAGCCTCCTAGGTCCTCATAGGTGGTACGTGGTACACCTTTGGCTTCAGCAACAGGTTCAGTCAATATCTGCACTCTAGTATCGTGAGTCATCTTGACTATTCCGTGAGGCTGCATCTTGGCAACAGTGAACTGAAGAGAATGACCAAGCATCATAACGAGCGTCGTGTCTCCCTCAACAAACGTCCTATCCATAAGTCTGTTCTTCACAAAATTTGCAAAGTCTTCGTCAACGTTCAATCGTATATCCACTGGAGCAAGCACTATGCTCATAGCATTTTTAACTTCAGCCTTGCGAACTACAACGTACTCGTTTATTGATACGTCGGCATTTTTACGTAAGAACCCATCGATTCGCATAATGCCTGGTTCTTGGTCTTCAGAGTACGCTGGCCAGGCGATCGCCGACGTCTTCTTCTTCCCGAGAATCTCTATTGCGTCCCCCGATGAAACACCCAAGTTTTGCATTGTTCTCTGGTCTATTCTAGCGATCCCTCTCGCCACATCTCTCTGTCTGGAATCCAGAACTTTCAGCTGAACTTCGCTCAATCTTCAACGCTCCACTAAATATATTTCTGATAGAAGCACTAAATCCGCGCGCGCAAATCTTCCTTCCCAGAATTACATAGTTACAACAAACAAGGATTATAACCTATCACCTAAATGCGAAGTGAATGGTGTGTCTAAAACCGGAATCTAGGATGAGGCAGCCGAGCGAAAATATCCTCAGCATGCCCTGTTGTTTGAACGGTTTATAAGGAGGTTTGCGTAATATGGGGCAGTAGCGTTCTGTTGTTGAAAGACGAGAAGAACACAGCAGCGTTACATGTTACAATCAATGATGAAAGATGTGATGGGAAATGTCGGAAAAATCGGCAATTGTTTTCATCGGAAGCAAAACACCAATGGACTATGTTCTAGCAGTTATCACCAGACTATCCGCGGGCGATGCTAAGGAAGTAGTCTTGAAAGCACGAGGACAAGCGATCACTACAGCTGTTGACGTGGCTGAAATAACCAGAAGTCGCTTCCTAAAAGACCTAAAAGTGAGCAAAATCGCTATAGGAACTGAGGAGATGCCGGCGAGAGAAGGCGAAAACAGAACACGGATGGTTTCAACAATAGAAATAACGCTCACAAAAGAGTAGGGAAACCCTGCTGAACCAAGCATCAACCGGTAATATCCTTCTTTCCAACGCGCGCTGCCTTTTTTGGGCCGTATTCGGTGTGCCTAAATGATCTTCTTGCTTAGTACTTCTCGGAAGGGCTTCTTGCACTTTGGACAGTCGAAAAGGCCGATTTCTAGCTGAGTTCTTTTTCCAGCTTTGGATGGGCGTCCGGCCATTGTCCACTTCTTCCTAGGCGATGAAACAACTGTTCCACATTTTTTGCATTTTCCCATTTAATCTCCTCCAATATCCTGATAACCATGGTTTCTGATGATGGTAGATAAAACACTTTCCATTGTTTTCGGATACAAGCGCGTTCTACCTTACCACGATGAGGAATGTACAAACGAAGTCGATAGGCGATCAACGTATGAAGTTTTTATTCGTAGAATATGAGATTCTGCTCCTCCAACCTTTCGTGAAGCTTGTGCACTGCGTCGTAGACGTCCTGTTCTTTCTTCGCTCCTGTGCAAACGAGGTTCCCGCTTGCGAATATCAGTATGACCACCTTAGGCTCGTCCATCCTGTAGATCAATCCTGGAAACTGCTCCGGCTCATACATGGCTTTTCCAAGCGCGCCCACTGCCAGTTCCAAGTCTACCCTCCCGCCCAAGCTTACAGAAGCAACCATGTTCACAACCTTCAAGTCCGGCTTGCTGATGATGATTATTCCGCCCTTTTTCAACTCTTTGACAACTGTCATAACAGCCCTGCGCGCTTCCTTTTCCGATTTCGCTCCAGTGCACACCATTTTTCCAGAGTTGAAAATGAGCGTGGCGGTCTTCGGTCTCTTAAGCCTAAACACGAGGCCGGGAAACTGTTCTGGTCGATATTCGACTCCTGGATAACTCTTCACAACCGCGTTCAAGTCAACCTTCTGGTTCAAGGTGGCAGCGGCAACGACGTTTTGAATGTTTATTATGGCCTTAGTCTTCGGCATTAAAAACCACTTCTCATAGTTTTTGCGCGCATTCGATGACGCTTAAGCTTCCGCTTCTCCCCAGTCGCAATTGCCTTTCACCGCTGAACCAGGCTACTTCGCCATTTTTGACGTCAACTAGGTCGCCCTTATGCACCATGTCGATCTGCTGGTTCCATAGACTCATTTTCATTGAACCAGTTTCGTCTCTGATAAGCGTATTTGATACACAAGCCGTTGTTCCATATCTCGTGTAGACGATTCTTGATTTTGGAATCTCAAGCATCTCTGCTTTGAGGCTGACCCTTTTCATTCCGACTTTCAAGTCCCCAATCTTGGAGGTTACACCCTCGAAATTCTTGACTGAGGAAGTTCGGGCCAAAATTGTTTCCGTGTAGCTTTCGAGCTGATTCTTTCCTTGCAGGATGGCATTCGATATTGGAAATTGAGCTACAACCTCCCGACCGTTGGTAAAGAGAAAAATCGCTGAATTTCTCGTGCGCCTACGACATTTTACAGTCAACTGCCCACATTCTGACCCGTCGTGATTCCAAGCTTCTACAATGCGATCAAAGAATTCATTCGAATCAACCTTATGCAGCATCGCGATTCCGGCAAGGTTCTCCAGAATCCTTCCATCTTTGTATGAAGGCATGCTGTTAGGAGGCCTGCCTCTGCCTCTCCAAATTTGTTTAGCCATCTAACTTGTTTCAACTCTGCTTTTCTTCAATGGCAAACCCATCGCTAAAACAATAGATCCTGAACGCGCACCTCACCATTCTCAACATCACTTATATAGCTTAGCTGCTAGGCATACCTTTCTGTAGTTATTGAATTCGTCTGAGGCGCGCGCTAGGCATGTTGTTTATAAGCAGCGATGTGAACGGTGAACGAAGCGTGTAAGAAGCGAGTTTTTGCACAGCGACCATAAAAGGAGTTGAGAGATTTGACGTATGAAAGAAAAGAGATGCACAAAGCAGTCTGCGCTGAATGCGGAAAGGAATGTGAAGTACCATTCAAGCCCGATGGCAGCAGACCTGTATACTGCCGAGAGTGTTACGCGAAGAGAGCACCCCCAAGAAGAAATCGATTTTAGATCAAGCCAAGAGCTCTAATCTAAGATTAGTTTTCTCCCAGTCTCCATATCTTTTTCAAATCACTTGAGCAGATATCTTTCTTTCAAATGATCGGTGTAGCTTGCGCGTGGGTGCGCGCGCACGCTACAGATTGGCTTGACAAAACATTGGTCAAAACGAACTCGGGCAAAATGACGAATGACGCATTAATACCTCGGCCTACATAACCCACGGACCTGTAAATGCTACGTCGCACGCGCTTGGAAATATCAAAAAAAGTCAGGGAGATTTTTTAGTCTTCACTTTCGGGCATTCCGCCGCCAGGTGGTTTTCCTGCTCCTGGTCCTTCTTTGGGTTTTGTGGATGCTATGACGTCGTCTATGCGAAGTATCATCGCAGCGGATTCTGTTGCTGATTTCACTGCTTGTTCCTTGACTACCAGGGGTTCGACCACGCCTTTGTCGAGCATGTTTTCAACTTTTCCATTGAAGACGTTTATTCCTTTGTATATTCCTTCTGGCTTTTCGTGTGCAGACCTCAATTCCACGAGCACGTCGATTGCTTCGAGCCCCGCGTTTTCGGCAAGAGTCTTGGGGATCACTTCGATGGCACTGGCGAAATTCTCTATCGCGAGCTGTTCTCTTCCGCTAACGCTTGTGGCGTATTTTCGAAGTTCCTTTGCCATTTCGATTTCCACTGCGCCGCCGCCTGCGACTATCTTATTGTTCTCTATGACGTCTGAGACCACTGACAATGCGTCTGTCATTGCCCTTTCGGCTTCGTCAACCATCCTTTCGAGCCCAGCGCGAATGATGATAGCAACTGATCTTGGGTCTTTGCATTTCTCAACAAAGATCATCTTATCTTCGCCCAGCTTGCGCTCTTCCACGTGCCCTGCCATACCTAGGTCTTGGGCTTTCAGGTCGCTCAGGTCTGTGACTATTCTGCCGCCTGTGGCTTTTGCCAGTTTCTCCATGTCAGACTGTTTCACTCTTCTTGCTGCCAGTATTCCCTCTTTTGCCAAGAAGTGCTGCGCCATGTCGTCTATGCCTTTCTGGCAGAAGACAACGTTTGCGCCTGAAGCCTTTATCTTGCTGACCATGTCTTGCAGCATCTTGTTTTCCTGGTCAAGGAAGGCTTTCATCTGACTTGGGTCTTTTATCCTTATTTCGGCGCTGATTTCTGTTTTTTTGATCTCGAGTGCGGCGTCCAGAAGGGCTATCTTTGCTTTTTCAACCGTTTTGGGCATTCCCGGGTGGACTGCTTCTTTGTCTATTACGAGTCCTTTGACGAGTTGTGATTCGATGAGGCTTTTTCCAGTTTTCTTTATGACTTGGATGTTGTCTATGTCGGCGATGTTTTTGTCTCCACGTTGTTCAACTATCTGTCTGACTGCGTCTATGGCCATGTCGGCTAGGTGGTCTCTTGCTGCGCCTACTCCCTTGCTTGCCATCGATGTTATGGCGACGTTCTTTAGGGTGGCGCGGTCGTCCATCTCCACTTGTACTGCCACTTTGTTTATCGTTTCGACTGCCTTCAGTGCTGCTTTGCGGTAGCCGCTGACGAGGATTGTTGGGTGGATGTTCTGGTCAAGTAGCTCTTGGGCCTTTTTGAGCAGTTCGCCTGCCAATATAACTGCGGTTGTCGTTCCATCGCCCACCATGTCGTCTTGTGTCTTTGCGATTTCCACCATCATTTTTGCTGCTGGATGCTCAACTTGTATTTCGTTCAGGATCGCTGCTCCGTCGTTTGTTATTGTTATGTCTCCGAGACTGTCGACGAGCATCTTGTCCATGCCGCGAGGTCCCAAGGTTGACTTGAGGACTTCACCGATTACTTTTGCGGCCATTATGTTGTTTCTCTGGGCATCTTTGCCTCTGTTTCTTGATGTTCCTTCTTTCAGTACCAGGACTGGTTGTCCCGACGCTGTCGTAGTTAAGTAAGCCATACATACCCTCCCTTCAAGGCTAAAATAGAACTATATTAGTCGGAAATAAGCAAAAATGCTCAACAATATAAGGCTTACTTCTGAGAGTTCCGATACATTTTCGGGTTCTTCAAAGCGTGCGCGCGCTGATACAAACGCGGACATCAATGATGACTGCAAAATAGACATGTGAGACATCGGCTTCACAGCTCGACGCTTCTTAGTGCGCGCTATAGATTGATTTTCTGTAATATAGTATGAGGAAGGGTGAAGCAGAGCCTTTCTTTTTCTGAACAATTTAACATTGTCCATTTCTGTCACGCGCGCCAGCTTGTTGCTAAATTATGAAAGTTGACATGTTGCTGTTTAAGCTTGTTTGAGCTTGAATACTTAGGGTGAAGGATGGACAAACCTGAATTTTCATGCGCCATCCTGTCCAAGCTGAACTTAGATGACATCGAGAAAGTGGTCAAGGAAGCTTACCATAAAAAAGATGGTCCGGGCAGGCCGCCCAGGAAGCCGATGGGCATATTCAAAGCGTTAATCGTGAAGAGGCTTCAGCAGATTCCCAGCGAGAGAGAACTTTGCAGGCGGTTATGGAAAGACGATAACTTGAGAGAGCTCTGCGACATCGAAGCGGAACAGAATCCTTATCATCCATCGCAGTTGTCGCGGTTCAAGAAACGCGTCGGAACCAGAAGGCTTCAAAGAATCATGAACAAGCTGCTCAAGGAACTGTTGAAGAGAGGCGTGATCAACGGTGAAACCGTAGTGTTGGACGCTACCTTCGTCAAGGCTTACAGCAGACGAGACCCGCACGAGAACAGTCGTGGAAAGTCTGATCCTGAAGCCAGGGTGGGCAGGAACGGCAAAACCTACGAGCTCGGCTACAAACTGCACGTTGCAGCAGACGCGAAGTCGGAGTTGCCTCTGGCAGTTATCGCTGCGTCGGCCAACGAGAACGAGAAGAAACACGCACCAGCGCTCTTTCGCAAGGCGTTGAAGACAACAAAGCAGCGTACAAAAACGCTCGTTGCTGATTCGCAGTTCTCCAGCAGAAAACTGAGAGAACAGCTTTCAGCTCAAGGCGTAAAGGCCGTGATTCCTTACCCGGCAAACCAGAGCAAAGAAAAGAAGACGCTGCTGCGTGTGGACAGGTACTTCAGGACTCATGGTCCTGCATGCGAACGCCAGATTTACACTCAGAGGGGAGCCATTGAGAGGGTGAATTCACGTTTGAAGGAACAGCTCTGTCTTGAAAGGCACAGGGCCAGAGGCCTCGAACGCATAACCATACACGCTCTGCTCTGCATGATCGCCATGCTCCTAAATGCATTAACAGCGTTAAGGCTGAACAGACCGGAAAAAGCCAGATCCATCACTATGCTCGCAAGATAAAGAGAAATTAACACAAAGAAATCGATTTAGCAACAGGCTGGCGCGCTATTAAGAACCAATTTCTGTACTGGTTTCTTCTCTGGTTAGCTGGGCTGGGTACCACAAGGATCATATCAAGTTCTGGACGACACTCTCAACGCGCGCTTACATACGCCATAGCTAACAGAGATAGTTGTGCATCTTTTAATCTAGGACATACTCGGATACAAAGTTGTTTGCTTCCTCCTAGTCTTGAGAATGGTTATGCTAGTATATGCGCTTGCTATGTTATGAAACTGTTGGGACACAAGAACATCGCTAACACCTTGATCAACACCCGACTAGTAGAGTTTGAAGGAGATGAGTATTCATCGCGCGCGCTATGAATAATACTCATTCCAGATTCATATAGATTAAATATGATGGAGAGAAAGTTTAACTTACGAGGTTATGTTGCGCTGTCGAAGTCATTGAGGTGAGGTGACTACCGATTTTAAATCATGAATGGTCAGAAAGGCAGAAGGAAGCAGAGGAAGCACGTCGACAGTCAGAGGAAAAGCTTAGGCAATTGGTAGAATACGCCCCTGAAGGTATATTTTTGTACGATTCCTTGGGCAGTTTTATCGATGTAAATAAAGAAGGAGAATCAATGACTGGCTACAAGAAAGAGGAACTTATTGGAAAGAATTTTCTGACCGTTGGGCTTCTTCCCAGGAAATACCTAGAGAAGTTCATGGAATTGCTTGCAGAGAATCGTTCGGGACAGAGAACTGGGCCTTTCGACTTCGAGTTGACAAGAAAAGACGGGAGTACGATCACCGTTGAAACATCAACTTTTCCAGTGAAAAGCCAAGGAAAGGTTGAGGTCGTAAGCATTACAAGAGATGTCACAGCAAGAAAACAGATTGAAGAGAAACTTAAGGAATCTGAGGGAAGGCTTAGGGGCTTTTTCGAAGGCATGCAAGACCCTGTGTGCATCTTCGTTGGAAGCGAGGGACATCTCCTAGAATACAACAAAGCATTCAAGAAATTATTCGGATACAGGGATGAAGAACTGAAAGACAAGGCTTACTTGGACTTTGTTCACCCTGACGACCGTGCCTTGGTTTTGGAAAAATATCACGCAAAATACTCGGAAGAGGAGCTTCCTTTCATATACGAGATAAGAGGAGTGAACAAAAAGGGAGAAACCATCCATCTCGAACTCACCATAAGTTCGCATAAAGTGAGAGGCAGGGTCATCGGCATAGAAGTCATGCTCAGAAACATCACGGAAAGAAAGATGCTGGAAGAAGAGCTCAAGCAATCTGAGGAAAGGCATAGGAACTTGTATGAAAGTGTACCGGATGCCTTAGCCGTTTACGTTGGGTCAGAAGGGTGTCTCCTAGAATACAACAAAGCATTCAAGAAATTATTCGGATTCAGGGATGAAGAACTGAAAGACAAAGCTTACTTGGACTTTGTTCACCCTGACGACCGTGCCTATGGTTTTGGAAAAATATCACGCAAAATACTCGGAAGAGGAGCTTCCCCTCATATACGAGATAAAAGGGCTGAAAAGAAATGGGGAAATCATCCCAACAGAAATCAGCGTGGGTACGTATAAGAAGAAGGGCAGAATCATCGGCATAAACGTGATGCACAGAGACATAACAGAAAGAAAGAATATGGAAAAGAAACTGCAAGAATATTCGGGGCACCTAGAGGAGATGGTGGAAGTGAGAACCAAGGAATTGAAGGGGTCACAGGAAATGCTTGTCAAGTCCGAGAGGATGGCTGCCATTGGGCAGTTGGCCGCCATGGTGGGTCACGACTTGCGCAACCCATTAACAGGCATCAAAGGCGCTCAATATTACTTGAAAACGAAGTGGGGCTCAAAAATGGACGGAACCGCAAGAGAAATGCTGGGGGTTATCGAGAAGGACGTAGAATACTCGGATAAAATCATAAGCGAGCTCCTAGAATACTCAAGAGAGATAAAGTTAGATTTGAAAGAAACCACCCCGAAATCAATGTTAAAGGACGCATTGACTTTGATTAAAGTTCCAGAAAGTGTACAGTTTTTAGAGCTAACCGAGAACGAACCGGAAATAAAGATTGATAATGACAAAATGAAAAGAGTTTTCGTCAACATCATAAGGAACGCACTTGATGCCATGCCTGAAGGCGGGAGACTCACAATAAAAAGTAGGGAAACAAATGGCAACTTGGAAATTGCCTTCAGCGACTCTGGAGTAGGAATGTCAAAGGAAACTATGGGAAAAATTGGGGCACCGCTTTTTACGACGAAAGCCAGAGGAATTGGATTAGGCCTGTCCATCTGCAAACGCATCGTGGAAGCACATGGAGGAAGAATATCGGTGGAAAGCGCAACTGGGGAAGGAACTACATTCACGATAACAATCCCTATCAAATCCAAATCAGAAAGCGGTGAGGAAATATGGATGGATATGCCAAAATCGTTGTTTTCAACGACGACGAGAGCGGAAGGAAGGCTCTAGCGAAGAAGGGGCTGAAGAAAAAACACTAGATTAGATGTAATACGCGCGTGCGACTGATGAGGATTAGCGCGCGCTGAACGGTTGATTGTGTCGTGACATACTGGTATATGTGTAGGCAACCTAAGAAAGGGTTCTTATCGTGCTAGAGAGATTTATAAGATTGGCTTGATTTCTTAATATCGATAAGAATGAAGAGTTACATTAAGATTTATGGTCCGCCTATATTGAAGGCTTTAGATGAATTAGAAAAAGTTGCAGGTGAAATGCCTGGGATTTCTTTTTACTATCACTATATTCTAGGATTTATACCTGTAGGAAAAAGTACTTCGCGCCATTCGATGAAGAACCGCTAGGTTTAGGAGAAAAGTACAAGGCGAAATCTAAAACTCTTGTGAGCAAATCGGGTTATACTTTAGGAGACTATGATTTCTTCTTTGAATGGGCAAAAGAACCAGATGGAGAGCAATTGCGCAATTTGATCGAAAAGATTGAAAATGTATTGACGCCACTCGGATGTAAATATACTATAACCACAAAGTAAATTTGTAGAATATTTAGCGCGCGCTCTGGAGGTTTCTTCTATAACTGTTATTTTGAAGGATAGCCCAGTAAGATTAGGCGCGTGCGCCTGAACACGACTTTGCAGTTCGAACAGTCGACCTAACTAGAGAAGCAGCGTACCACAGAGTAAAGGTCATTCCAACTCTCATCAGCGATTCTGGAAAACGACTCGAAGGCAAAATATCCGAACAACAGCTGGAACTCTTCCTTGCAAGTGCTTAGTACACGCCAAGGTTTGTGAGAACGTGGTTCTTGATAGTTAAAGAAAAAAGAGGGTTACTTGCGTTTTCTGAGGCGCGCGCGTCAAAGTCAAATAAACAAAGATGTTAAAAGCATAAAATACCAATGCTAGAAAAATGGACTCTGTAAGTATTGTCTTGGATTTCGCTAATATTGTAAATCTGATTGCTGTCCTTCTCTTAATGAGGGCCATAATAATAGATAGGAAGGTCTTGAAGGGCTTCAGCGTTAGTGGTTCCTTTTTGACTTTTATAGCAATTTTGGGTTTCGAGATAGGATATGTTCTTTTGGGAAATCCCATAAGTTTTGCATTAGGATTGGTCAGTCTTGTCTTTTGGCTTATGGCTTTTCTATTTGCCTTTCGAAAGTGGATTTACGGGCGGCACAAAGGCAGTCGCGCTCGCTAAGGGCTCACGAGTTGATTGTATTCAAAAAAAGAAAGGTTATTTGCGTTTCTTGAAGATTTTTAGCCCGTCCCTGTCGGTTACGTATTGGAAGCCTGCTTCCACGAGTTGCATTACTTCCTCAACTGTGGACGCCGTTTTGCATGTCCATTCGTCGTCGTTTAGGTTCATTAGGTGCATGTATTTCTGCGTTGTTTCAAGTTTCTTGTGTCCCATTTGTACGCGCGCGCTATACGCACTCGCAGGCGAAACATTGTCTTTTGGCGCTGCGGTGAGGTTTTTTGGCTGGTAAAGACCGACGCTTCTGGCAACGCACAGTGGAACCAGACCTACGGAAGAACAAGAGATGATGAGGCGTATGCTTTGGTGCAGACGAGCGACGGCGGATATGCACTAGCAGGTTGGACAGGGTCTTTTGACGTTGGCAACTATGATTTTTGGCTCGTAAAAACCGACGTAAACGGCAATGCACAGTGGAATATGACCTACGGAGGGACAGGCGATGATTATGCGTATGATTTGGTGCAGACTGGTGACGGAGGATACGCCTTGACAGGCTACACAAGTTCTTTGGGCGCTGGCAACGGCGATTTTTGGCTGGTAAAGACCGACGCTTCTGGCAATTTTGGCGGTGTTGAGTCTGGTTTGGCTTGGGTAGATTCTTCGGCGAATACTATTACGCTTTGCAGGGTTGCAAAAGACACTTACTGGAACTACATGCGATTGCGATTGTGGAAACCGCGCGCATGCGTGTTCCTAAAATGGTCAAAAATGGTCATAATTCCATTTTGCACGTTTCTGCCGCGTTCGAGGAAAACAAGTACCTATGAAGATCAAGGACAGATATGGAGCCCAAAACCCTGCCTAAACCATGAAACCCGAATAAAAACCATTTCAGGCCAATTTCGGAACAAGCATGCGCGCTAGATTAACGTCCCTCTGTTACAACGATGACTCCCTTGTATTTCTTCAGCCATCCACGGTTTTTCAGGTAGTCGTAGATTGTCTTGACAATAAGTGGAAGGAAGGGCGCAATAGCAGTACTGAAAAAACCGATCCACGGTGTCCAGCGCGCGCGAAGGATATTGGTGATGTTGACTATGTTCCGTTGTTCGTTGATGATGAATTTGATTTGGGCGAGCCGAATTTTATTGATTTAGCGCGCGCTTCTTCATTGTTGTCTAAATTGGCAAGTTGATGGGCTTTCTTGGATAAGATGACAAGTTTCTTATGAATTGCTTTTTTACGCGCGCGTTTTTCACCCAAAAACTTCTTAAGCGCTTAGAACTGTAAATCATTGCGTGAAATGGGAATGTCAGAAAATTCAGTGTCTCGATTAGCTTACATCTTAGCGCTTATAGGCGGAATACTACTGGTGATCTTTGGGCTGCTCTCTCTCATTGGGTACTCTCTTGAAACCTTCGGGCCAGTTCTGCATTGGAGCTTCTTCGCCTATGGCAGCATCGTTGCCATCATTTGCGGGATCATAGCAATAATCGGTGCAAAAAGCGTAACTACGCTCGTTTGGGCAATCGTACTCATAATCGTTGGAGCCATAGGCGGTGGACTTGGCGGACTACTGGTCGTCCTAGGCGGAATAATTGGACTCGTTCTCTACATAATCAAAAAAGCATAACCCAAAAAGCCGCGTTATTTCAGTTCTTTCTTTTGTATTTCAGTTTTATCAAACCACGCGCGCTACTAGAATTTTGAAAAAGAGAGGTTTACTCTAGTCTCTTTGTTTGTTTGTTTTTGTTTGTATGGGTAGAAAGAGAGAGAATGTGAAAGAAAACGCGCGCCCAACCAAGTTTAGACTACTGGTTTTAGGTACGCGTGAAGTTCTGTTTTTGGGACCCTTAAGATTAGCCCTTTGTCTGTCCAGCTTGCAACCCCACTCTTTAGGGCTGAAGTGTCCAACATGTTTCGCACTCCACCTTTCTTTGCGCCAAGCACAGATTCAGCTACATCCTTGGTCAATTCGACTTCAAGATGAGTTACTTCCCAACTTCCCGGATTTATAGTAATTTCTTTGACTTTACCTATTTTCTCGTCTCCAGCATAAACATCTTTGTCCATTAACTCTTTACCTTTCATTCTTATCTATCCCTCCTTCTTACGCCTATTATTCAGCCATAAATGGTCATTCGCAAACTTAAGCGTTGTGACTGTGAGCCTTAGTGCGCGCGAACTTTCGTGCATGGCAAGAAACTCAACCAATACTGGTTAATGCGTTCTTTCCGAAATCTTTTGCTACCATACTAATGTCAAGCATGTTCACTACTCCGTCGTGGTTCAGGTCTGCTATCGGATTCCAGTTTGAGTCGCCAGCGCGCGCGTGCAAGAACCACGCAAAAATAGAACATGAGCCTCAAGAACTGGCACGTTCGTACTCCATGGCAATACAAACTTTGAATCCAGCATGTTAATATACTCCGCTTCCCACTCTGCCAGAAGCAAAAAGTTTTTGCCCAGTAAGACCGAGAAATTCGGGTTCTCCGCTTTTACTTTTTGGCAAACAGTTCGGAAGTGAAAAACATGCGATATAAGCAAAACAAGAAAGAAATGCAAGAACGAAAGAGAAAGAATGAAATGAATCGCACTATCATGCAGAAGACGCAAGGCCACTAAGATTCCTATCCTTTTTCTATCTGTAGACCGAACAACCTTCTAGAATCATGCTTATACTTTGGACTCAGCAACTTCCTGAGCAATTCAGAAGCGAGTCTCATCATCGATGCCAGAATCTAGCAGAACATATCCCACGACAGTTAACACGAATGCCCATCCCATGAGAAGTTAACAGAACCTGTGTTTTGGTCTTATTTTGTCAAGCGCGCGCTATCAAGCTGACGCCTGATGGACGCCGCTTGTTGTTGGTTATATGGTTATCTGAGGGCAGTAACTTCTGGGCTCATTCCAACGGAACTTACTCATACGTTCCGACTGAACAAGAAATTGAAACTCTGACGATAGCCCATGAAGCTATTAACAACTACAATAAAGAACAGGTCTTTAAGAGGAATATTAAGGATTAGTCAGCCATCAGCGCGCGCTAACTGTTTCTCTATCCTTCTCTTCTGTTTCTTTTCCCCGCGAGCTCCTCTCGTTTGATGCCCCTTCTGCTTATCGATTGCTTTTCCCGTAGGTTTGCCTCTCCTACTCTTTTTTTCACCTCCGCCTGAACTCGCGCTCGGTTAGATTCATTAAACTGTGGCAGATAGCCGTGGCAGATCTGGCAAGCATCGATAACTAGATGTCCTTTTTCAGTGGTTTTCCAGATACCACCTGCTTCCTCAGAAACGTAGCCTGCCCAAGCAAGATATTTTAGGTATTCTGCACATTGGGTAAAACTCACTCTAGCTGCGCTCATCATTTTATATTTCGTGCTTCCCTTCTCGGCACATCTGAGAATACCTACGATAATATCTTGTCGTCCTCTTCGCCATGTTTATACTCAATCTTGTTCAGAATCTTTCTCTGCAAGAATCCACTTTCCTTCATCTTTTTATACGCGCGCTATTCAATTGTCAGTATCTTTTTAATGACTTTTCTTCGCATGTCTACTACTGCCCTAATAGAATTAGTTTCATTGCCATTCTTCTTCTTCGTCGATATTTCTTCCATCATCGGCTGCAATCCATTGACATAGGTATAGGTTACCCATTCGAAATTTTGATACGAACCAATTTCCAATTTATGTTTTCCTCCGACTGGTACTGCCACCATTATCTTGTGGTTCTCCAAATCCACTCTTTTCCCATCATCAATATTCAGAGAGACTTCCTCTTTGTCCATTTGAAGGTCTCCTATCCTTTTTCCTGTATCCACACCTTACCTTTCTTTGAAGGCTGCTTTCTTTTCTTTAGTCACATATTACTAAATAAGGTTACTTTCTTTTCTTTGTATAGGGGCGCGCGCTAGAGCTAGACTTTTTTCTTATGTCAAATGAGCGATTCTTGGTTTCCATGAACCAGTCTCAATGTCCAAACCGTGCATCTATTCTTGTGTTTCTGCACGCGCGAGCTAACACTCTCACTCCGTGTGTGTTTGGGACTAAAATCTAATAAGAAGGGGAATTGTGTTTATTTCAGAATCTTTCGCGCGCGCTGGGGCATATTATGTGCTGAAGAGTAAGGACGGAAAATGGGTTGAGACCCTAGAGATTGCTGAAAAGTTATGGAAACGAATGATGCAGGAGACTCTCAATGGCATATTCGCGCTCCTAGATTCGGTAGAAAAGCTGCTACAAAATGGTGGCAATGAGGCTATAGCTGCAGGACTCTACATGTACGCCGTAGAAGAGTATGGAAAGCTTCTGTTACTGAAGAATTATCGCACTTCTAGTGGAAAGGTGATAATAAAATACAGAAATGAATTTAGAAATCACAAAGCGAAATTTGACATAGCAGTCAATAATCTTCCGAAGGAGTGCACAACCCTACATAAAGGGGTTTTTGATCAAGAAGTTTTTGACCCAGAGGCTTTTGATACCGATGAAATTGCAGATTGTGAGACTAGACAAGCGGTGTTCTACTCTGATTTTGCACGCTCGGGTGATTCCGTAAAAGCCAATCCATCCGTAGACGCGGATCTTCTTATGAAAGCTGTGGCTCAATTGAAGACGATTGTGCTAGCAACAACTATCCCTTAATCCAAAGGCATTAAGGTTAAGCGCACGCGTCGTTTGTTTTGTCGTTCTTTTCGGCGTTTGTCTGAGTTGTTGTTTTGAGTTTTTGTGGGTTGGAGCGCGCGCGCACGCGCTGTATTGTTGTCTTCTAGGTATAAGCTTCTAGATGGTTACCATAGCTCCTTTAGTGGCTTTAACGTTTCTTGCCCTTGGCAGGAAGTTGCTGTCTCAACTGTTTCTTTTTCGCTTCTTTATCCCGTTCTATCTTTTTCTGTTGTGCGATTTGAGTATTCTTTTGTTTACGTTTCATTACACTCGGCATAAATCTCAGCTACAAATTAACGATAAATAAACAAGCTAAAACATATTTCTTTCGCATTAATGGAGGAAGCCAATAATATCCAAAACTGACGCGTCTTTCTTTCATTTCATTAAAGAAGCCAACTTTATGGTAAAAAGAGAAAAAGAGTTTTGCAAAGCTCTTTCTTGGGGCTTAAGAAGTCTGTGTTTTGCTTTGCTTTTCCTTATGTTTCTTCCTTTTCTCGTCTCGCTCTTTCTTAGTTAACGGTTTTTCTTTTTTCGGCATTTATGTTCCCAGAAGGTATGATATGCGTAATAGTGCTTTAATAATTTTCGAAGTCTAGAAGAGGCTCGGCTTACAGGTTTTGGATCTTGGGGCTTCAAAACTTCGGCTTGATCATGCGCGCGCGTAAGGACAGATAATGGTATCCAATGATTTCTCCGTTCTCAGCATGTCAACAGTGATTTGGTCGCATCACTCCTATCTAGTCTATTCGCACTCACAAAACAGGTGAGTTTATATCTGATTCAAAGGTTGTAAGTTGAAACTGCTGACTGAATTCCTCACTAGAGTCTTCGAGCGAGCGCGTATCGTCTGGATAGAGAGCGCTCGTTAACGATTTAAGCCTGAAAAAAGTAACTCTTCATAGATGGAAAATCCTCTGTTCCAGAGGCTCTTCTGGACGACATAAAGAGCGCGCGCGCTTGTATCTGTCTGAGGCTTTGAGTTCTGCTATGAGCAATTTTACGGCTTCTGGTTCTTCGAGGCTTGTGTGTTTGCCTAGATACGATAACGCTTTTCTAGTGAAGTTTATTGTATAGTCGCTTTTGTTGTCCTTCTTCATGTCGATTAAGACTTGAGTATCTTTGGTCGGATGTTGCGGTATGAAGGGTGGTGTTCGGGAATTGAAGGCTGGCGTGTTGGTCGTAACCCGCCTTTTGTTGACTGTGGCATTCGGCTGATCGGGCTACCCGCGCTTCCGGTAGAGGCGTCATCAGCGTCTGTTTGCCCTTTCCACTTGCAGGTCGGCCGTTTCACCGTTTCCGGCTCGGCATCGTCAACAGCTTAATCTGCATCATCGTCGCTTGCCGAGTGGACGTTTCGTTTCTGCTCCGTAGCCAAGGTTCTCACCTTGCACCCTTGCGGATGCTGCAATTCTACGCGTGGGCGGAGTTTCCTCAAGCCTTTCACTTTAAGGCTCGAAAGCCACACACCAACTCGCCAGCCACTCAACAACAGGGCTAACGCGAGCAATAAGAATTTTGGAAGCCCTTATTTCCCCACTAGAGCAAATACTCACAAGAAGAGCTGTACGCACCATGTCCAAACGCGTCATCCTCATAACCGGCACGCCCTGCGTGGGAAAAACCACAGCAGCCAACATGCTAGCCTCAAAGATCAACGCGTTGTACATCAACCTGACAGACCTGGCCATCAGTGAAAACCTCGTTCTAGGCAAGGACAAACAACGAAAAACAGTCATCGTCGACGAAGGCAAGATGAAGCGCAAGATCCGCAAAATCATCAAACAAACCGAAAAGAACGACACAATAATCGACGGACACTACGCCGCAAGCGTCGTACCCAAAGAACTCGCATCCCACATTTTCGTTCTGAGACGAGACCCCGTCGAGCTGAAGAAGATAATGAAAAAATGCGGCTACTCAGAGCGAAAGCTGACTGAAAACCTCGCTTCAGAGATACTGGATGTGTGCCTGGTTGAGGCCCTGAACGTCAAAGGATCGGCAAGAGTCTGCGAAATAGACGTGACAGGCAAGAGCCCCGAAAACCTTCTCAAGGAAATGCTCGCCATTCTGCATGACAACAGCAAATGCTGTGTTGGAATCGTAGATTGGCTGGGCAAACTGGAGGCTCAAGGGCTCACAGACGAGTACCTGAAAATCTGAAAATGCTTTATCGCAGGCTCTGGGCCATCTGCCGCCTAGTGAGCAACGTGATTTTTCTCCTGTTGGCGTAGGATTTTGCGTGGTCGCTGAACTTGTCGCCCACAAGAATCGGCGTTGACAACCCAACGTCCTCCGACGCCCTATCCACGTTTATGACCACGTTGACGCCTATCGTGCGGTTCCATTCTCTTATCCAGATTCCATGCTCAACCTGTCCCTTCTTAACGATCAGGTCGAACCTCCGCGTGATCCCGCTGAAACCCTCAAGCACCGTCTCGTTCTGCTCGACCTTGTACCCTTCCTTCTTGAAGTACTGGACAACGTGCTGCATCAACGCTGGCGAGACCCTCGGCTTCTCCTCAGCTTCCTCACCCACCAATCCCCACCAGCACCAAACGTTATCTAGCACCGCGTGGAAAAGGCTTTCGATAGGCAAACCACATGACAGACACGCTGATCCTCGCCTGCAGCAACTGCGGAGGACTCCTACTCGCCAAAGCCGACACAAAAACCCGCACCTGCCCATACTGCGGCGCCACAATCAAAACAGACAAAGCAAAAAAAATCGGCTCTGCCCCAACCGCCCAAGAAGCCTCAACACTCCTCAAAAAACTCAAAGCACCCAAATAGCGCACGCATTCGCGCTGTTGTGCATGGGCGTACACTGGCACGCGCTGCAATGTGAATTGGAAGTTCACAACATTTATTGAAGGCTTTGGAGTATCATGACGATGCACGGAGGTCAGATGATTCTAACGTCTCAAGCGCGCGCGGGTCAGACAGCTTGCCGCCCAACAAACCACATCGAAAAGCATGCAGAAAGTGGTCGACCGCTACGTAGTCTAGACTGAATTCACAGCGCGCAGGGCAGTGGAGAGAACAGTTCGTGGAACCATTCTTTTTCAACTTTTTTGTTCTACCTCTAGGGATTTTAGTGGTAATCTTGGTTGCGTCACTCTACTATTATGCCAAAAGGGAGGAAATCGCGCGGAGGAAAACAAAGAAGCTCATGCAGTCCTACATTAAGGAAAAGGCGAAGCAGAAAGCTCTCGTGAACAAGGAACTGGCCAACTTGAATGAGCTCCTTGAGAACAATTCGATCGATGAAGACACTCATGAACGCTTGAAGAAGTTGCTCATGATGACGCACAAGAAGGAGCAGGGAGAAATAACAGGCTTGCTTGACTACGTAAGCGCAGAGAAAGAAACTGGATAATCGATGAACATGTGCCCATGAACGGGGAATAATAAGTAGAGTGTGCGCGCTCCAGAAGGATTTTATTCTTCTCCCGGTCTTCGTAATCGTTCCCAATTTCCATTCGGAGTTCAAGCCTCTAGAAATGACCCAAGCGCCGGGACAGAACCGAGGCATTTTTTGCCATTGGAGGAACAAGCATGCACTCTAACTGCAACCTTTTATATGTCACACCCTTCATGGTAGTTGAAGGATCAAACTTGAAGACCGTTGTTTGGCTGACACTGGTTTCTATCGGAATCGCAGTCGCAGTCATAGGAGCAGTTCTCTATGCCTACCAAGAGGAGAATTTCATAGGAAGCTACGGCATCTACTCAATCTCAAAGATGGTAAACCCATACCAGGGCCTCGGACTGGGACTCATGATAGCCGGTGCCATAATGGCTGTTCTCGCGTTCATCCTCATGATATTCACGCGAGCGAAAACATCCTCACTCAGCATGCAGCCCCCGCCACCTCCACCTCCTCCAGACGAGTAAGACCAGCAACGTTTCGCACCTCCGACGCCGAGGCAAGACCCGCCTTATAGCATTTCGCTCTTTTAACTACTTTAGCGCGCTGGCTTGTCCCTAAATTAGCTAATGTTTATTTCTGGATTGGGGTCTCGTATTCTTGAGCCACGTCCAAGCTTAGGAGGTGAATCCTAGCGGGACATCAAGATGAACACGAGACCCTTGAAACCCTCTTTCGTAACGTTGACTTAAGCTTTGCTCGAAACCTTCTGCTGGAGTGTTTTCATGCTTCTGGGCCAGGCAGACCTCCCAGAAACCCGATGGGCGTCTTCAGAGCCAACATAGTCATGCGCATGAAAGGGGTTCGTAGCCTTAGAGAGATGACCAGACTCCTTGACTTCGATACGCGCCTTAGAAAGCTGTGCTTGATCAAGGAAGGCGAGCCAGGCTACTCGAGAAGCGTTCTGAGCAGGTTCACAAGAAAGGTGGGAGAAGACAGGCTCAACAAGATAATAGAAGAGAAGGTTATCAAACTCTTGAAAAACCACCAAACGAAAGAAGTTGACGCCGTGTTAGACGCTTCCTTCATCAAGGCCTGGAGCACACGCCACCCAATGGACAACAAGAAAGGCTTCTCTGACGACGATGCAAGGGTCGGAAGAGCAGGCAGAACATTCGGCTTAGGCTACAAGCTTCACCTGTCCATCGATTCTCAGACCATGCTTCCGTTAACCTGCGTATGCGCTCCAGCCAACCAGAACGAGAAGAAACACTCGCCAAGCATACTGGAGAAGACGAAGACCATTCTAAAGCGGTCCGCGGCCAAATTAAGAAGCGTGATAGCCGACAGCCAGTACAGCGACAGCAAGCTCAGAAACGCTGTTTGCGAGGCGGTGATACCGTACCCGGCAAACCAGAAACGAGAAGTCAAAGGCCTCCTGAGGGTGGACAAGAAGTTCAGGACCTACGGGCCAGAAGACCAGAAAATGAGAGTATCATAAGAGGCCGCATATAGAAGCGGTCTACAGCTTCCTGAAAACACAGTACAGCCTAGCCATGAACAAGGTCAGAGGCGCAAGAAACGTCGCTTCCTACGCCCTCTACAGCTTGCTGTGCCTGGTTCTGAACAGAGAAGCAGCCGAAAACACAGGAAGACCAGACAAGGCCGTCTCACCAACCTACTTCAACACATAATAAAGGGACAAGGCAGCGCGCGCTAACTCTGCAAACGAGTTCCTTTTCCTTTCTGTAGAATGTTGGCCACTGCGGATCATAATCAACAACGACTACTGGGTTGTTGTTCAAACTCACTTCCCAATGATTGAGTTCACCACGAGAACATAAAAGACTTCAGTTTGACGCGACTATCGTCGCGTGTGCGTCCGAGCTTGAGATACCTTGTGCGGTCTTCTTCTAGGAGAATCTTCTAGTCATGTTTGTGTAAAGGGCGTGATCTGTGTCAAAGTCTTCTGAATCGTGTCTGCGTCGTGGAGGCTCTTGGCTATCAGGATGTCCTTGTTTGTCATCTTCTTGATCTCTTCTCTTATTTCGGGCGAGTTTGTGGTTATCATTATTGTTTGTCCTAGAGCGAAGTTCATGGTTGTTTCAAGCAGGTTAATCAGACTAACCTGTGTGGAGTGGCGTATCATTCTCGTTCTCACTTGTGGGTGGTTGACTCCGTGCAGTTTCATTGCTAGCCACGCGAGCTTGATTTCGAGGTCTTCTGCTTCGCCTGCCAGTATTAGGATCTCGCAGAATCCGCTGTATCGCTCTGAGAACGTGAATATTGCGTTGATTTGTTCTAGGGGTAGTTCTTGCATATTTGTCATTGTGATTATGAATGTTATCGTCGGGTTCGTTTGGGGCGTTGTCACACTAGTTGTTTGAGTTGTTTTTTGTTAAAAGGCATATTCCCCTCCAGTGATATATCGTGAGACACAATAAAGGATAGGCATAGATTTACATGCTTGCGGCACGACGCCCCGCGCAGGTGTGAACAGGCAGATTTAGCGTGCGCATGCCCTCCGCACGCGTACAGCCCATGACGATAGGAGAGCTGCATTCACATTGCCTCCATCTAGGTCAGATTACTAAGAAAGGGAAAGAAACTTTGCCAGCACGCGCTCGACTACATGCTAATGATTGCACGTATAGACATACATTCCTTGGCCATATTGAACGTTTTTCTAGAATTGAAAACCGAAAACTCTAAATATGTTCATTTCAACAGTACTATTCAAGACGTTTGTAAACCTAAGAAAATGGGGAACGAAGATGGAAGAATTACAGGTTGACCCGAAGCTTCATCGCCCAGCCCAAGAAGAGATGGCCGAATGGGCCCCTGATGACCTGACGATGGAACGCCTCAAGTCAGACGGTGTCCTGCAATAATCACGGACGGGCACACCATCCTTTACCAAAGTGATAGGCACACCTCAACGGTAGAAACATCGCGTGACCACCCACATCCCAACAAGCAACAAGAGAGCAAGTTAGCTCCAAACATCAAACAAGCATCAACCCTAACAATTTCCAGTGCCCCTCGAAACAACAACGCCTTTGGCTGGCAGAAGAAAAAAGTTTTTTTGCCGGCGAATTGAGAGCAAAGCACGCACATGAAGAGCAGCATGGGGTTTGGCTGGTCAGTAGAACATAAAGTTTGGCGCGTCAATTGAGACCTGAGTCCAGCAAAGTGCGTAAGCGCGAACTAGTTTGTTTATTAGGGACGCGCAACTACAAGTTATGTTCAGACGAGAAGAAGGATTTTTGTGAGCAGGGGCAGGTTTTTCGACAGACCCGAATGTTCAAGCTGCATCTACAAGGGAAGCACTTACTGTTGGCGCCAGTGCCCATACAACATCTGGAAAAGACAGTCATTCTAAAGCACACCGCCTGATGAGAACGGAGAGGGAAGGGAGAGGGTTAGTAGGATTCTTGGCGCCGGCCTAGACTGAAAGCAGAAGGGAAACAGAATACTTGGAGAGAGCCGAACGGTGCATGTGCTAGTTAACTTTGAAGAAGCTAACCCTGTTCTTCTTCGTTGATTTCCTTTCAGTTTCATCATTTCGTCTTTTGATTTCTTGAAACACTGCACTAAGGATCGTGTTGTTCTGCAGTGGCATCCCGTTCTCCAGAAATGAAAGACGTTCCTTGCGGTCAAAGACTTCATCATCTGTCTGCTCGTAGTGCTGCCTGAGGTTTTCATCAAACTGAGTAAGCTCTTGTTGTACGATTTGCTTCTTCTTTTCTTTCTTGACGAGCTTCATGGTCTAGATCAACCTATCTTTTCTTGCTCCAGTACGCCATCACTGCGCCTGCTATCACGATGCCAATGAACATCGCTATGAACAACACTGCGACGGTTAGGTCGGCATTCGCCATGTTCTCAAACATCCAAACTTACTCCCTTGATCAAAACTTGTTCCCGCAAACCCTAAAAGCCAAGTTCTCAGGTCCAGAATACTTCAGAAAGCGATACGTCGACCTCGCGTTCTACATGAAGCCTATGCCGTGTGCACCGATCGGGGTCCTTAGCGAGCGCTAAGTTATGAGGTTCTAACGAAAAGTCATGTGCAAAACACATAGGGTGTAACGCGCTGGGTCAAGAATTGCGCGCGGACTATTTTTCTCGCCATCTTGCCTTGACGAAAGTCAACGTGATGAATGCCAGCGTCGTTATGATGAGGACAACCCATCGGACTAACACGACATCGATTGGCAGTGGGAGCAGCCCCATGTAGGATCTCATCAGACCTGCAACGTTTGACGTTGGAATTATGACGGATATCCAACTCAGACTTCCGAGCTGGGCTTCGGAAAAGTACACTGGCGGAATGAAGATGAGGCCGATGCCCAAGAGGTTTGACAAGTTGTTCAGCATCATTGTACTCGACTTCAACAGGTACGTTGATATCATGAAGCCCAAGGTGCTCATCGCTGCCCAGACAATGACAAGAGCTGGAACGATCCACAATAGCATCTGTAAAGTCAGAAACCCCAAACCAGTCATTATCGCCCCGAAAAAGACCAGGCTTGGGATCGAAAGCAGCAGAGGCGCGAGAGCCATCCCGAGGGCGTAAGATGCAGGGTGAACGGGCATGGCGACGATCATCTCACGAATCTTCACGTACCTGTCCCAGGAAATGTCTTGAAGTCCTGACAGCACCGCGGAGAAGGAGACGCTTGAAACCATGGCCCCAATCAGGCCATTTGCGAGGGCATTTCCTCCGCTGCCGAACATGAGCAGGAAGAAGAGGGGAATAGAACTTATCATTGCAAGAGTCATCAGGAGCATGGGGTTCCTTCGGAAATCCGGATACGACTTTATCCACGCAATCAAAAACGTGTCCTGCAAAATCTTACGGATTCTCATGATTATCGAACCCTCCGACAAGTTTAACAAACACGTCCTCAAGCGTAACTGGAGAGTACTCTGCGCGCAAATTCATCTCCAAAGTGGCCTTCAATAGGTCAACTGCTTCGTCCTGCGTTTTCAAGTACGCAATGCTGCGGTCTCCCAGCTTGGCAACTTCCATGTGACCCGAGACTTGTTTGAAATCCCCATTGATCACAACCCTGAACCTCTCTTTGACCAATCCTTTGATCTCATCCAGTCTGCCGCAGGCAACAACGCTTCCCTTGTTTACGATGGCCAGCCTGTCTGAAATCATCTCTGCCTCCTCCATCATGTGCGTGGTCAACAGGATCGTCTTCCCACTCCTCACCAATTCTCTCAGGGCGGCCCAAACACCCCGTCGCGCCACAGCGTCTAACCCGCTTGTCGGCTCATCAAGCATGAGAACGTCCGCGTTCGAAGACAAGACGGAGGCAATAATCGCTCTCTTCCTCTCTCCTCCCGACAAGGTCTGGCACATACGGTTCCTCAACTCCCACAGGTCCACCGCCCTCAAAGCCGCCTGAGCCTTGAGCTTGGCTTCAGAAGACGGAATACCCCTCAGACGAGCAAAATAGTACGCATACTCCCAAGGAGTAAAATTGTTGTAGGTCGCCACGTCCTGCGGAACCACAGCAATGTGTTCCCGCACCCCCTCGGCCTCGCTAGTGACGCTATGCCCCATAACATAGGCATCACCACCACTCGCAAGAAGCTGTGTGCATATGATACGCAAGAACGTCGTCTTCCCCGCGCCGTTCGGCCCCAGCAGGGTGAAGAGTTCACCTTTACTCACGTCTATACTCACACCTTTCAAAGCCTCAACCTGGTCTTTGCCTTCGTAGGTCTTGCGCAAACCGACGGATCTGACTGCGCTATGCTCCAACTCTCCTCACATCCATTTCCAATCAAGCTTGACCATTCTCTTAAACCAAACTCTCAACAAGCAATCACAAACTGTGACTGCCACATCGCATACGTCGTTTCTTCCCACGCCTTTTCACTTCAAAGAATAGATGGACTGGCCACTATAGTTAGGCGTTCTGTGCAAAAGTGACCAGCAATGCGGTCACCCGCTCGCACCGCGTGCAATCGAAAAAGTGGGGACCAAAAAGTAGGGTTCTACACGTATTTCTGTTCTCTGTCGCAGTACCATCTCTGATACTGCTGAACGTATCTGAGCGGCTGTCCGCATGTGGGACATGCTGGTGAGGGCGGTGCAGTTGCGGGAGCGCTGGAAGGATAGGCAGGGTAGGCTGGAGGAAGACCGAAGAATTCTCTAACGTCAGGAGCCTGCGCCCAGGCTCTGTTGCTGTATCCACCAATCGTCAAAGCCCAAGATTGCCCCATAAAGAGGCCGAGGCCGTCAATGAATGTAAGTACCGCTAACAGGGCCGTGATTATGCCAATGACATATGACCAGGGGTAGACCGTAGAAAATGAACTCCAGAACTGCGAATACGGTGATGATTATGCTCGCCACGAACAGATACGTTGCGTACTTGGTCACGGCACTCGGTCTCGTCTTGCGGGGGGCAATTGTGGGGGGCGGTGGAGGATAGGAGGCACTCACGACGAACAACCTCTTTAATCAGTCAGGACTCTGAATATTTAACGCTTTTTCAAGCGCGCGCGCTCGTCGTTGTCATTCCCATATTTGCCTTCATCCTTAGAGACTTTCTCGGAGGCCACTTAAACTTTCAACATTTCCTTGAGCCGCTGCGCGCGCTAAAACTGAAGAGTTCCAACGGGAGAGGAACTGCCCTGACCGTTCAGGGTGGAGGGGGAGGAGGTGGTGGGTTTGTCTTTTTGCCCCTTCGTCTGCTGATGAAGCCTTCGAACGGTAAGTAGATTATGATGGCACCAAGAATCACCAATATTGTAGGAAGCGACTCGTTTCCATAGCTCAGTTTGTCTGTTCTGAACAGGTCATAGAACCAGTAAAGCCCAAGAAAAATCAAACCTGACCCTATGACGAACGAGGCTACCATTACAGGAACGCGCTTCAATATGTCCCTGAAGCTGGATTTCGTCAACTCAAATCACCCTCATCGCGGCGGAAGAGACGACTTCACGGTCTCAACCCCTTTTCGTCAGACCAAATACGACCAGAAGTTGTATTTCAAGAATTCCTTCTCTTGCGCGCGTACGTTGTTTGATGTGCAAAAAACATAATAGTCAAGTTATCCGAAGTTGTTGCGGGCATTCATAATGAGAAGACTGCTTATTCCAATATTGGCGGCAGTAATCCTGTTAACCTTAGTTTGTTCTGGAAAGATCCACTTGGCAGGCGCGAACCCGAGCATATACATCAGGGCGAACGGAGCTATCGACCCGCCTTCAGCATCAATCTCGACTCTCGACAACGTCACGTACGTGTTAACGGGCAACATCTCCGACAGGATTGTCGTTCAGAGAAACAGCATAATCATCGATGGCCATGGCTTCACAGTCACAGATCCCGGCAGCGGGTTTCAACTGCAGAGCAACAACACGACAATCAAAAACACTAGTATCAGGGGCTGCTATGCCGGTATCGACGGAGGTGCCACGGTCAACAACACGGTCACCGGAAACAATATAACAGGAAACACGGATGGAGTTCATTTCAACGTGTTCTCAGCATTCAACACGATCTCAGCGAACAAGATCACTCAGAACTCGTACGGCATCCTGCTCACGGGCTCGGTGAACAACACGGTCTCCTCAAACCAGTTAACCAACAACGCTGGCGCCGTCCGATGTGAGGAAGGGTCAGAAAACAACACGATCACGGCCAACAACATGACATACAACAATTTCGGAGTCGATCTCGAAAAATCCTACCATAACACCGTTTCGGGAAACAAGATATTCAGCAACGAAACGGGTGTCTGGCTGGCAATGTCCACGTTCAACCGTATTTCAGGTAATGACATGGCAGTCAGCTGGTACGGCATCGACCTGCAGGAATCCGCGCACTACAATGACATCATCCAGAACAACATCACAGGCGCGCAGGCGCAATTCGCCGGGATCCATGTCCGAATGTCCGTGGGCAACAACATAACTGGAAACAGTCTCACCGACAATGTCTACGGTATGAATTTTGAGGCCTCTTCAGACTTCAACACCATACAAGCCAACTCCGTAACGAACGGCACCCGAGGCATCTACATGAAAGACTGTGCCAACAACGTGATAGACGGAAACACGGCAACGTCAAACCTCGGCGACAGCGGCATCGAGCTCTATTGTACCACGCGCATTCTGTCATTCAACACAATAAGCAACAACAACCTCACAAACAACAAGTACGGACTCCACATCGGCAGCAGCGACAACAACAGCGTCACCGGAAACACGATAGCATCAAACACCTACTACGGGATATGGCTTGCATACGCCGCAAACAACTCCATATCTCACAATCGCTTCATAGGCAACGTTCACTTCCAAGCCTATGTGGAAAACAGTGCTGTGAACAACTTTTGGGATGATGGCTATCCGTCTGGTGGAAACTTCTGGAGTGACTACAGCGGAACCGACGTCTACAAGGGTCCAAACCAGAATCAGCTGGGAAGCGACGGAATAGGAGACACCCCCTACGGCATAAACACGAACAACCAAGACCATTATCCCGTAGTACCCGAATTTGAAATCATGCTGCTGATACCATTGCTCACAATAATGACGTTGTTCGCAGCTGGCCTGAAGCGAGCACGCGATCGTTCATAGCGCGCTGATGGTTGACATCACGGATGCCATTTTTGTTTTTGTGTCAGACGTTTTGAACGATACGTTTGGCAGACTGCGAGAGGCAAAACTTAAATATTACGCGCGTAATAAACGTCCTCTCGGGCGCAAGTTCAACATTTGTTCTCCTTCTCCTTTCTCCTTGGAAAAAGTGGATGAAAACTTGCCCCACTTCTCGCCATAACCAAGCGCGCGCGAAACAGCATGCGGATTGACTGGTGAAAAGAAAATAACTTTGAGGTGTTGATTGAGAGGGCAGTCACAGAGCAGCACAGGCGAGATAAAAGAAACTCGTCGCGTTTGCCGTTCCGTTCTCACAAGAAAGCGCCGTTGAACTCGCGACTCTTCCTCAGCCTATCTGTTTCCGCATCTGACACGTCCTGCACACGCTTTCAGTCGTCGGCTCCCCGCACTCGACACATTCCTTTAGCCCTTCGTTCCTGGCCATCTCCTCCAACGCCGGCCTAATTCGCTCTATAGACTTGAAAATGGAGAACATTATCCCAGGATGCTTCTCCTCCAAACCGTTCAGAATGGCCCGAGCATCATTCCTGAGCGCCTCTGACGCGTACGGGCACGGCGCACTCTGAAACCTTATCCCCTTAACAAACGCGTACAACGCCGTCTCCCTCTCCGGAACCTCACAAAACGGCTTAATCCGCCTCACAAGCTTTGAATGCACCCAGTCCGTCACAGGCTTCTCCTTCGCAATGCGCAGCACGTCGCCGTGAAAAATGTTAAGCAAAATCGTCTGCGTCTCATCGTCAAGCGTGTGCCCCGTCGCCAACTTGTCCGCCCCAACCTCCCTGGCAGCTAGGTTCAACGCCTTCCTCCGCAGCACACCACAATACGCACAAGGCGTAAGGTTCGCGATGTCCCCTCCGCGGACGCGCTTTACCATCTGGTCAAACTTGCGGCCAAAAAGCTTCCTGAACGAAACCGTCCGATGCTCGACGCCGAGTTCCTTGCAGTTCTCAGCAGCTATCTTCAACGCCTCATCACGATAACCCCTGATCCCCTCGTCCACGGTGATCGCAACCAGCTCAGCCTTAGGATACCGCCGCTCAACCTTCACCAGAACACGTAAGAGGCTGACACTGTCCTTACCTCCCGACACGGCAACAGCGATCCTGTCGTCGAAGCTGAACATGTTATACTTGGCAATCGTCGCGCGGGTCTTGTCTTCTATAGATTCAGCAAAGCATTTCCTGCACAGACGCATGCCAGAGTAGCGCCTAAAATAGAAAGCCTCTCGCCGTTTGCACACGTCGCAAACTGAAACGCTCTTGCCCATCCTCGCTCAGCAACCAATAGAAGATGTAACAGGATTAAAGTACGTTTTGTGCTTGTACCGCTGACACTCCACGCGCTAGAAAGGAAGAAAGTGACCAATCGTCAGGAGACTGCTGACCATCAAACTCAAGGTCTGCACAACAGCAACGACAACGAAATCCCTGGCCAGAACATCCCCCACTTCCAAAAGCTCCATTGCATCCTCTCGATGATTTCCGAACAACACGGACCTCTTCTGATACAGACGACTCGTAACAAAAAACGCTAGGCCAGACAGTACAAAGTAGTAGATGACATGCAAACGAAACAGAACCCCGAGCAAAACCATCATCGGAACCATGCAGTAACCCATCGCCAACGTAAGAAGAAGTCCCTTCCTTACTCCCAACACGATCGGAACGGTTCTGGCTCCGCTCGCAGAATCCGACGCGTAATCACCCAAGTCTTCCCACAGACTATTGACCGCCGTAGTTATGCCTATGAAAAGCACGAGGGCCAAGACGTTGACCGTGAAGATATTGGAGAACCCCGCAACAATCAAAACAGGAATCGCCCCCACAGTGAAATTCACCAACGGCTTGTACATCGTCTGTCTCAGTCTGAAAGGCGGAACAGAATACACCACACCGAAGACAATGCCCAGCATAACAAACAGAATCACCAAGGGAATCATCGTGGCCGCCCCCAAGCCCAGGGACAAAGCAGAAAAAACTATGGCCACAGACAAGCCGGCCTTTCCAAGGCTTTTCGTATACCCCGCCCTAAAAGGGTCCGACAAAACATCAAGGTTCACGTCAAAGACGTTGTTCAAAGCGTCCAACCCACTCCACAAACAAAGCACGATCACACCGAGATAGACAGCCTGAGGCCAAGCAAGCGACCCAAGGGTCAGAAAGGCCGCCCCAACAGATATCGCAAAAAGCATCAAGCCCCTCTCTAATGAAATGAACTGGGCAAAACCCCTGAAACCCACCAGCATACCTCCCTAGAAAATGCCAGCCCATTTAAACGTTATCAATCCAAAAGAAATCCCCACTCAAACCCGAAAACGAGCAAACCTCCCGCACACCTCGGAACATACACAGAACCCACGCGCGCACATAGTAAGCCGTAACAGCATGCGCGCACCGGTCTTGCATCCTCGACTGCTAAAATAGGCCGGATGCAAATAGTCTTCTCCAAGAGGGGAAGCGATGGCAAAAAAACCTTCTACGCGCAGCGAATACCGCGAAGTAGTCTATGACAGCAGACGCTGGAGCGCTTTCGAGAATCTCAGAGAGAAAGCAGCGAAGGTGATGGAGGCCCTTGAAAAGTCAAACCTCGAATCCATCGTGCACGGCAGCATCGCGAGGGGCGACGTTTCAGAAAAGAGTGATGTCGACGTTTTTCTTCAGACCCCCACGTCGTCTTTCAGCGTGGAGACTGCTCTGGAAAAAGCTGGCATAAGCATGGAGAGACGTTTGATAGTCCAAGCCACACCCGCGTACGCCATGAAGGCACATACCGAGATAGCCGAACGTGTAAGCGTAACTTTTCCGCTGATGAAGATGCGCAGGGTGGAAAGAGAATTCTACAGTTTCGGCGGAAAAGTCAGCCTGCAAGACATCAGAAAAGGCTTACGCGTCGAAGGCGTGGACAAGCGTCTGATGCTTATTGAGCCAACGCGAGAAGGTCACAGGGAAAGTTCCGTCCTCGGACGAGAGGAGCAGGCGGCACGGATTCTCTCAGTGTCTGTTGAGACGGTGATGGACCGGGTTCATGCGTTAACGAGAAGGGACCATGTGGGCAGGACCGGAGTCTTCATTGAAGAAGAGCTGTCCAATGATGAGACTTTCGAGATGGCGCGGGAGCGGCTGGCGAAAAGCAATCCTGCGGTGCGAAGACGAGCCAGAAGCGTTTAACCCTTGTCAAGGTCGGGGTAGAAGATGAGCTCTCTTTCCTCGAGTATCGCCTGCAGCTTGTAGACGGCGTCGTAAACGTCCTGTTCTTTCTTGGCTCCTACACAGACGAGCTTGCCCGCGCTGAATATGAGAAACACCACTTTGGGCTCGTCCATCCTGAAAACCGCGCCCGGAAACTGCTCGGGCTCATACATCACTCTTTTGAGCTTGTAAACAACGTTTTCCAAGTCTATCTCACCGTTCAGCGCTGCCGAAGCG
This sequence comes from Candidatus Bathyarchaeota archaeon, assembly GCA_963769845.1. Classification (GTDB taxonomy): domain Archaea; phylum Thermoproteota; class Bathyarchaeia; order Bathyarchaeales; family Bathycorpusculaceae; genus JBGQMW01. Next base: position 16,367 of record CAVYNL010000013.1, on the reverse strand, counting down.
ACGATGTTCTGGATTTTAATGGCCGGCTTGTTGAGAACCTGCATCCCGTGCGTCTTCAGCTCCTTCACAACCTTGTTCACGGCCTGAATTGCCTCCTTCTCCGACTTCGCTCCCGTGCACACCATCTTTCCAGTCTCGAAAATCAGCGTGGCCGTCTTCGGCTTCTTCAACCGGAACACGAGCCCCGGAAAAACCCGTGGACTGTACTCCGCCTGCGGAAACTTTTCCACGATCGTCTTCAGGCTTATCCTCTGGTCCAACGCGGCGCTGGCAACTATGTTCTGGATGATTATGTTCGCGTTTCTTTTGGGCATTCTCCCACTCGTCTCAGATTCTTAACAGAGGATATGAAAGCCTTTATATATAATACACTTTTCCTCTCACGCCCCAACTGCATCATGAAAAACAACCGTTCAACCCTGACTAGCGACAGTCTTGAGGAAGAGCAAACCGCAACAGCGCGACTAAACCGTTCAGCCCGGTCAGCTTCTTGCCCGCCTCATGCTCCGTGCTAACAACCATGACCGTGCCCTTCTTGTCCTCAACCTCTTTCATCAACTCTTCCAGACGCAAACGTTGCTCATCACTAGAGTCGCGAAGCGCCGAATCAGCCAGAACGAGCTTCTCAACCGCACCCATGCCCGCGGCCTTCTTGACCTCGTCAAACCCGTAGGCAACGTTCCCTTCGCCCTTTCCAAGTCTTCTCAAAAACTCCTCAACAACCTCGGCCTCCTCCACCATCCGCATCTGACTCATCGTCTTCAGAAGCACGCCGGAACGGAAGGCCTCGTATATGCCCGCGACCCCGCCGTTGTTAACGCCCTTCACGTCCACGACCGACTTGGCCATGTCACCCGCCTCGCTCTCCAAGAATTTCGCGAAGCCATTCTTCACGTAGCCCACGCCTATCACCGCGATCGGACTTCGCGCTGATGTCCACACTTGCCGCAAGCTGTTCACCACTTTTCGGAAGTACTCGTTGAGCGCCGCGCTCCTCTTCTCAGCCTCACGCTTCCCAGGAAGCTTGACTCTCTCCTCAACCTTCTCCTCAACCCCGTACTGCGCGGTCGTGGCGATCGCGTAGCCCTCATCGTCAATCGACACTATTATGACGGGCTTCTCAGAAGTCACGCTGGCCGCCTTCAACCTGTCCAAGTGATGCTGGGCCCACTTCTTCTTCACAACAGTCAACGGCGTGTTCAACGTAATGTTAAGCGTATGATGAGCCCCAGCTGGAACGTTTTCAGTCGCTTCAGAGACAGTTCCATGAATCCTGAGCCTTCCCAGAAACCTGTCCCAACTCACATTCTCAACGTTGACTCCCAAGAAAACTGGCACCCGCTCCCCACGACTGGACCGAGCATACTTCTCATCAGTCTTGATCTCACGGGTCGTGCGCGCGTAAACCCGGTCACCCCTGTAAATGATGTTATACAAGTGCCAAAAATCGTCAAACGTCTCCGGAACAACTTTCACAAACTCCTTCTTACGATTGATCTCCAGAATCCTCAAGCCCGACCACTCCAATGAACAGAGTTTTCCGACAACCAATACCCGACCCCCGTATTAAAAGAGTTGACCCCACCCAGCCAACACGCACGCCGACAGAATTTTTGGCGCGCGCTATTTACGCATTCTCTGTGACTTCAATCCAACAGCCACAAAGCGTTATAAGAACGGAATATCCGTATCAGTCAAGAACAGAGGGAGGTGAAAAGATGGAAAAAACCCGCGACCCCATGAAAGTCGCCAACAACGTCTACAAATTCATCATGGAAAACGACCGTGTACGCGTACTCGACGTCCTGTTCAAACCGGGCGACAAGGCCGTGATGCACGACCACCCCGACCACGTAGTATACGTGCTCAACGCCGGCAAAATGAACATAAAATCAGGAGGAAAAACAGACGTCCTGGACCTCAAAGCAGGTCAAGCAATGTTCCTCAAAGCCCAATCCCATGAAGCCCAGAACACAGGAAAGACAGACCTGCATCTACTCGTCGTTGAACTCAAAAAATAACACGCACAGTCCACACCCACGCCACAATCCGCAAACAAAGACGCTGAAGGAGTTGAAGCACACACCAAGGGTTCCTCCAGTTTTTCATACTTCTTTTTTCATCCTATATGCGCGCGCGACGAATGATGTTCTGCGGCTTTCGCTTTGCAGCGTGAATGACTGAGCTGTTTGGGAAATCGATATAAGCTTTCAGGCCGAGTTAGTCTGCAAAGTGAGTGTTCTTGACGTGGCCCCTGAGACAAAGATGGTTCTGGCTGCTCTTCTTCATGCTGCTGCTGGTTCTCATCGTGCCCTTCCTCGTGATTGGGCTACTTGCCAACTCCTCTCCGAGCACCATCTTCGTCTTACTCATAGTCCTGGTTGCGGTCTGGGTCATAAACAGGAGCTACAGGGACTGGAAGCGCAAACAAGAGGCTCAGCGTGAAGAGACGGAGCCCACGCAGCCGCAGAAAGACGTTGAACCCGCGACCGTCGGCACAAGCGAGCCTGCGAAGATCAAATGTCCCCACTGCGGAAACGCGTACGACGCAAAAGAAGATGTCTGCCCCCACTGCGGAGCCAAAAAGCCCTTAGAAGAACAGCCCTAGCGGAAGTCCAGTGCGGCTTTGATGTCTTCCGCGATCATTTCTCTCTTGGATTTTTCGATGAGATAGCTCTTCCCTGTCTGCAAATACGAAGGATAAACTCTCACTTGTTTGTAGAAGTATTCGCCTTTTCTTATCTTGTACGTGGAGCCGCTGGGAATTAGCGACTTTCCCTTGTTTCTCTTGGCGATGAGGTTCATCGCTTTTATCGCAGTGTCGCCCATGAGCAGGACGGCCTTGGTTTTTGGGAACAGGTTTGTCTCCTTCTCCAGTATGCGGATGGAACAGTTTTCTATTGTCTTCGGCGATATCGCGTAGGCTGTTTTCGCGCACTTTATGGCCGTGGTGACATACACTCCCATGCTGAGTATGTCGTTCATGTTGGCGACTTTGAAGCCCGCATCGTTGAACGCTTGCACTGTTGTTTGCAGGTAGAACGGATTCTTCGCAGCATAAAAGTAGTCGCGCAAGTCTTCAGGCGGTGATTCTGAAACCATCAGCGCCTTGACCTTGCCAGGCTCAACCTCAACGTTCGGAATCGTGTAGCATTTCTTGTTTACGTCTTGGCACGGAAAATCCGTGCATTCTACACACTCGCTCGGACGCATCCTCGCTCCTCCACATTCAGTATCGAATTGAATACTACTTAAGCATGCTTTTTTTGCTCGGCTCTCGTAAAGGCCACGAATCTTGGTTGACGCGTGTCTGGTAGGAAGGTTTAAGTGTACTACTGTTTGATTGTACTACAGTGGGGAAAGTTGGAAAATGAGGTTGTAGTAACCAGGAAGGGTCAGACCACTATTCCCGCGCGGCTTCGTCTGAAGTACAAGATTGAGGAGGGAACGAGGCTTCAGGTCATCGAGACTGAGGAGGGGATACTCTTCAAACCTAAGAAATCGACGGCGGACCTTGCTGGTTCAGGGTCAAGGCATGCGACTCCCAAAGAAATGAAGAAGCTTCTGGACAAACTGAGGGAAGAAGATGCCGCGAACAGCTTACGACACTAGATTCTTCATCGAACACTACTATTCCAAGGACCAGAGCGTGCTTCGGAGAACCAAAGAAGAACTGAGAGGCCGCGAGAAATACGTCTCAGCCATCGTGATTCATGAAGTTTATCAGCTCACGCTCGCACGCGAGGGACGCGAACCGGCAGTGCTGAGAACGACTTTGTTGGAGAAAGACTTTAAGGTAGTGAAGGTAGACGCAGAAATTGCAAAAGGCTCGGCGGAACTCAGGCACAAGTACAAACTCTCTATGGCAGACAGCATAATAGCAGCTACAGCATCATATTTGAAGGCAACGTGCTTCTCGGATGACCCGCATTTTCAAGGCATCAGACAAATCAAGACAAGATGGATCTAGAGGCAGCCTGCGCTGCGGAAAGCGAGGCTAGGCATTATAAAAAGAAGGGAAAACGGCTGATTAGGTTTGTCGTTTTCTTTTGTAGGCTAGGGCAGCGGCTGCCGTGCTCGCAACGAACAGCAGAGATAGCATTATCAGTGGCTGGAATTCTGGGATCGCGCCCGTTGGAACCACTTGGAAATATCCCAACATTATGCTCAGGGTGATGCGAAGCAGTGGTACGTGTACGTTCCAGTTGTGTTGGTAGCAACGAATTGGAAGTTCACCGTATCTGAAAAGTCAGAGGATTGTGGGTCGCCTGTGTTGGGTGATGAAGCGTTGGTGTAGCTGACGAAGAACCTGTGGATAAATCCATCATGGCTAAACAGTGTCAGGTTGACAGTGTCGCCCTGCTCTACCACGATCGTTGGACCGGGGCTGGATATGCTTGTCGCTGTGAAGCCCCATCCCTGCGAGTAGGAGCCGTACAGAGTGAAGTTGCGCGTAGTTGCTGCTCTAGCGTCGTGAATCTGTGTAGTTGCAACTGCAACCAAGAAGACGACGAGTATTGTGGCAAGAGCCCGTTTCGCACTCATGTTTTTCACACCCTTGATTCTACGAACAAACTGGTCTTTTTCCTTGACAGTTTGCCTTTCTGAACTTCTCCAGAAAACTAGAGCAGAACGCGTGTTAATAGCTTTTGCGCGTGCGCTTTTGTTGGCTGACTCCTGGTTTTGATGCGCGTGCAGATGTCGAAAAGTCTATCTTCTGGTTTGCTCTGGTTTCTGCTCAGAATCTGTCATGGTGCTGATCTATGGTGTTTGCTGAGTTCAGGTATAAGCTTGGGAAGGTTGAGAGGGGTTACAGCAACAGGACTTTGTACGTGGACCTTTCGAGGATGCAGGTTGCTGAGAAGCCTGTTTCTGAGAGGATGAAGGAGACGTTCACGGGCGGTCGCGGCTTTGACCTTTGGCTGCTGTGGAACGCGCTTCCCAGGGACCGAATCGTCAAATGGGACGAGCAGGAGAATGAGGTGTGCATTGCTTGCGGTCCGCTCGGCGGCACGCCGGTGTATCCTGGAAGCGGGAAGAGTATTGCGGTTTCTGTTTCACCATTGACAGGGTCGGTTGTTGATTCGAACGTGGGCGGATATTTCGGTCCTTACCTCAAGTTTGCGGGCTGGGACGCGTTGGAGATTCAGGGCAAGGCCAAAGATGAAGTGGTCATTTTCATTGATGGTGACGAGGGCAAAGTGCTGGTTGAGGATGCGGCGTCGTTGCCGTCTGAGACGCATTTGCTTGTGGATCTGCTTGCGAAAAAGTACGGGGGCGAGAGCGGTCAGAGCGTTTCTGTTGTTTCTTCGGGTCCGGGTGCGGAGCACACGTTGTTCGGGTGTTTGAACTTCTCTTGGTATGATGCGGGGCGCAAGATTCACAGGTACAAGCAGGCGGGACGGGGCGGTATTGGCACGGTTTTGCGGGATAAGCGGGTCAAGGCGGTTGTGGTGAAGTATTCGGGCAGGATTTCTGTGGAGTCGAACGGGCCTTTTGACGCGGAGTTGGTTAAGCAGGTGGGCGTGTGGCACAGTCAGGAGGTCAGGAGGCTTGACCCGAAGCAGAATGAGATGGCCGTGGTGGGCACGACGAATCTTGTGACGGTTATGAACGAGTTTGACCTTCTTCCCGTCAACAACTTCAGGTTTGGCAGTCACCCGGAAGCGGAGCAGTTAGGCATGGAGGTTTACCGCAGAAAGTTCCACAAGGGCTTCGACGGATGCTGGATGGGATGCGCAATAGCATGCTCGCACGGTGTTAAGGATTTTGAGCTGAAAACTGGCCCCTACAAGGGCGAGAAAGTCTTCGTGAACGGGCCAGAGTATGAGACTATTGCTGGTGAGGGGAGCAGCTGCGGAATATTCGATGCTGACGCGGTTGTTGAGATGAACTTCTACTGTGACACTTACGGGTTGGACACGATTTCAGTGGGCACGGCCACGGCGTTTGTGATGGAATGCTACGGGATGGGACTGATCGACAAGAAAGCCACGGGCGGATTGGACCTGAGGTTCGGGAACAAGGAAGCAGCGATGGAGATCATTCATCAGATGGCCCGGGGCGAAGGCTTCGGAGCAATCGTGGGTCAGGGCATTAGGCGGATGAAACGGCTTTTCGCAGAAAAGTATCATGCAGACCCGAGCATTCTTCAGGACATAGGCATGGAAGCCAAAGGCTTGGAATTCTCAGAGTACGTGACGAAAGAGTCGTTGGCGCAGCAGGGCGGGTACGGGCTCGCGCTGAAAGGGCCACAGCACGATGAAGCGTGGCTGATATTCTTGGACATGGTGCACAACTTGATGCCGACTTTTGAACAGAAGGCAGAAAACCTGCACTGGTTCCCCATGTTCCGCACGTGGTTCGGCCTGAACGGCCTGTGCAAACTACCATGGAACGATGTCGTCCCAGAAGACAACAAGCAGACGAAAGAACCGGCAAAAGTGATAGCGCACGTTGAGAACTATGCGAAGTTCTTCTACGGCGTCACGGGCAAAAAAGTGAGCGTTGACGACGTGATTTTCATGAGCGAGAAAGTCTACAATTTCCAGCGAATCTTCAACCTGAGAATGGGCTTCGGCACACGCGAACACGATGTGATACCCTACCGTTCAGTAGGACCCGTCACGAAAGAAGAGTACGAGAGCCGAGCAGAACGCTACGACAAGCAGCTTAAAGAAAAGCTTGGCTACGACCCCACAGGTAAATCAACTGAAGAAAAAATGGCAGCGTTAAGAAGGTATCGCGAAGCAGAGTACGAGCGACTAAAGGACGCGGTCTATAAGAGACGAGGCTGGAACACGAACGGAGTCCCAACCCTGGAAAAAGTAAAGGCGCTTGGAATAGACTTCCCCGATGTGGTCGAACTCCTGAAAAAGCACAATTGAACAGCACAGAAGGCGCGCTAAGAAAGCGATACGAGGCTCGACTTATTACCCTTCAAAAATCAACTTAGGAACACACCTACGCGCTATTTGGTGGGCGCGCGTGGGTTTTTCAATTCTTTGCGCATGATCTTTCTGACGTTTTCCACCTGAAAGCCTAGGCTTCGCAGTAGGGCAATCGAGGAGACGTTTTGTTCCGACGTTCCCAATATCACGGAGTCCATTCCCTTTCTGAAAAGGAAATTCATCGCTCGAGCTGTTAGGGCTGAGGCAAGGTGTTTGGAGCGAAATTCGGGAAGAGTCGCTGCTGGACCCAGATAACCTCTTTTGAGATGCAGATACTTTGTTGCGTCCGTGTCCGGCTTGGCCACGACGACCGATACGATTCTTTCTTTGACCTCGGCGACCTGCACCCACTCTTCAGTGAACGGCGGGTCTTCAAGTTTCCAGGCTTCGAGGTCTCCGCGTTCTAGCCTTTTCCACCCGAATCCTTTGTTGACCGCTTCAATGAACTGTTCTTCCTCATCGGTTCTCAAGCTTCGAAGCTTGGTGGCTTCGTCAACCTTTGGGATCGGTTTTAAGCCGTCGAGTTTTGCGGACATTCGTTGAAAGCCTGGCTGAAGTTTGTAACCTCGATTGGTCCAATCGGCTATTTTCGGGCTTCCTTCATCAATCATTATCAAAATAGCATCGGTTTTGACGTTCTTTTCGAGTTCCTTTACGAGCATGTTTTCAATGGTGCTCTGGTCTTGTCCTCTGGTTGCAGCGAGCCACGAAACGTGTTCTTCCATGTTCTCATGAGAGTGAGTTGCGACGAGGCCCAGCACCTTGCCGTTTTCTTCTGCCACAAGAAGCTTGAGACGGCGATTCCTGATTTCGGACTGGACTCTTTCTTCGTTGAATGGAATGAACTCATTGGAATTTCTGTACTCATCATTCAATAATCTGACAATGGTTGGCAAATGTTTCTTCGCGAATTCTGTGATTTGGACGGTCATATGTCCTTCAGCAGAAGCTGAAAGCTTGTATAAACTTTTGCGTACCGCGTGCACCAACGTGCCAAGCCACGTGCGTAGCGTCGTCAGTGTAAATCGCCGAGGCCGCGCGCGTTAGTCTGTGTGAGAGTTTTTTTGTTGTGTGTGTTTTTTATTTGTTTGTTTTTTTGTAGAGAGTAAAAGAGAGTTAGCTAAAGTGTGTGTGAGAGAGAGAAAGATAAAACTTTACCCCCAAAACCCCAAACCTGTGATCAGCCAAGCAGTAAGCGTGTGAGAAAAATACGAGAAACTGACGAGCAAGTCTCAATACGTGCAAATAACCAAGCTTTGGTCATTCGTTTCAATGTTGCACCGAGCATGAGCATAGTTTGACACGTGAAGCTGATTGTTAACGCGCACTTTCTTTGCACAGTAACGGACGCGATACGCATGGTATCTTGCACGCACGTTGCCTTAATAAAACCTTGATCACTATCTAGGTATGGTTCAGTTGAATGTCTGGATTTAAGCAAAAGCCTAATCGTCTAATCAATGAAAAGAGTCCATATCTGCAACAGCATGCCTACAATCCAGTTGACTGGCACACTTGGAGTGAAGAAGCATTCAGCAAAGCCTTGACTGAGGATAAGCCTGTTTTTGTCTCAATCGGCTATTCCACCTGCCACTGGTGCCACGTGATGGAGAAGGAATCCTTTGAAAGCGAGGAAGTTGCAGAGATACTCAACAGTAAATTCATATCAATAAAGGTTGACAGAGAAGAACGACCAGACATAGACAACATCTACATGAAAGCATCCGTGATGATGACTGGAACAGGCGGATGGCCCCTAACCATAATAATGACTCCTCAGAAGCAGCCCTTTTTCGCGGGAACGTATCTTCCGAAAACCAGCAGAGCGGGAATGACCGGACTGATCGAGGTACTGAGATCAATTGGGGAGAGCTGGGAAAAACGTCGACAGACCATCATAACATTAGCTGAGGGATCTGCCAACTACGTCATTGAAAGCTCTGGAGCAAGTGACCGAAAAGAAGCTGTCAGTCGAGTGCTGCTTGACGAAGGCTACGTGATGCTCCTTGACAGTTTTGATAGCTTGCACGGCGGATTCGGCTGCGCACCCAAGTTTCCCAGTCTGCACAACCTCTTGTTTCTTTTGAGATATTTCAAGACCAGACACACGAAACAGGCGCTTGAAATGGTTGAGAAAACACTGCAGAGAATGAGACTGGGAGGAATATTCGACCAACTAGGCTTCGGTTTTCACCGGTATTCAACCGACTCAAAATGGCTTGTTCCACACTTCGAAAAAATGCTGTATGATCAAGCCATGATGTGCATGGCTTATACGGAAGCTTATCAGGCGACTAACAAAACGGAGTACAAACAAACGGCTGAAGATATTCTGCAGTATGTGCTTACTGAGATGGTTGACGAGACGGGCGGTTTCTATTCTGCAGAAGACGCAGACAGCGAAGGACAAGAGGGCAAATTCTATCTATGGACCAGAAACGAGATTTCTAAAGAACTTGCTGATGAAGCTGGACTGTTCTGCAAGATATTCAACGTTTCCGAGGAGGGTAATTTCACACCACTACATGATAGCGTCTCGGGAGGAAACATTCTATACCTGAAGAAATCGCTGAATGAACTGGCTTCAGAAATGCACATGTCCCCCGATTATCTTGAAGCATTCACAAAAAGAACGACAAGAACTCTCTTTAAAAAAAGACGAACACGAGTCCGCCCATTCAAAGACACAAAGATCCTTACCGACTGGAATGGGCTGATGATCGCGGCCGTTGCGAAGTGCGCACAAGCTTTCAATTCAGAGAAGTATGCGGAAGCTGCCGAGAAGGCTTTAGAATTCATCTTTCTGAGAATGACAACACAAAGCGGAACCCTGCTTCACAGATACAAAGATGGGGAAGCTGCTGTGGAAGGAATGATCGATGACTATGCTTTTCTCATTTGGGGACTGATCGAAACATATGAAGCCTCGTACATACGCGACTGGCTGAAGAAAGCGCTGGAATTGCAGGATATTATGATCGAAAGACTCTGGGACAGACAAGGCACAGCATTCTTCTTTGCTCCTGAAACAAGCGCAAGAGAGCTCCCTCGCATAAAGGAATTCAACGATGGCGCAATTCCTTCTGGCAATTCTGTAGCATTTCTTAACCTGGCCAGACTTAGTCGCCTGACAGGAAGAGTAGATTATGAGGAAAAGGCTGCAGCTCTTGGTCAGACAATCAACGCTCATTCAGGACAAAGAAACACAATGTTCCTGGCAGCAGCCACTTTCTTGGTAGGCCCCGCTCATGAGATAGTGGTCGTAGGCGATCCACTATCCCGCAGCACTCTTAACATGCTGAAGAACGTCAACGCAGTTTATTGTCCCAACAAAGTTGTTCTGTTCAAGTCTGGCAATGACAACTCACTAGCGGAAATCGCGGGCTACACACGGCTTATGAAAACCATAGACTCCAAAACAACAGCTTACATCTGCACCAATTTCGTATGCAAAAGTCCACTGACAGACGTAGATCAGGTGTCAAGAATTCTACGTTCTCTCTAGACTAGGCGTTAAGCGCGCGCTATAGTGAGGAATCATTTTCCTCACCTTTGTGGAAGAGTAGACCCCAGGCAGAAATCGCTAAGCCGGCCAGTATCAGACCGAGTCCCGCTGGAAGGTTCGGGAAGGACATTTCAAAATGTTCGGGTTGCGAGGGTTGCCCGGCGCGCCACACTACACGTCCTCCAATCCCCTCATAGTGTCCAGGTGTTGCAGGCTGGGCTGGAACCAGAATTTGTGTTGAGAATACAAAAATGACCATTAGTCCAAGCGCTGTCAAGAACAACCCAGTTGATATGGCGAGGATTTTGGGTTTGTCCGCTATAATGGGAGTCAAGTGACAGAACTCTTCCCTTGATGTACTTCTGTCGTTTTCAAAGATATTTGCTTGTTGATTGTTTAGTCGCATTCCGACTAAGCGCGCGCTGGTTAATGGTGATTGTGCTTGACAACTCCCTAGCCTTGATTGTATATCAGAGAGTGTTAACAGAACAAGATTGTTAGTGTGTGTGAGAGTTTTTTGTTGTGTGTGTGAGAGAGAGAGAAGAAGATAAAACTCTACCCCAACCAACCAACCCGACTTGACGTATGGGGAAAAGGGGTGGTTAGCAGGGTGTATACTGGGTTCTGGATAGCTGTACAGATAGTAGAAGCAAGTCATTATAGGGTAGGTATATAGGTAGTATCGGAATCGAGTATACGCTCTTCAGGTGAGGCGAAAGGACAACACTTTAGAATGCGTAGTGCTTCTATTGCCTGCTAAGGTTGATGAGTTTTTGTCAAGAAGAGAAAAGAAAGCTGCAGGTTTGGAGCAGCATAAGAAATTGCAGCGAGAGAAAGAACTGAAAAGAAAGCAAAAAAGGCAGGTTTCGCTTCCTGCAAAACATTCGGCAGGTAAGAAATAGTTGCGTTTGGGTTAGGGATAAAAATTCACTCTAACCCACCAACGAGCAATTTACATTAATATAAACGTGCAGTTGATAACAAGGCTAATTGTTGACAGGAGATGTGGTGATGATGTCAAACAAGAAGGCAGTTCAGTCCACGATTGGTCATGTCAGTATCGAAGTGTCTAGCTTGAAGAATTCGAGGGAATTTTATGAGGTTTTGCTGACGGGACTCGACTGCAGACTCATGGTTGATGAGAGAACAACGATGGCGTTTGCCAATAGAAACTTTCAGGTCTGGGTGTGCGAGTCGGAGCCTTCAAGAGTCAAGCGTGAACGCCCGACGGGTGAAGAGGTTACAGTTGCTGACCATCTCGCAATACTGGTTCCTGACGAGAAGACTGTGAATGCCATAGCCACAAAAATGAAAATGAGCGGTTTCGCTCCGTTGTTTCCTCCTGAAGAGCATCCCCAGTTCACACACGGATATTATGCTGTTTCCTTCTGCGACTCGGATAACTATGTGACCGAAATCTACACTGCGCCCCAAGAAACAAGCACAGTGTTTCCCACCTGATTTGGGTTTGGGATAAAACTTTACCCCAACCAACCAACCAACTTGGACGACGACGGACGACGGACGGACTACGACGACCACGAACCACGACGACGACCACGACGGACGATGGTTAGTGGATAATCAATTATTGGCTTCCATATACTGTATACCCGATCCAGTATACATCTATAGACATTAATGGAACAGGAAGGATCTATCAGAATCTACTTTAGATAGTATCGAAATCGAGTATACAGTCTTTAACCGTCCATTAGAAGCCATAGCGCGCGCAATCATGATGAGACAATGTTATTTAGAAAACGAAAATGAAAATAGACACCTGCTAAATACATCTTTCATGCAGGCAGGGTGCTTAGATGAACACAGAGATTTTTCCTTTGTCTCTTGGATTTAACGATTGTTACGTAATTCGAGGCCAAGGAGTCATAATGATTGATGGTGGGATGCCTGGTAGGAAGGCTGATTTTACTAGAGCGCTGCAGAAGATTCCGATGGAACCTCACGACATCAAGCTGATTGTTATCACCCATGGGCATCCAGACCACGTGGGCTCGGCCAAGGACTTAAAGGAACTCACGGGGGCTGAAATAGCGATGCATCGACTGGACAAGCAGTGCCTTGAAACTGGAAAATGGAAGGAGACACACATGCCCAAAGCTGCGAAGGGGAATGCTTGGGGGTGGTTAAACGAAAAAACGTTTCTTCAGATTATTGCAGCGCGTGCGAAGTTTCCTTTGAGTGAAGTTGGACTGGTCATAGATGATGATGGCCTATCTTTGGAGAATTATGGGATTCCTGGACAAGTGATCTACACTCCTGGGCACACCATAGGTTCAGTTAGTGTGCTCCTAGATTCAGGAGAAGCTTTCGTTGGAGATCTTGCGATGAACAAGCTTCCATTGAGGCGTAATCCTGGATTACCCATCTTGGCTGAAGACATCGAGAAAGTTAAGGAAAGCTGGAGGAAATTGTTGGAACTTGGCGCAACAACTGTCTATCCTGGGCATGGAAAGCCCTTCTCGGTGGAAGTCATCAAAAGGGCTTTGAAGTAGAGCTAAGCGCGCGCGGGTTATTTCAGGGTATTGATTTTGTGTTCATAAGTGTTTAATCAGAAGAAGGACATCCAAGGACAACATTACTGATGTACGTGCGTGTAGTGGACTAGTGTAAAGTGTGGTTTGCATGGTTGAATCTGCTGTTCAGTCACGCGCCGAGATAGTTGTGGGCTCCACTGAAAAGAAACTGATTCGTGTCCTGCACGTTGATGACGAGCTTGGCTTGTTGAAGGTTGCGAAGCAATGTTTGGAGTTGCAGGGCCCGTTTCACGTTGACACTGCAGGCTCTGTTGAAGAAGCCTTCAACAAACTGAAGGAGAAAGAGTACGACTCAATCGTCTCAGACTATCAAATGCCCGTGAAAGACGGGCTTGAATTTCTGGAAATGCTGAGAAAAAGCGGAAACAATATCCCATTTATCATGTTCACTGGAAAAGGCAGAGAAGAAGTAACGATAAAAGCGCTGAATCTGGGCGCAAGTCGATATTTGAACAAAACAGGCGATCCAGAAACAGTCTACTGCGAATTGGGGCACGCAATTCGACAAATCACGGAACAGAGAACATTAGAAACGGCTCTAAGTTCTTTGAAAGAAGATTATGAACTGCTATTCAAGTCTACAGTTGACGGAATAATGATAAGCGGACCTGACGGGAGACTAGTCTCGGCAAACCTGGCAGCAGCGAAAATCTTGGGGTATAGCAATCCAAGTGATCTCATTGGAAGCCGTGCAGTCGAATTGTATGTCAACCCTGAATCTAGAGCGAGTCTGTTACAGGAGCTTGCGGAAAAGAGCTATGTCAAAGACCACGAGCTAACTTGGAAGAAAAAAGATGGCTCAACAATTGAAATTTCGATCAGTGCCATTGTTCAGAAAGATGAAAAGGGCAACCTGCTTCGAGTGGAAGGGATAATCAGAGACATTTCCGAGAGAAAGAGAAGCGAACGGCTACTGAGAGAAAGTGAGGAGAAATATAGGGAGCTTGCTGAAAGTATTAGTGATCTTTTCTTCGCCTTTGACAAAGATCTTAGGTACACATATTGGAACAAAGCATCAGAAAAGCTAACGGGCATCAAAGCGAAAAATGCAATTGGAAAATCTCTTACTGAGGTTTTCCCAGATGTTAAGGGCACGAAAGTTGAAGAGTTTTACCGAAGTGTCATCAAGACGAAACAGCATCAGACTCTTATAAACGAATATCGGCTGGGAGATAAGTGCTTCGTCTTCGAAATCGACGCGTACCCCTCGAAGAATGGAATTTGTGTTTTCACCAAGGACATCACAGAACGCAAGAAGTCGGAATGTGAGTTATTTGACAAGCAGACGAGGTTGCAAAGTGTATTCGACACATCTCCTAGCGCCATTCTCGTCATTGATCTGAATGGTAGAATTGTAGACTACAATGAAAGGGCTCAGGAGATTTTTGGATATTCGTCAAAAAGTGAGTCTGTTGGAAGAAGTGCTCTAGAGCCTATTGCTGAGGAAGACCGGCAGAGGGCAATGGAAAACATGGAAAAAACTCTGAAGCAAGGTCTCATGAGAAACATAAAATACACCATTGTCGCCAAAGATGGCAGTAAACACGCACTGTCGGTTACCGCGAGCCTTCTAAGAGACGTTTCTGGAAATCCAACAGGTTTTATGAGTGCAATTGAAGACATCACAGGACGCAAGAAAAGCGAGGAGGCGCTGAGAGAGTCTGAGGAAAGGTTCAGGGACTTATATGAAAGTATACAAGAGCCCGTGGCCATTTATGTCGGAAGAGAAGGTCGTCTCATAGAATACAACAAAGCATTCAAGAAACACTATGGATACACCGACGAAGAATTGAAAGACAAAACGTTCTTGGAATTCGTCCACCCCGAGATCGAGCTATGGTTTTAGAAAAATATAGAACAAATTATTCGGAAGACCAATTTCCCCTCATATATGAAATAAGAACAGTCAACAAAAAGGGAGAAAGTCACCCAACCGAAATCAGTGTAGGCCCGTATAGAACGAAAGGCAGAATCATCGGCATAAATGTGATGCACAGAAAAATCACAGAAAGGAAGAGGATGGAAGAGGAACTCAGGGATTCTGAGCAAAGGTTTAGGGACTTGTATGAAAGTATACAGGATCCTGTGGGCATTTTCGTTGGAAGAGAAGGGCGTCTCATAGAATACAACAAAGCATTCAAGAAATTATGCGGATACACTGATGAAGAACTGAAAGACAAAGCGTTCCTGGATTTTGTCCACCCTGACGATCACGCCCTAGTTCTAGAAAAATATCAAAAAGGCTACTCAGAAGAGGAGCTTCCCCTCGTATACGAAATAAGAGGAATGAACAAAAAAGGAGAATCCATTCCACTTGAGATCAGCGTCAGCACGTATAAAAGGAAAGGCAGGGTAATCGGCATAGAGGTAATACATAGAGATCTAACTGAACGCAAGAAGACAGAAATGGCCTTGAAAGAGAGCCAAAGAAAATTCGAAGGATTATTCATGGGCAGTCCTGAGTCTGCAGCCTATCTTGACCAAGACTTTAGAATACGGGACATTAATCCTCGCTTCGAGGAGCTTTTTGGGTATTCTCTTGCCGACGTTCAAGGCAAATGTATCAATGACGTAGTGGTTCCGGATGACAGAAGAAAAGAAGGAGAAGCCTTCGACAAAGAAGCAAAAAAAGGATACGTTTACCACGACACGGTCAGAAGAAAGAAGGACAGGTCACTAGTTCAAGTAGCTGTATCGGCTGCTCCAATAACAGTTGGAGACAAGGTCGCTGGGATTGTCGCAATGTACCATGACATTTCTGACTTGAAGAACGCCGAGAAAAGGCTGGACGCGATGAATGAGAAGCTGAGAGTTGTCGGCAGCCTCACGAGGCATGACGCTCGAAACAAGCTAACAGCAGTTGTGGGAAACGCGTATTTACTCAAGAAGAGGCTGACTGCTGACTCCGACACAATAGAAAGCCTGAGAAGTATTGAGGTGGCAGTTCGGGAGTCGATGAGGATTTTTGATTTTGCAGCAGCCTATGAGAAGCTGGGCGTTGAGCAATTGGCTTACATGGATGTGAAGAAGACTGTAGAAGAGGCTGTTGGGCTGTTTCCAGACTTGAAAGGCGTCAAAATAGTGAATGACTGCGGCGGGTTGACCCTCTTGGCTGACTCGCTCTTGAGACAACTCTTCTACAATTTGATTGACGACTCGCTAAAGTATGGCGAGAAGCTGACTCAAATCAGAATCCGCTACGAGAAATCTGAAAACCAGCTGAAACTAGTCTATGAGGACGACGGCGTAGGCATATCTCAAGATGCTAAACCCAAGCTTTTCAGCGAAGGCTACACTACGGGCAAAGGTTCAGGCTACGGGCTTTACCTGATTAGAAGGATGATGGACGTTTAT
>CAVYNL010000012.1:0-98006 GCA_963769845.1 Candidatus Bathyarchaeota archaeon | reverse complement strand
CGCGCAACCCCTCCTTTTTCTATGTCACGTTTATTCCTGGAGGCGGTCGCTAGAATGTTCTATCCATGGCGTTCGCGTGCTACCTTCACAATCCGTCCTTATAGGTAGCTATCTTGCCGTGGAAACGGCGTGGGTCTCGCTTTAATATCTGCACTAATGCTCGCGCAGCTGTTTCGGGAGTCAAGAGGGTTCCCCGCTCCTTCAACTCTCCGAAGACTCGGTGTAACACTTTAGCCCCGCTGCCTTTTGCTTCCCGACCACTCTTCTGCATCTCAGTCTCGACAGCCCCAGGTCGATACACGAAACAAGTGATTTCTGGGACTTCGGCGGCGAGTTGTTTCGCCAAATGTTCTTCCGCTGCCTTGGACAGGCAGTAGGCGCCGATGCCTTCTACGTTCATCTCTGCGGCTCCCGACCCCAAGAAGACCGCTAGGAACCCTTACTTCGGCGCAGCTCTGGATATGAGAAGCAAGCGATCTGGTAACCAGCTAACACGTGGGATCGCCAGACATCCTCGAACATGGCTTCAGGTAGTTCGTACAAGAATGGACTTGGATGAGCGGTTCCCGCGTTGTGAATGAAACCGATGAACTCGCCTATGCCAACCGCAGCTTTCACCATCCCCCGAGCGCGCGCTAGACTTTACCCCAAAACCCAAAACCTTTAGACAATCCGTCAGGTTCTTTATGTCAGGGATTTGAAGGATAACACCATATAGGCTGGATTAGCTTCAGAAACTGTAATCTCCAGTCCATTCCAAGTGTATGATGCTTATAGGGTTGCATTCAACAACCTTCCTTCCATTTCGTTTTGACCTGTGGTAGTGCACGCTGTTATTAGAATCGGTTCACCCTGAAGTCTTTCTGCTACACTAGGATTTACTGGAAAATAGGGAAAAGGAAAATCCAGATTTACTTCATGTATTGAACCAAAAGACGGCTGATAGAGAAACATCCATTGACTGGAACAAAGCTGTATGAAGCGTCAGTCCAAGCCAGTATGGTCAACGAGTTCTGAGTGCCTTGAATCTTGGATTCGTATTCTCCGAAGTGCCTTGCCACGGTGCCTATGTCTACCATGTTGATTTTCCCATCGCCGTTGACGTCGGCACTTGAGTTCCACAGCGGGTCAGCGGGAATGCACATGAAACGTCTCGCAACGTAGCCCACGTCTCTCATGTCCACTTTGCCGTTGCCGTTGATGTCTCCCACCACATTCACGTACGGCTGTATCAGCGGGTAGTGGTCCGTATTGTTTTCGTCGATGATGTAAGGCGTGTCGCCAATGCCATCTTGGTCAGCATCCGTTCCATTGTAGTCGCTCCAATAATTGCCGCCAGAGGGATAACCGTCATCCCAATGAGTGCCCAGCGACGTGTCGATGTAGGTTTCGATGCTATTATTCTGCGCGCGCGCCTGTTGTGGAAGGTTTCGGTTTGATTTGAACAAATGACGCCGATGCCTCTTCCGTTGAACATTATGACGTTCTTGAGGATATTAGTGCCTGAACACCCTCCATAATATAGGCCCCCACTTACTTCGGGTACTCTATAGCCCACAGTTATGCCGCTTTTCAGATTTGCTGTCACATTGTTATGAGCAATTTCGTTGCCGTTTGAGGAGTAACTGAGCTCTATACCAACCGAGTCATTCACTATCACGTTTCCCGTGACTTTGTTGTTGCTTGAAAAGAAAGCCAATTCGAGGCCAACGTCATTGTCCGTAATGCTGTTCTCATATAAGCTATTGTCATTGGAATAATATGCAGCTATGCCGCAACCGTTAGAATGCAGGTTATTTCCAAATACGCTGTTATTTGAAGAATAACCAAGGTCGATTCCTACATCATTATTCGCTATGTCAGAGTTGTCCGCCATATTGTTGCCAAACAAAGTATTGTTGTTAGAAGATTCGAGCGCAATGCCATAGTAGAAGTTTCTTATCCTCATGTTTCTTACTGTCACCTTGCTCCTGTTCGTAGGCCATATTCCGTTACCGCTTCCACTTCCCGTCACAGCGTAACCTGCCCCGTTCAAAACAATGCCATCTCTCTCAACAACTATGCCATCAGTATCGCTGGTGATGTTGCCAGTCAAAGTGTAGACGTTGCCGTTTCGTTGTATCGGAGCTGTTGGCGGGTCTATCGAGCCGTCAGCCCTAATGTAAATAGTTCCAATTGCTTTGATTGGTTGAACATCAAGCATCAAAGACAATGAGAATACGAGCATCAGAAGGGATATTCTGATACCAGTTTTCTTCAGAATTATACCCATACTACACTCGCTAGAATGAGATTAAAAGTTTGCTTAACCAACGTCTAGAAGAAGATTCCATCAGTCAAAAGCTAGGCGCACGCTTGTGCCATTCATTTATTCAGTCGCCGATCGCGTGTCAGTTGAGCTTATATTGTTGAAAGAAAAGGCAGGTTTTCTCTCCGTTCAACAAGCTCGATTGCCACTTTCAACGTTGAGTCAACCCGTTCAACAGAAGGAAGACGTATCCCATTAAACCGTACATTATACTCAGTAGAGAGAGGAGAGTAAGGGTTCAAGGGCAGGGCAAGAAGGAACTTGCCTCCTGTAAATCATCTTCTCCTTCTCCTTTCAGTACCCTGCCCCAGAACTCCTGCTTGTGAACCCTGACAAAACGCGCGCGCTAAGAGAGTAAGAGAAAGCACAGGATAAGGACAAAACTTTACCCCCCCCCCTCCTCCTCGAATCATACTCAGTAGACGTGGACGATGTATGTTGTCTTGCTAAAGACGTGCTAGGCAGGTAGCAGGTTAGGCTCGAATAGATGTTTTACGCGGGTAAAATATCTCCCGTAGCGCGGGCACTTGTCGATTTCAACTGCTCTTGGACATCAGTTTACCTATCAACGAACGAATTACAACAGATTGAGTTACTAGTCCAACTAACTTACCATCTTTGTCGATGATAGGTATGCGTTGGATGCTTTTTCGGTCCATGGTTTCAGCGATTTCACTTACCAAAGCGTTCTCACGCCTTGTGATTACGTCGGTGGTCATCAGGTCCTCAGCAAAGAGGTCGTTAGTTCTCTCTCCAGCGAGGTCGATATCTCGAAGAGTGACTATGCCCACTAGGTTGTTGTCGTCGTCCACGACTGGTAGAGCTCCGACGCCTTGTCTGAGCATACGCAAGCGTGCTAACGCAATCCTTTTCTTCGGACTAATCGTATAAGTGTCCTTGCGTTTTATCATCACGTCCTTTGCCAACATTTCACCCATACAATCATCCCAACTACTGTCTCTCACACAATAGTAGAAGCTGACTCTATGTAGTCTTTGCGGTTGGAATTAGCGTGCGCTAGTAGCGCGCATGCCTGTTCCTAAATTAGTTTGCGAAGTATCTTATGCTTCTGGTTTTGCCTGGTTTGTGCGTGTTTATAGCGGCTTGTGCTGTGAGGAGCATGATGAGCAGGCAGAGTTGAGCGTGAAATGTGATTTTGGCCAGTCCTCTCAGGTTGTGTTGGGTTAGGCCTGTGAGGTTCTTGAGTCTGCTGAAGACTCGTTCCACTGCGACGCGCTTCCTGTAGGCTCGTCTCAGTTCTTGTGGTCCGTGGCTCTTGAATTTCCTGTCGATTCTGAGAATGCCTTTGACGCCTCGCTGCTGGTTTCTCGGGTACGGTATGACAGGCACCGTTCCTTGCTTGAGGGCTGCGTCTCGCAGGCTCTGTGAACTGTACTGTGGATCTGCCACCAGCCTCTTTGGCTTAACGTGGCGTGAAGCCTTCTCAAACAGCTGCATTGAGTGTTTCTTCTCGTTCTCGTTCGCCGAAGCCACAGTCATGGCGACGGGCAATTCGCTCTTAGCATCCACCGCTAGATGAAGCCTATAGCCCAAGTCTCTTGTTTTGACTGCTCTTCCAACCCTTGATTCAGGGTCGCTGTAGCCCGTGCGGTTATCAAGGCTTCTGCGGCTATGGGCCTTGATGAACGTTGAATCCAACGCTAACGTCTCGCCCTTGATCCTTCCCTTCTCGACGAGCACCTTCACGGCGTGGTCGACGATTCGCATCAACCTTTCAGGTCCAACCCTACTTCTGAACCTGGACAACACTGCTATCCCATAGGGCGGCTCATTCTTCTCTATGTCGCAGATTCGCCTCAAACGCGGATCCTTCCACAGCTGCCTCACGAGCATCCTGTCGCTCGGCACATGCCTCAGCCTCCTCAACAAATGCGCCTTGAAAACGCCAAGCAAATTCCTCGGCGGCCTGCCAACAGAACCATTCGCATGGTAAGACTCATTAAGCACCGTCTCAGCAAAGGATAAGTCGACCTTGCCAAACAAGGTCTCAAGAGTCCCGTATCTCTTCATCTCTTCATGGATTACCCCCTGAAGAAAGAGATACGCGACTCACCTATTACAATTAAGAACCGAATTTAGGAACACGCATGCGCGCTACGCACGACGAACGAGAAACATGGGCTCCTAGGATTGTTAATCTTGAGTAAGGAGGAAACGACAAAAGGAGTTGAAGCAGAATCTAGTATTTCAGCAGGTTACTGTTCTAGTGAGCATCTACTTCTCCAGAATGCTCTTCAGGTTGTTTAAGGATGTCTCGACGCCGAGATGCTTTTCCCCGAGCAATCCTTCGACGATTGGGCAAAGAATCCACCAACCCCCACAATACACCGCATATGTGACTTCAGTTCCCCCCTCAACGGGTTTCAAGATATATGTTAGAGTCATGGTCACTCTTCCCCCTCCGATACCTTTCGAACGAGCCATAATCTTCTCGTTTTCGAGACTCTCCGTGATCTCCAGATCATATTTCGTGTGCTTCTCAGTCACGTGAGCAGATGCACCCAGTCTATACTTGTCCTCGGGAGTGCGAACCTCGGAAGTGAAAGCGACGCTCTTCCAATCGCTCATCCATTCTGGCATCCTGTCGAAAGCAAGCATTTCCCAGACTTTCTCAGGCGGAGCCTTGATTTCAACTGACTTTTCTATCCTAACCAAAATAACGCCTCCCTAATTGTCTATCCAACTATCTCTTCTTCAGAATATATGTTTGCGTGTGTTTTTTTGTGTGAGAGAGTATAAAGGAGAATGAGTTGGCAGGAAGGAGAAGGAAAGGGATAGGAGAAGTTTAGCGCGCTGCCTTGTCCCGAAATTATGTGTTGAAGTAGGTTGGTGATATTGCCTTGTCGGGTCTTCCAGTGTTTTCGGCTGCTTCTCTGTTTAGAACCAGACACATGATGCTGTAGAGAGCGTAAGTAGCTACGCTTTTAAGACCTCTGGCCTTGTTCATTATCAAGCCGTATTGAGTCTTCAAGAAGCTGTAGACGGCTTCTATCGTTGGTCTTTTGTGGTATTTCCTCTTCAGGTCTTCGGGTCCATAGATCCTGAATTTCTTATCCACTCTGAGGAGACCTTTAACGTTGCGTTTCTGGTTTGCAGGATACGGAATCACTGCTTCAACAGTTCTTCTGATTTTCTCGTCGCTGTATTGGCTGTCAGCTATCACGCGTTTGAGTTTGGCTCTGCGTTGGAGAGGATTTGCCTTGTCTTCTCCAGCAGGGTCGGAGTGTGTCTCTTCTCGTTCTCGTTTGCTGGAGCCACAACGTTGGCCAGTGGGAGTCTGCTTTCAGAATCTATTGACAGGTGAAGCTTATAGCCCAAGCCGAAGGTTCTGCCTGCTCTTCCAACTCTTGCATCATCGTCAGAGAAGCCTGTTTGGCTGTCTTTGGGGTGGCGCGTGCTCCAAGCCTTCAAGAAAGAAGCATCTAGCACGGCGTCAACGTCTGAAGCTCTGCTCCTCTTCAAGAGCGCAACAACCTTGTCCTCTATTATGCTTTCAAGCTTGTCTGCTCCTACCTTTCGGGCGAACCTGCTCAGAACAGACCGTGGATAACCCTTCTCGCCTTTCTTGAGCAAACAGATCTTTCTAAGCCTAACATCAACATCCAGCAACCTAGCCATCTCTCTTAGGCTGCGAACACCCTTCATGTGCATGACGATGAAAGTTCTGAAAAGCCCCACCGGACTTCTAGGATGCCTACCCGGCCCAGCCGTGTGAAAGCATCTGCATACTGCTTCCTCAGCAAAGCTTAAGTCCACGTTTCTAAAAAGGGTTTCAAGGGTCTCGTGTTCATCTTGTCCAGCTAAAGGATTCACCTCCTATGCTTGGGCGTAACACAAAATACGAGACCCCACTTCTCAAAATAAGGTTTCACTCAATTTAGGGACAAGCCAGCGCGCTCCTCCTCAACGACGACGAGCGACGCAGAAAAACGGCGACCGTCCCGCTGCGCGAACTATTCCATCATAGTCAACACGCTGTTGTATGCCTTCAGAAAGTCTTTGCCCTTACTTGTAGTTCTGAGAAGAAATGACTGACGGTCATTCTCTATTGAGAGAAGATTCGCTTTCAATAGCAAATCCAAGTAGCCGTTACACTGCGGATAACTCATGTTGCATTGGCTCATCACTTGGGTTCTTTTGGTGTAGTGGAGGCAAGTATCCAGAATGGATGCGATGATCCCCAGATGGGTGCGACGCGCGCGCGATCTTGTGCTTGCCAAAATGCGGAGACTCCCTTCAAACATTAAGAGGGAAAAAGCGCAACTTAAAGGGGCATATACTTTCTTCTATAGTTAATAGTTCTCTTCTATTCCGAGATGGCTGTCTAGAACGTGCGCGAGAGAATAGCAAGAGCTTATTAATGGTTGTCCATGAGGTATAATGGGTAATTCTAAGAGAATTTTGACGGTGAGGAGATACCTGCTCTATGCCTGATAGGAAGAAAGGAGGAGAGTATATCGAATGGTCGTGTCCTTTCTGTGGGCAAATGTCCAGAGCACCATCAACAGCAGGAATTCGCCCAAGATGTCAACATTGTGGAAAAGACTGGCTTCCCCCAGGTGTTGAAGTTGAAGGCAAAGAAACTCAGAAATTCCTAAAGGAATTGGAGAAGCGTAGAAAAAGAGAAATTGATGCTGACAAAGAAAATGAATGAGAAGTCTATAGCGCGCGCTTAGATAGAATTTTCGATGATTTTCAGCTTCGAAGGGCCTTCTACTACAAACGTAAGACGACAGCTCACAAACTTGCGAATCCCCGACTACTACACGTGACTTTCATAACCTTCAGACATTGGTTTGGAACTATGGAATACCACAGAACAAAGGATATTCTGCATGTTCAGAGACTCTTAGGCCATAGGAACATTCAGAACACGTTGATCTACATAGACCTGGAATGTAAGCTGTTCAACAGCACAGACGATGGATTCACTACAAGAATAGCTCACAATGCTGGAGAAGCATGCGGTCTAATAGAAAAGGGATTCGAGTACGTGACTGGAGAATACAATGATGGCGGAAAGATATTCAAGAAGCTAAAATAGCTTTTAGTATGGTTCAGTGAAAAGCATGGCAAGTTTAAACATGTATAGACAATCCATACAGAATTCTTATTTGAACCACCTCAATTAAACTTGACCTCTAGGCGGCGAGTATGAAAGAAGCTGTGGCCTTCGCGCCTTGCCACATCACTGGACTGTTCCAGATATTTGACCAATCAGCAGACGCTTTGCACGTGGGCTCCACAGGTGCTGGTGTTTCCCTGAGTTTGGGAGCCAAAACAGCCGTCAAAATCAGAAAAGGCTCGAAAGCTTCCGTAAGAGTCAACATCAACAATCATTCCGCAAACGCTGCCAAAGTCTCCAAGCATGTTGTAAATACGTTTATCTCACGCTTCAGCAAGATGCGGAACCATGAAATCGCGGTTGAGCATCACATTGGAACTCCAATAGGAACCGGGTTTGGCACAAGTGGCGCTGCGGCACTGAGCCTTGCCCTAGCGTTAAACGAGGCTTTCGACCTTGGAATGCAGAAAATAGAAGCTGCCCAGCTTGCGCACACTGCTGAAGTTGAATGCAGAACAGGGCTTGGAACAGTAATCGCCGAAACGTTCGGCGGGCTTGAAATCAGAATCAAACCTGGCGCCCCTGGCATCGGTAAGATAAGGCGTCTGCCGGTTCAAGAAAACACCGTTGTTGCATGTCTCGCCTTCGGACCTCTTTCCACAAGAAAACTCTTGACCGACAAGGCAACTCGCATGCGCATAAACGAATCTGGCGGCAGGTTGATAAACGAACTGGTTGAAAAACCAAATATCATCAACTTTATGAGGCTCTCGAGACAATTCGCCGAGCAGGTAGGATTGATAACTGAAAAAGTGAGGAGAGTCTTAGACGCGATGGATCAAGCCGGAATCGTTTGTAGCATGCCAATGTTCGGAGAATCTGTGTTCACCGTGACTGGCGAAGAGAATGTTGGACCGATTCTGCGGGTCTTTCGTGAACGTGGCCCAAACGGTCAAACGATCGTGAGCAAAGTCGATGACGAAGGAGCGCGGCTTCTTCAATGAACAGCACAGAGATACCCGCTGACCACCCTAGAGCGGAATCCCTGCGAATTCGAGAGAAGCTCGTTGAACATTTTCTCGATGGAACTGTCGTTGAAACGGGTCTTATTGCGCATGGTCGAGGAGAAGCTTTCGATTATCTACTGGGCGAGAAAACGACCAAGCCAGCATTGCGGGCCATAGAAGCAGCTGCAGCCGCGTTTCTGGATGCAAAGAATCCGGTGATATCCGTCAACGGAAACGCTGCGGCTTTGGTGGCCGAGGAAATCGCAAAGCTGGCCGAGGCTACACACGCGAAAATTGAGGTCAACCTTTTCTATAGATCCCTCGAAAGGGAAATTGCAGTGAAGAAGCTGTTGGAAATGGCGGGCGCGCATGGAATTCTAGGAGTCGGCGAAAACGCGTCTGCAAGAATCACTGAGTTGAACAGCGAAAGGCGACGCGTTGACCCAAGAGGAATACTCGCGGCAGATGTCGTCATGGTACCACTTGAAGATGGAGACAGAACAGAAGCTCTTGTCAAAATGGGCAAAAAGGTAATAGCAATAGACCTCAACCCTCTGTCACGGACAGCCCAGAAAGCAACTATCACAATAGTCGACAATATTGTAAGAACAGCACCGAAGCTGGTTGAAGCTGCCCAGAAGCTGAAGAAGAAGAGCCCAGGAGTCCGCAGAGAAATCCTGCGAAGTTTTGACAATGAAAACAACTTGGTCGAATCCTTGATCCTGATCAGGGAAAACCTTTCAAGAACGGCAGAAAGAACTGCATGTGGCGCAAGCGAGGGGCCGGTGAAGTGATGTTCAACAAGATTTTCATCTTGGGCGCTGGCGCAATAGGAAGCGTTCTCGGTGGTCTGTTGTCCGAGAAGAATGATGTGACGTTGGTTGGGAACAAGGCTCACGTGGATGCTGTAAATTCAAGCGGCCTGTCAATTTCCGGGGACGTAACGGGCAGTTTTCATGTGCATGCTGACACCAAGATTCGACAAGTACCTGAAGAAACACTGATTTTCCTGACTACAAAAGCCTATGACTCGGAGAAGGCCATAAAGGAAGTACGCAGACTCCTCAGGAAAGACACGGTTATTCTTGTCTTGCAGAATGGTCTTGGAAACGAAGAGGTTGTTGAACACGCAGTTGGGTACGGCCCCAAAGTCCTGAGGGGCATAACAACCATGGCAGCCGAGTTTTTCAAGCCTGGAGAAGTGAAGTACTGGAGAGGCGAAACAACAATTGCGAATGATCCTCCTGCCGACAAAGTTGCACAGACCCTGAATGTAAGCATGTTGAAAACGAGCCTTTCTAGGGATATCAAACATGAAATATGGATTAAAGTCGTCGTTAATAGTGTAGTGAACCCGTTGACGGCGATCTTCCGCGTCAGAAATCATGAAATCGGTACCCACCCGCTGGCGAGTGTTAGGCATAACATTGTCAGAGAATGCATTCAGGTTGGAAAAGCCGAAGGAATAGCCTTTCCGAGAGGTTTAGAGCAGAGAATTGAAAGAGAAATTCTTCGCTACACCAACTTCTCTTCCATGTGCCAAGACATATTGAAGCGAAAGAAAACTGAAATTGACTTTCTAAACGGAAGAATAGTTGAGTTGGGCCGAGAACACCGTGTTCCAACACCAGTAAATGAAACGCTCGCCAGTTTCGTAAAGTTCCTGGAGGAATCAAATGAGCTTCCAAGAAAAGATTAGGCAGAAAAAAGGCAGAGAGAAAATCATAATGCTAACGGCCTATGATTTTCAGATGGCAAAGATGCTGGATCAGATAGGCATAGATTTGATTCTTGTCGGCGACAGTTCAGGGATGGTCATACAGGGTTACAGCGACACTAGAAGCGTCACGATGGCAGACATGATCTACCACATCAAGGCGGTAGCAAGGGGGGCCAGGAGTACGCCGATCATCGGAGACATGCCCATAAACAGCTACAACACATCAGAAGATTGTCTAAGAAATGCAAAGAAATTCGTTGAATCGGGAGCACACGGAGTCAAGATTGAAGGAAAAAAGACAGAGTGCATAAGGACCCTGATAGGCAAGGAAATCCCAGTGATGGGCCACGTGGGAATGCTCCCGCAGATGGCAGAAGCATATCATGTAAAAGGGAAAAAGCCCGAAGAAGCCCAGCAGATACTTCAAGACGCTGAAGAATTGGACAAACTCGGCGTGTTCTCCATAGTGTTGGAATGCATCCCTGAAAGTCTGGCAAAAACAATAACCGAAACCGTGGACGCGCCGACGATCGGGATCGGAGCTGGAAAACACTGTGACGGACAGGTCTTGGTGATAAATGACATACTTGGCTACGACGAGAACTTCAAACCAAAATACGTGAAAACATACGCAGACCTGAACAAGACAATAAAGGTTGCAGTGACAAAATTCATGCAAGAAGTCAATGCGGGCACATACCCGGACGAAGAGCACACCTACCACTAAATCATGAAGGAGCCGTTAAAAATACAGACCAAAGGTTTGCCAGAAAAGAAACTTCTGGAGCAATTGGAGCTGAGGCTCAAAGGAGATTTCACGTACGGTTCTGGAAGAATCATGGGATCCATGTGTACAAGCCCCCATCGGCTAGCTAGAGAAGTGTATGACCGCTTTCTTCAAACAAACCTAGGCGACTCGGGACTCTTTCCTGCTGTCGCTGAACTTGAGAAAGAAGCAATAAGGATGCTCGGCACTCTTCTCTCAAATCCAGAAGCCTCGGGACACATAGTCACAGGCGGCACCGAAGCTAACCTTTTGGCTCTGTGGGCTGCCAAGAAACTCTCGAAAAAAACAAACTGCGAAGTAATCGTACCCGCATCGGCCCATTGTTCCTTCGACAAAGCTGCAGACTTGTTGGGCATGAGAATCATGAGGGTCAGCCTGAATGACAGGTTTCAAGTCGACGTGGCAGCTGTTAGAAAAGCAATAAGTCCAAAAACCGTCGCAATTGTTGGTATAGCGGGAACGACAGGGCTAGGCGTCGTTGATCCGATAAGCGAACTATCCGAATTTGCCTCAGAAGAGGACGTGTACCTCCATGTTGACGCGGCCTTCGGAGGGTTTGTTCTCCCTTTTCTGGAGGACTTGGGATTCACTGTGCCGAAGTTTGACTTTGCAGTCCCAGGAGTCTGCTCCATCACGATCGACCCGCACAAGATGGGTTTGGCTTCAATTCCGGCTGGGGGGATAGTCTTCCGAGATGAAAGCCTTAGGAGGGCGGTGTCATGGCACATCCCTTACCTTTCAGGCGGGGAAACTGAACAAGCTACTCTTGTCGGAACGCGTTCAGGCGCCTCGGCGATTGCAGTCTGGACAATCATGAAGCATTTAGGAAGAGCAGGCTACAGAAGAATCGTTAAGAACTGCATGCACTTGACTCTTAAGCTTGCAAAAGAGATCCAGAGAATCAAAGGTCTAAGCATAGTGACCCAACCTACGATGAACATTCTTGGACTGAAGTCCAACACACTCGACATCCGCCGAGTAGCTGAGGAATTGAGGCTTAGGAAATGGGCAGTCTCCCTCTTCCCACATCACATTCGAATCGTAATAATGCCTCATATTAAGAAACAGCATATTGAACAATTTCTAGAAGATTTAAACAGGATAGCCGACGAATTAAGAGGTTGAAGAGGAGAATTGGAATTGTCAACACATCCTTCGAAAGACATCACAGGAACAGAGGGAAAAGAGCTGAAGGGGAAAAGTATAGTCCTCTGTGTAACTGGCAGCGTCGCAGCAGTCCAAAGCCCTGAAATTGCCCGAGCTTTGATGCGACATGGCGCCGAAGTGTCTGCGGTAGTGTCACCTATGGCCCAGAAGATCATTCACCCATACCTGATGGAATGGGCTACTGGAAACACCGTCATAACGGAGCTAACGGGGAAGATCGAGCATGTGGCTTTGGTCGGAGAGCATTCTTTGAAAGCTGACCTGGTCTTGGTGGCGCCTGCCACAGCGAACACAATAAGCAAAATTGCCTGCGGAATTGATGACACAACAGTCACATCCTTCGTCTCAACGGCTTTCGGCTCGAAATGCCCAATAATGGTTGTTCCCGCGATGCATGAGTCCATGTACAACCATCCAATACTGACTGAGAACATTAACAAACTAAAAGGCCTTGGAGTCCAGTTCATAGGCCCAAGAATCGAGGAAGGAAAGGCAAAAATCGCTGAAACCCGCGAAATTGTGGAGGTTGTCATTTGCAGACTCGCAACAAAGCAGGATTTCTCAGGACTAAGAGTACTGATTACTGCAGGCGCAACCATCGAGCACATTGACCCTGTCCGCGTCCTGACCAACAAGAGTTCAGGGAAAATGGGTGTGGCAGTAGCAGAGGAAGCTCTGAGCCGAGGAGCAGAAGTGACACTCGTCTACGGGTCAGGGTCAGCCGTACCTCCGTTGAGAGCCAATCTGATCTCCGTTGAGACGACCGCGCAGATGCACGAAGCGGTCGTGTCTGAATTGAGATCCAGAGAATACGATGTGGTCATCGCTGTGGCTGCTCCTGCTGACTGGGCGCCTGAAAGACCGTACTCATACAAACTTTCAACGCACAAGCTCAATTCACTCAACTTGAAGCTGAAGCCTACGGCAAAAATCATTGAAAGCGTGAAAAAAGTTAGCCCTCGGACTTTCCTTGTAGCCTTTCGTGCGGAGTACAAAATGCCTAAGAAAGAACTGATTGAAAGTGCATACAAGATACTGACAGAAGCCAAGGCCGACCTCATCGTGGTCAACGACGTAGGCAAGAAAGGAGTCGGTTTTGGAACTGACACAAACGAGGTATTCATTTTGGACAAGAAAAAGAATACCATGCACGTGCAACTGACTAGAAAGCGAGGAGTTGCAGAAAAGATTCTGGATGTCGTAAACGGGAAAATCAAACCAAAATAGCCTTATAGACAGATCAGACGCGTCAAGTGTGAAGTCCAATGCAGAAAAGGTTCAAAACCGTAGGCGTCGGCGGCACTTTCGACGAGCTTCACAAGGGACACCGGTCGCTGCTCATGAAAGCCTTCGAAGTTGGGGAACATGTGATGATAGGCATGTCTTCCGACGCATTCGTACAAAGGCTCAAAAAGCCCCACGTAACTGCGCGCTACGAACAACGATTGAAAGAAGTGAGAAGCTTCTTGAATGAGAAAGGGCTATTGAAAAGAGCGCGGATCATCCCAATTGACGATGCTTTCGGTGGAGTCCTGCTTTCGCATGGCCCCATCGAAGCATTGGTCGTAAGCAGGGAAACAGAACCGACTGCTAGAAGTATCAACGAAAAGAGAAAAGAAATGGAAATGCCGCAACTGAAGATCATAGTCATCGACATGGTTCCGTCTGAAAACGATTCGGCAATATCTACAACTCGAATCCGTGAGGGTGAAATCGACAGGGAAGGACACCTGCTCAAACAAAAGAGCTAATTGGTTTCCGCAGTCCTTACCCCAAGATGTGGTGTCGTGCAAAGAACAGGCTTCGCGAAACTTCCACTTCACTACGGCAGAGCGCCAAGATACCTCGTAGTCCGCATGCAAAAACTCGCCTGTGAAATAGTAAACATAATAGTAGACGAATACGGCCCAGATCATTTTCTTGAACACGTTTCTGACCCTTTCTGGTTTCAAGCTCTAGGCTGTGTCCTAGGCTATGACTGGCACTCATCTGGCGTAACAACAGTCGTCACGGGAATCCTGAAAAAGGCTGTTATTCCCGAAGAACACGGCATCGTGGTCTGCGGCGGCAAAGGCAGAGCCTCCAGAAAGACCCCTGAGGAAATAATGACCAACGGGGAGAGATTCGGCTTTTCGGACAACACTATCAAGTCGATCCAATACGCAAGTAGAATAACTGCTAAAGTGGACAACACAGCAATCCAAGCAGGCTACCAACTCTACCATCACGCATTTTTCCTCAATGAAGACAGGAAATGGGCAGTTGTCCAACAGGGCATGTGCGCACTAGACAGAACTGCACGACGCTACCATTGGCTTTCAGACAACGTCAGAAGCTTTGTTATTGAACCGCACAACGCAATTGCATGCGATGTGAAGAGAGAAAAAGCATTGGACATGACTGCCAAACAGAGCGAAGGTTGTAGAAAAGCCTCAATAGACATCGTCAAGGAGAGCCCCAACAGACTAAGAAACACGCTCGTATCAGCCCTTCCCGACAGCCAAAAGACCCTGAGCCAATGGATACCAACAGTCTCAGAAGACAGCATTAGACAGCGCCAAGCAGAATTCATGAATATGCCGCGGAGCATAAACTGGAAGACCATGAAAAAGCTATACGATTTTCAGCCCAAGGACTACGAAGAACTACTGGCATTCAGAGGCGTCGGACCAGCGACAGTGAGAGGTCTCGCATTAGTCGCAGACGTCATATACGGCGAAAAACCAAGCTGGAAGGACCCGGTGAAGTACTCCTACGCTTATGGCGGCAAAGACGGTGTGCCTTTTCCTGTGGACAGAGAAGCAATGGACAAGTCCATCGAAATTCTGAGGCAGACTGTGAAGGAGGCAAGGATAGGAGACAAGGAAAGAATTCACTCCCTGCGAAGACTCAGGGCCTTTGTCCCGCAGAGTTCCGAAGGCAGCAAAGGACTTTAAATGCGCTTCCAGATCGCACACCGCAGGGACGATGTCCGCAGCTTCAAAAGGTCAGCCTAACCTCGCTGGGTCGTTTTTGGACTGGGGAACGAAATGGAATACTATCAAAGTCAAAAACATGAAAAGCGCGCTGAAAGGAAAAATGATTGAAACGGCAGACAGCTCTATGACCCCTGCTACCAATGTAGGTGCGATAGAGGTTGTTATCCCATCCGTGAAGAAGTATATGCTGAAACCAATCCCAACGTTCTTGGCAGGAACCATGTTGGCAACAAGCGCATTCATAGGCGACCACATTGCATTGCCGAAGAAAGCATACAGAACGTAGACGACGACAAGACTGTAAAGTTGTGATGCGTAGAACATCGTCAATAGGGAAGCTGTACAACCGACCAACATCCAACTGAAAGCTCTTCTCACTCCTGCTTTTTCTCCGAAATAGCCACCAAACAAAGAGCCTACTATGCCCACGAAAGGTCCAAGACCATAGATCAGACTGGCTGTCGATTCAGCTAAACTTCTCTCTTTCACGAAATACGTGGTCATAAAAGTGGAGCTTCCTGTTGCTCCAATTTCCCGGACAGCAATGGCGATCAGGAAAACAAGAAAACCAGAAGAAACAACAAAAGAAAGCTCGCGAAAACCAGGCCTGCTCTTGAGTTCTTTCTTCTCAGAATGTTCAGCACGAAGGTCTTCGGACCTTATCAATACAACTCCCCAGACAAGGATTGGAAACGCCCAGAAGAAGTAAGTCCACCTCCAACCCACAGTGGCCAAGAAGACAGAAAGACTGACAACTCCTATGGCTGAACCGAAGTTGCCCAAAGCGTTATGGAAACCCATGGCCTTGTTAATGCTTTCGGGTCTCACGATCCGGCTTATCTGGCTCAGTCCCAAGACATGATATAAGGGAGAGGAGACTTTCAGGAGAGATATCGCTATTATCAAGCCCCAGAAGCTGTTTGTTTGACTTGCCAAGAGTCCCGACAGCCCTTCTACTAGCATGCTCGCAAACAGCAAATTCCGTGGGCTGAATCTCTCTGCAAAGTAGCCTGAGGGAATGTTCATGATCAGCTGAACAAAGCTGGGAACGGTGGCCACTAAAGAGGCCTCAACCAAACCCAGTTTGAACTCTGTGATGATTACAGGAATAAGGGCGACCTGCATCAGAAGGTTGACTTCAACAAGCATATGAGTTATGCAGATTATCCAGAAGGCCCTCTCCATTGTATTACCCGCAGACATCCTGCCTTTTGTGCTAAGAGAAAAGGAAGCCAGATAAAAGTCTGACTTGGAAAACATGTTCGCATATGGGCAAGATAGAAATACTCTTGCGGTCAAAATGACGCGAAAGGTGGTTCTAGGTGAGCCAAAGAGGACGTGTGCGGCTAAGGATGTTCGGTTCTTGCGGCATAGTCACACCGTTAGTGGCTTTCACGTGCACATCACTCGCGATAACGCTTTCTCCGCAGTTCAGTTGGACGGATAATGCATTGAGCGATCTAGGCATAGTCAAAGGCGCAACATCGACGCTCTTCAATACAGGCCTTTTCCTAGGAGGAATTCTAGCTGCCATATTTGGCCTAGGACTATTCACGATCCTCGAACAGAACACACTTGGGAGGTTGGGCGCGATACTCTTCACACTCGCCGCCGCTGCTTTGACCGCAATCGGAATTTTCCCAGAGAACGCAAGGCCTATGCACCTCTACGCTTCTGTCGCGTTCTTCATACTCTTCCCAGTCGCGATGCTCCTAGTTGGCGGCAGCTTCATTTTGCTGAGAAAGGCCAGAAAAGGAGTACTCACTCTGCTCGCTGCAGCGTTCGCAGCAGCGGTATGGGTAGCACAATTTTCAATCCGTTATGTCCCCCAGGTAGCTATTCCAGAAACACTCTCCTCACTCTCAGCCTCCGCATGGTCAATATTCTTAGGATTTGAGATGTTCAAGGAAGGCGCGACGCAGCATCACGACATTGAACCTGACCATCGACCTCGTCAAAATGAACTTACTTCGAAGAGCTTCGAAAACATGAGTTCAACAATCTGCAGAGACCGAGTCTTTTCGAGGCCCTACGGTTGAAACCATTCAGATCATTGGAAAGTCCGAACCCAGAAATCAATCGTAAATCTCCTTCTCCTGGAATTCTAAGCCCCGACCCACGCGCACTACAAGTGCAAGATGCTGTCAACAGGTTCACCATTCATGCATGAACTATATCCGCATATATTTGTGAACAGCATAGCGAGGAAAAAGCTGTCTTATACCCATTGTTCTCCGCAAACCTGATTGCACCCTCTGTTGGAAAGGCTATGGCGTTTGCGCCTGCTTTCACTGCGAGAATGTCAGTTTCCTCTCTATGTCTGCCCTTAGGCCGCATGCAGCCTAACACTACCGGCACATGAGGAAACATCAACCTCGCTGTCGCGATCACTCTCGCTATATCCAAAGGCTTCGGAGGATCCGTGCCCTCCATATCTGTTCCATGAATCGGTGTGAATGCAATGATAACAACTGCAGAAGGACTGTATCTTTCGATCATCCGCAGAGCGTTGAACTCTCCACGAAGTCTGCCTTTATGAAGTCCTGAGATCACGTGAGGAACGGTCACGATCCCAGCTTGTCTTAGAATCCGCAAAGACCGCGCGTAGTCTTCAACAGTCATATTCAGGTTATAGATTTCTTTTATCGTCTCGTCTGAACCGATTATGTCGATGAGCGCTGCATCGATTCCCGCACTCTTCAATGCTTTGGCTGTTGCAAAGTCAATTATGCCGGAATGCACGAGAACTGTCAACCCTAGCTCATTTTTCACTCTTCCAAGAGTCTCTGCGAATTCTCCGAGTGGCACCGAACCATCTGGCAAACATCCGCCACTGATTAGGCATCCAAGTGCACCTTTGGCTTTGATGCTTTCACACAGGCAAAACAAGTCTTCTGGAGTCGTTACAGGGTGCATCGTCTCGAGGACCAGCCCGCCGCAGTGTCTGCACTTCAGCGCGCAGACTTTTCCGGTAATTGAAATAGTCGGAAACTCCGCCTCAGAAGAGCAGTAGTATGCTGTGCGGTAGTACATGAAGCTCGGCGCGTAGAAACTGATCTTTCTTGTCCCAAGAAGGAGCCTCCCGCTGTTTAAGAGAGACAGAAGGTCCCGTTCATTCATGCGCCAAACGGTTTTTGAAGAGAATTGTTCCATTTTCCTCTAGCTGTGATGCTCAGTCATTTCGTTAATACTTTTCGTTCGAAACCTACTCAGGCGGTTTTTGCCTGCGTTTAAGAACGACCGGTATATCCTGCATTGCTTCGTCTATAGTCATCAACGTCTTCGAGAGTTTCTTCAGATACTTCTGGAAATCAAGAGTCCTGAAGACCGTAGCGCCTCTCTCGGTAATGGCAAAGAACGTTTTGTCGCCAAAATTCCGCTCTTCAACGACTCCATTGGCCATCAGAAAGGTCAAGTATCCACTCAAGATCCTGCAATCCATGTTTGTCCTATAGGCTAGGCGGTCGATACTCAAAGGTTTCTTCGCAAGTGCACCCAGAATAGCTTCGTATGACTCAAGCTTCGACCTATGCATGCATACGCACCCAGCCGTCTGCTTTAGCCTCTAATGGATAAATCGTTTGTGAACCACGAATCTCTATCAGTAAACCAGTATCCAAAACCGTTAAAGGGCGAAAAATTGAGCTCCGCCATGTTGCAACATTCCTTTGGAACAGCCGTGTCGAGCAGGATCTGCAGATCTTTCCAGATTTGTTCTGCAGACCGAGTGCTGCAGTCTGAATGTAGGTTTTCGGTTAGTTCGATCTAGTTTGCTAAGACTGTGCTCCAAACATCATTCTCTGCAAGATGTTGTATTGCCTAAGAAAATCAAGGCCCCGGTCCGTTGCCCTGTATACCACTCGGTCTCCAGCGTTACCAAGTTCAACAAAACCCATTTCAGATAGAGACCTCAAGTACTTCTTCAGCTGCGCAGAATTAATGCTTGTGTCCCTCATTATCGAGAATTTCGGGGACCCGTTGCCATTGTTCCCCTTGACTGCTTCGATCATCATGGCGAAAATCTCAAAGCTACTCCTATACCTCTTCTCCATGGGAACAGTTATCATGTGAACTTGGCTTACACAGTTCGCCACAGTACATCCCTGAACAATACTATTGCAAATTGAATGACTTACGGATATTTTCTGTGGAACGAATTGAAAGCAGAATCCCCAAGGTTCTGCTCTGTTGAAAGAATTGAAAATGTCCATGCTCTGACGCGAAGAGCTTTTAAGTTAATTCAACGGAAATTATTGAAGAGGAAGTATAAGTGTCCCAGCGTAAATTCACGGTAAACGAGGTCAAATCTCTGCAGGAAGCCTTGGGTTCGGACCTCAAGAAGGCAAACATACGGTTGCGGGAAGGAGAATATCAATTCACACTCGCCGAGGCAATCGCAGAGTTGCAGCTCAACCTAACGTTTCCTGACGTCAGGGATGTAATAAGGAAAACATCGGGAGACAAGGAAACGCAAGATATTCAAGTCATCAGGAAAATCCAGACTATTCTAAAGAAAATGGAGAAAAGCAACGTCGTAAGGATTCTGCCCAAAAGGAAACCTTGGGAACTGCAGAGGTACATGCTGCTTAGCTTCAGATTTCAAGACGCTGAGAACAATACGGTTGTTCTTGCAACAGAACAACAGATAAAGCAATCGCAGGATCTCTTGCAGTCGACGATGAAACAGGAGGGAGCGTCTCTTAACGCGCGGAATCTTAGTCTGGTCAAAGTCGCCGCGCTTGGCTCAGTATTGCTCGCCTTATACATTGCGGTCTTGTGGAGCCTCATCCAGCCAGCCATAAGCTCAACAGTTTTCATCCCAGCATTTTGCGCAGCGACTGTCACTGCAATTGCTCTTGGGAGAGCATTGAGAAAATGAATGGAGATGCAAATGGTGATTAGTCGCAATCAAACTCAACAGCTAACAGGAACGTGAATGCATTGCGGAGAAAGAGTCCACTTTTGTTCTTGGCGTCCTGTTTCATCCTCTTGTCATTGATGGCAAGATTCACTGTTTCTGTAAGAGCACAGGGGTATGATTTGACTGTCGATCCTAGCAGAGAAGGCCCAGGATTGTTC
Source organism: Candidatus Bathyarchaeota archaeon (assembly GCA_963769845.1). Taxonomy (GTDB): domain Archaea; phylum Thermoproteota; class Bathyarchaeia; order Bathyarchaeales; family Bathycorpusculaceae; genus JBGQMW01. The sequence continues at coordinate 77,874 of CAVYNL010000012.1, read as the reverse complement.
AAGACAATACAGGAAGCTATTGATAACGCCTCATCTGGGCAGTCGATATTTGTCGTGAATGGAACGTACTATGAAACTCTCCTCATCAACAAGAGGATCTCGCTTGTTGGTCAAGGCAGAGACATCACGACAATAGATGGAAGCCAGCTTTCTACTGTGATCAGCATAACTGCTGACAACGTGGTGGTAAGTGGGTTCCACGTAAGAAACAGTAGCACAACGAAGGGCGCGGCAATCCGTATGGACCGGGCTAACAACAATCTCATAGTCGAGAACAACATATCTGACAGCTACGAGGGGGTATACCTATCCTCATCTAGCAACAACGCCATCTTAAGCAACACATTAGCAAACAACGACTACTGCGTAGAGATATCCGCCTCAAGCAACAACGTTGTTTCCAACAACACGATGACCAACAGTTTAGAAGGCATAGGCATATTCACCTCAAGCAACAATATCGTATCGAACAACACGATGACTCACAACACTAACGACGGCATAGGCATCTACACTTCAAGTAACAACATAGTCAAGAACAACATAATCTCGGAGAACTCGTACGGCATCGTGCTGTCAACATCGAACAACAACGTAGTCACAAGAAACTCGATATATCTGAGTACCAACTTCGGCGTCAACATAGCCTCTGGCAGTAGCAACAACGTATTCTACCATAATAACTTGAATAACTCGCAACAAGTCGAACCTGATTCTTCACTCGCTCTTCCAAACATATGGGATCTCAATGGCGAAGGCAACTACTGGAGCGACTACAATGGAACAGACGCAAATGCTGACGGCATCGGGGACACCCAATACAAAATAGATTTTCGAAACCGAGACAACAACCCTCTGATGGGTCGGTTTTCAGATTTTTACATACAATTTCAAGATCAATCCTTTGAAGTTGACATCATCAGCAACTCAACAGTCACCAACTTTGAGTTTGAGATTGGTGCCGAGACAGGCAATAAGATAATACGCTTCGACGCTGGAGGTCAAGAAGAAAACGGCTTTTTCTGCCGAGCAAGAATTCCAAATGCGCTGCTGAACTACTCGTCTATCTTGCTCGTTGACGAGCAGGAAATCACGCCGAAGACGCTGAACAGCTTAGACTCAACATACTCGACCTTGTATTTCTCGTACGCCCATAGCAACCGTACAGTCTCTGTGATCTCATCAGAAACACTCTACCTCCTAAACCAACTACTCGAGAAATACATGCAACTCCAAGCCACCCTAGAAGCACAGAACAAAACGTACGACGTTCTTCTGTTCAACTACAATAACCTCACGAACAGCTACAACCAGCTGAAGCAGGCATACGACAGCTTGAGATCCTCTTATGATAGCCTCCTGCTTGCTCAATCCGAAAGCAAGGACAACAATCAAAGCATTCTCTACATCATCGCAGCCGCAACAGGCGTCTTTCTTGCTTCAACCGTGTACCTCTCAAAACGCGCATACGAAAAGCCTGAGAATTGATGACTTCGAACTCAAATCCGAGAATGCAAATTGCATATCCTCTGCAGCTCCGCATATCACTGGGAACCGCAATCGCCCTAGGACTAGCGAAGGCAAAGCTGCAAGTGCACCCGACCACCGCGTACTTGATGACATACAATCCGAACAAGTGCAGCGCAAACTGCAGCTTTTGCTCTCAAGCACGGGAAGCTCGCGGTTCAGCCAGTATGCTCTCGAGAGTGTCGTGGCCAGTTTTCCGAACCGGAATCGTCATCAAAGCCATCAATGAAAGCTTCAGAAAGAACGAAACTAAACGCGTTTGTGTCCAAGCTCTGAACTACCCGGAGGTATTCAACCACGTTGTTTCCGTTGTCGCAAGAATACGGGACCGAGGCGAAATACCGATCTCTGTTTCATGTCAGCCGTCAAGGGTCAGTGACCTTCGAAAACTAGCCAGAGCGGGAGTTCAGAGAATCGGCATACCGATCGATGCTGCTGCTGAAGACATCTTTGATTATGTTAAAGGTCAACGGGCTGGAGGACCGTATCGCTGGAAAAAGCAGTTTCGGATGCTTAAGAAGGCCCTTTGCATTTTTGGAGAAGGAAACGTCAGCACACATCTGATAGTAGGGTTAGGCGAAACTGAGCGGGAAATGGTCAAGATGATACAGGAGTGTATTGACATTGGCGTGCTGCCTGCGCTTTTTGCCTTTACTCCGATTCGCGGTACAAGAATGCAGGATATAAAACCACCTCCAATCCAAGAGTACCGACGAATCCAAACCGCCAGATTTCTGATTCTGTCCAAAGCCTCCAAGTTCGAAAGCATGCGCTTTGCCCAAGGTCACCTAACGGATTTCGGCATCAGCGGAAGCGTGTTGAGGCGGATAATTGGTGACGGAGAAGCTTTTCGCACTTCTGGGTGCCCCGACTGTAACCGTCCCTATTATAATGAAAGACCCACAGGCCTACTGTACAACTATCCGAGCAAGCCAGAGCCCCAAGAAGTTTCGAAGATAGAGAAGCAAATTGGGCTGAGTTGAAAACACGCTCTAGAAAACACATTCGAAAATGTACCAAGGTCAGCAGAAAAATCTATGTGCAAGAGGTACATTAATGCACATCCAAAGGGATGGTGTTCGGTTGGTCGAAGCGCCCGTAGAAGACAAGAGAATTTCCCTCGAAGAAGCTGTGAAGCTTGTCCCAGATGGCGCGCATCTATTTTGGGGAGGGTTTGGTTTCCAACGTCCGCCAATGGCTTTTGCACACGAGCTAGTCAGGCAATGCAAACGCAACTTGACGATCTACACATGCGGTTCAGAAATGGATATGGACATACTCTGCGGCGCAAGAGTAGTTTCACGTCTTGAATTGGCTTTCTTTGCAATAGAAGGAATTGGACTGGTTCCAAACGTTCAGCGCAGAATTCGAGAAGGGACGGTTGAAATCGAGGACTACACCAACTTGGCCATGGCTCTGCGGTTTCTTGGTGGTGCGTTGGGAGTACCGTTTATGCCGTTGAAAAGCATGCTGGGAACAGACCTTCTTACAAAAACACGCTTCAGACCCAAGAAGGCAGAGGTCATCAGTTGCCCCTTCACGGGAGAGAAAGTCGTCCTGGTTCCATCCGTGCGGCCGGACTTCAGCATAGTACACGCGTCACGGGTAGACAGGGAAGGAAACGTGCAGATAGACGGCATAAAAGGCGAAGATGTTGAAGGCGCCCGGGCGGGCAAGAAGGTCATAGTGACGACTGAGGAGATTGTTGATTCAGAATTCATCCGTTCTCAGCCTGACCAAACGGTTATTCCCAACATCTATGTCACTCATGTTGTCGAGTGCCCATGGGGCTCTCATCCAATGATGGTGTACAACTACTACGACTACGACATAGAGCATGTCCGCAAATACTACGAACAATGCAAGACAGAAGAAGGATGGCAGAAATACTGCGAAGAGTACATAACAGGGGTAAGAAATCGCACCGAGTTTCTGAACAAAATCGGTTTGGAAAAACTCATGAAACTCAAGGCCAAGAAACCCTTTGCATATTGAAGGGGAGAATGAATGAAAAAAGAAACCGCGAGTCCAAAAGAATTCTCAACCCTAGAACTGATGGCAGTTTGCGGTTCCCGCGCAATACGGAACGGCGATGTGGTCTTCATCGGCACAGGCCTGCCCATGGTCGCTGCTCTCCTTGCAAAGAGAACCCACGCTCCCGGTGCAAAGATCGTCTTTGAAGCAGGCTTCATTGACTCCAATGCCAAAGACATAGCATTATCAATAGCCGATTCGAGGCTTGGATACCGTGCGTCAGGAGCTATAGGTATTATTGAGACCCTTGGGCTTATGCTTCAAGGCGGACACGTTGACGTGGGCTTTGTCGGCGCCGCACAAATTGACAAGTACGGAAACATCAACACCACGTACATCGGGCCTTTCGAGAGACCAACCGTGAGATTACCTGGAAGCGGAGGCGGAAACGATATCGTATCCTCTGCCAAGCGGATAGTCGTCATAATGACACACGAAAAAAGGAAGATGGTGAACAAGCTGGACTACCTAACGAGCCCAGGATTTCTCACAGGTCCGGGTGCAAGAGAAAAAGCAGGACTGCTCGGAGGAGGACCCTCACTTGTTGTCACAAACCTGTGCCAGATGGACTTCGACCCCAAAACAGAATGCATGAGACTTGCCACAGTGCACCCAGGAGTCTCAGTCCAACAAGTGCTAGAAAGCACGGAATTTGAACTCATCGTGCCTAACAAAGTTCCCACCACAGACTATCCAATGTGTGAAGAGCTCAGGCTTCTGAGAGCCATTGACCCGGATGGCATTTACATACCAAGAACCAAGTAAGATACGCCTACCTATTCCTCAGTAATGACGCTTACCGCACGCTTCTAGCAGCCTATTCTGGCGAATTCGACCTTCCAGAACCTGTCAAACGCGCTTTTTTTCTTTCGTTTCTTTTTCCTTGGCTCTTGCGGTCTTTTCTTTCTGATTTTGAGATATCTTTGTTCAATATACAAGAATCATCTTTCCTCAGGGGAGATTAGACTTTCAATAATGTATGTGCAACGCCGCTATTATCTTTTGAGTTCGAGAGCGATCTACAAATCGCGAGGCATCTGTGGATTCGGGGGATCAAAGGGTATCTGTCGCTGTTGTTGGTTGGGTAAGGGTTTGTTTTTTCTCAGTCTGTCTGCGCTTTTTGTGGTTGATCCTTTGGAAAGCGTGGGACAATTCTAGAGTTCCTTCAAAAGGTTCAAGAACTGATCTTTCTTGTCGAAATCTTTGCTCTTCTCTGCTTCCAGTATGACATGCTGCACCCAACTTCTCAGTTGAGAATAGTAGTCAACTCTAGGGATGTGCCTCCTTTGAGCTCTGTCCGTCCAAGCTTGTGCAGACATGTTTTTCTCTTTACTTATTAGTTGCATAGTTTTCACCTCGTATTTTTTAGTAGAATGGTCAGGAAAAATGACAAAACTGGTTTAGAACTCTTTTGTCTCTATTTTTCTCTATGAAAATTCTACGCACTAATACAATATGCTTGGTCACATATTAAGGTATGCACTCTACGTAGGCAATTCGGGAGGATAGTCTAGTGATTTTGCAGTCAAAATGGACGTTTGCACACAAGAGTAGGTTCAAATGAGCACAAACTATCCAAGGCAATGGACAGGCGTCAAGGTGAAGCGAAACATGTTTAAGAGCAAGCCGTTCCCTAAAGGAGGTATCGCAACGGTGAAAAACCTTGTCCCAACCCATCCATGGAACAATAGTTAACTATCACATAGGCATCAGAACCCAGATGTCAAAGGAATGCCTAATCCAATTCGCCAACACAGACTCAGTCGCCGAAACTGGCAAACTCGTCGGACGAAAAGTGATTTGGAAAGAGGGAAAAAACAAGATTATCGGGAAAATCATAGGTCTACACGGCAAGAAGGGAGTCGTCAAGGCCAAGTTCCGAAAAGGAGTGCCAGGACACGCTTTGGGAACCACTGTTGAAGTAATCGGCTAGAACTTGTTACTATCAACCGGTTATCGCCCATTCCACCATTTGACTTTCTCCTGTTCTGACCAATAAAAGAGAAACAGCCATAAGTCTGCAAGCACGCACTAGCGTCATGGTAATTTCCCGGCGACTACGTAGGCTTCGTTTCACTTGCAGGAAGCTTGGGTTTTTGTCTAGTAATCTGCTCGACCATCTTCCAGAATTCTTCCTCTGTCAATCCTTTGCGTAGTTCCTTCATCAACTTCTTGATTTGATAGAAGGTCATCTGGGCTTCGCCCTTATCCAAGCTCTCATGTGTTCCTCTAATTCTCTTCACAATCTCATCCACCTGTGCTGGTGTAGCCTTTATCCCAGCTTGGTCAAGGCGGCTCTCGACCAAATTCTTCTTGGTATTCTTTCCAAAATAGAAGATTGTCTCTCTTCCTATGATTTCAGGCGGAAAGGGTTCGTACGTCATCGGATTCGCCAGCATTGCCTGCACATGTCCTTCCTGTTCATATGCGAACGCGTTTTCACCAATCATCGGTTTGTGAAACTGGATGGGCAACGCGAAAGTCTTCTCGGCTAATTGCGAAAGCCTGTATAGCTTGTCCAACTCTATCCCCGTGTCAATGTCATAGAGTAGTTCAAGAGCAGTGCATACTTCTTCAAATGGGGCACAGCCCGACCTTTCACCGAAGCCGGCCACACAGGCGTGCACGTAGGATACTCCTTCTTCGACAGCTGCCAACGTGTTCGCCGTGGCCAACCCAAAATCGTTGTGACAATGAACAGAAAGCGAAAGCTCTTTCTTGACCAGTTCTGCCAGACCGTCCCTTATGTGCGAAATCAAATATCGCATAGACAAGGGTCTCATGAAGCCCACGGTATCTGAGACCACAAGTCTGTCCGCCCCAGCTTTGACTGCAGTCCCAAAGATCTGCAAAATATCGGGCAAGGGAGTTCTCGAACCGTCCTCCAACACAAAATCAACCTTTGCTCCGTGCTTCTTTGCATATTCGATGCAATCCACGGTAGCTTTCAAAACCTGCTCCTTCGTGGCTTTCAGATTGTACTGAAGGTTCAGACCATTGAACGGAGTAAACAGTTGAATCTCCCTTATACCGCACTCAAGACACGAGTCTATATCATTTCGGCTCATCCTTGACAAGGCAGCTAGGCTCGCCTGCTGAAATCCCTCGTTGGCTATCTTTCGAACGCTGCTCTTTTCTTCCTCAGACAACGCAGGGTATCCAACGGTTATTATGGACACACCCATCTCATCCATCATTTTGGCAAGCTTAACCTTTTCAACGTAGGTCAGGAAGACTGCGGGTGATTGTGCACCCTCCATCAGCGTTTCGTCCCAGACAAAAACCCTCTCAGGAAGTTTCGGAGGCAAATTCTTTCTCAAATGATTATAGTTTGATATGAGACCCTGCGCTTCAAGTTTCTTGAATATTGTCTTTCTCATCCGACCCATCTTCCTGCAGCAGCTTGAGCAAGACACCCCATTATTCTAAGACTCATCATATAAGACTTGACGTATTCTCTCGCGCCTCAACCAGACACTCGCGACCGCTCGCGCACAACGATAGAGAAGACTGCCTACATCAACATGCTTTTATATTTGCGAAAATTTAAAATTCATGTCGCATCGTAGCGAATAGTACTTGTGGTGTTGATGCATGGAACCTTTCCATTGGTGGACTGACAAGCAAAAGAGTTTGATGGAAGATGCAGGAGCCTTCGCTGACAAGAGTCTCCCTGAGGGCGAGATGACCTTCTGGACAAAGAAATTTCCATCAGACCTACTGAAAGAAGTCGCGAGAAGAGGATGGTTTGGAACTGTAATCCCAGGCGAATACGGAGGTCTAGACACAGGCGTTACTGGGACAAGCATCGTGACCGAGGAACTCAGCAGAGTCTGTTCAGCCCTGTCCGAAGCGTACGCTGTCAGCATGTTTGGCGGTGTCGAGCAAATACTAACCTTCGGCACGGAAGGACAGAAGCATACATGGCTTCCGAAGATAGCCAAGGGGCAGATTATCGGGGCCGTATGCATAACAGAACCTTTCGTCGGTTCAGACGCGGCGGGAATCGAAACAACAGCGAGAAAAGAAGGAGACACCTATGTTCTCAACGGCAAGAAACGGTTCATAACCAACGCGGGTTTAGCGGACACGTACGTTGTCTACGCTCGGTCAAGCGAAAAGAAGGAAGACAAAGACAAATACCAACATCTAACCGCCTTCCTGGTCCAGAGGGGAACCCCGGGTTTCTCTGTCGAAAGAATCAACGAGCTCTCAGGATGGATCGGTCTACCAAACGGTACCTTGGACTTCGATGAAGTGACGGTCAAGGCAAGTAACTGCATTGGCGGAGAAGGAGCAGGCTGGAAGGTTATGATGGCAGGATTGAACTTCGAACGCGTCGTATACTCCTCGGGCATGCTCGGGCCGATGCGAGAATCAGTCCGCAACGCTGTAGCCTATTCCCAACGTCGCCTGCAGTTTGACAAACCGACGATAGATCTGCCTACGAATCAAGCGAAGCTTGCTGAAATGATATCGGGGCTATACACTTGTCGTTTGTTGGTCTATCACGCAGCTCATCTCTTGGACCATCATAAAGACGCCATGGTTGAAGCTGCAACTGCAAAAATGTTCGTTTCAGACACGTACGAGCGACTCATCAGCGACGCCATTCAGGTGATGGGCGGAGACGGATGGACGCGATTCTACCCGCTCGAAAGCTTCCTACGCGACGCCAAAGTGAATCAGATCGGAGCAGGAACCAACCAGATCATGAGACTGGTCATTTTCAGAGGCGGATTGAAGGCGATGAACAAAGATCTGAAAATGTTGCGACGACAAGTAAACAAGAAGCTCGGGGTTCCAATATTAACAGCGGAACCTCTGTCAAGATTCAGCATCACAGAAGAAAACGTCTTGACTGTACTTGCCGAAGACTATCTGGCAAACCCGGGCCTTTACATGACCCTTGAAGACATAAGAGAGAGACTAACAGAAGCGAACGATTCGAAACTGTATGCAACACTGGAAGACCTTGAATCAAAGAACCTAATCAAACTGTACCGAGGCAGAAAAGGGTCCATCGACCTCGCAAAAGCCACCTACGCTGGACTACGAAAAACCGCTACTCTGGAAAAATACAAGTGGTTCCCGGACTGGGTGAGCAAAGATTTCATTTTTTGAACACGTGGGAAACCTTGGGAAAGAGTCCTTCACCGTATTGATGCTCGCACAGGCGCGGCCCTTGACGCGCGCTTAGCTCTGCGTGAGCTCTCCCGATGAAAACGGAACGGGCCCGGAGGGATTTGAACCCCCGTTCTCCGGCTCCGAAGGCCAGCGCCTTAATCCAGACTGGGCTACGGGCCCGACAAAGAATAAAGAGCGTAGCGATTAAAAACGTTCCGAAAATCCTTAAAAATAGCATTTAACGTATAGTAGATGGCACCAGAGTAGGGCCGGTAGCTCAGCTTGGCTTGAGCGTTCGGCTGATAACCGAAAGGTCGAGAGTTCAAATCTCTCCCGGCCCACCTTTCATATATCCTTAGCATGGCGTCGATTTTGAGTCTACGAAGACCCGCCATAGGCTCTTGCGGTTTTTGCTATGTCGATCATGTTGATTTTTGAGTCGCGATTAATGTCAAAGACGGGATTCCAGCCTTGGTCGCCTTGTCGCATTCCGAATGTTCGAGCTATGAGAGCTATGTCTGTAGAATCAACGATGCCGTCGTTGTTGAAGTCGGGGAGCCACGCTTCCGCGAAGCCGTTCACTGGCTTGAAATCCATTGACTTCATGCTTGAGGTGAGCAAGAAAGTGTCCACATCGTCGAAGAGCAGCGTGCAGTTGCCAGACTTGATGGCCTTGAATCTGATCTTGCACAAAGTCCCGCATCCTGTGAAGGGCCATTCGCTTCCCATCAGCGTCGCACCAACCAGTGTGTAGTTGCCCTCGATCATTGGCGGCGGAACCAAGGGTATGCTGTATGCGAAAACGTTGTCTGAGGGCAACCATGCCTCTTGGCATTGGAAGATTGTCTCATTGTAGTAGAGTTTTATCTGCCACGTGTACAGGTTCTCAACACTGTTTACGTAGATATCCACAATGAACTCCTCTCCAACTTCCACGGTCGTTGTGTGCGGTTCAACGGAGACGTAAGTCGTGGCGTTGGCGACCACAAACACTGTTCTCCAGTCACAATTGTCGCCAGTGTATACTTCTCCAGGAACAGGTGAGGCATACGCCGTCAGATTGTACTGCCCCTGTGTCGGAGGAGTCCACAGGATACTTGTCCGATTAAACGAGCCCTTGTTCAGCTTAGACAATGTCAACGATTCAACTGTGCTTTCGTTCACGAGCAACTGCAAAACTATGCTTGTCTCGTTGGCTGAACCTAAGTTTGATACAGTAACATTCAACAAGACCGGTGTGCCGGCTGAGATGAACTTGGGCGCTTGCAGTGTTACAGACAGTTCATGCTCGAGTTCGAAGGGCGTGAACACCACGGTTTGAAGATGGTTGACGTTCTCAACATTTTCAACCAGCATGTACCCTCTGCCGTTGGATATGCCTATGATGGCGGCCGCTGACTGATTGCTGAATCCGTAGAAAAATTGAATCACACCGTCCGCTCCAAGTTCCGCCGCGAAACTTGCGGCCACGCTTGAACTATCGACAACTTCCCAACGGACTAGAACGTGCGATGGATCAGGTTGTCCGATGTAGATGCCTTGGTTCCCAGTCGTCGACCAGTCATGCCAAGCAGGGGCTATTGCGACCAACCCTGCTAACGCTCTTGCTGATTTGTCCTGAGTAGGATTCGTGGCTGCAAAGGTGATCAAACCGTCAGTCGAAACGTAGATCGTCCTGTAAACATGGTTGTACAATGGAAAGTCAAACGTCAACGTGTAAGGCCAGCTTCCACTGTCCGCATGCCAACCCATAGGGATGCCAGACTCAGTCCACCAGTTAGCAAAGTAATGCCTTTCGTAATAGAACACTGGCACCACCGTAGTCGCGAAATTGTTTGCGGTGAGGTTCTCTCCTGCTACTGGACAAACGTACACTGTGACGTTGAAGTCAGCGTTCGTTGTCGGTGACCAAGAATACTCGCAAGTATACGGTTCTCCTGACTGTAGATGCAGAATATTAATAAGCTGCACTTCCTCCCCGCTGACCCACAGGCAGGCTTTGATGTCTGTTTCGTCTTCAGAACCCTTGTTGCGGACAGTCGCGCTGATGATGGCAGATTGGCCTTTTTGCACAAATGAAGGGACTTCCAAAGTTGCCGCAACTTCGTGTTCATACGCGTGTCTCGTGGCCAACCAATGGAATATGTTCATGAAAAGCTGTTCATTGCCGTACCTGCCTATTCCCTCGTTCGTGATCATGTTCTTGTCTCCGATGGCCACGATCTCTTTGTTCTCATCGGCGCAGACTAAGCCGAAATGGAGACTGCCGCGATACGTCCAAGCTATCTCTTGAGATGGCAGCGAAGCCTCGAGGCGCTGGGCTGAGGCGATGTACAGTGAGCTCACGCCGTCCGAAATCGGATGCTCGATGAGACCTGTCGTTATGGCTGGACCACAATAGTCGCGGTAGAGTTGAATGCCATATGGTACCGTCAAGTATCTCAGCGTCCAAGTGAAGCCTGAGCCGACGACCACGAAAAGAGAGCCACCCTGACGGACCCATTCTTGGATGTCTGAAATCTCGCTGGACGAATAATCTCTTTCGGGGGTCATGAGGACCAGAATGTCATAGCCCGAGAGAAGCTGACTGCTCAGGACAGCGTTGACTGAGTCATGAACAGTGAAACCCTCGTTTCTTAGGAGCTCATGACAACTCGTGAAGTATTCCTCATTGACGTTACTCGGGTTGACGTGCGAGGTATCCCATAGGACCCATCGTTCAAAATGGGCGGTGACGACCATCGTTGCCGAATTGTCGTGTGTCTGCTCTTCACTGAGGATAGGTGGGGCATAAGCCGTGATGTTGTATCGTCCCTCAATTGTCGGTTCCCACGTATAACTGACGGTCTTGAAAGCACCGACGGGAAGCTCTGGCACCAGAGTAGAGTTTACAATTGTGCCTTCTACCGAGAGAGACAATCCCACGTCCGTCTCGTTTTTCTGTCCCAAGTTGCATACAGTGGCGTTCAGCAAGACCGTCTGTTTTGGCTTCAGGTAACGGGGGCTGTCAAGAGTTACTTTCAGCTGATCAGTAGGCTTCTGGTACCGTGAGTACAGTATCGCGTTGTACAGTAGCTGTAGATGGTGATGGTATTGTGTTGGGATCGTCTCTAGCAGAAAGGAGAAGTACAGAAGCCCCCTGAACTCTACTATCGCGGAATCGTTGAAATAGCCGAAGCCCAAGTAAGTGCCACCAGCAAGTTGACTGGGACTCCATTCTCCCAATGGGGAGGGCACGGTGCTGGGAACGAGAGGAAGCACGATAGGATTGGGAACCTTGTTGAAGAGTGGGTGGCTCGCGTCTAGCACTTGCACCAGGTCGGTCTTGTTGAAGAACCAGCCTAGAGACAAGTCCTTGTCTAGCCCAGCAAACTCCGTCAGTCTTCTGTTGTTCGGAACCTCCCAGTTGAAACAGTCGCCAGTCATGATGAGGCCGTGTCCCTCGTAGATGTACCGCTCTATGGCATCGAGTTCCACGTTGTCAAACTCTTCCGCTTGTGCGTTGGCGATTATGAGAACGTCTGCATCGGTAGAAGCTATGTCTGAATAGGTTATGTGCGCCTTGTTAAGGCTCATGTAGTCGACATAAACCATGCGATCGCCAAATTGCTGCCACTCGCCGTCGAGCGCGTTCCAGTTCTTGATAACATCTTCGCTCATACTCGACGAAGAGCGCAGAACAACGGCCTTGACTGCGAAGCCCACGTAGATGAACTTTGTCACGGCGTTGTTTTCTAGAATTGCCTCTTCAGGAAGCGGCACCGCATATAAGGTTATGTTGTAGGTCCCTTCCGTGGTTGGCATCCAGTCTATGTTGACAGAGACAGATCCATAGCTTGATAAGGAAGCCAACGTACGATTCCAGACCAGACTGCCATTCGCAAAAAGCTGGACCACGATGTTGTTTTCACTGTTCTTGCCCAGATTGAATATTTCGGCGACCATGACGTTCGACACTCTTGGTTTGAGGTACGGAGGAGCCGCCAGGTCAAAGGCTACGATCTCATGTTCCGCTGAAGGAGAGCCCAAGGCTTTTCTTGCGTTTATTCTGCCGTACCCGTAGTATTTGTCATAACCAGGGTCTCCGAGGTCATCAGCCGAGTATCGAAGCAGATACCTGGCGAAACTAGCTGTCGAGTTGGGAAACTCGCTGAGGATGAGCGCGCAGAGGCCGGAGACAAATGGGCATGCTACTGAGGTGCCGCTGTAGCTCTGGTAGTCGTTGTTCGGCAGGGTTGAGAGCACTCCGACTCCTGGAGCTGCCAGTTCTACCCAATCTCCAAAGTTTGAGAATGACGCCTTCACGTCGTCAGGACCAGTTGCCGTAACAGAGATCACTTCAGGATAGGCAGCTGGATAGAACTTTGCATCCGTGTTACCGTTACCAGCGCAGGCCACCAACAAAACGCCGGCCGAGTAGGCATACTTTATGGCTTCATGCACGACTTCGTTTCCGTCATAGTCGCCGAAGCTCATACTGATCACTCTGGCACCCTGCTGCACGGCATGGTAGATTCCATTAGCGATCCAGTCTGAGTAGCCTTCACCCCGATTGTTCAGAACCTTCTCCGCCATGATGCGCACCTGAGCCATGCCTGCGATTCCCTGACTGTTGTTCATCGTGGCCGCTATCGTGCCAGCACAATGAGTCCCATGGCCATAGTCATCCATAGGGTCCGCATCATCGTTCACCCAATCGTAACCTAGCGGAACGTAGTTACTGACGAGGTCAGGGTGATGCCAATCGATGCCAGTGTCCAAGACGGCGACGAGCACATCATGGCTTCCAACGGAAACGTTCCATGCCCAGTCGGCCTCAATCTTCTGTACTCCCCATTGTGCACTGAAATACTGGTCATCGGGCCAAAACTGAGTCTGTGACTTTCCACGCGGTTCAACATAACTCGCTAGACCCGCCTGGCGCAGGTCTTCCGTGAAAGATGAAACAGAGCTGGCTGACATTTCAACAACCACTGCACGTTGGTCTTCCCCAGAAAGAACAGTGTCGATGACCTCCCCGTTGTGAGCGTCAGCAACCTTGGCAACAGCCGAAGCCTCTGCATGGCAAGTCTCATTCAACCCTACGACAAAGGAGACGTTCTCCTTCTTCTGAACCACTGAACCTTCGGAATCTTTCACCTGTTGCGTTCGGCCTCCTACGTCTTTCAAGCCAGGCACATCAAACGCACTCTCAGAAGAATATGCACTTTTGCCCTGTTCTTCCGTATTGGTGGCCCGTGATCGTAGAAGGTCAGCTGAGAAGAACAGAGACAGAAAACACACAGCTATCAACGCAAAGGCAAGAAAGCGGGTCTCCATCCTTTTTCTAACAAACAATGCAAAAACCATAAGAATCGTCCCTATCTACGCTGTAGGAAAATGAATATTTAAGTCCGTCGCGGAACCCGTTTGACCCGTGAGAGCAAGGACTACTAGAACTTTCCAACATTGCATAATCCAAAATCTCATAAACAAACAGATTCAGACTATTGTTGGTGATATTTCGCCAAAGCGCGCGCAGGAATTGACACAAACAATTCGATTTAGCAACGCCCTAGCGCGGACGCGACGACATATAGGCCAGACCGACTTTGAAGACAGTCTGAGAGGTTAGATTTAAGAATCCATGAAGTCTTTATTAAGAACATACTGCAGTACAGTTTCCTAGAAGTGGGACTTCAGAGGAATCTCAGAGTTGACGGAAAAAGCGTTCCAGAAATGTTTTCTCGAAGCAGTGGACGCCGCGTTTTCATCTCTCGGGGACTCTGCCAAGCAGGCGATCTATTATCACCTTGAAAGCAAGTTTAAGATCCCCCGAGACGAGATCCCCTGTCGGGTTGAGGACTTTGAAACAGGCCTGGAGAAGATCTTCGGAGCTGGAACCCGCTTCTTGGAAGTTCTGATAATGAAAAAGCTGCATGAAAACATTGGTCCAGAAATGGATGTCCTGAAATGGGATGAAAGCAAAGAGTTCAAATTCACAGATTACGTGAAAGCAGCCGAACGCAATTTCTCACAGGGGAAAAAGAAGAACTAGCTGATCCTGGGCCTTTTCATTCGAGCGCAGTTAGCTGTTTAGCAATCTGTATTGTCACTTCACAAGTATTTTATGAGGGCTCGTCAAGCTTCATTCAAGGTGAACGGTAGCTTGCCTTGGGGACCCTACATGGTTCGAGACAACTTTGACAAGACCTTAATATCTGCAATCGAGGAAGGATTGTGCCCATTAGGAGACTCCTCGAAACAGGCGATTTTCTTCCACCTAGAGAAATCTTTTGACATAAAAAAGGAGAACATACCAACGAAGCTGAGAGAATTCAAGGAGGCACTCGAAGGGATCTTCGGACCTGGAGCGCAGATCATCGAAAAATCCATCACAAAATGCCTCCAAAACAAGCTTGGACTACAAGTTGAGAACACAGACAACGTTGACATCCTGGGATACGTAGACATCGCGAAGAGGCAAGTTACAAGAGGGTGAACAGAAATGGACGAAGCTCCTAGAATACTAATCGTTGACGATGATGAAAACATAAGAAAAGTGTTGGTAGCCATACTTGAAGATGAAGGCTACAACGTTGAATCCGTGGGCACGGCAAAGGAGGCCATAGAGAGGACAAGAAGGAATTACTACAATATGGCCTTGATCGACATCCGCCTGCCCGACATGGAAGGAATAGAGCTGCTTACGAAGATGAAGGATACAACACCAAAAATAAGGAAAGTAATAATCACGGGCTATCCGACGCTGCAAAACGCTGTTGACGCCGTGAATAGAGGTGCGAACGCCTATATACTCAAGCCGTTCGACGTCGGCAAAGTCTTGAAAACGCTGAAGGAACAACTGCAGAAACAAGGAGAAGAGAAAAAGTACAGTCAGAACAAAGTTGCAGAATTCATCGAAGCAAGGGTTAGAGAACTCGAAAACGAAAAGACCATCATCCACGAAAAAAGCAGAAAGCCTTCTTAGCCCCAGATATCCAGGTTCAGCAATTTGCTTTCAGTCTTTCTGAAACATACGTGCCAGGCCAATAGGCTTTTACGCATGAATTTCCAATGGTGACCAACTCGGAACCCTAGTTTTCGCAACATAGTCACTGATGCGACGTTTTGTTCCTGAGCGTACAAAGCCACAGAATTCATCCCTTTCTCGAACAGAAAATTCATGGCTCTTCGTGTCAGCGCAGAAGCCAAGTTCTTCCCGCGGTATTCTGGCACTCACGTTGACAGATACGCTTCAGCATGACTTATCAAACGATTCATAGACGGAGACGCAACCTTCGAGTTCATTGATGAAGGGCAGGGTCTTCCTAAAGACGCGCGCGTTGTGCCCGTTTCTCCTGTGTTCGAGGAGGACAAAATCTCCAAAGAAGCCAAGAACAGACATGAAGCCCAAACTGTCCCTAGGTCATGAAGTGCGTACAAAAACCATTTTAGGCCAATTTCGGAACAAACATGCGCGCTAAGCGGGACCAGTTTTAGAGTGGGATAAAGACAACGCGCGTGTTGCCAAGCTCAAGACTAATACTTACTTTGGGCGAATATCTTAAAAGCTAGTTGGCTATAACTTGGGGTCTGTGGTTTTAATGTCGATGGAAGAAAAAATGCTGAATGAACTCAAGAAGATACGTGAACTGCTGGAATCTAAGCCTGCTCCTTCAGCGCCTGCACCACCAAAGGGACTGTGGAAGGAATTCGTTGATTTCATCTCTAAATACAAGGTTATGGGGCTTGCAGTTGCTTTCATCATCGGCATCTACTTAGGTGCAGTAGTGTTGGCATTGGTCAAAGACTTGGTAATGCCTATAATAGGTCTCGCAATACCCGGACTTGGCAATCTGGCCACTTTCAAGATTGCGTTTCCCTCAACAACATTCGATGCGCAAGGAAACCCGCCGGCTGGCTATGGAGGTCAAATATTCGGAATAGGCGATTTCTTGGTAGCGGTCATTACTTTCGTAATCGTAGCTTTCGTTATCTTCGTCAATAGTGAAAGTAACCAAGAAATGGGGCATAGAATAGACAGTTCAGAAGACAAACACAAAATCCTTTTTTCTTCTCAAACCCATTGAAATCAATAGAGTACGTATCGCATGCACGCAAGAGTGCTTTCAGTTGACGGTCATCTAGCGCGTGCGACGTTGGCGTCGTTATCTGGTTTCTTAGTGCGCATGCCTGTTCCTAAATTAGTTTGCGAAGTACTGTATGCTTCTGGATCTGCATGGTTTGTGCGTGTTGATGGCGGCTTGTGCTGTGAAGAGCATGATGAGCAATAAGAGTTGAGCGTGGAACGTTATTCTGGCCAGTCCTCTCAGGTCTGGTTACGGTTGGAGCGAATTCTGATTTGCGGTTTGCATTGCTCACGCAATTCAGCGCGCTCGTCGATAAAGCTCTCGTCAAGATTTGCGATCAAAGATACTTCGATGCAACTTGGGAGTCAAACGATATTGCGTACTTAAAGGGTTCCTCGGCAAAGAATGGGCAGAAGCTGAAAACTCTGAACAAAGGCGAATTCATCTACCAGTGCAAAGGTGTGAAAGAGTTGATCAAAACGCAAGAGTACAAACGTCCTCAGCGCGCGCCTGTAACCAACTAAAAGCTATCGTGTTTATAAGACAAAATAGCACAACCAATTCTTATTAACCTCTGAGTCAGCAGTATCCAAGGTTGCTTTGTCAGGAGTTTGAGCATGAGGTTCGTAAAGGAAAGCGTGTTTCTAGTAATCTGCGTTATGGGGTTCTTGGCGATTCTAAGTTCCACGATGTCGAAAAGCCCTGTGCTTCCGTATCTCGCTGGCTATCTGGGAACGTCTGACTTTGGGCTAGGAATTGTCGGCTCGGCTTCAACCATTCCTGGGATATTGATCAGCTTACCAGCAGGTTCGCTTTCAGATATTTTCGGAAGAAGGAAAGTTTTGCTTGTTTCAGCCTTTATTTTCGCCTCGGCTCCATTCCTTTATCTCATTGTAAACTCGTGGTGGCAGCTTGCCCTCGTGCGGTTTTACCATGGTTTTGCCACAGGCATGTTTGTCCCAGTCGCGCAAGCCTTGATAGCCGAAGCCTATCCTTCGAGGCGCGGGGAACGTATCTCGCTCTTCTCCTCCGTCACGGCCATCGGCCGGAGTATTGCGCCTCTTCTCGGCGGCTCCATACTCGTTGTTACCAACCCAGGCTTGCTTCCGAAACAGTACACAAACTTCTATTACATCTACCTCGCTGTGGGCGTTGCGGGAATATCCGCTCTGCTTGCAGCTCTGCCTTTTCTGCGCAGAGCAAAGAATGTTACGCTCGCAGCAGGTCAACCCCAGGCAAGCGTCGGAAGCGTCTTTCGCCAGTGGGTAGGTATCGCTCGGGCCCGCGGGGTGCTGGCAGTGAGCTTCATTGAAGCGGGTCAGTACTACACTTACGGCTCAGTGGAACTGTTCCTCGTGAAGTACATGACCGATGTCTCGAACATGAACGGAGTGTTGCAGAGCATCATTCTCTTCAGCATGGTCATCACGGTGGTGTTTTCTAAACCACTTGTTGGCAGGCTTTCGGACAAGGCAGGGAGACGCACACCGATAGTGTTGGGCTGCACCGTCAGCCTCGTGCCTCTGGTTTTCATTCCCTTCTTCACGCAGTTCTCAGCTTTGCTTGTCTTGGCCATTGCTTATGGCGTGGGTTTCTCGATGGTGACCTCCGTGACTCCGGCCTTCGCAAGCGAGCTCGTTCCCCTCAAAGTCGTCGGCGGTGCGATGGGCTTCATGGGCACTCTTATGGATGTGGGGCAATTTCTGGGACCGATATTCTGCGGGCTCATACTCAGCACGTTCTTAGGCTACGTGGGCGTCTTTTCTTCACTCGCACTCGTGCTCTTGATCACTGTTGCCACGTTTGCATCGGTCAAGGCGAGTAAGCCGACCAGTGATGGTGACGCATGAGAAAACTCGGTGAAGGTTCCCCTGGAACAAACAGTGACCACCGCACAGGTTTCAGAGTCGTGCCCGTGAAACGGTCTGAAGATCTTTTTTCAACTCGTGCGACTTCGACTTCTTTCGAAGGAGCATCGGAGCGAACTACTTGCTCTTCGGCAGCTCCGGGCTCCTGGTGCCAATCGTAGCGGTGCCCTACGTTCTGTCGTGCGAAGTCATCTTCTTTAGGAGGAAACGTTTTTTCGTGAAGCTGAGAGAGCGCGTTGCAGGGATCTTCATTGTGCGGGAGAAAGCGGAAAGCTTGTACATCAACAGCCTAGCAGTTGCTCCTGAATATCGGAGATCTGGACTGGGCAGGTTCATACTGGATTTTGCAGGGAAGCTCGCGAAGCGACTAGGCAAACAGTGGCTGGAGCTTTCAGTGCTGAAGACGAACAGCCCGGCGAGAAGGCTTGCGCGAAGGCGGGCTTCAGCACGTTTGAGGAGAGGAAACGTTCTTTGACGTTGAGGAAACATGTGGTCTAGCGGTTTGCCTGCGAAAGTGTTAAACAGTTTTCGTGGAGGACAGATTCGAGGAGGTTTTCTCCGAATACGCTCTTTTCGACACAGTCAATTCTTTGTGATCTTGTATACAAAACACGTATTCCTCTGAGATGCCCAGGCGATCATTTCAACATTGTTGTAGAAAGGCCTTAAATAAGAAAACGCTAGATACAGCGTTCCTTTTAGCCGCCAAACACTAGCAATCTGTAGTGAGCGCCGCTGTGATGTTATGAAGTGTCCGTACTGTGGGTCTGAGAACCTGAAGACTCTCGAAACGAGGGACTCGCCAGATAATACCGTCAGGCGACGGAAGGAGTGCAGCGACTGCGGAAAGCGGTTCACCTCGTACGAGTATGTGGAGTCTGTTGAACTGATGGTGCGGAAGAAGGACGGCAGACCTGAGCGCTTCGACCTGAACAAGATTGTTCGGGGCCTTCAGAAGGCCTGTGAGAAAAGGCCCGTGTCGATGGAGCAGATCCACGTGTTGGCGGAGCGTGTGCGTCAAGACCTGACTATGCTCGGCAAGGACGAGGTCACTTCACAGGAAGTCGGCGACCTGGTGATGAAATACTTGAAGAAGCTCGACCGCGTCGCCTACGTGAGATTTGCGTCGGTCTACAAAAGCTTCGAAGAGCCAGAAGATTTCACACGTGTGTTGAAAGAGGTTAGAGCATGAAGTCTGTTAGAAAACGTGATGGTAGATTAGAACAGTTTGACCAAGACCGTATAACCAATGCAGTTTGGAAAGCCGCCAAGGCTGTGGGCGGAAAAGACAGAGAACAGGCCAGAAAAATCAGTGACCAAACTTTGGCTGAGCTGAAGAACAGGTTCGGCGAGGACGGTGTGCCCACGGTTGAGGAGATCCAAGACCTTGTCGAGAAGATGCTCATCGAGAATGGGAATGCTCGCACGGCCAAGGCGTACATCTTGTACAGGAAGCAGCATCAGGACCAGCGGGAACTGGCTGCGCTGCTCAGCGACGCTGACCTTGTGGACCAGTACTTGGAGATCGAGGACTGGCGAGTGCGCGAGAACTCGAACATGAGCTACTCGCTGCAGGGATTGAACAATTACTTGTCGTCCACGGTTGTCGCGAAGTACTGGATCAGCAGGATTTATCCGCCGAACATCGCGGACGCACACTTTTCAGGGGATATGCATATCCACGACCTGGGCGTCCTGGGCGCGTACTGCGTGGGCTGGGACCTGAGAGAACTGCTCATGTCCGGCTTCGGCGGCGTGTCTGGAAAGATCGAGAGCAAACCTGCCAAGCATTTCAGGACGGCGCTGGGGCAGATCGTGAACTTTTTCTACACGCTTCAGGGCGAGGCAGCCGGAGCTCAGGCTTTCAGCACTTTCGACACCTATTTGGCGCCGTTCATAAGGAGCGACCATCTCGGTCAGAAAGAGGTTGAGCAGGGGCTTCAGGAGTTCTTCTTCAACATGAACGTGCCCACGCGGGTCGGTTTCCAGACGCCTTTTACGAACGTGACGTTGGACCTGACTGTGCCAGACTTTATGAAGAACGAGCAGGTTGCCATGAGCGGAAGCACGGTTGACTCGTTGGCCTACGGCGACTTGCAGCCTGAGCTAGACATGTTCAACTCGGCCTTCGCTGAGGTGATGAGTCAAGGAGACTCGAAGGGCAGAGTTTTCACTTTCCCGATTCCCACGTACAATGTCACGCGCGATTTCAACTGGGACTCGCCCGTCTGCGAAAAGATCTTTGAGGTCACGGCGAAGTACGGCGTGCCCTACTTCTCCAACTTCATCAACAGTGACATGAAGCCTTCAGACGTTCGCAGTATGTGCTGCAGACTCCGCATAGACAATAGGGAATTGCACAAGAGGGGAGGAGGCTTCTTCGGCGCTAACCCACTGACGGGCTCCATAGGTGTGGTCACGCTCAACCTCCCTAGAATGGGGTACCTGGCCACGGACGAGGATGATTTCGTCGCGCGCTTGGAAAATCTGATGGAGGTTGCCCGGGACAGCCTGGAGATCAAAAGGAAGGTCTTGGAGAAGTTCACCGAGAACGGACTGTACCCGTACTCGAGGCGGTACTTGCACAACGTTAAGGAGAGAACCGGGCTATACTGGACGAACCACTTCTCAACGGTCGGCATAGTGGGCATGAACGAGGCGATCATGAACCTGTTCGGTGTGAACATCGCTTCAGGCGACGGGACGGCGTTTGCGCAGCGCGTGCTGAGTTTCATGCGGAAGAAACTTCTGAAGTTCCAGGAGGATACGGATAGCATCTATAATCTTGAGGCCACGCCCGCTGAGGGAACGAGCTACAGGCTTGCGAGGATCGACAGGAAGAAGTATCCTGACATCGTGCCCGCGAACCAGAAGAGCGTGACGGTCGGCGCTGAGCCCTTCTACACGAATTCTACGCAGTTGCCCGTGGATTATGACGGCGACTTGTTCGAGGCTTTGCAGCATCAGGACAAGCTTCAGACCCTCTATACTGGCGGAACGGTTTTCCACATCTACCTGGGCGAGAGGCTGCATTCATGGAGGGCCGCTGCTGAACTGATCAAGAAGGTGGCGTGGAGTTCGCATCTGCCGTACTTCACGCTGACGCCGACGTTCAGCATCTGCCCGACGCACGGGTACGTCAACGGCGAGCACAAGGAGTGCCCAGCGTGCGGAGCGAAGTGTGAGGTTTACTCGCGCGTGGTCGGCTACCTTCGTCCGGTTGATCAGTGGAACGACGGCAAGCAGGCGGAGTTTGCGATACGGAAGACGTTCGACAAGTCGGCGGTGATGCCGCCTGTCGCTGCCTGAGTGACTCGCGGATGAAGTTCAGCGGTCTTCAGAAGACGAGCCTCGCGGACTTTCCTAATCGCGTGGCCTCTGTTCTCTTCACGCCTGGCTGCAACCTGCGATGCCCGTTTTGTCACAACTGGAGGATCGTGGTCGACCCGAAGCCACCTTTTCTCAACGAGGAAGCGGCTCTGAGGATTCTGGACGAGCGCAAGGGCTTTGTGGATTCTGTCGTGGTGTCGGGCGGAGAGCCGACGATTCACAAGGATTTGCCCATGTTTCTGAGGAAGTTGAAGGAGCGAGGGTTCATGGTGAAGCTGGACACGAACGGTTTCGATTCGCGGATGCTGGAGGAGTGCTTGCCGTTCGTGGATTTTGTGGCCCTGGACGTGAAGACGAGTCTGGCAAAATATTGTCGGCTTGGCGCTGGGGACACCGTGGAGTTTGTGCGCACGATTGAAATGTTGAAGATGGGGAAGGTGGATTACGAGTTCAGGGCGACCGTCGTGCCCGGTTTTGTGGACGCTCAGGACGTGCCTCGCATGGGGGAGCTCGTGCGCGGTGCGAAAGCCTTCGCGTTCCAGCAGTTTGTTGCAGGGGACACGCTGGACAAGTCGTTAATCGCGCTGAAGCCGTATTCGCCGCAGTGCATCATGGGTTTTGCTGAGAGTATGCGGAAGTATGCTGAGAATGTTACGCTGCGGGTTTGATGCTCGGTGTGGGAGCGTAAGGTTTAAGGGTTGAAGGGTGTTTTAGGTTTCGAATGTTTTAGGAAGCGACGGTTGTGAGCAAGAAAGAGATCAGTTTGGAGGAGCGCAAGGCTGAGGTTTTGATCAAGCTCAGGGGTTACAAGCTTCTTAAGAAGCAGAAGCATGAGGATGGCATTGGGTATATTGTTAACATACCTAAGGAGAAGGAGAAGTCTCTTGTCTGGTGTGTTCCGGGTGAGACGACAGTTGGGATTAACAGCATCAACCGTTTGGGTAAGGCCATGAAGGATGCTGAGGTGGAGAGGGGCATTATCGTCACTGACGGACGTTACACGCACGCGGTTAAGCAGGGTGCGAAGAAGAAGCACATCGAGCTTCTGCCGAAGATGTTTCCTGCCTTTGACCTGTTTGAGCATAAGCTTGTGCCTAGGCACGAGATCTTGACCGAGGAGGAGAAGGCGGCTTTGCTGGCGAAGTACAGGGTTCAGCCCTATCAACTTCCGCAGATCAGCAGTGTGGACCCGACTGTCAAGGCCATCGGGGCGAAGCCTGGGGATGTGTTGAGGGTTATCAGGAAGAGCCCGACGGCCGGCGAGCACCTGGCCTATCGTTACGTCGTGGAATAGGCAGAGCAAGCCTAAGCACCCGTTTATTGTTCGTCCCGGCTTCTGGCGAACTGTCCAATTTCCGCAGAGGCTCTTCTCTCCACAGTCTTGGGGCACTTCTGGTTTGTGGACTGATCTCTCGATTTGCCGGCAAAGAGTTTTTTTCTCATGGCAGCTAATTCTGCTTTGCTTCCCCGCTTTACTGTTCTGTTGCCTGTGCCCTTTATTCTTCGGAGGAAATGTTTTCTGTTCTCCGGCCAATTCTATGTTGTTTTTCCGTGTTGCCTGTGCTCTCAAACGGCGCCTCAGAGAATTCCCCTTCTTACCAGTCAATTTGCTTTCTTCCCGGTTTCACCCAGTTCTCATTTTAGCCCGTTTGAAGGGTGTTTTGTGATTCGAACTTATGAACGTGCATTATCGGCTGATTCTGGGCTTTGCAGCGGATTTTCTGTGTCGTTTCTGAGTTACTTGTGCTTCGTTGAACCGTTGGTTCTATATGTGTGGATGCAGAAGTAGTATACGGTGGGCCCAGTTGCTGTTTAGTCATACGAGCGTTCGCACGAGTAACATGGAGAGGTCCATTGATTTCTATGTTAGGTTGATTGGGTTGAAGCTCGTTAGTAGGCGTGAGATTCCACAGAATAATGCAGAGATTGCGTTTTTGCAGGACCCAGAAGAAAGGGGGGCTAGGCTCGAGCTTACGTTCTATCGGAAACAGAAGAAGTTTGTGCAGGCGGATTATGAGGAGCGTGTTTTTGACCATATCGCGTTTGACGTTAGAAACTTGGAGGAGACGGTTGCAGGGATGCGGAAGGAAGGAGTCACGATAACGGACGAGCCTTCCAAGCTCGGCCCCGCAGGGCCTCTGATCGCTTTCATAGAAGATCCGGACGGAACGCTGATTGAGCTTATAGAGAAAAAGTGAGGATTGCCAAGGTCTACATGGGAGTGTTCAAGCTTTTCTGTCTCTTGTCTACGGCGGGTACAGGTCTGCTGACTCGTCTCCGGCTGAGCCTAGGGCCCCCAGTTTGTAGTCGTTTATCGTGTTGAGCGTCAGTCTGCCGTTTGCGTCGACGACTATGTCGAATACTCTCCAGATCGTGGTGTTTGTAGGCTGACCTGCTGGGGGTGTGAACCTGTATATTCCCGTGTCAGGTATGACCACGTTCACTTCTGCGCCTGAATTTCCTATTGTTCCGTCACCCGCATAGTGTCTGACTGAGTAGCGGTATGTTCCTTGGCTTAGTCTGGAGATCGATATGACCTCTGGGCCGAATCCAGTTGTGACGTCAGTGTCCAGGTTGGTCCACGGGTCGGTGCTGAGCGAGCCTGTGCTGTCATAGTACACGTGGAAAGTCACGTTTCCCGCTAGTCTCGCTGTCAAGTGACTGTCAAGGTCTCTTGGGTCTGCTCCCCAAGTGAGAGTTATCTGCACGACCGGTGAATCCAGAACGATGTCGGGCACAGTGGAATTTTGATTCTTGGCAAGAGGACCCCCTTGGAAAACAGCGCTCTTGTGGCCGCCTTTTGAGGCCTGATAGTTGAAGACGACGCCGACTTCAACGGGTATGCGTGTGAAGTTGCCGTCCGTCCCCGTCAGTGTTTCTCCCGAAGCCCATCGTTGCTGGTACCATCCTGTCCCCCAGCATTTCACCTGTGCTCCTTGCACTGGGTTGCCAAGAGAATTGACCACTCGGCCGCTGACGTAGCCTGCGGGGTAGCGTATGTCATAGTTCCATACGGAGAAGTGGGTCACGTTTCCCACGAAGCATTCTATAGTGTAATCGTACGTTCCTGAACCTTCTTCTTTCCATGCTTCTGTGGTTGTGTCGAAGTACCAGAGTGGGCATGTTCCCATGTTGGCCGCGTCTGTCTGCATGCTTGCGGGGACCGGAATCGCTATCGTGGCCGTCTTGCCTGATGCTAGGTTGAGCCTGTCTCCGTTGGGAGTCGTTACGGAGATGTCCATGAAACCGAAGGATTTGATCGGTACGACCGTCTGGTTCTGTGCCAAGACGCCCAAGTATTCTCCTGGGAAAGCGTTTGCTTCGAGCTCGTTGCTCGGGTCGAAACTTGTGATCATGACGGTTGCGGTTCCTGAATAGGCGGTGCCTTGAGAAGTAGCCAATGAATTGGCGCCTATGGTTGCGTAAGCGTTATTGGCTTGATTTGTTACGGTACCACCCGTCGCGGCTGGAATGGAGCTTGTCTGGTCTACTGGTCTCATTGCGGCTTCTACGAAGCTGCTCTTGCCTGTTTGGATGTCGGTCATTTGGTATGTTGTTGCGGAACCGTTCTTGCTGAAGGTGACGAGCTGTTTGTTTCCTGCTGCTAAGTTGGCAACGGTGTACCATCCTTGAGGGTTGGTCATAGCGGTTTGGCCTCCTACGCTTACGGTAACGTTTGAAATCGGGTTACCATTTGTGTCGGTGACTTTGCCCATGAGAACGCCGTAGTTCACTGGTGTTCCTCCTCCGCCGGATTTCCAGGGGATTACATTGAAGACGAAGAGGACGACCATTGCGACTACGATTATCACGATGAGCGTTGCGGCGATCAGGGTTGACTTCATCTTTCGGCCTGACTTGCCCATCGGTGTGGGCGGTGGAGGTGGCGGTGGTGGCGGCATAGCAGCGATCACTGATTTGCTTTTCATGTTCTTCACCTTATTTTTGAATGTACAGTCATACGCTTTTCTGACACTAATATAGCTTTACCTAGTGTGCATCGTCGGATTCAGACTAGAAGCTCTTTCCGAACCCAAAATGCATGGTAAGAAATCGCTCTTGTATGAGCAGAGCGACACTCTTGCAGAACTACTTTTCCATCACTCTGAACACTATTTCTTCCTTGAACATCTTGGGGTTCAGCATGCCGCCGCTTTGACTGATTTTCTTCAACAGGCTGTCTGAATTAACTACTTCAATGCCTGCAAGCATGTCCGCGCCGTAGTCGAATAGAACGTCGCACATTGGGGTACTGGGGCCGAGGATTATTGTGTATGCATTGCTGGCTGTGCATAGTTTCAGAAGATGTTCCATTGACTTGTTTATGAGCGCAGAGCCTGTTATCGCCACGATGTCGCTCTCGGGTATCACATACTCTGCTGCTGTTGCAGGCAATACCCGAGTGCTCGGGTCAACTAGCGACTGGTCCAGTTCCAGAACAAAAAGTTCTTTTGCGCTTGAGCGTATCTCCTCAATGTGTGGAAACTTGCCTACGAACGTGACCATCTTGTCCTTTCCTTCTTCAGCGATGACATCCAGTGCATTGACGCCCACTTTCCCCTTGGGCAGGATCATCGAGTTTATGGAGGCCAGACCAATGCCTGCTTCCACCATATCCCATGATTTCAAATATTCAGCCAACTGCACCGTGGTTTTCTCAGTTAGTCTTCCCAGATCCCGCGTGTACGCACTGTGCTGAACAGGGATACCATAGGTTTTTGCCAGTCCACAATATTTCCCCAAAACTGCGGTCCATGAAACGCCGACGCGAACATCTTTCGCAAGAACGCTGTTTTCACTCGTTGCTGAAATCAGGTCATCAATGAGCTTCATCTCATTCATCTAGCATCTGCCCTGCCGTCTTTCCAACGACAGCAATCAGGAAGTATCACTGCTTGGATCGCTTTAATCTGTCTTGTGCGTGCGGTCAACTTGCGCGAAAGACATTTGTGTGCATGCTCGTGAAATGAAAGGAATGCGGCTATTTGCGATTTTGTGGTGAGGAACGTGAGGACAATACTCAGACATCACATCAGACACTTGGTTTCTGGGTGCTTTCTGATAGTGTTTGTCTTCATATGGGCTGCTGCAAACGCAACAAGTATTGGGCTGCAGTGTCAAGCGGCGCGAGGACAACTCGAAACGGTGCCCCCTGATCTCCCGCCTATGAGTCTGACTCTTATTGGTCTGAATGGCACGCAGGTGATTTTGAACTCTACTGATATTGCCAGTCTTCCTTCTGTCAGGGGGTTGGGAGGATTTGGGAAAGTTATTGGCAACAACTACACTGGCGTCCCACTTACAACTCTGTGCAATATTGTTGGGGGAATCAGCCACAGCAACGCTGTTAGAATCACGGCGTCCGATAATTACTCGCGAACCCTTAGCTTTGACCAGGTTGTCGACGGCAACTTCACGACTTACGACCCCATCACGGGCAACATCACAACATACACAAAGCCTTTGACTCCCATTATTGCGTACTACAGGAACGACGTCAACTTGACCAGCGATGAAGGACCGTTAATACTGGCTATTATAGGACCTGAAGGTCTCCTCACTCCTGGGCCGTATTGGGTAAGACTCGTCACAAAGATTGAGGTTTTGAGTGAACCAGTACCCGAGTTTCAATCATTCTCTGTTACGTTGTTCTTGCTGACGACAGCGGTGACGGCGATGATCCTGTTAAAAAGACGTTGGACTACACAGGCAAAACTGAGATGATTTGTTTGCTCTCAATCTTTCCCTTTCTTGTTTAGAGGATTCCGTGATGAGTACACTTCTTTCTGTAGCACTTCTTGCAGTCGTGTTCGTACACTACTTAGCGCGCGCTAGTTGTAGGTGTGGACTTCTCCAAGAGAGTCGTTGAATTCGCTAGACAACGGGAGAAGAAAGAGAAACTGGGGATAGAATACTTTGTCTCAGATGCAGTCGATCTGAAGGAGTTTCCCAGCAGCCATTTTGACATCGTAACCTGTTCCATGGCCTTGAGCGCGCGCTCGATCGCGGTACTATAGTAAAAGGGACCTAGACTCTATGAGAATCTCTTTTTTTGAGGGATCAGGTCACACGCGCTTGGAATGACTGTGTTTTCAGTATTCCAGTTCTCCGTTTATGAATTTCCGAGTTATTTCGCTACGCGGATTAGTGAAGAACTCTTCAGGACTCGCAATCTCTACAATTTTGCCGTCGTATATGTGCACCACTTCGTTTGCAAGTCGCTTTGCCTGGCTCAAATTATGTGTTGCTAGTATGATTATGCTTTTTTCTTTTGTTCTGTTCACAATTGCTCTCTCGATTATTGTTGCGCTGTTCGGGTCCAAGTTTGCGGTGGGTTCATCTAGCAGCAGGATTTGGGGGTTTAGCAAGAAAGCTCGTGCAAGAGAGATTCTCTGTTGTTCTCCAACTGAGGTTTTCCTTGCCTTTCTTTTTTCGAAATTCCTCAATCCAACAGCGTGCAATTCTCGAGCTATTTCTTCCTTGATCTCACTGTCTTTTTTTCCTCTGATTTTGAGGCCGTACGCCAAGTTGCTGTAAACCGATCTGTTGAACATCGTCGTTTTCTGGAAAACTAGTGTGGCGATCTGACGCAATTCCTTTCCGTTTACGTTCTTGCCCTTGAAAACTGTACTGCCCTTGTCCGGTTCTTCTAACCCAGCTATAACCCGAAGCAAGGTTGTTTTCCCTGCCCCATTGGTTCCCAACAGTGCTATCGTTTTACCTCCCACTATTTCCAGATTGATATTTTCGAGAGCCTTGATTAGGCCGTAGCTTTTTTCGATGTTTTTTAGTTGAAGTCTTGCTTCCATTGCCTCAGTCTTCTCCCAGCCTTAGCCTGCTGCAGAGCGCCACAAGACCCACCACTTCTTCCAAGGCAGGTCCTCTTGTCTCAGTCTTTCCACAAGGTTGATCCCTAACGTTATTGTAAGTACTACTGCCATGAGGATTATTGCATATGCCATGGCCACATCAAAACTTCCTAAATTCGTTTCTAATGCAATGGAAGTTGTCAGCACCCTCGTTTCTTGGAACAGATTCCCGCCCACAATCATGGCCACACCTAGCTCTCCGAAACCTCTGTTAAAGGCGGCTGATACAGCCAATACCATTGACCAGACGGTTTCTCTCATTATGGCCAAATTGGCTCTGAAGCTAGATGCTCCGAGGGTTTTGGCGAGGTCTCTTAACTGGACATCTGCGGCGCCAAGTGCACTACTGGTGAAGCTGACGATCAACGGTGTAATCAGTATGGCTTCACCAATCGCTATTCCATTGAGCGTGTAAAGAAGACGAAGAAAGCCGAATTCACCTTGGCGCGACATAAGGAGATACAAGAGCAATCCGAGGGCAACTGTGGGCACACCAATGAGCGAGCTAAAAATGCCCTTGATTACCCATTTTCCTCTGAAAGAATATAGACCCAAAACTGCTGCGATTGGAATGCTCCATAAGCAAGATAGCAACGTAGCAAGACCGGTGACGTATAACGACCTGTAGACTGTCGCGTATACCTCATTGTTCCCACTGAAGATCAATCCAATGGCCTTCTGAATCGCCTGGACTATAACATCTTGCATTCGAGATCACGAAGAAAAAATGGAATTAGATCTTTGTGCGGACGCAAGAATCAAGTGGTATCCCAAATGTTTGAGTACAGGATGCCTGCGTCGAATCGATAAGTCGATGGACATTCGGTTACGTTTGAAGGGATATAAGCGTAATTCTGGATCCAGCTCGACAACGTGGCGTTGCTTCCGGTGGATACTAGTGGAACGAAGGGGGTGAAGAGTGGTGCTCCGAATGTTGACGTCCCGTAGTTGGCTAGCAGCGTTTGGCCTTCGCTTGAAACCAAGAAATGTATGAATAGCATTGAATCGGCAAAGTTCGTACTTGTAAGATTGGCATTCAGTGGATTGTCGGCTATCACGCTGTAAACGTTCAGTAGGTCTTTTGTGGCTTGAACCACAATTTTCATCTGAATGTTCCCTGCCTTCGTGTTCGTCAGATATGAAGCCGTGTCCGACAGTGTGTATCCGCCCAGTTGGTTGGCCACAAGTAGCGTGGCGGTCATGCCTTGTCCTGTCTCCTTGTACCATGATGTTTCTGTTCTTATCTGCGTCCAGTTTATGCCAGCGGCTTTCCACAGATTCTTTTCTTTTGAGTTAGTCCCTGATCCATCGCCTCTTGATATCCATATGGCTTGACCTTGTTCTCCCAACGTTTTGATGTGTTTCAGCGCGTCTAACGGTGCCATGCCAGTTATGTTGGCGGGATCGTTTTGGGGTCCTACCATGATGAAGAAGTTGGATGCTATGATTTTCCTGTTCACGCCATATCCGTTAACCAAGAATGTGTTTTCCTGTGTCGGATCGTGGACCATTATCATGTCTGCGTCACCTCTCATGGCTGTCTGTATGGCAGCGCCAGTTCCTTGCGAAAGAAAGTTAATGGTTATCCAAGGAAACTTTGCCTGAAACACCGCTTTCATCTCGTCTTCCACTAGTGTTTCGTAGAGGCTGGTCGTTGACGAAACTGTCAGCGTAGTGTGTGATGGCGTTGAACCTACCCATCCAAAATTCTTCGCGACAGTCGCTATATCCTTCATGTCTACAACGCTGTCGCCATTGATGTCGCAATCGGCGTTCCAGAGTAGTGAGCCTGGCCTGACCCCGAAGGCATGCGCTACTATGCCAAGGTCTTTCATGTCCACTTTGAGGTCGAGGTTGACGTCTGTCCTTGCGGTGAAGGCAGTCCACCAGTTGTCTGCGCGTACAAATGGCACTTGATAGCAAATGGTTATCAGCATAATCAACATGCAAACACTGAGAATCAGCGATTTCCTCAATTTTCCATTCAATTCTATTTGCCTCCTTCTCCATAAAACAGTGCAAGCCGATGTCCCCAATACAATCTGTTGTAATCAAATGACATCCTCATTTCAAATCACTTCTTAATTCTTGCAGTCAAGGGACCGATATGCATTTAAAAACATTTCGGTGATTGAAGCGAAGATCAACCACGCGCGCGCTTTGGAGCAAGCTTCTATCGGTGTTAATTTTTGGTGCGCGCCTAATATACTTGGTAGTTGCATAATATGCTGCTAAAGCACACAGGAGTTAGAAGGAATGAGCTACGAGAAGGAAATGGAAAAAGGAGTAAAAGAACGCACTTTGAGTTTTGAAATGTGGTTGAGACACGTTAAGAATATGACCGGGCAACAAATCTTTGAAATGAAAAATGAGATCAATCGAGACCCTGCTAAGAACCGTGAAATGCAGGAAGAATACGCAAAGTGGAAGGAGAAGAAATAGATAGCTACAGGATGACTTTAGCATAGCTTACTTGGCTATCATAACTTCTTTAGCCGCGCGCGCAGGGTTGTTGTTTCGAGTCGTTTTTCATTTGGCAACCATAACTTCAGTAGACTTGACTATCGCTTCAACTTCATCGCCCACCTTGATCTTCAGGTCTTCCACAGCCTCACGTGAAATCAAAGCCGTTATGACCATGGGCTCCGTCACCTTGATCTTCACAAGCGCCACAACATCGTCCTTCGTGACAGTTGAAACCTTCCCCTTCCAACGGTTCCTCGCACTGATCTTCACACCTTTCACCTCCAGTGACTCCTTTCCAGAAATGCAACTCTCCACACTTCTGCTTGCGCGTGCATATTCACCCAACAGATACTCGCCTAGTTCGTTGAGCCTCGCACCGCCGCCTCCACTCTTGCCGCCCTTGAACGTCTCAACAATCGGCTCCCCCACTGTTCTCTTGACCTCGTCCAGATAGTTCCAAACGTAGCGGTAAGACATATCGAGCTTTTCTGCAGCCTTGGAAATAGACTGGTTTCTGCGTATCTGTTCAAGAATAGCTGCTCCGCCCTTGCCCAGAACCCGCTTTCCTTCAAACTCAATCCAGACTTTGAAAGAAGACTTGAACTTTGCACGCTGCGACATTTCACACTGCACTCTGTCATTGCACATTTATAAGATCTGTCTTCGCCATGCTTCGATCATCGCTGCATCATAATCCCATCAGACATGCAGTGCGCATTGAAGACCTTGCCAGAATCAACATCAAACCGAACATAAACGCGCGTTCCCACGGCCAGACTTGAACCCCAAAAAGACCTCTTGTCCAAGAGTGCTTTCAGAACAAAGCCAACCTCTACGGCTACGTTAACAACAGGACCCAGATCCGTGTACTCCTGAACCTCTCCTTCGAGCAAGTTCCATTCTTGAGAAACAGGAGGCTCTTCCGTCAATATCGTAATGTCCTCAGGACGGATCGCGACAGTAGCCTCGGAACTCTTAAGCTTGCCAGCCAGAGTTTTCAAAAGGTTTTCGGTTCCCTCGAAGTCGCTCATCCTAACTGTTTCTCCAGCTGAAGAAAGCAATCCTGAGACGCAAACCGAAACAAAGATGAAGCGGAGAGCCCAACGCTACGAGCTAGTCTTTCTTTCCTGATGAAGCTCGTACAGGATAACGACGGCCTCGCCTAGTGCTATTTGAAGCCTCAAGGCCAATTCCAGTGGTTTTATCTCAGGCTTCTCCGGAAGAATGACAGCTCTCGTGTAACCTTTGTGGCTTGGAAACATGACGAGTGAATGGACTGTTTCTACAAGAATAGGCCAGAGCTTGTCTTGCGTGTACTCCTCGAAACTCATAGTCCACCTCGTTGACAATATGCTACAGGTGAGATATTCATTTTGGGGCCGGCGGTCGCCCGAGACTAGGAAACGCTACCTTGATCTCTTTTGGCTGTCTATTTGGTCCTGCCATTCCTGGTCAAGGATGGCATAGAGGAGCGAATCGCGCCACTTCCCCTTCACCCATCTGTGCTGTCGGAGATGCCCCTCCAATTGCATACCTGTCTTCTCCAAAACATGAGCGGAAGCCGTATTTGCAGGCACACATGTGGCAAAGATGCGATGAAGCCTTAAATGGTTGAAACCGAAGTCCAAAAGTGCTTTGGCAGTCTCTGTTCCGAAACCGCGACCCCAGTATTGCCTGTTCAGACAGTAGCCGATCCAACCTTCTCTGTCGGGGGGACTTGACTCGTGAATTCCGCAGCTTCCGATGAGCCTTTTTGTATCCTTCAAGACTATGGCGAGTGTGAAGTTTCTGCGGGGATTTTTCTTTCGTACGGTCATGGCTCGTTCAAGAAACTCCTTGTCATCCTTGTCAGTGTTGGGTCCCCAGTCCATGTATTGGACAACTTCAGGATCAGAGGAATATTTGTGAATTGCTTCTCGGTCTCTGCTCCGCAGGTCTCGCAGCAGAAGCCGTTTGGTTCGAATGGTGGCAGGAGCTATTTTGCTCTGAGCTTTCTTTCTGCTCATCATGACAATCTTCAAGCTTCAATGTCCTTTGACCTGCTTAACAACGTTGCGTGTCCCTCTATCGTCAGGTCCGAAATGATAGGCCGAGTCTTGTTTTCCCTCGAGGCTCTTCTGAGGGCACTTTCTGCAAGCGTATGCCAAAAACTGCCTTCTTTGCGCCACTGGAGCAGTGGATCGCGTGACAGTAGCGTCACCGCAAAGTATATTTCGCCAGAACCAGCTTAAGGCGACATCCTCAATAACAAGTGAGAACGGATGACGATAAAAGCAGTGATCTTCGACCTCGATGGAACTCTTGCGAGTTTCAACCTTGACTATATGGCTCTGAGGTCAGAAGTCAGGAGTTTCCTTCTCAACAAAGGTATCCCAGCCTCGGTCCTTTCACTGAACGAGAGCATTTTTGAGATGCTTAACAAAGCGGACATATTTCTCAGGAACAGCGGCAAATCAGCACGGACGATAAACAAAACCCGCAACGAAGCCTTGGACATAGCAGAGAAGCATGAGATGGAAGCCGCAAGAACAACAGGCTTGCTCCCGGGCGTGACTGAAACACTGGAGACTCTGAAGAAGATGAAGCTCAAGCTCGGTCTCTGCACCATTAGCAGCCAGAAGTCAGTAGACTACATCTTGAAACGATTCAGGATAAACAAGTTCTTCGAAGCCATAGTTCCCAGAAACAAAGTGAAAGAAGTCAAGCCAGATCCAGAACACCTTAAGGCTGTTCTTGCAGGCTTGAAGACCAAGGCCGTCGAAACCATACTCGTCGGAGACAGCAGCCGAGACATGAGATGCGCAAGAGACGTCGGGACCGTCGCCGTTGGCGTCCCCACAGGAATTTCTACGCAACAGGAGCTGATTGACGCAGGCGCCAACTATTTCTTAAGTTCGATCATAGACCTCCCGAGCCTCGTACAGGAAATGAACCGAGCCTAACCACCACTCGAATGCCCGTGCGCGCTCATTCCTTATTTTCGTTCGCTGTGAAAGGAAATACTAGTCAGAAAGAAACCGACAAAGAGAGGACTAGATACCGTGTAGAATCATGGACATTCGAAGCAAAATCCTTTCAAACGGAGACTTTTCCCGCTCAATCCCATCTCTTCTGTGGTTGGTGTTTAGGTTCGCTAGAATGAGGAAATCAAGGTATGAAGTGAAATTGGAAAACAGAGGTGCGCACGCTAAGGTGGGAGGAGGAGGCGGCGATTACTGTTGGTTAGTTACAAAGGGGAGTGTGTCACTCAAAATGTTATCGTTGTACCGTGTGGTTGCGTAGACTACCCACATTCCCGCGTATTCTGAGACAGGGGGTATTCGCGTGGTTACACCTGCAATTCCAGAAGCGTTCGTCCCTTGCACCATGGTGGCCTCTGTCCATGGCACAGATGTTGTGTTAAAGTATTTGAACTCAAAACCCACGAGTTGATTGGGCACAGTCTGATTGAGAGAGTCCCGAATTTCCGCATAGAGAAACACAGTTTCGTTGAGCACGAAGGTTCCTCCTGGTGTGTTCTGCCCCTGTCCGCCTTCTTGGGTATAAACGTCTATCATTGGTCGAACAAGTTCGCAGTCAAAATTCGCTGTGGCGTTCACGACCTGTTCATAGATTTGGCTCGTGACTGTTGCATGCCAGGTGCCTAGGGAGAAGTCTGAAGGCCACGGGATTTGGAACGTGACGTTTGCTGTTCCAAGGCTGTCTGTTGAAACTGTCTGTCGCGCGGGCCAGAGAAAGTCCGTATCATTTGGCGTTCTAACCTCGAAAGTAACTGGGGCACCAGCGATTGAGATATTCCTGTAGGATAATTCTGTCTCCAGAAAAACCTCATCGCCGGGGAGAAAGGAGAGGCTGACTGCCCCATTTTTCTCAGAAAGAACGTCAATTCGAGCATTTTCCGACTCGCATTGCAGTCTCATCGTGTCACTTACAGCATCATTGTTTACCGAAGCGTTTGCGAGGATTTGCCATGCTCCAATTAGGTGGCCTTCAGAAGGGAGAAAGGAGAGGGAAATCTCCGCGACACCTGAACCATTTGTGAGCACTGCTCCGATATTTTCTGTACCCTCCGGTTTCTTTATCGTGAACATCACCTGGCTTCCGTTCACTGGAACACCTCCAACTGTGAGATATGCATAAATAGGAGCACTATCGCCAGGTTCAAAAGTTCCGCCAGTAACGTTGATACCTATCCCACCTTTCAGAGTGTAGACGTCAAGCACAGTTTCAAGCTTTCCCGCAGGAGGAGCTTCAGCAAAAAGGCCGTAACTGATTGTTCCAAGCCCTGCAGCTAGAGCCACAGCAAGAAGCGATGCCGCAAACAACTCTTTCTTCACTTGCGCCGCCTATATGACGAATAGGGACTGCAAAATTTAATTCTACGTTTTTGTACAACTGTACAAACAGTTTGAACAAGAGGCACCTAAATAGGATGCAAGTTCTTTCCATTTGGAGACGGATGAATCATGAGTGAAAAGAGGGATGTTCTGAGAGGACTCGCACTGAAAATTTACAGGTTCATCTTGAAAAATGACAAGCCAGTCGGGATTCGAGAGGTTCAAAGAGCATTGAACCTGAGCAGTCCCACACTTGCGCTCTATCACATGAACAAGCTTGAAGAGGCAGGACTGATCAAAAAGGAAGCGAATGGATATGTTGCAGACAGAATCATCCTTGAGAATGTCATCCGTCTACGGCGAATTCTTATCCCGCGAAACTTTTTCTACACGATTTTCCTCATAACTTCGCTCGTAATGCTTGCAGTTTTTCTGAGACCGCCGACAATATCAAGGGAATACATATTCTCCCTAGCGGTCATCAGCATTGCAGCAGCAACATCTGTCTACGAAACAATTAAAGTCCTTTCCCAAGAAGTGTTATAATCGCTTTCAAGATCTGCAATCTCATCGCGAGCGTTTTCATGTCTGCATCCGAAAAAGAATCAAGGCATGAGACAAAATGAGAAACATGAGCGTGGAAAGAAAAACCAAAGAAATGTCAAGGAGTTACCGAAAATCACGCAGGTTTGAAGTATTTCCGCAGTCAGTGGCGATGTCTCCCGCGACCCCTCTTTTTTCTGTAAGTCTAACGCTCACGCGCGATTGAGACTACTTCTTCAATCGTTTTTCCTTGTGCTTTCTTCTTTTCTCTTCTCTTTCCTTTTTAGTCATTGGCTTCTTCTTGGTGGCTCCAGTGCTCAACGCAATCACCACACCCGAATAATCAGAATGGGGAATTAAGTTTTTGGGCGCCCTCTGGCTAATGCGCGTGCTTCTTCTAGTCTCCTTACTTTCTTAACATTCGCGCGCGCGAATCGACTTTTCATTCTTTTCAAGTATCTTTCTCTTCTTGCCTGCTTTTTCCTAGCTGGTTTCAAACAAATCTTCCTTCCTAGAATCAAATAGTAACAACAAACAGGGATTATAACCTTCACCTAAATGCGAAGTGAATGCCGCGTCTAAGACCGGAATCTAGGATAAGGAAGCTGTGAAAATATCCTCAGGCTACTCTGCTGTTTTTTCGCTTTATAAGGAAGTATGCGTAGTATAAGGGCAACAGCGTTCTGTTGTTGAGAGACGAGAAGAGCACAGCAACGTTGCATGTTACAATCAATGATGGAAGATGTGATGGAAATGTCGGAAAAATCGGCAATTGTTTTCGTTGGAAGCAAAACACCAATGGACTATGTTCTAGCAGTTATCACCAGACTATCCGCGGGCGATGCTAAGGAAGTAATCTTGAAAGCACGAGGACAAGCGATCACTACAGCTGTTGACGTGGCTGAAATAACCAGAAATCGCTTCCTAAAAGACCTAAAAATAAGCAAAATCGCCATAGGAACAGAGGAGATGCCAGCAAGAGAAGGCGAAAACAGAGCAAGGATGGTTTCAACAATGGAAATAACCCTTGCAAAAGAGTAGGAGAACCCTCAAGAAAAACACATGCAATTACAGCGAGGGACTATTAAGAAACGGGCAACGATGAAAAACAATGAAGCTTGCTGTTCTGGTCTACGAGTATCCCCCAAAGATCGTCGGTGGCTTGGGAACCTACTCGGCTGAAATAACTCGCCAGTTTGTTCTCATGGACAATGACGTTACAGTCTTCACGATGAATGATGATGCAAGTAGCCTACCGACGCGTGAGATTTGGCGCGGTATCGAAATCCACCGGCCGCTGCACATTGACATTTCTGACTCGTTGCCCGATGTAGTTGCAGAAGACATAAAGAAATGGGGTAGTGGGATACAGTGGTTCTCAAAAATCCTCGTGTACAATTATCTGAGCGCTGCAAAACTCGTTAATGAGTTGATAAGAAAAGAAGGCATCAAATTCGACCTTGTCGTTGCTCATGACTGGCTTTCAGCTATAGGCGGAATGACTGTTAAGAAAGAGGCAGGATTGCCTTTTGCGTTCCACGTTCACTCAACAGAGAAAGGAAGAACGCTTGGAAACGGCTCGGTTACGGTGAGCAACATCGAGCTTCATGCGGCAAGAGCGGCTGACCTTATCGTGACAGTTTCTTTTGCGATGAAGGATGAGCTGATAGGCTTAGGCTGTCCGAAAGAGAAAATCCAAGTTGCTTACAACGGGGTCGACCCAAAGAAATACGATCCAGCAACAGTGACTCCTGAGCAGATCAAGAAAGTCAGAGCGATGTATGATGTCAAAGACGATGACTACATGATTCTTTTCATAGGCAGACTCGTTGGCGTCAAAGGCGTTGACAAGCTCATCATGGCGTTGCCCCACATTCTACAGAAAAATCCAAAGGCGAAGCTTGTAATTGTGGGTCTAGGCGACCTGCAAGAATACCTGATGAACTTGGTCAAAGCCACGAAAATGACCGATTTTGTGAAGTTCCGTTTCGAGTTCATCCCAGAAGAGGAACGCATCCTTCACTACGCAGCATGCGACGTCGCAGTTTTCCCAAGCTTCTATGAACCCTTCGGAATAGTGGTTCTCGAGGCAATGAGCATGGGGCGGCCAGTTGTCATCGGTGCAGCTGGCATCAGCGGCATGCGGGAGATAGTCGTGTATCGCGGCGAAGAACAGTGCGGTTATCACATAGATCCAAGCAGCCCGTCAGACATAGCATGGGGCATAAACTGCGTCTTGGAAAACGATGAGAAAAGAAAGTGGCTGGGCAAAAACGGCAGACGCAGAGTCCTGAACGAGTTCACGTGGCCCAAGATAGCTGAAAAAACACTGGGGCTTTATGAGCAGATCATCAAACGCTAAGCTTAAGTCCGATGTCTAACCCAGAGTTTTTCGGTGAATTCGTGACAGTCGATTCTATCAGTTCAACAAAAAGAGTTGCGGAGAAGCGGCTAATTTGCGTTATTATGGAGCTGAGAAGGAGTACAAACAAGCCAAGTTGAAGGCTGCAAAAACCATTTAGGCTTCATTTTATGCCAACAAACCTTGAAGTCGACGCGGGTGACGCGCGCTGTGCATTGGTTTTATCCAATTTGTCTTGACATATCGGACCTTAACTGAAGAATTATCATGCCGAAACGTTTATTCTACACACACTTTGTAATTGTATAATTGCGGACTAATGATCTAATCGCTCAAATTCTGATCGGCAATATGAGGAATTGCGTTTTGTGAAGGTTATCCTGTTATGACCCTACTCCATATGATAGAGACAGAAAAGATGGAAGAAAGAAAATGGCACTGTCTCAGCAAACGTTGCGGGATAAGTGTCCAGAATGTGGTAGTGTAAACCTTATCCATGATTATGATACGGGTGAGACTGTTTGCGGCGACTGCGGACTCGTCTTATACGGGCAAATGATGGATAAAGGACCAGAATGGCGCGCCTTCACCCAAGAAGAGAAAGCCTCAAGAAGCCGCGTTGGGATGCCAACGTCTTATTCTGTCCATGATAAAGGCTTGTCAACGGCCATAGGCCAAATTGACCGTGACGCCTTCGGAAGAAAACTTCCATTATCAACGCGCCTGCTGATGTGGCGCCTGAGGAAATGGCAGATCCGTTCGAGGGCACATTCTTCAGTCGACAGAAACCTTGCCCAGGCAATGGCTGAGCTTGACCGCCTCTCAGACAGGGTCTACATTCCACGGCCAATCAAAGAGAAGGCTGCGGTCATTTATCGTAAAGCCTTAGATAAGAGCTTAGTCCGCGGAAGGTCTATCGCAGCCATAACGGCTGCTGCGGCTTATGCGGCTTGCCGCGGAAGTGGAACCCCAAGAGCACTTCATGAAATCGCAGAGGCAAGCCTAGTCGATAAAAAGGACGTTGCCCGTTGCTACCGGCTTTTGCTACGTGAACTTGACATGCACATGCCCATCGCTGACCCACTCACGTACGTTTCAAAAATCGCTGAGAGAACAGGAATTTCGGGCAGGACCCAGGGAATTGCTATACAGATTCTTCGAGAAGCCAGAAATAAACGGGCTGCTGCCGGAAAAGACCCTATGGGACTGGCTGCCGCTGCACTCTACGTTGCTTGTTTGCAGAACAACGAGAAGAAGACACAGAAGGACATCGCCGAAGCAGCAGGCGTCACTGAGGTCACGGTGAGAAACCGCTACAAGACCCTAAAAAGGCAGCTGAAGCTAGAAGTACCAGACCAGTCATCTTTGCTTTCTTCCTCGTAGATTCAAACGATAGGGCGCGCGCTAAAATCGTCTAGAGGAGCTGCCTCTAAATATGCGTGAAAGGCTAGATTATGCTAAGCACTTGGTTTTATTTCTCCTCTGAAAACGTGGTAGCACCTGTCTGAGCAGAAGCCTTGAAAATCATTGTCTGGCATGAACAGGTTTCCACAAGCTTTACACTTCCGCTTAGCCTCTTCGTGCATTCACTTCTTCCCCAAATCAGGATATCCTCTTGATTGGTTATATGTTTAACCGAAGGTGAAGGCTACCTCTTCCTGCACAAAGCGGGCACTTTGCTCAATCAATAGTAAGTAGAATCGCGCGCGCGTGCGGGAGCCTTCTCCACCCACATCGGCTTTGCTTGACTTCTTCTGCCTTTTTTGGGCCGTATTCGGTGTGCCTAAATGATCTTCTTGCTTAGTACTTCTCGGAAGGGCTTCTTGCACTTTGGACAGTCGAAAAGGCCGATTTCTAGCTGAGTTCTTTTTCCAGCTTTGGATGGGCGTCCGGCCATTGTCCACTTCTTCCTAGGCGATGAAACAACTGTTCCACATTTTTTACATTTTCCCATTTAATTTCCTCCAATATCCTGATAACCATGGTTCTGATGGTGACAGATAAAACACTTTCCACTGTTTTCGGATACAAGCGCGTTCTACTTTACTACGATGAGGAATGTACAAACGAAGGCGATAGGCGATCAACGTATGAAGTTTTTATTCGTAGAATATGAGGTTTTGTTCCTCCAACCTTTCGTGAAGCTTGTGCACTGCGTCATAAACGTCCTGTTCTTTCTTCGCCCCTGTGCAAACAAGGTTCCCGCTTGCGAATATCAGTATGACCACCTTAGGCTCGTCCATCCTGTAAATCAATCCTGGAAACTGCTCCGGCTCATACATCGCTTTTCCAAGCGTGCCCACTGCCAGTTCCAAGTCTACCCTTCCGCCCAAGCTTGCAGAAGCAACCATGTTCACAACCTTCAAGTCCGGCCTACTGATGATGATTATTCCGCCCTTTTTCAACTCCTTAACAACTGTCATAACAGCCCTGCGCGCTTCCTTTTCCGATCTTGCTCCTGTACAAACCATTTTACCAGAATTGAAAATCAGCGTGGCTGTCTTCGGTCTCTTAAGCCTAAACACGAGTCCTGGAAACTGTTCTGGGTGATACTCGACTCCTGGAAAACTCTTGACGACAGCGTTCAAATCGACCTTCTGGTTCAAGGTGGCAGTGGCAACAACGTTTTGAATGTGTATTATGGCTTTAGTCTTCGGCATTAAACACCGCTTCTTATAGTGTGGCAGATGCTTATATGCCCTTTAAAAAGTCTTATGTTGCCAGTGTATAGAAGCTTCCCGCACATTCCCTATTTTTCTCTGATACATAAAATTGGCTTGAAGGAGATTTCTTAAAGGGATAAGCAAGCTTTAACAGCGATTTCCATTCTATAATAGCTGGAGCGAAGACATGAAGTGACGAGACTGTCGATTCATAGACTATTCTGCTATTTCCCTTGAGAGGGTAAAAGAGAAATGAGATTAAAAGTTTTGCAAATAGGCAGTTTAGTTCCGCCAGAATGGGGATTTACAGAGACCGAGGCAAAGAAACCAGCTGGATTCTGTACGATTAAACAAGCAACAGAATTCGCCATGCAAAATTTAGGTTTGAAACAGGGCGAATTCAAAGTGTTAAAGGGCAGAGGAGTCGATTTAGACGGCAATCCTAAAGGAAAATGGATTCTTAAAGTTAAGACGGAGTGATTTCAAATGGGCAGAATGGTAATTCACGATTTGGTACTTCCGAAAGTTCTTAGGAAAAGAACAACATTAGGATAATTAAGCGAAACGTAAAAAGCGCGTGCGTGCGCTTATCTAGGCTCTTCTTTTTCTTCCGGCGCTTCTGCTTCTTTTTTCAATTTGGGAATTAGCTTCCT
Source organism: Candidatus Bathyarchaeota archaeon (assembly GCA_963769845.1). Taxonomy (GTDB): domain Archaea; phylum Thermoproteota; class Bathyarchaeia; order Bathyarchaeales; family Bathycorpusculaceae; genus JBGQMW01. Next base: position 36,023 of record CAVYNL010000012.1, on the reverse strand, counting down.
TGCCCATTCTATTCTAGTAGAGTAAGCTTCACGCAATTGTGGAGAAGTAATGGGTTTCCATTTTTGAGCCACTGCAAGCATTCGACTTTTGCGCGCACTAATCTTGCCTTTTCGTTTGGGCTTTTCTTTCCTTATCGGTTTATAATGTTCAGGTTTCATATTCGATCTCCGCTAGTTCAAGCTCAGATACCTAATATATATACAAGTTTTGTCACCTTTTTAATTTAGCACGCGCTTGGCATCTAACTGATCCGGGCAGTCGTCTTTTCACCACACAAGAACCTTTTTCACTCCTTATAAGCGTCTTTCAAATGAACTTTGGCCCAAACCAAACCAAGAAAGGAGAGCCACGCAAATTTTTTAGCTGAATCGAAAGGAAATGTTGCATTGTCTCGAAAGAGGAAAAACACAGTTGCGCGCGCGCTCAAATCCATTTTCTAGCAGTTGTTTTCTTCGTCTAGAGTCTCAGCATGTGCTACATGATAGTCTTCCGAAGAGAAGTCTACTGGGTCCGCTATCTCAGCGAGAATTGCGGCAGCTGGCGTGTTAGTCGGTAGCGCGCGCTAAAACCTTACCCCTACCAACCAACAATATCTGAATTTGTTGACTGAGATAGTTTTATTAGAGGCAGGCGGCAGAGCTATCATTGGGGAAGACTATCTCGGGTATTGACCCTTTGGTCTTGGTAGGCATTGTTCTGGTAGTAGGCATAGTTCTGGCGGTACTAGCCTTTGTTTTTTATCGGAGGAGTTTTTCCAGACGGGAAGCTACCCACCCGCCTCCACGACAACCGCCAAGGCCTCAATAGCAGCGTCGTTAGTTGGAAAAGGCTTTACCCCTTAAGAGTTCCTGAAAAAACCAGCTGAACTGGAGGATGGCAAATGACGTCAAGAGGATACATAGATTTCAACTGTGATTACTGGTGCGCGTTCTGTGGACGCAGAGTTCCTAAAGGACAGGAAAAACATGACAGTCTAGGCCGCCCGATAGACTGGAAATGCGGACACCTGCTCCGTTACAAAGTAAGAAACAAGAATCAGGGGAAAGATAAAACTTTACCCTAGCCAACCAACAAATCTGTGGCTCGAATGTGATGTAAGTTGCGAATGACCTGGTCAGAATCGATTGGATAACCATGATTCCTTTAAGGTTATTAAGCAACGAATCAGTTGAAATTTCGCTTTCAGGACGCAGACATACTATAGACACGATGTCTTGAGTTAATCTAGCAGTGGGGATCAACATCGATGGACCCTTCGTGGGGGTTAGCGATATCGAAAGTCTAGGGCCTTACGTAAAAACGCAATGGCGAGACTACCAAGAAAAGCTGCTTGGGGGGCAATAACGCAAGGAGAAAGAATCTGCTTAGCGCGGGTGTGTGTTATATGCTTTAGCATCATGATGAGGGTTCTTGGTCCCGCATGTTCCGCAGAATTTCTCCGTTATAGCTACAAGTTTCTTGCATTTTTCGCAATCATACATTAATTGCTTACCACAATCCGTGCAGAATTTCTTCTCCAAGTTATCTGTTCCACATGAGCACCGAACCATAGCTTACAACCCCATTATTAGTATCTGCTCCGCGTTTTTAAGTCATTCTACAATAGTCAACTAATGCTAAGACTCGATGGAGAGATTATCAACAGAAACTGCTCGGAAAAGTCTAGTCGCAGCCACCCTCGCGTTCCTCCCCCCTGTGCCAAAAGAAGCAATCAACAGTCCCGCACTTCCTTTTTCCTCGCTTCCCAGTATTCTTTTGCTTCCCCGTATTCCTTTTCTTTTTTGGCTGCTCCCGATTTGCCCCTACATTCTGGACATAAGCACTTGCCTATGTATTGCACATACCGGGTGTAGAACATCTTCCCGCAATTCTCGCATCGGTGATCGCCCATTATTTCGCCTTCCGTATAATGGCTATCTTCCAAGCAAGGATTTAACAAGTTCTACATTAGTCCACTAATGCAAAACAGTAGTTCTTAAAAAAGCGCAGTCTTAAAGAAATCGGCTAGTTAGGGCGCGCGCTCTGGAATGACCAGTAATTAGAGTTGAGCGTGCGAGGTGTGAAAATCGGTCGAACTGAAAAGTGCGCTTAAGTCCTAGGTGACTATTTCTGCTCCTGCGTCCATAGGTCCTAATGTCGTGATTTTGATTCTTAAATGGTCTCCGGGCTTTGCGTTACTAACGAAAACTAAGAAACCCTTGATTCTGGCTATGCCTTCCCCTTGAGGGCTTGTTTCGGTTATATCCACTTCGTATTCTTTTCCAGTCTCAACTGGGGATTTCTCAACGCCTCTGCCACGTTTACTTTTGGCATTTCTCGGGCTTCTTTTTGACGGACTCATTGGCATCTTCCTTTTTCTGCATTTGTGATGATATGATTATCGCCCCTCAGTGGCTTAAGTGTTCCGCATTTTACTGCTCGCGTGCGCTTGAGTACGTGGGCACAACGACGGAAGACATAATGCTGTTCAGCAAAAGGAAATGAAAAAAGCAGTAGGTATTGAGGCTACCTAAAGAGGTTTGAAGTAGTATCTAGGCCATTGGGGCCACGGTTGCGTAGCTTCGCATTTCCCAAAGTCGACCGCGAGCTCCATTCCCACTCTTATCTCCTCCAACAGCAATCCTCTTATCATTCCTGACAGTTTTGAGCCGTCCTTGAGTTGTACGATTCCCATCGCGTATGGTGCCATGGACTGGAACTGTGTCGGGGCGATGTGAATTATCGTGTACGTGAGCAGCTTTCCGCTAGTTGGGATCTCAATCCATTCGAAATCTTTGGAGAAACACTCACTGCACAATGGTCTCGGGGGCAGATGTATCTTTCCGCATTTCAGGCACTTTGCACCCAAGAGTTTTCCCTGATTGATATTCCTGTAAAACTGCTCTATCGTAAATGGCGCTTGTTCGCTCATTCTCATTCTCTCCTGTAGATGTGAACTGTGGCTGTGGCCCCTGAACCGCCCACGTTGTGCGTCAAGGCGGTTTCGGCGTCTTTCACCTGACGCTTTTCTGCTTGCCCCGTCAACTGCAGGTAGGCTTCGTATGCTTGAGCTGTTCCGGTTGCGCCTACCGGATGTCCTTTGGCCTTCAATCCGCCGCTCGTGTTCACCGGAATTCGTCCACCGAGTTTCGTTTCGCTCTTTTCGACGAGGCTTCCCCCTTGGCCGGGCATACAGAAACCCAGATCTTCATAGGCTATCAGTTCGGCTATTGTGAAACAGTCATGGACTTCCGCCACATCTATGTCTTCTGGTTTGACGTTTGCCATGTCATAGGCTTTCTTTGCGGCTATTTTCGCAGCTGCCAGCGAGGTGAAGCTCTTTCTTTCATAAAGCCCGATTGTGTCACTGGCCTGACCGCTTCCGACGATCTGAATGGGCGTGTCCGTGAATTTTCCCGCGAGCTCAGGCCTGGCCAGAATCAAGCAGCTCGCGCCGTCTGTGATTAGAGAGCAGTCGTACAATTTGAGCGGCCAAGCCACCATCCGCGCAGTCAACGCGGCTTCAAGTGTTATTTCTTTTTGCATATGCGCCTTCGGGTTGAGGCTCCCATGATAATGGTTCTTCACCCCGATCATGGCAAGATGACGCTCGGTCGTGCCGTACTGATGCATGTGAGCCGTGGCCATCAAAGCATATAAACCTGGAAAAGTCATCCCGTGCCACTGTTCGAATGGAAAATCCGAAGCCATGGCCAGATACTCGGTAACATCCGCCGTGGCTCTGTGAGTCATCTTCTCAGCCCCGCCCACCATCACAACATCGCTCAGCCCGGAGCGTACTGCGCAAATTGCTGTTCTCAAGGCAGCGCCGGATGATGCGCAAGCAGCTTCTGTTCTTGTGGCAGCAACATGACCTAGCCCCGCCCAATCTGCCATCGTGGCCCCCGTATGTCCCTGATGCTCGTACGATTCGCCCATATGGCCCACGTAAAGAGCCTCAATATCTTTCTTCGGGTCCAGCTTTGGACAGCGGTCAAAAGCTTCTTTCGCTGCCTCTGCAAAAAGCTCTCTTGCATAAAGCCCTTCACGTTTCCCAAACTTCGACAAACCAGCAGACACTATTGAAACCAAAGGTTTACCGTTCAACAGTGAACGTCTCCTAACATCAACAGAGGTTATGTGGAAAGCTAAACAAAGCGGAAACGACTATTTAAGTTTCTTCAGGCGTTTTCGGCTTTTCTTTTGCGAAGAAAGACGTTGCAGAAAGTCTCAAGAAAGTTGGGTTTTGGCTTTCTAAAAAAGCCAAGGTACTATTTCTTGTCGCCGAGGGTTTTCTTGACCCAGGCACGTGTCTTTTCCATGTCTTCTCTGAAGCGCTTCAGCTCTTCCGGTGTTCTCTTCGGAGCCACTGGTTCTTCTGCCGGTGTTGCGTAGACGTCGAGTAGGTCGCCCTTTGGCTGTTTAGAGATGTTTATGTTGACTTTGAGGCCTATGCTCACTTTTTCAGGGTCTATATCTCTCATGGTCATTGGTAAGCACGTGTTCGTGCCGTCTATTCTGACCATTGCTCCCACGAGTGGTTGCAGATGCGCCATTGAGGGCCAAACGATCGCCATGATCGTATATGAATGTATTTCGCCTTTCTTTGGAAGCTCAATCCATTCAGTTTCTGCAAGTCTGCATTTCGGGGTGAAGCAATGCGCTCTAGGCGGGCAGTAGACCAGACCGCATTTCGGGCATTTTGTTCCATAGAGTTTCCCTTCCAAGAGTCCCATGAAAAACTTCGAAACTTTGCCGTAGCTGTGATGGAACAAGCTGCCGTGAGGCCTGTGAACGATCAAGAACTTCTCAGGTTTCAACGTGTTCAGCGTCGGTCCATCGTTCATCTCGACAATCTTCCAGCCTTCAGGTGTCCAGCCGCCTTTGCGTTCCCATTCTCCCCACATTTTCTCATCGATCTTCTTCTCTTTCAGTATCTTCTCTGATCCTGGTTGTTTCATCTCTTTTACACCTCCAAGACCACGGCGCCTGCTTGGCATCCCGTGCCACCGTGTCCGTGTATGAAAGCTTTCTTTGGCTTGCTCAGCTGCCTACCTGGTGCACCCCACTTCTTTCCGATCTGGTTGCTGAGCTGCCAGTAGCTGTCGACGACTTGCGCGACTGACGTTGAGCCTACAGCATGTCCTTGCGCTGTCAGTGCTCCGCTGAGCTGGCATGGAAGCTCTCCGCTTCGTTGGATGACGCCCGTCGCGTATCATTTTCTTTCCTTCGCCCCTCTTGCAGAAGTCAAAGTCTTCCAGACCGGCGATGACGACTCCGGCATACGGGTCGAATATTTCGACGAAGCTTATTTCTTTCCGCGGGTTCTTGATTCCAGCGTCCTTGTAAGCCATTCTTGCAGAGACTCTGAGTGAACCGAAGTTCTGCAGGTCAGGATAAGGTGACATTGGTTTCGGGATGCTCTTGGGCCAGATTTTCTCGTCTTCTGGGTACAAGCCTTTCCACGCGGGGTTGTCCGGACGGTCTCCAACCCTCATGGTGTCGGTTCCAAAGCCAACGCCGCTTATCCACACGGGATTGTCTGTCAATTTCTTCGTCAGTTCCTCATTGGCCAAAAGAAGGGCAGAAGCACCCTCGCTTGTCATCGCACATTCGTACTGCCGGTAAGGCCATGAAATCAAGCGTGATTTGTAAACGTCGTCCACAGTAATCTTGCCGAAACCATGTTGTGCAGGCCACTGTGCGTAGGGATTGTCGAGTGAATTGTTGTGATTCAGCACTGCCACTTCGGCCAAATCCTCTTCAGTGTCTCCATATACGTGCATCCGTCTGGCTTCCATCGTCGCGTAGAAGGCGTTATACGTGAAGCCTGAGACGAAGTCCCAGTCCGTGTCTCCGGCGATTGCTATAGCCTCGTTGACTTTCTGGATGGGGAGTTCATTCATTTTTTCCCAGCCGACTACAAGAACCGCTGGAAACATGCCAGACCGTACCCACAACGCCGCATTTATCACGGCGTCGATCGGAGTCGCTCCACCGGACTCAACTCGGTACGCTGGAACGCCGCTCAGGCCCAAGTAGTCATGGATTATCCAGTGCATGCACTGTTGCTGCTCGAGTATGTCGCTGAAGTACGAGTAGCAGCACGCGTAGCCTTTTCTTATGAAGTCGCCGAGTTCAAGTTCTGGAACGTCATCAAGAATCATTTTGACTGCCTCTGCACACATCTCCTCTTGGAGAGTATGCCTTGGATTGTCGAACCTTGAAATGCTGCCTGCGACTATTCCGACTTTTTTCAATCTTCCACCTCAATTTTCGAAGATGTAGTTAGTGGATTCCAAGCCCTATAATATTCTTACGGAAGCTCTGGAAGCTCATCTTCATGAAAATACTCATGAAGGGTTGTCGCTCCCTGCCCAGAAGTTGGGAATCCTTTTATAATCTCCTTCCAGAATCCTTTCCACTATGCGCATTGTCCAGTTGTCAACAGCCTTGCCCGAAGAAGAATATTCAACTAATGACCTGCTCAAAACTTTCCCTTGCACCCTTCCAGATGGAGTAGAGCAGAACGTACTAAATCTTGGAGTCTCAACTCGACACCTCATCAAACAAGCAGGCTCTTCAAAACAAGAAACAGTTATGGACGAAAACCCCTTCCTCGATCTGTGCAAGGAAGTCTGCCAAAACGCAATTCAAGAAGCGGAACTCTCAGCCAAGAGCATTGGCTGCCTAATTGTTGCATACGACGTCAATCCCTTTCTGAGTCCCGGTCTCAGCCAGCTCCTGGTTCCAAAACTCGGACTGGATCCCTGCGTAAGACATGTTAACATGCAGGGAATAGCAAGCACGGCTTTCATCAAGACTTTAGATCTTGCCGAGAACTACATTGCTGCACATCCTGAAGAAAATGTCCTAATCTGCGTCTCAGGCGTAAGCTCTTACTGGTTCCAGAACCAAGTCCAAGGCTTGAGCGAAGTCATGGAAATTGACAAGATCAACGAAATAACAGACAAAGCAAGAAGGAATCTGGAGCTGAGGAAATGGGTAGCAGCTATGCAGTATTTCCTGTTCGGCGACGGTGTTGCCGCAGCTGTAGTAGCTAAGAGAGGGAAAGGAATGAGAATTGACAAGATCGCTGAAGTAACAAATCTCGGGGAGAAAGACTATCTCGCTGGCTATGCCAGACTGACGTGCTCAGGTGAGCCCTTCAAGTTCGGCTTCTATTCACATCTTGACAAGGAAATTCCAAAACTCGGAGTCAGATACACAGGGTTGGCGCTCGAGCGACTGTTCAAGAAGAACGTTGCGAAGATGAAAAGAGTGAAGAAATGGGCAGTCCACACAGGCAGTCAGAAAATACTGGACGCCCTAGCTGAGCATCACAGCATCCATCACGAAAAACTGCAGGAGTCACACGACGTCCTCAAAGACTACGGCAACCTCGCTGGTGCCAGCCTGCCGTTCATCCTCGAGAAGATCCTTTCAGCGACCAAACTCTCGAAAGGTGACAATGTCGTTATGCTTGGCTATGGGTGGGGTTTTTCGGCCTCAGCATGCCTATTAGAAAGCTGAAATCCTCGGTTCTGAACCGATAAGAAAACATCTATTTTAGGGTAAACGCTGATATGTTAGCCTCAGAGCATTCACATTTAACAAATTGGGGCATGAGGACCCATGCTTGACGAGAAAAAAATTAGGGAAATCAGTAAAGAACGTGAAAGGTGGGAGCAGACGACTCTTCCGAAGTGGATGAGTCAATCGGGCGAAATAAAGAAGGAGTTCCAGAACACTTCTAACATGCACGTGAAAAGACTCTACACGCCCGAGGACACGGAGAAAATGGATTACCTGAAGGACCTCGGGTTCCCAGGAGAGTACCCTTTCATCCGAGGAGTACACGCAACAATGTACCGAGGCCGGCTTTGGACGATGCGGCAGTTCTCAGGTTTCGGCACTGCCAAACAGACAAACCAGCGTTTCAAATACCTGCTGAAAGAAGGCGAAACAGGCCTGAGCATCGCTTTTGACTATCCAACTATTATGGGCTATGATTCAGACCATCCCATGGGAAACGGTGAAGTTGGCACCTGCGGCGTCGCCGTCGCGTCGTTGAGAGACATGGAAGTCCTGCTAAACGGCATACCATTGGACAAGGTTACAACGTCGATGACGATAAACGGGCCTGCGGCGATGCTGCTAGCCATGTACGTTGCAGTTGGCGACCAGCAGAGTGTGCCCCGCGAGAAGCTCGGGGGGACGACACAGAACGATAACCTGAAAGAATACTTCGCGCAGAAGCTCTGCATCTACCCGCCCAAGCCTTCCGTCAAGCTGACCACAGACATAATAGAATACTGTGCAAAGCATTTGCCGAAATGGAACCCGATAAGCATAAGCGGTTACCACATAAGAGAAGCAGGCGCCAACGCCGTTCAAGAGCTAGCTTTCACGATTTATGACGGAATAACCTACGTAGAATCAACTATGGAAAGAGGGTTGAAAGTTGACGATTTCGCGCATCGCCTATCGTTCTTCTTTGCTTCCCACAACGATTTCTTCGAAGAAATAGCCAAGTTCAGAGCAGCCCGCAGACTGTGGGCAAGGCTAATGAAAGAACGCTTCCACGCCAAGAACCCCCGATCGATGTGGATGCGCATGCACGTGCAGACTTCAGGATGCACACTCACAGCCCAGCAGCCTTTGAACAACATCACGCGCACAACTATGCAGGCTTTGGCAGCTGTGCTGGGCGGAACCCAATCGTTGCACACTAACAGCTTTGACGAAGCCCTAGCTCTACCGAGCGAACAAGCTGTTAGAGTCGCCCTTAGAACACAGCAGATAGTAGCCCATGAAAGCGGAGCGACAAACACGATAGATCCCGTGGCAGGCTCGTACTACCTTGAAACGTTGACCAACGAAATGGAACAGAAAGCCATGGACTACATACAGAACGTCGACGACATGGGTGGAGCCATAGTCGCCATCGAAAAAGGCTTCTTCCAGAAAGAAATCGCTGACAGCGCTTACAAGTACCAGCGGGAGATAGAGGAGAAGAAACGCACGATAGTTGGTGTCAACGACTATCTAATCGAAGGAAAAGAACACCCCATAGAACTGCTGAGGGTCGACCCGAAAGCGGAGAAAGAGCAACTGCTCGGACTGCAGAAACTCAGAAGACAAAGGAACAGCAAGAAGGCCGAAGAAGCTCTGAGCAAGCTGCAGTGTTCAGCCGAAAAGAACGAGAACCTCATGCCCATAATCATTGACGCGGTAAAGGCATATGCGACCCTGGGCGAAATCTGCGAAGTGTTGCGCAAGGTTTATGGAGAATACAAGGAGCTAATTGTGATCTAAGAGGCTTGAGAAAAATGCAGAGCAAAAGAAAAATCAGAGTGTTAATCGCCAAACCCGGTCTCGACAGCCACGACAGAGGAGCAAAAGTCGTGGCGAGAGCACTTAGAGACGCAGGAATGGAAATAATCTACACAGGACTGAGACAGACACCTGAACAGATCGTTGAAACAGCCCTCCAAGAAGACGTCGACGTCATCGGCCTCAGCATACTCTCAGGCGCACACAAGACTCTCTTCCCAAGAATAATGGAACTCCTAAAAAAACAAGGCCTCACAGACGTGATGGTCTTCGCCGGAGGAATCATTCCAGAAGAAGACGTCGACGAGATGAAGAAACTCGGCATAAAAGAGATCTTCGGCCCCGGAACGACGACAGACTCTATAGTACAGTATGTCCGCGGCAACCTGCCGAAGAGAAACTAGCAGTCGCGATGTGCAGCAGCGTTGGGCAAAACCGAGGAAACAGTCAACGGAGTAGTCGCGGGAAACAAAAGAAGCATAGCCAAAGCCATAACAGCCATCGAAAACTGCACTGACGAAAGCCCAGAACTCATCGCACGACTATTTCCCCACACTGGAAAAGCCCACGTCATCGGCTTGACAGGCGCGGGCGGAGCCGGAAAGAGCACACTCATCGAAAAGATCATACGAGAATACAGGAGCAGGGGCAAGACCGTGGGCGTCATCGCCGTAGACCCTACAAGTCCATTCTCAGGCGGCGCCTTTCTCGGCGACAGGATCCGCATGCAAGAACTCAGCACCGACGAAGGCGTCTTCATCCGAAGCATGGCAAGCCGCAACCACGCGGGAGGAATAGCGAGGGCGACAAAGGACGCCGTGAAAGTGCTAGACGCCGCTGGAAAAAACATTGTGATAGTTGAAACAGTGGGCGCTGGACAATCAGAAGTAGAAATCATAAAAGTGGCGCAGACCATAATCGTCGTTCACGCACCCGGGCTCGGCGACGAAATCCAAGCCATAAAAGCGGGAATAATGGAAATAGCAGACATCTTCGTGGTCAACAAGGCAGACCGAGAGAACGCCAACAAAGCCGCCATAGACATCCAGTCTAACCTGCAACTGAACAGCAAGCATGCTGCCTGGAAACCGCCTGTGCTCAAAACAGTAGCCATAACAGGTGAAGGAATACGGGAACTCGTTGACAAGATGGAAGAGCACAGATGCTTCTTGGAAGACAACGCCGAATGTAGAACAGCCTTGCTCAGGAACAGGGCAGAGACAGAACTCATCGAAGCCATAAAAGAGAAAGCCGCAAACGTGCTCATAGACGAACTGAGAAGAAAAGGAAAACTAGATGAACTTCTGCAGAAAATACTTGAAAAGAAAATAGACCCGGCAACTGCAGCGGAGAAGGTCCTAGAGGGAACACTCAACAATGACAAAACTTGAGAAAGGACTCGTACAAGTTTACACCGGCAACGGAAAAGGCAAAACATCCGCCGCCTTCGGTCTCGCATTAAGAGCCACAGGGAGAGGCCTGAAGGTCTACATGATACAATTCATAAAAGGCGGTTTCGACTACGGCGAACTGTACACAGTTAAAAACCTGCCGAACTTCACACTGAAAGCCTTCGGAAGAGGAAAATTCGTAACGTCTAAACCTCCTCAGAAAGAAGACGTCAAGCTCGCCCGAGAAGCGTTGCACCTCGCAGAACAAGTGGTCCAAAGCGGAAGCTACAACATCGTGATACTGGATGAAATAAACGTTGCATTAGACTTGAAACTGATAAGTCTTGAAAATGTCCTGAAACTCATAAAGAGCAAGCCTTCCGGCCTTGAGTTGATATTGACAGGACGGAACGCACCTGAAGAGATAGTTGAAGTCGCAGATTTGGTCACTGAAATGAAAGAGGTCAAACACCCCTTCAGCAAAGGCACGGAAGCAAGAAAAGGAATCGAATACTAGCTTTGGACCAATATTGATCGTCTTCAGGCTGAAAGCCCATTTCGCTCAATATGTTGGAAGCAGGGTTGGAACCGGCTAGGCATGACAGCCGTTTTGAAACACATTCGTTCAATATCAGGACGGAGGTGCAGGAATATCCTGTTTCACACTAACCGCCTTCCTTCTTCTCAGTATGGCAACTGAAACCACTGCAGCTACAGCCGCCGTCGCCGCTACCGCGACAATCACGTACTGCAAAATTGTCAAATCAGCGCTTGTCTGCTTCAAACCACTTATGTCGGCCTGAACCTGTCCGATCTTTGGAACCATGATGGTTGCAGTCTGGTCATTCATCGACGTGACCGTGCCGTTGACAGTTCCTAGAACCGTCTGAATTGTCGCTGTTGTGCCATCTATGGCCGTTACCTTCAGCTCTATTGTATCCAAGTCTGTCCGAATCGTTCCAAGCGTCGAGTTCAAGGTGACAATATTCCCTGAAAAGCTGTAGAGTGACGCGTTGATTTCGTCAAACTGCACTTGCACTAGGCCTAGGTCAGTCTTGATCGTTCCCACAGTGGCGTTCAAGCCGACCAGCAGAGCGTTCCAGCCTGAAAAAGTTTGACTTACCAAGAAGGTTTTAAGCGAAGTTCCATTCGATATAATTGTGTCTGTCTCGTAGGTAGCCGTAACTGTGAGCGCGTAGGACCCAGGCTGAGCATCGCTCGGCAGTGAATACGAGCCCTTGTAGAGACCAGTTGCGATCGACTGCAGGGCCAGCGTGCCAGATGTTCCATCAGGCTTGTACAACAGGCTCTCAGTTATCGTGGCGTTGACGGGTTGACCCTTGAAGGTCGCTTGAGCATAGAAAGTTACGATCTCTCCACTGAAATGAACCGCGCCGCAGTCCAGCTGAACGCCGAGTGGAGCAACATCCACAACCGTGAAGTTTGCCTCCCCAAACACATAAGCATCGAACGCCTTAACGACCTGCATTTCCGCGAGCGAAACAGGCACGTTGAAGGCAAAAGTGAAGTTCCCAGAAGAGTCTGTCACAGCAGAACCAATGTACAGGTCATTGAAAGTCACCGCAACCATGCTCGACGACGTAAACTCCCTCCCGTAGACAGTCAGAACTGTGCCGACAGGTCCGCTTGATGGACTTAGCGTGACTAGGAAATGCACGCCGATCATGGCTGAAACCACGTTGTTGCTAGTCACTGTCTCGCCTAAAACTGGCAGCACGTAGAAAGTGACGTTGTATTCTCCCTCTTCCTGAGGATTCCACAGAAGAGGAACGGTTGAGAACGAGCCGCTCGTCAACGATCCGATAGCGGAACTGTCAGTCGTGACTCCATCCACGAGAAGCTCGACGAGCAAATTGCTCTCATCACTGAGCCCAAAATTCAACACGCCAACGTTGAAAGACACGTTATCCCCTGGCTGAATAGCCCTCGGCCTATCGTAGCCGTACAGCACAACGTCATGTTGCGCAGGGGCTTCCGACACAGCGTTGTATGCATTAACTCTCCCATAGCCGTAGTACACATCGTAACCAGGCGCGCCCAGGTCGTCTGCTGACCGCCGCAACTGTTCTCTAACCCAATTTCGCGATGCGTTCGAGAACCTGCTCCATATCAAAGCAGCAACGGCTGAAACATGCGGGCAGGCCATAGACGTTCCGCTCAAGTAATCATAGTTCATGGAATAGCCTTCAAGGTTCAAGGTAACGAGATACGTGGGCATCGTTGAATAGATGTTTACTCCAGGAGCTGAAACCTCAATCCAGTCTCCCCAGTTCGAAAAGCTTGCAGGGTCATCAAACTGGTCTGTTGCGGCAACGGACACGACTTCAGGATAAGCTGCGGGATAGAATGGAGCGTTTGAACCTGCGTTGCCGGCTGCGGCAACAACTAGGACATCGTTTTCATACGCGTACTGGACTGCGTCATGAATCAGCAAGCTGTCAGAGTCGCTGCCCCAACTGTTGCTGAGAATCTTCGCACCGTGGTCAACAGCATGAATCATGGCCTTTGCCAAGTCAACATCCTCACCCCAACCTGTCGAGTTCAAAGCTTTCTCAGCCATGATCCGAACTTGCGCGACACCAGCGATGCCTATGCCGTTGTTTAGCGTCGCAGCTATTATCCCGGCAACATGGGTCCCGTGACCATTGTCGTCAAGAGGACCGCTGCTGTTGTGAATCCAGTCGTAACCAAGCGAAACATAGTTGCTCACAAGGTCAGGATGAGAATAGTCAATGCCTGTGTCGATGATCGCCACGATTAGAGACGAGTTCCCAGTTGTCACGTCCCAAGCTAAATTCGCCTGTATTTTTTTCGGACCCCACTGGTAGACATAGTAGGGGTCGTTAGGCGCGAACTGGGCTTTGAACTCCATGGTAGGCTCAACGTACCTCACCAGCCCCCTTGCAACAGCAACCTTCTGAATAAGAGAATAACTGCTTGAAGGAACATCGACAACCAACGCGATCGTTTTGCCATCAGCTGAAACCGTGTCCACGACCTTTCCATTCATCTGAGTGATCAGACCTGTAAGGTCAACGCACGCTCCTGGAAGCCCATTGTTGACGCCGAAAACAACCCTAGATGTTACACCGCTAGAAGCAGCAGGAGGAATCCCAGAGACTGAAGCCCGAGACAAGCCTGAGATGTCTGCAGCGCCCAGAATGTTTCCAACACATGAAAAAACAACGAAAGCTATCAGGACAGAAACAACAAAACGCTTCAGCATAAACTTCATTCCTCAGGAAATCTGACGTGAATTGTGATCATCATGTTGAATATAAGATTTTAGAAAATGGCAGAAGTTCGTCAGATGCGCGCACGGTGCGGTGACGTAGAACAAAATTCCATAAGCAATAAAAAGGGCTTCGTTCAGAATGTCAAGCGTCATTTCAGGAGAGAAGAAATGAGCAATAACCATGCTCCTTGACAACGTCCAGCAATTGGACCAAGCAGAGAGCATGCGATCCAAATGGAAAGGAGAAGAGAGAATGTACAAAAAGATGAGTAGGATAATTGCAGCGATCGCCATCGCCGCAGTGATAATAGGCGTCATACCAGCGATAAGAGCATCACCTCCACCACCAGCAATCTGGATAACACCCGACAGCCTAAACTTCGACACGACTCACACCAACGTAGGAGACAAGTTCAACGTAACCATCAACATAGCCACGACAGGACCCTCGTATACATGGCAGGTCAGAGTAAACTTCAACGCATCCCAGATCAACGCCGTACGCGCAGACTACACGGGCACGGGCAAGAGCCTGTTCTTCACACCCAAAGGCACAATACCCGTCACACCGACAATCGACAACACGGCTGGATTCGTAGTGCACGGCGAGTCACTCGTCGGCTCAGACAGCGTTCCAGCAGGAACCGGCACACTGTTCTGGATCGAATTCAAGATAACGACCGCACCGCAAAACGACGAAACCCTGTCAAGCCTCATATCAGTCGAAGACCCAGCAGCCGGCAACACATTCGTTCTAGACCCAGACCTGAACACCGTCTCAGGCATGAGCATCGGTAGCGCAACGTACACTTACAGTCCTCCGCAACCAGTCCGCGATATTGCCATAACTGACTTGTCGTTCTCAAACGACCGCCCGAAGCAGGGCCTTGACAACGTTACGGTAACAGTAGTCGTCCTCAACAACGGCACGGTCTCCGAAACATTCGACGTAACAATAGCATTCGACTCAACAACCATCACCACGCTTAATGTGGCCGCACTCGCACCAGCCAGCAGCAAAACCCTGATGTTCGAGTGGAACACCACAGATGCAGCAGTCGGCAAACACACGATAACCGCCAGCGCCACAGTCGTACCGTTCGACACCGACCCAACCAACAACTCAAAAAGCAAGCAACTAACGATAATGTCTCCAACTGGACCGACCACGGACATAAACGGCGACGGAAGAGTCGACATGGCGGACATCGGCTTAGCCGCAAAAGCATTCGGCTCTCACGAAGGCAATGCACGCTGGAACCCAGCCGCAGACGTCAACGGTGACGGCGTCGTCAACATGCTCGACTTAGGATTAGTTGCAAGAGACTTCTGGAAAAAGTGACCTTCCAGCCTCCTTTTTTTGTATAGACTTACTCCCAGCTATTTCATCTTTTACCATAACTCGCTCCGATCGGCCATGATTTTTCAAGACCAATGGAAAAAGGTTCAGAAAGACGAAACGGTAGAACACGCCTGTTTGTAGTAGAACTGTCCAATTTGTTTTAATAATAGAGTTTGGCCTCTATTAATGCCGCCAAGAGGCAAAAAGGTCTCATGCTCATTCAAGAGGTAATCCTTGAAAACTTCATGTCTTACGAGTATGCTAGGGTACCTTTCAAATCAGGCGTCAACGTCATCTGCGGACCCAACGGCTCCGGCAAATCATCACTCCTTCTCGCGATCTCTGTGGCGCTTGGACAAACGTACACCGAACGGTCTAAGAAATTGAGCGACTTGATACGATGGGGAAAGGAACAGGGCCGCGTCACCATAGTCCTAGACAACGCCAAAAGGGGCAAAAACAGGCCCGTGCCCAAATTCAACAAAGACCAGCTTTTCCTAACTCGCGTGCTCCGAAAGGACGGAAACTACTGGTTTGAGCTTGAAAACCGAGCTGTTACGAAGCAAGACGTGGAGAGACTCCTCGGCAGGTTAGGCGTTGACCCGGACAACATCCTGATCATAATGCATCAGAACATGGTTGAACAGTTCACAGTCCTCTCAGTGCAGGAAAAACTGCGCATAGTCGAAGCCGCCGTTGGACTTGAACCCTACCGCGAAAACGTGCTTCAGGCCCAGCGAAAGCTCGGGAGAATAATGAGCCAGGAAGACTCCATGAGCAAACTGCTAGAATCAGCCGAGCAGACGCTGAACTACTGGAGAGAACAGTACGACAGATACCAAGAAAAGAAACAACTACAGACAAAAAGGAGGTTCCTAGAAAGAGAACTAGCCTGGGCAGAGGTCACAAGAAGAGAACAAAATGTCAAACAGCTCGAAACCGAAAGGAAAAACGAAAAGGACAACCTGAATAGGATTGAAGAAGAAACAAAATCATCCGAAGACCGTTTGGAAAGCCAGCAATCAGAAAATGAGAAGCTCAGAACAGAACGGAAATCGCTTTTCGCAGAACGTCTCGACTTGGAATACCAGAAAGCCGCGAACGAATCAACGGTCTCGTTTTGCCAGCAATTGCTAGAAGAAACTAGAATCTTGGACAGCACACCAGCGTCTCTGCCAAGCACATCAACGAAGGCAAGCTCGCAGTTCAAACTCCTGCGAACCCAGAACGTGAAGGAGCTCATCCAAAACTCGGAAGAACAACTCACGAAACTGAAGCAAGGAATACAAGAAAACGAGACACGAACAGAAGCTCTCGAAGACTCGCTTGAAAAAGTGAGCAACGAGGTTCTGGAGTGCCGCATAAAACTGGCCCTTCTGCAGTACCGTACAGAAAGCGCTCTCGTCAGTCTGAAAAAGCTTGAAAGAGAACTGAATGAAGCGAATGTCCGCGTTGAAGAGGTAACAAGAAAAGCCGAACAGAGTGGGGCCAGGATCGCCGTGGTCAAGGAAACAGCCGACATCATAGACGAAATTCGCACTACAGACGGTCACCTGGCGGCGCTGGCAGACGTTTCAGAAGATATCGAGCGCATGTACGAATCCTACTCAAAACTATACCTTGAGCTCAAGCAGAAAGCCCAGCTTGTCACTGAGAATCGCGAAAAGACGCTGGAGGAAGTCAAAACAAGGATGCAGTCATGGCGCACCGTGATGCAAGCCCTGCTTGACCGGGCGAGCCTTGAGTACCAGAAGACGCTCATGCAGGCTCAAGCGATCGGCGAAGTCAGACTCGCCAACCCGCAGGACATAGAAGCCGCGGGTCTTGAGATCCTCGTCGGCTTCAAAGGCAGCAGACCTGTCCCGCTTGATGCCTACACGCAGAGCGGCGGCGAGAGAACGACGGCCACGATGAGCTTCCTGCTCGCTTTGCAGCAGCACGTCCGCTCACCGTTCCGGGCCGTGGACGAGTATGACATTCACATGGACCCCAAAAACCGTGAACTGATCGCTCAGATGCTTATCTCTGCTGTGAATGACTCGAATGCCCAGTACGTCGTCATCACGCCAAGCCAGATAACCTTCGCAAAAGAAGAAGTGAACATCATCACAGTGCAGAACATAGAGGGCAAGTCAATCGTCAGGGAGGTCGCGTGATGCAGTCCAAGAAAGAGCACGAATGCCTCGGAAGGGAAAAACTGCAACGCATCATTGACACCTGCAAGTCTATTGAGGACCGCTCACTCGACCCCTTCCTCGTCGACATCAAAGGCAACATAAACACGGTCAAAGAGTACTTCTCAGAATGGAAAATATCGGAGGACCTGTGCCTAGACGCTGAAACAGTGCACCGCCTCGCCTCCGTCACAAAACTCCAGAGCGAATGGGTCAAACACCGCTCAACATCACTGTACACTGACCCGTTCCTCCTCGAGGACAAAATCAGACGAATGGAAAAAGTGGACATCGTTGAAACCTTCGCCAAGGTCTGGCGCCCGACGATCGAGCTTGAACAGATCTCGCTCCGCAGCATGACCGAGGCCCTTGAATACTGGGACAGCCTGTTGCCCATGAAGGAAAGATGGAAGGAAGGCGCCCTCGGGGAAAACGAAACGGGCACCGCAACAAGAGAAGAGCTCATCAACGAGAGAATCCTCAAAGACATAGCCTTCTCAGAAGAGCTGGAAACCTTCTGGCAAGAACTCAAAAGAAGCACAGCAGAAAAGGGCGAGAACGGCAAAATCCACTACTGGAACTTCGTGGGCGCAGAAACCTACAACGAAACGGTTCAAAGAGCCTTCATGACAAGCTTCCTCATCACCTACGGCTACGCTACACTGGAGATCCACCCACTCGAAGAGGAAATATTCATAGTCCCCCACCAGAAGCCCGCGCCGAGAACAGCCAACAAACAGCAGGTCTCCATCCCCATAGCCGTTTCAGCCATAGACTGGCAGAAATGGAAAAAAGGAGAACTCCAATGAGCAAAAGAAAAGCCTACTACGCCAGCAAACTGAAACGGGCAACTCACCTGCTCTTCTACAAAAGACACAAGAAACCGGGAGTCAAAGGATGGGAACTCCGAAAAGCGCTCGGTCCCGACTATCCCAAAGTCCTCAAACTCCTGGATGGTTACCTCAAAACGCTCGACCTGCAAGTCAAAACCGTCTTCGAGGAAGACAGACCTGTCGAGAAACCCACGACGGAACAGCTCGACAAAGCGCGATTCCTGATCACGCTACGCGGCGAAATAACGCCTAAAGAAGCTAAAATGATAGGCTGGCGCGTAGACGACCTCGCCGGACTAGCCATAGCCATCACCTACATCATATCCAAGAAAGGAAAATCCCCCCGAAAAGAAGTCGAAGACATCCTCCGCGACAAACTTCCAGGATGGAAAGTCGGCCTCAACGTTGACAGGTACATCAGGTACGGCTATCTCACGCAAGACGAAAACGAACAGCTCTACCTCGACTGGAGAACACGCGCAGAAGTGGACCAAAACGCACTTGTTGACCTGATCCTATCGCACGAAAAGCCTAATTCTTGACCCTGAGACAGTTACTTGTGAATGGGCATGAGATTCTGCAGCCATTGTGGTTCCCGCATGACAAGAACCAAGCAAGGCTACGAATGCCCAAAATGCAGAACCGTAACACAAGACATTTGTGAAGTGCGGCGAGAGCCCAGAAGCAGAGAGCCTCCAAATCACATCTACATATTTGAAGAGAAAGAAGAAAATCTCACAAGAGTCACGCAGGAATGCCCAAAATGCGGAAACAAAGAAGCATACCGCTGGTTCACAGCAATATCAGGAGAACATGCAGGCATCAGCAGAGAAACCACGATAGAACATTACAGATGCACAAGATGCTCGCATACTTGGACCGAGACCTCCTGACAACAGAGAAAGGGGATTCACGTCAACCTCTGCAAGAAAGCAAACAGTCCAAAGGCGAACAGTCTATTTTATCATCTTGTGGTAAACAAAAGCCACCGCAACGACCACGAGTATGCCTGCAAGAATCAACAGCGGGCTACCGATGAACTTGTCCACAAAAGAATCTTCCGCGTAAACAACACCGCTTAGCCCGCAGACGACAAACAAGAGAGATGCTGACAACAACAAAACAAGTCTTCTCATGGCAGGGCTTTCTCCAATGCGGTTAGGTTATGCTGACGTTCTGTATTTGAAAGTACCGCTTTGCTAGAAACCGCAAACGTTCAGCGTTTCTGCCGTTCTTACCTATGGCCACACCCTTATCCTGGGGGTTAACCGCCACAACGGCAATCGTCTTTCCATCGGGCCTTTCAGTAATCCGCACTTCTTTAACGGCAGCAGGCTTCAAAGCATTCTTGATGAACTGCGCAGGCTCCTCAGCGTACTCGATTATCTCGTGCTTCTTCCCGGTCATTCTCTCCAGAGTGTGAATGTTCCTGCCGCCCTTTCCTATGGCCACACCTACCTGTCCTTCACTCACAACGTAGAGCACACGGCCCTGCTCCTCATCGATAATACAATCCTTAACGTTCGCGCTCGTTATACTTTCAAACAAGGCGATGTACCGCATCTCGTTGCTCGTGAACTTTATACCGCTCGTCATTCGTTTTCTCCGCCGGATTCCTCAGATTCAGTAGTTTCCATGAGCTTGAGAATTTCAGAGTCGCCGGGTTCTCTTATACTTAACGCTGAAATACTGAAAGGCCTACCGCAGGCAGCGGCCAGATCCAACGACGATCCCTTATAAGTAATCACGGGGAGCTTCGAAAGTCTCGAATAACGCTCCACATCGTCGCGGACCTCCTTAGGACAATTCGCCGCCAATATTATCAGTTTGGCCTTTCCGGTTTGAGCATTCTGCACAGCCGAATTCGCGCCGAAAGACACTTTGCCCGTCTTCACAGCCGTCGATACCGCTTTGTCTATGTCTATCATTTCTTCTCGGCCTTCTTCTCAAAGGTGGACATGTACAACTCTACGAGTCCCGTGCCAATAGGAATGGACTGCCCCACTATTACGTTTTCGGTTACTCCTGCCAGCGGGTCACTCTCACCCTTTACGGCCGCCTCAACGATGTTCGGAACAGTGATCTCAAAGGCCGCCCTGGCCAAAACGCTGGACTTCTTGCCGCTGATACCGTGCCTACCGATCTGCTGCACTTCACCCGTGGAAGTCATCATGTCAGCAACCAGCATGACGTGTCTCGTGTCAACGTCCAAGCCCTGCTCCTCCAGAACACCCTTGGCCTCATTCACCAGCGCGTTCCTCGATGCCTCCACACCCAGAGTCTTAGCTATCTCATGCACATTGTTCGTCGTCGTCCTCGAAGTGTCGACACCGCGAACCTCCAAGACTTTAGACAAGTTCGAGCCGTCAGTGTTTATGACCCACTCGCCATGTTCCTCGGTGACCAGCACACGCTTTATGCCGGGCACACCCTTAACATGGAACGAAGAGATCTTTCCCAGCATCTTCCTTATGGCCTCAACCTTTTTGGGCTGAATCCTGATGCTGTTGCCCTTCGGCTTGACAGTAGCGTTCGGAAGCTGAAGCCTGTCCTTCAACTCCTGCAGAGTCACCTCACGGTCGTCCATCATCGTCTTGCTAAGTTCAACAACAATCTCATCCTGAACAGGGTCGATGTAAATGGCTTCAGCCAGATTCTCCAACGTCGTGTAGATTATGCTCCTCGCAATCTTCACTGCGGCTTCCCTGCTCTTCCTGTACTCCTCAGTCAAGTAGATCGTCATGATAGGCGTGGACGGGATTCTTCTAGCATCCACGATCTCGATCAGCCTGGGCAGACCCAGAGTGACGTTCTGTTCTTTCACACCTGCATAATGGAACGTCCTGAGCGTCATCTGCGTACCAGGCTCACCGATAGACTGAGCCGCAACTATGCCCACGGCCTCACCGGGCTCCATCAGAGCACGTCTATAATGTTCAACCGTCGTATTAACTGCCTTTTCAACACTCGACGAACTCAGCTTGTGTTTCGTGAGATTCTGCCGAAGCTGCTCCACGAGAATAGGAGTAAGCTGGTCTTTGACCTCATCCAAACGTTCCTTCACGGACTCCTCAGACGCAGGTCTTCCCTTTTCCTTAGCTATTCTGATCTGGTCAACTAGACGGCTCACGTTAACGGCTTTTCCATGGTCACTCTTGGCCGGGTCAACCCCGTCCTCGCCGTACTGAAACTGAATGATGTCCCCCGCCGAGTTGCGAACCGTGCTATCATACTCCAAGCGGACATGCTCAAGCGCGTTGATCAGCCTTCTCTGCATGTAACCACTCTGCTGCGTGCGCACCGCAGTGTCGACCAGACCTTCTCTGCCACCCATCGCGTGGAAGAAGAACTCGACAACGTCAAGCCCACTCTGATAGGACGAATAGACGAACCCTCGTGCTTTAGGACGCTGGTCCCCAGCCTTGAAATGCGGCAATGCACGGTCAACGTACCCACGCAGAATTCTCTTTCCACGAACTGCCTGCTGTCCAACGCACGCGCTGATCTGGCCGATGTTGAGGCTTGAACCCCTAGCACCGGTTCTTGTCATCACGATCCCCGAATTCTCCAAGGTGAAGTCTTCATCAGCGATCTTGCCAGATTCATCCCTTGCCTTCGCCAGTTCATTCATGACGTATATCTCAAAAGAGTCCTCAAGCGTCTGCCCAGGAAGCCTCGGCAACGTGCCCTTGCGGTAGCTCTCAATCAGCTCCTCAACCTTCTTCTCGATCCTTTCCATGGTCTTGTGGATTCTGTCCTCAGCCTTAGGCGACAGAACCAGTTCATCGTAAGAATACGTGAAACCCCGCATCGAAATGTACAGTTTCAGCATTCTCGTTATCTTGTTCAGAAACTCGCGGCCAGCTTGGGCACCGTAGTCCTTGATGATCCTGTGGAGCAAGCTCTCAGACTGTTCAGCGCCGATCGAACGCCTGTCGATAACGCCGCTTATCAGCTCACCATTCTTGACGACAACATAGGCGTCATACTTACACTCTTCTTCCAAGCATTTCGTGCAGCCTTGACATATGTTTGCTTTCAAGACGTAGTTCATATCTTTCGGCAGGAACAAGCTGAAAATTTGTTTTCCAGTCCACAAAGGCTGCGGCTGCTTCACCGCCGGCTCAGGGACGGGTCCCTCGTACTTGGCCCCGAGCAGAAGCTTGTTGACTTCGTTCCGGGTCAGGTAGTTTCCTCTTTTCGTGAACAGGTAGGCAGAAGTTATGAAATCTCTTATCGCGCCGATGATAGGACCTCCGAACCTGGGCGACAGAATTTGGTCTTGCACCTGCATCAGCAGCAGGGCTTCCGTGCGAGCTTCCTCGCTTTGAGGCACGTGTAGGTTCATCTCGTCGCCGTCGAAGTCAGCGTTGTACGGGGGACACACGCATAAGTGAAGCCTGAACGTCTTGTACGGCAAGACGTGGACGTAGTGTGCCATTATGGACATGCGATGAAGCGAAGGCTGACGGTTAAAGATGGCGATGTCACCGTTCCTGAGGTGACGTTCAACAACAAAACCCACTTCCACGGCCTCAGCTATCTTTTCCCTGTCCACAACGAACTCAAGCCTGATCCTTTTGCCGTCGGGTCTGATGATATAGAGTGCCCCAGGATACTTTTCAGGACCGTTGCCAACAAGCTTCCGCATCTCGTCAATGTTCCATTCCGTCACCCTCTCAGGAACAGAAAGCCGCATAGCAATCTCAAGCGGAACTCCAACCTCGTTAATGTCAAGGTTGGGGTCTGGAGAAACCACCGTGCGAGCTGAAAAGTCAACCCTCTTCCCCGAGAGGTTGCTCCTGAACCTGCCCTCCTTACCCTTCAACCGCTGAGAAAGCGTCTTCAAAGCCCTTCCGCTGCGATGCCGCGCAGGCGGAATTCCAGAAGCTTCATTGTTGAAGTACGTAGTAACGTGATATTGAAGGAGCTCGGACAAGTCCTGAATTATCAGCGTCGGAGCCCCCGCGTCCATGTTCTCCTTGAGCCGCTGATTGATCCTGATAATGTCCACTAGCTTGTGAGTCAAGTCGTCCTCGGAACGAATGCCCGATTCCAGCGTGATTGAGGGACGAACATAAACAGGCGGAACCGGCAGAACCTGCAGGACCATCCATTCTGGACGCGCAGTCGCCGGGTTAAACCCCAAGAGTTGAAGGTCATCATTCGTTATCCGTTCCAGCCTCTCCCGGACCATGCTCGGTGTCAAAGGCTCTGAACCGCTCTCAGGAATCTGCTCGCTGAACTTTGTAGGCTTCTCAAAAGTGATCTTGTACTGTGGAGCAGCACAGTGAGGACACTGCTTCCTTTTCGTCTCCTGCATGATCAGCTTGTAGACTTCATCCGGCACGAGCCCTAGAAGCTGCTTGGTCTTCTCGACTCTGGACTGGACTCTCTTTATCGTCTCGTCCGGGAGCAGAATGCGCCCGCAGTTGCGACAGGTTGACTTGAGCAGGTCGAAAGTTATTTTCGTAAACTCGATGTGAATTATCGGGACCGCAAGCTCGATGTGGCCAAAGTGGCCAGGACAGCGGATAGCCGTGTTGCCGCACGTCTTACATCGTTGCCTCGGCTCGAGGGTTCCAAGCCTGCCGTCCATAAGCCCCGCAGTAATCGGCGCTCCGTCCTCGTCATATGTGTCCGGCGTCTGAATCTCCACAACCGAGATCTTTCTCACGTTCTGTGGAGAAAACACGCCGAAGTTGATCTCAGCAATAACCTTGTGAATTATCTCTTCGAGCGCCATATCACGCCTTCTCCTTAAGCTTCAATTTGGGCGAAATACACAAGCTCATCAATTCCTGAAGCAGAAGCTTGAACGCGTAAGACACTATTACGGGGGAAATCTTGGCTTTGTCTTCGCAGAGTTTGCAGACGTACTTTCTCTGTTTCATGTCGAAGTAGGCGATGTGACCGCAAGTCTCGCAGATGTAAAGCGTGTACTTGTCAGATTCTTCGAGCAGTCTGTCGCGCAGAAGCATGGCAGCGCCATGGCCGATCAAGCAGTCCCTTTCCATCTCGCCGAACCTCAGCCCACCGCCTCTTGCCCTTCCCTCGGTAGGCTGCCTCGTCAACATCTGAACCTGACCTCTTGCCCTAGCGTGAATCTTGTCCGCTACCATATGATGCAGCTTCTGATAATGAATCACTCCGACGTACACGTCAGCAACGAACTTCTGCCCCGTTACACCGCTGTAGAAGACGTCGCTTCCCGTGTTGCTGAAACCAAGGCTGACCAGTGCCCTGCGCAACTCCTGCGGAGTCTCGTTCGCGAACGGTGTCCCGTCAACAGGCTTCCCCCGCATGGAGGCCACCTTGCCAGCCAGCGATTCTATGAACTGTCCCACGGTCATCCTTGAGGGAATTGCGTGGGGGTTGACTATAACGTCCGGAACGATGCCATCCTCGGTGAAGGGCATGTCCTCCTGCGGAACGATCAGACCGATAACGCCTTTCTGCCCGTGGCGCGATGCAAACTTGTCCCCAAGCTCGGGAATCCTTTGGTCACGCACCCTGACTTTGACAAGCTTGCTTCCTTCACCCGACTGAGTTATGAAGATCGCATCAACTATTCCCGTCTCTGAAGGTCGCATGTCGACTGAAGTGTCGCGCATGGATGGCCCTTTAACCTCGAACTCCTTGTACTCCTCGAGGAAACGCGGCGGACTGATCCTGCCGATCAGCACGTCGCCACCGGCGACTCCTGATTCCAAGCCGATTATTCCATCCGGCTCCAGAAGCCGGTAGTACTGTTCTCCCCTGTAACCACGCGTGCCAGCTTCGGGCAACGTGAACTTGTCCTTGAGACCTCCTAAATATTGACGACACTCTGCTTCGTAGATTCGGAAGAAGGTTGAACGGCCTAGTCCTCTTTCGATGGAGGCCTTGTTGAAGACCAAGGCGTCTTCCATGTTGTAACCTTCGAAAGACAGCACTGCGACCACATAGTTCTGTCCTGAAGGCCTCAGCTTGTAACCCATCGTTGCCATCAAGGCTGTCTCGGCGATAGGCACCTGCGGGTAATGCAGTATGTGCGACCTGGAATCAACGCGCTGCTGGAAGTTCGTGGCATAGATGCCCAACGCCTGCTTCGCCATCGCGGCTTGATACGAGTTGCGCGGAGACTGATTGTGCTCTGCATAGGGTATGGTTGACGCACAGATACCGAGAATCGTGTAGGCGGCAATCTCAAGATGGGTACGTTCAGGAGATGCTTCTTCAGGGTTGAGAGCAACGTAGGCGTTCTCTTCCTCCTCAGCGTCCAAGTACTCAACCATGCCATTCTTCACCAAGTCTTCCCACGACCATTCACCAGAGCTGACCTTCTCCACGTGTTCACGATGAAGCTTAGGAACCCCGTTCTCAACTATTATCAACGGCCGCCTGACTCTTCCCTCATCACAGCTGACATAGAGTTCCTCCCTCTCTCCCTGCGTCTTCCCGAAATAGGCTATGTTGACTTCAGTCGAGATTTCTCCTCTTCTCCTTCTGCCCCTGAATTCCCGTGCTAGCTCCTGCGGAGAGTCACAGTAACCGATAATGTTTCCGTCGACGAACACTTTTGCTCCCGAAAGCCTCAGATTTTCACTCGCCTCGAGCACCGGAGCGACGCCGCTGCTGAACAACAGCTGTTTAATCTTCTCGGCGTTTATGCCAACTGAGATGCAAGCAGAAAGCGCCAAGTTCTTCACCAACCCACAGTTTGAACCCTCAGGCGTCTCGTTCGGGCATAGACGTCCCCAATGCGTTGCGTGCAAGTCTCTGGCCTCGAAGTTCGGCTGACTCCTACTCAGGGGCGACTGCAACCTGCGCAAGTGGCTCAGTGTCGAGACGTGGTTCGTCCTGTCCAGCAGCTGTGTGATACCTACTCTTCCTCTTCCCCAGTTCCCCGTCGCAAGCGCGTGCTGGAACCTTTCGGATATTATGCCTGGCCGCACGGCTGCCGAGACAGTGATTATCGGTCCTTTCACGCCTATGCGTTCCAGCTGATACTTTATGTCACGAGTCAGGTTTCTGAAGGCCACTCGGAAAAGGTCTGCAAGCAGTGGACCAGCAAGGCGGAGCCGTTTATTCTTGAAATGGTCCTTATCGTCTGTCTTCCTCCTGCCAAGCTGCAGTTCGATGGCTCTGGACGCCATTTCGCCCAAAAACAGGGCCTTGTCCTTCCTGCTCTGGTTAGTTCTACCGATGTGCGGCAAGAAGTTCTTGTCTATCGCCGCCTCGGCCTTCTGCGTGCGGTACTCTTCCACTTGGCCATGAGCAACACGATTGCCTATGAACAGTATCGCGTCTTTCGCCGTGTCCACTCCTATGGCCTTTTCAAAAGAAGGCTCCAGAGCAGTTTGGATTTCTTTGTCGAGAGAGATTGCTTCAGCGATCTCCTTGTCTGACTCTAGCCCAAGAGCGCGCATTAACACTACGAAGGGAACTTCGGAGGGTACGCCGGGTATCGAGACGTATATCGCTCCGTCTGACTTGATTTTCAGTTCTATTCTTGCCCTGAAACCCACGGTGGTGGAGAATATTTTGGTCTCATAAACGGGTGTTGCGCCTTTTTCGTCGATGTCAACGATTATGCGGTTTGGCGCCAAGTCTTCCATGGCCACTATTACGCGTTCTGAGCCGTTGACGACGAAGTAGCCGCCCGGGTCATCAGCATCCTCTCCGCAGGCGATGAGTTCTTCTCTTGAAAGCTGTGAAAGAAAACAGAGTTTGGATTTCAGCATCACAGGGATGTTTCCGACGTAGACAAGCTCCGTGTCCTGTTCCCTGCCGTCTATGACGGGAGTCATTTCCAGCGCGACTGGAGCGGCGTACGTTAGGTTTCGGAGTCTTGCCTCCAGAGGATAGATCTCGTGTTTGGTGCCGTCTACTTCTGTGGCATATGGTCCGGTTATCCTCGTCTGGGGTCGATGATCCAGATCTGACCCAGCTTCACCTTGTACGGGTTCTCAGGAACCTCTATCGGAATCTCGCCTATTTCATCTATGACTTCTTGAAGTCCTCGGTCAATGAACTCGTTGAAAGAGTCCAGATGCTGTCTCACGAGGCCCTTGTCCTTGAAGAAAGCGTTCAACAAGAGATGCGTATCATCTTTCGATATTTCGGCCAATTTCACCCAACTCCCGCGTTCTTTCTCTTGAAAGTAAATTAGTGAGATTGTTCAGTGCGGGTTCGTTCAAATCTTTGATTTCCTCCAATTGTTGGGTCATTCCAACTTGAAAAATGGTCACCAATATTAAAGGCTAGAAACGTAAACCACATAGCTGTCTAATAAAGTTTTTCATGCAATGCCAGCTTTCTTCTTCCATGGGTGGCTTTTCTGGAGACCATCTGGCCTTGTTCGGAAGGTATTTGTTGGCAAGTGCTGAGAAGTAGGGTAGGTGTAGAGTTGCAGAAACGGATGATGTCTCTGGTTGTTTGGTTCATCTTGAACGGCGAAGCGGAGAAGGCGTTGGGTTTGTTGTCGGAGCATTTCAAAGTCAGTGTGCCGCCGATAAAAGTGGGCCTTCCCAAGGGTCGCAGAAGCACTGCGTCGGGATGCTATAGCTCGAGGGACAGGACGATTTCAGTGTTGAACAGTGACGCTCTAAAAGAGCCGTTCATCATACTGCACGAGTTCTATCATCACCTTAGAACTTCGCCAGACGCGAAACACAAGGGAACCGAGAAGTATGCAGACGAATTTGCCAGAGAATTCATTGAAGCATACAAGTCAGAGGTACGGGAAACGATTAATAAGAAAGGGTGGAAGTCTTAGGGTGGGCAGCGGTAACCAAGCTAGGTCAAAGGTGAAGGACTCAAGATCGGTTTTGTTGGCTTCGGAGCCTCTATGAGCCATCCTTTCCCGTAGGGGTTCGCCGGTTCAAATCCGGCCCGCTGCACCTTCAGTTTTGGTGTTTTGTCGATGACCGATGATTGTGCGGGAACGGGGGGGGGATGTATTCTTGTTGATCATACGATGGGCAATGTTTATTAAGACTTGCGATATACGAGTAGGGCCTGAGTGGAAAGAATTATGAGAAAAAGAATCAGCGGGAAATCAAGGCCGAGTAAAGAAGACTTGGAAATTGAGCTTATCACGGATTATTTCTTGGTATGCGAGCATCTAATTCATAAGAGGCAAAGTTGACGATTCTTTGGCCAGGCAAGAGTTGCCTTTCTTCAAGAGACTTCCATTTTGGGAGCAATGAGCGTGAAGACAAGGAAGTCCTTCCTCGTTTCTGAGACAATCGAGCATCGTCAAATTGGTTGTCTGGTGAAGGGGGAGTTACCGAGTGTTTCACGGTTCGCGCAATCTTTCGGTTCATTGTCACTTTCTTTGTCCGGAGTCCTGGAGGGACGATGACCTGCCAGTTGGAATGCGATGGAGGAGGGAAATATTGTGTTTCTGCTGTGGAGAAGATGCTTGGGAAAAAACGAATGTGGGAATAAACGCATATATCTGTCTCTGCGGTAGAACGGATTGCACTTCTCGTGTCTAGGGCGAAACCATGAGTCTTGTTGACAAGATTGCCAAGCTCAGGAAGGAAAAGAAGGCGGTGATATTGGCTCACAATTATCAGCGGCCTGAGATTCAGGATATCGCGGATTATGTGGGTGACAGCATCGAGTTGAGCAGGAAGGCCATGGAAGAGGATTCCGAGATGATAGTTTTTTCGGCTGTGGACTTCATGGCTGAGTCTGCGGCTATCCTGAACCCTGGTAAGAAGGTTCTTCTGCCAAGCCTCGGGGCTAGGTGTCCGATGGCTCAGATGCTTACCGTGGAAGAGATCAAGAGGTGGAGAGTGCGCTATCCTGCTGTTCCTGTGGTTCTCTACGTCAACACTCTGGCGGAGGCCAAGGCAAACTGTGACATCTGCTGCACTTCGGCCAATGCTGTGGAAGTCGTCGAGTCGCTTGATTCTGACACGGTGCTTTTCGGACCCGACCGCAACTTGGCAGAGTACGTTCAGAGGAAGACTGGTAAGACTGTGATTCCGATTCCCGAGTGGGGGTTCTGTCCCACGCACTTGCTCTTTCAGCCTGAGGACATTCAGGTTCTCAAGGCCCAGTATCCTGGCGCGGCGGTGATGGTTCATCCTGAGTGTTCTTTTGAGGTTCAGCGGGTGGCCGATTTTGTGGGCAGCACGTCTCAGATGTGCAGGTATGCCCGGCAGTGTGACGCTGAGACCTTTATTGTTTGCAGTGAGGAAGGTATCCTGCACCGTTTGAAGAAGGAGAACCCTGGCAAGAGGTTTGTGCTGGGCTATGAGGGCGCTGTCTGTCCGAACATGAAGCTGAACACTCTGGACAGGATCTACTTGTCTCTCAAGGAGGAAAAGCATGTCGTCGTGGTTCCAGAGTCTGTTGCGGTCAAAGCGAGGAAAGCCTTGCAGAGAATGTTCGAGGTTGCCTGAAGGTTCGAGAAGGAATTCTTCATTATGATAGAAGCCGTTTTTCAGAATGGTCTTGTGCGGTAGGTGGTTCAGTTTGAGGGATCTCGAGCTTGCTAGGAAACGGATGGAAGACGAAGCTTTGACGCTCTGCATAGCAATGGGTGGGAAGGTCATTTTTGAGGGTGCGTCTCGTGGGATATCGGGTTTTCTTGATGCCGTG
This sequence comes from Candidatus Bathyarchaeota archaeon, assembly GCA_963769845.1. Taxonomy (GTDB): domain Archaea; phylum Thermoproteota; class Bathyarchaeia; order Bathyarchaeales; family Bathycorpusculaceae; genus JBGQMW01. Next base: position 6,113 of record CAVYNL010000012.1, on the reverse strand, counting down.
GAGAGCTTAGGAGGCAAGCTTGAGGGGGCTTCTGTTGCTGACAGGGTTGTGGGTCGAGCCGTTGCATTGTTGTGTGTTTCTTCGCGGGTCAGAGCGGTCTATGCTTCGACGCTTAGCAGGGAAGCGAAGCAACTGTTTGACGGTTGCTCTGTGCGTGTTGAGTGGGGTGAGCTTGTTGAGAGCATACTTGACGCTGGAAGGAGGGAGACGTGTCCTTTCGAGAGGTTGGCCGCGGGAATAGTTGACCCGAAGGATGCTTACGGTAGGCTCAAGGATTTGCAGTGTTCTCTCAGACGAGGGCAGGGGAAACGGTTTGGGCGATGAGCACGAACGGTTTATATCAGAGGAAAGCGAACTGGAGCGTATCAGAGAGAAGAAATTGGCTGCGCTTAGGGAGAGAAAAGCGGAGTTGACGGGTGGACCTGTTCATTTGACTGATGCGAGTTTTATGGAGACGGTTAAGAAGCATTCTGTTTCTTTCGTGGATTTTTGGGCTTCGTGGTGTAATCCGTGTTTGGCGCTGGCGCCGACGATTGAGGAGGTAGCTAAGGAGTATGGGGGAAAGGTTTTGGTTGGAAAGCTTGATGTTGATGAGAACCCGAAGACCGCTGAGCGTTTTCAGGTTTACAGCATACCGACCATGGTGATAATGAAGAACGGTCAGGAAGCTGACAGGATAGTCGGGTGTGTTCAGAAAAAGATAATTGTGGCCGCGTTGGAGAAGCATCTGGGATAGGGTTGTCATGGATATTCCTGAAAACCGCATGATAGGCGCGCTGCTTCTGCTGCTTGGCGTTTCATGCCTGATAGTGGGATGGTACACTGGCCAGTTTGATGCGTTGGTGGGGCTTTTGAGAAAGGCTTTCGCACCTTGACCGTGTCCAAGGCACGCGTACGCATGAGCATGTTGTTAAACGTGCGTTGTAGGATTGACGCGCGCGCTAATAGATTGCCCAAAAAGGGCAGCAGCCTAATACTGCACCACTTTGGGTTGCACGGTTTCTCTCAGCCGAAGCTGACGGTTTGAACTTTTTTGCTCATGATCGCTTTTCGTAAAGTTTATAAGTACTACTTCTATTGTGTAGTACTTGAATTGAATATGGAAAATGAAGTAGTCGTAACTAGAAAAGGACAGACAACTATTCCTGTCAAGCTCCGGAGAAAATACAATATTGAGAAAGGAACGCGACTTGAGGTTGTCGACACGGCAGAAGGAATCCTCCTCAAACCTGCTAAATCAATTTTTGACCTAGCCGGTGCTGGTGCCAAGTATGCCACGCCTGAAGAGATGAAAAAACTCCTTGATGAACTAAGGGAAGAAGATGCCTAAAATAGCATACGACACGAGATTCTTCACTGAATACTTCTATTCTCCAGATGCGACTGTCTTGCGGAGAGCCAATGACGTTATTAGAAAAGCTGAACAAGGGTTCGTCTCGGCTATCGTGATCCACGAGGTTTATCAGCTTGTCCTAAAGAAGGAAGGGCGCGAAACCGCGATTTTGAGAACAACCATTCTCGAAAAAGATTTTAAAATCGTAAATGTAAACAGTGAAATCGCCAAAAGCTCCGCAGAGCTAAGAAACAAGTATAACTTATCATTAGCCGACAGTATCATTGCAACGACTGCTATGTCCCTAAAAGCAACATGCCTAACAGATGATCCCCATTTCAAAGCTGTTAAAGAAATCAAAACCGCATGGATATAGAAGCCTGATCCAAGTTATTCATAACCAAAAGAGGCCGCTAAGCACAGCGCGCCCACTGTTCAGATCCTAGAGGGTTGCCGCAATAGCGTGCGTTTGTCTAGCTTTGGGTTCTCGTTTTTTCGTGCATTTTTTCGAGGGTCCATCGGATGCTTGACCTGAGTTCTCGAAGGCGGTCCTGGTCGACGTTTGTGATCTCTATTTCTTGGATGATGCCGTCTTCCTGGATGATGTTGTAGCTGAAGACCCTGTCTGGGCTGATTTGGCCGGTTCTGACGAGTTCGTTGTCTCTTTCCTGCATCTTCTGCATGACCCTTTCTACCAGGAACTGCGTGAAGGGCGGCGTGTTGATGTCGAATCTCTTGTCAGGTGCGGGTACCACGCGCAAGGATGCATCGGCCTCATTCAGGAAGAGCTCGCCGAGCGGTTCCCCTTCTGCGGTCTTGAGCTCGATCACGTTCTCCCGTGATGCTCTCGTGGGAACAGATTCTGGTTCAGAAGGCGTACTGACCTGTTCTTCATCAGGCCCAACACCGGTCTTGGCGGTATCCTTGGGGATCTCGATTCGCCTGAACCCTTTTTCCAGCAGCAGAGAGTTGACGGTGTCAAGCATAGCCTGCGCTTCTTTGAGTTCGGAGTCCAGCTGTTGGGCGCGGTCTTCAAGCTTCTTCTTGAAAGAGACGAGCCTCTTCATTCTTTCAACGTCTTCGGACATTCTCTCCACAGTAACTAATTGCTTCTTGTCCTTATCAAGTCTTTGAAAAGCCGAGCTGAAGCTAGGCAACTTGGGAAATCTCGCCGCCAGCAAGCTCCGTTCCGGGCGCAGAATGGCTTGAGAGTTGCTCAAGTCGGACATCTAGGTTCTGTTTGAGGAAACTCTCGAACTCTCGGAAGACGCTGCTTTCTGTGTTGTTGATCCTTGGGCATGTTTTCTCCCCTTCGAGCAGCAGGCTGAGGTCATAGAGGGCTGTTCTGCCGTTGAAATCAGGGTTGTCAATGACTATTCTAACGAGGTCCTCTCGAGGCGTTTGCGCAAAAAGCCATGCAGTGTAGGATGCTTGAACGACACGGTAGGCGAAGGCTTCTCTGACAACGCATTTTCTCTCAGAAGCCACTCGTTTGAAAGAAGATGATGGAATGTCTCTTGCGCACAGGAAACTGTGAAAACCTTCGTCGGTTTGAACCCAGTCCTCGTTTTCGCAGGTTTTCCATCCGTGACGCCTGCATGAGCGTTTGAATTTGCTGATGATCTCTAGGATTTGTGTCATCTTCATTTTCAACCGCGACCCCTTGGTACTATCTTCTAGAACAATCCTCTATTAGAACTTACCGACGATTTAAGTTTTCCCGAAGCTTTTCCCGCAAAAATGAAGGCCAGGCAGCCATTTCATTGACATTTTGTAGGCAATTCTGCGCAGATTCCGCGATTCTGTCGAACAGCTACGGTCGGAGTTTCGACGGAAAAAAAGCTAGAAATACACATTTTTCCGACAGCAAGCATTAAATTGTAACAGGCCCAGAGTCAATCAGCAGGAGCCGTTTCTGTGAAGTTTAAGAACAACTCGGTGTCCTTGGACGATGTTGACCTGAAAATCTTGCAGGCTTTGCAGAAAGATTCAAGACAGACGTTTACCGCCCTTGGGGAAAGCCTTGGCCTGGCACACTCAACCGTGTACGACAGGATACGACGAATGGAGGAGCAGAAGGTCATAAAGAACTACACTGCGCTGATAGATGCTGAACGCGCTGGATTGAAAACGATAACTGCCCTGGTCACGGTTTGCACCGAGCCCAAGGAGACTGAAAGAGTTGCTCAAAAGCTGGCCAAGTCTCCAGAAGTCCTGGAAGTCTACACCTCCCTTTCTGAGGAGCTGCTCATCATCGCGAAAATCATTGCCGCAAACCAAGAGAGCCTTCACGACTTCATCGCAAACTCGATCGCTCCGTTGCCGGGCGTCCTTAGGATTCGCACCTCGATAATCACCAAGAAGCTCAAGGAGAGCCTTTTTTCAATCAACAACGGCTCAGAAGGGTTACGTTTATAAAAGGGACGTTTGAATACAGAGTGAGGTTAGAAAATGATCACAGATTCTGCTTCAAAAGCGTTCAGGAACGTGCCCCGTGAGAAAGCATTCTACTTCTTCACGTCGGTAGGCAACTACACTGGAATGAGCGCGGTTTCATTGAAGGAGTTCGCAGACAGAGTCAGCGACGTGGACATCAAGTCTCTGGAGTTTCATCTTCAGCGGGGAGACTTTCAGAAGTGGGCAGAGGAAATCCTGCAGGACAATGACCTTGCGTGGGAGATCAAGAGACTGCAGAAGTTCAACCTGACCGGCGACGCTTTGCGCAATCAACTGAGCATGGTTGTTTCAAGACGGTACAAGCGCTTGGCTGGTCAGAAAAGCGCCCCTCATTCCTAGAAAGGCACGAACAGGGCTTGGCTGCAATCAGTCTCGGGGTATAGGCAGTTGTCGCCATAGATTGTGTTCTTGCCTGTGCGACTTCTCGATAGTCTGGTATGTAATAGTTGCTTGTGGTGGGGACTACGGGAAAGTAGCGCAGTGTGCTCGGTCCGAATTCGGGTGATGAGTATTCGGGGATCTTACTAACTGCATCGCCTATGGTGTTGTTTTCAGCTAGCATAATAGTTGAGCAAGTGGGCTGTGGCGTCGTCGTTGTCGGCTGAGCCTATCCATCCGTCCCAGCTTATCAGAACCTTTGCTCCTTTGTCTTGGAACGCTGCTGCGGTTTCAGTGTAGTCTGCTTTGAGGCCGTTGCAGCTCATCATTATGATCACTGTGTCTTCGAACCTGCCGCTCATCACTTCTCTGATGAACTTCGGGTTTATAGCATAGTACAGGTAGGGATCATCTGTAATGTTGCACAGCGTGAGTTGTCCGTTCTGAATGTATTGATCGTAGCTTGTCTGGAGCTCTCTTTCGGACGTTGAGATTGCCACGTACTTGGCATCTAGGTCCAGAGCAGAGTGGGCTCGCCAGACTATGACCTTGTAGCCTTTCGAAGGCAGTTGCTTGTAGTTTTCCACTGACGCGTTGTCTGAATAGTAGTCTATCGTGTCAAAACGTTGGCTGAGAAGGCTCCTGGCAAAGTCAATGAACGTCTGGTTTGGATATTGACTGCTCGGTGACAAATGCGAGCTGCTAAGCTGGTCTATTATTGCGGCCTTCGGCTTCTTCGGTGGACTAGCAATGAGCTGCAGGACGAAGACTGTCGGGACTATTATGATAATGATGATGAGCGCAGCGTAGATTATTGTCTTCTTGTCAGCGAGTTTTGCGGTGTCATCTGTTCTCTTCATTGTGAGGGCACCAGAAGTCGGCGCTTTCTACGTGTGGATATGAAGAAGAAGAGGAGGGTTATTTCCTTTTGCGTTTTGTGAAGCTCAGGACTAGTAGCCAGGCAAGCCGAGAGTTTGTACGTTTGATGTTTCTGTGACGTTTGAAATCTGTTCTATTAAGGCCACGATTATGGAGTGCTTGACTAGAAGATAAGGCGCGCGTGCTGATCAAGAAGCGTCATATTTTTGCATTTGATACGCTGGTGCACGTGTTCCACTCGTGTCCGATTGAATAGAAGACGGTTCCATAAGCGTTAAATACTTAATTCGGCAGTTAATAAATCACCGAAAGGTAAAAAGTGAAGAGAAAGGAGAAGAGGAGAATAATGAATCATACGAGAAATGTAGCTTTGGCCTTGCTCATAGCCTTCATTGCGTCATCAATAGTCATCGCGATTCCAGTCGCACGCGCGGCAGAACCCACTTTAGAAGACATACTGGACACTGCAGGCTTTCCGCTGAGAACACTTGTGTTGACAGAAACGTTTCCTACGGGCATGTACAAGACTACGATGTACGCCGAGTACGCTGGTTATGCCTACGACAATCAGATGAGATGGTATCCAGTGACGACGAGCACTTTCAACCTGATCTTTGACGGGCCGGATGGTGTTCCTCAGAACACGATGGGTATGGTCACCCCGCCCCTGACCAAGTACTTCACTGCAAGTGCGAACTTTGGCCTATCTTTGCTGTCCCCAGACGGAACATGGTACTCGGAAACGAGCAGGAACATAGACGGGCAAAAACACGCAAAAATCTATCAAAGCCAGACTAATTCAAACCTCTACTTGATAGGCTTCGAGAACATGGGCGCCGGGTCAAGCAGCGACTTCGACTACAATGACATGGTTATTTCGCTGGAGCGTGTGCAGTACTACTTGACCGTTAACAACGGAGGTCACGGGACGACTTCAGGTGAGGGTTTGTATGACGCCGGAACCAACGCAACCTTTGGCATAAGCCCGACCACGGTGAGCGGTGGAACAGGCGTTCAGTACATAACCCGGGAGCGTGAATAGCTGCTATCTTTGTTGCGGTTTTCG
>CAVYNL010000011.1:0-33480 GCA_963769845.1 Candidatus Bathyarchaeota archaeon | reverse complement strand
TCAGTAGGAGTGTAGCGCTAGCTAGCTTAAAAGACCGATAGAGAATACTTTCTATTGGTCTGAGATGGGCAATTCTAAACGTGCGCGTGTTGAGAGAGTCTTTAACTGCGAAGGCTTCTTAATTGGATGAAAACGCAGAGCAATAAGGTTTAGGCGGGAGAAGCATGCAGGACACGAGTTCGCTGCGCACGAAAATCGTTGGGAAGATGCTTCTCTTCAGCAGGAAGACATCTTCGACCAATGACTGGATCAGACGTTTCGCTTCTTCCAAAGTGCCTGAAGGGATGGTGGCTGTTGCCGAAATGCAGACGGGTGGACGTGGAAGGCTCAGGAGAAAGTGGTTTTCGCCGAAGGGCGGACTGTGGTTTTCGGTTCTCCTAAAGCCACAGATGAGGGCGGCTGAGACTTTGAACTCGTGTTCGTTGCGAGTCTGGCAGTTGCTGAAGCTCTGCGGGAGTCTTACGGATTGAATGCGGAGACGAAATGGCCCAACGACGTGCTCGTGAACGGAAAGAAAATCTGCGGAATCCTCGCTGAGATGAAAACTCATGGCGAGAAGGTCGATTACGCGATTGTTGGGGTTGGGCTCAACGCTAACTTCAAGGTTCAGGAAGCCTTGCCGAAGAAAATTGCTGACAAAGCAACTTCAGTTGAAAATGAACTGGGCAAGCAGGTGGACTACACACGTCTACTGTTTGCCGTTCTTGAAAAGCTCGACGAAGTTTACAGAATCTTCCTTGAAGAAGGGTCGAATGCGGTTCTGAAGCGGTGGAAAGAGCTTGCGGCTTTTCTAGGACATCCGGTCACGGTCAAAGTTGATACTGAAACCTTCACAGGGGTTGCGTCTGATGTTTCTTCTGAGGGCGGCTTGGTTTTGAGACTTGCAGACGGGTCGGTCAGGGAGTTTCATGCGGGTGATATGTCGTTACAGATGAGTTGACCGTGGATTTTTGTCGATTTCGTTGGTAAAGTAATTAATAGAAATCGTCGTTTTCTATATTCTGTGTTTGCAGTGAGTCGAGGAGTGGGTTTGGTGAAGGAGCCGACGGTTGATGAGAATTTTGAACAGTTGAAGAAGCTTAGTGAGCAGTCCAAGCTGGGTGGCGGGCAAAAGCGCATTGAGGATCAGCATGCAAAGGCAAGCTTACAGCGCGTGAACGCGTGGAGCTCCTGCTTGACCAAGACAGCTTCAACGAGATTGACCAATTTGTGGTGCATCAGTGCACCGAATTCGGCATAGGCACCAAGAAGATTCCAGGCGACGGCGTGGTCACTGGTTACGGCACGATTGACGGTCGGCTCGTGTACGTCTTTTCGCAGGATTTCACTGTTTTCGGCGGTTCACTGGGTGAGATGTTTGCGAAGAAAGTGTGCAAGCTCATGGACCTTGCTTTGAAGACGGGTGCACCTGTCATCGGCTTGAACGATTCTGGCGGTGCGCGGATCCAGGAGGGCGTTGCAAGCCTTGCAGGATACGGTGACATTTTCTTCCGTAACGTGATCAGCTCGGGCGTGGTTCCGCAGGTCTCCGCGATCATGGGTCCATGTGCTGGCGGCGCCGTGTATTCTCCTGCGCTTACCGATTTCATCATCATGGTCGATAAGACGAGTCACATGTTTATCACGGGACCAGACGTGGTCAAGGCCGCGTTGGGGCAGGAGGTCACGTTTGAAGAGTTAGGCGGAGCGATGGTTCACAGTCAGACCAGCGGCGTAGCGCATTTCATCGCTAAAGACGAAGAGCACTGTGTCCAGATCATCAAGAAGCTGTTGAGCTACCTGCCGAGCAACTATCTAGAGGACCCGCCTGTTGTCGAGACGGGGGACGACCCGAATCGCACAGACGAGACGCTAGCGAGAATCATTCCTGACGACGCGGACAAGCCGTATGATGTTAAGGAAATCATTTATCGCGTAGTGGATAACGGCGAGTTGCTCGAGGTTCAGCCTCTGTGGGCGAAGAATATTGTCAACGGGTTCGCAAGGCTGAACGGCAAGACGGTGGGCATTGTGGCAAACCAGCCAGCTTTCTACGCGGGTGCGTTGGACATTGACAGTGCGATGAAAGCGGGACGCTTTATACGATTCTGTGACGCGTTTAACATTCCGATAGTCACGTTTGTTGACGTGCCCGGTTTCTTGCCGGGCATCGAGCAGGAGCACGGCGGCATCATAAAGCACGGGTCAAAACTGCTGTACGCCTATTGCGAAGCAACAGTGCCCAAAGTGACTGTCATACTCAGGAAAGACTATGGTGGCGCTTACGATGTCATGGGCAGCAAGCACAGTGGCGCTGACATAAACTATGCTTGGCCTACGGCCGAAATCGCGGTCATGGGACCGCACGGCGCAATCAACATTATCTTCAGGAAAGAAATTGCTGACGCCAAAGACCATGAGCAGAAGCACAACGAGCTCGTTAGCGAATACAGGCAAAAGTTTGCGAGCCCTTACATCGCCGCGCAGAAGGGCTACATCGACGAGGTGATTCAGCCGGCAGAAACGCGGCCCAAACTGGTAAGTGCCTTGGAGATGCTGGCTACGAAACGAGAGCCGAGACCTTCCAGAAAACACTCGAATGTGCCACTGTAGAGACAAGCGTTGTTTCGGCAGTACTAGACTTGCTGAGGTACGTTTGACGTTAGAAATGCCATTGCGCGCGCTCGCTGTCAAACGAACAGTTACCATCTTTCAATCACCAATCTCGATCAAACCATAGGCATGAACTATTGGCACGGAGAATTTCAGCTTGGTCTTGGATCTATGTTTTTTTGCATGTTTTTTTGAGAACCTTAAAATAAGCGCGCGCGGGGCTTCTAATATGACGCGGTCAGCGAATAATGATTCGAGGGCACGGGTTCGGAAGGGTTGTATTTAAGGGACAGCCAAGCACGGATGGTGACTCGGGATGAATGAAACAAAGCCAAGCCGAACAAAACCAAAGAAGTTTCTAGGAGGAAGTGTCAGTCTGGCACTCGGAATAATCTGCATCCTATTGATTGCCAGTTTAGGCGGGGTAATAGCATACTATACGATGGCAATCAACAGTAAGGACAATGAGTTGAGCACTCTTGGTTCGGAGATATCTGGACTGAATGCGACAGTTAATCAGTTAAATGCAACGATAATCGGACAAAACAACACGATAGGCACTCTTGGTTCGGAGGTATCTGGACTGAACGCGACAATCAGTCAATTAAATGCAACGATAGTCGGACAAAACAACACGATAAATTCGTTGAATGCCGAACTTCAAATGGCGCGTGACGGAGATGTTTCAGCACAAACAGCATACGTAATGGCGAACAGTGGAGTGTTTGTTGTTGACGTAAGAACTCCCGATGAGTACGATATCATGCACGTGAATAATTCCATAAATGTTCCCTGGTACAATATTACCGATTTTGCAACTAGGCTGGCTCCGTTGGCTGGAAAACAGAATACGCAAATGGTATTGATCTGCAGAAGCGGGATAAGAAGCAAAAACGCGTGGCTGTACCTGAACTCCACTGGCTACACAGAAATCTACAACGTGCTTGGCGGAATCAATGCTTGGAGAGCGATGAACTATTCTGTTTGGGAAGCCCCTTCAGGCCCAATAAGCGTGACGGAAGCACGCTGGATGGTGGACCTTGGACAAGGAATAAACGGAACGTTTCCGAACTTGATGATAATTGACGTTAGAGACAGCGCTTCCTACACGACTGGGCATTTGCCGAACGCAACAAACATTCCTTACACTGATGATTTTGCTTTCAATGAAACGATAAGGAGCGTCTTGTCTGGAAAAGAAAATTCTGAGATAGTTGTCTATTGCGCTGGTGGTGGATGTGAATTGTCATCCATGGCGTCTAGCGTCTTGATAGAAAATGGATTCACCAAAGTTTACTGGATGCCTGACGGCCTCAGCGGCTGGGCAACCGCAGGCTATCTAGTCGTTACACCATATGGGACGACAGGAAGCGCCTGAATTGAAAGCAAGTCCGGCGCGCTGACTGGAAAAATCCACGCGAGCGCCCATAATAGATTGTAGCGAAAACTCCTTTTCTTCCACTGCGCACGCTCATTTCTTAGAGAACTGGTCTCTGTCCATAACTGCAAAAAGAGGGCAAAAAAGATCATCAGTTATTTTGTATTTTTGAGGATTCCAGAAAAACTGGGATTGTGACGCATTGTTACAGCAAAATTGTTACAAAAGTCCATGCTTTTCCGCTAAATCTCGTAGTGCGCGGACGCGACGCCGAGACAAACCATCAGAAGATTCTCCGAGTACCATTACAGATTAATAGCTGACTCCTGTCAATTCCACGTGGACGAGTCTTTCTCTGGGAGAGATGCTTGGCTTGGCTAGAGTTAGGATCACTGACACTACCTTCAGGGATGCTCATCAGAGTCTCTTGGCCACGAGGATGCGTACGGATGCGATGCTGCCGATAGCTGAGAAGATTGATCATGTTGGGTTTTTCTCGCTTGAGGCTTGGGGGGGCGCTACGTTTGACGTTGCTGTTCGTTTTCTGAATGAGGACCCTTGGGAGCGTATTCGTCTGCTTAAGCGGCATGTGAAGAAGACGCCTCTGCAGATGCTGTTGCGTGGGCAGAATGTTGTGGGTTACCACAATTATCCGGATGACGTGCTGGTCAAGTTCGTCGAGAAGGCTGCTGAGAACGGCATCGACATCTTCCGTGTCTTCGATGCGTTGAATGACATCAGGAACATGGAAGTAGCCATCAGAACCGTCAAGAAATCAGGCAAGCATGCTCAAGGCACAATAAGCTACACGATCAGTCCTGTGCACACGGTGGAGCATTTTGTCGAGCTTGCTCGGAAGCTGGCTGAGCTGGACTGTGATTCTATCTGTGTCAAGGATATGGCTGGTATGCTTGCACCTGAGCCCGCGTTTGAGTTGATATCCGCGTTGAAGAAGGAGGTCGGGTTGCCCGTGCATCTGCATTCGCACAGCACGAGCGGCATGGTTATGATGACCTATCTACGCGCCTGTGAAGCCGGCGTGGATATTCTGGACACGGCTTTCTCGCCCTTGGCATGGGGTACAAGTCAGCCGCCCGTTGAGTCGGTTGTTGCCGCGTTGAAGGGCACGGCGTTTGACACGGGTTTGGATTTGGAGTTGTTGAGCGAGATCGCCGCGTATTTCCGCGAGCTGCGGGAGAAGTACTATGACCCGTTGAAACTGGTTGACCCGAAGTCCGAACGCGTTGACGCTTCCATCATCGTGCACCAGATTCCGGGCGGGATGTTCAGCAATCTGCTGGAGCAGTTGCGTGAGCAGAAGGCGATCGACAAGTTGAAAGACGTGCTCGAAGAAGTTCCTCGGGTGCGCAAGGAGCTGGGTTATCCGCCTCTGGTGACGCCCACGAGCCAGCTTGTTGGCACGCAAGCAGTTCTTAACGTCATTTCTGGCAAGCGTTACAGCATCGTGCCCAAGGAGGTCAAGGATTACGTTAAAGGCTTGTACGGTAAGCCTCCCGCGCCCATAGACCCGAAGATCAAAAAGAAGATCATCGGCGATGAGGAACCGATCACTGGGCGTCCCGCTGACCTGTTGGAGCCTGCCTTGGAGAACATTCCTGAAGATGTTAAGCCTCTAATCGAGAGTGAAGAGGACAAGATCACGTACGCCCTGTTTCCGAAGCAGGCTGTTGATTTCTTCAAAAGGCGGAAGTTGAAGCGCGAAGAGGCGAAGACTGGGATTCCGCCTGAAAGGCTTGCCGAGCTTGAGGAGGTTGCGGCTGTCTCAGTAGCCGTTGCTGCCTATGTTGCGAGCATGTCTCAGGCAAAAGCGTTGACACAGATTAGACCCAAGGGTTATGCTTCGTCTTGGGTTTTGGCAGGTAGACAAGCACTGATAGAGCGAGGTGCTTAGTCATGCCCGCTTACGAAGTTTCAGTAGACGGTAAGCCGCGGAAAATCGAGGTCACGCGCAACGGTCAGAACCTGTTTACGGCAAGGGTTGATGACAAGCTCGTTAAGATAGAGCTGTCAGACGTGAAGATCGAGGCTGGAAAGGGCTTCTCCATTAAACTGGATGGCAGGAACTACAAGGTTGAGATGCCCACGATTGAGTGGGGGAAGACCTTGCCGTTGAATGTCGAGGGGGCCGCGTTCAAGGCTGAACTGAAAACTCAAGCGAGGAAAACCGCTCTCACGGCGTTCGAGCCTGTCGTGGCGTCGCCGACGAAGCGTAACGGAGTTAATAGGCAGGCTGTGGAGGGCGCGGTCGTTGCACCTATGACGGGGAAAGTTGTTTCTGTCAAGGTTAAACGGGGAGATCAGATTAAAGCCGGCCAGACGCTCTGCGTTGTTGAGGCGATGAAGATGGAAAATGAGATTGCCTCGGTTAGGGCTGGTGTGGTGAAGGAAGTTTTGGTTTCTGAGGGTTCGCCCGTGAGCGAGGGTGAAACCTTGTTCGTTGTGGCCTAGAAGATCGTGGGCGGCTTGTACTCGCCGTAGACTTCTCGCAAAGTTTTGCAGATCTCGCCGAGCGTTACATATTCTTTCACGGCTTCGATTATGCAGGGCATGAGGCTGAGGTTTTCTTTCTCTGCAACGACGCGCAGCTTGCCTAGAGCTTCGTTTACTCTGGCCTTGTTTCGTTGATTCTTGATGTGGTTGAGTTGTTCGACGAGTTTTTTCTCAATCGCGGGGTTTATCTGCAGCGTCTTGATCGGAATCTCTTCCTCGCCTCTGAACTCGTTGACGCCTACGACAATTTGCTTCTTTGCTTCGACTTTCTTCTGGAACCGGTAGGCGCTTTCAGTTATCTCGCGCTGCATAAAGCCCTTCTCCACAGCGGCGACAGCTCCGCCAATCCTGTCGATTTCTTCGATGTATCGTGTGGCTTTTTCTTCAATCTCGTTCGTCAAGGATTCGATGTAGTAGGAGCCTGCGAGCGGGTCAACGGTGTCGACCACGCCGCTTTCACATGCGATGATCTGTTGCGTTCGCAGTGCGATGGTTACGGCTTGTTCGCTGGGCAGCGCGTAGGCTTCGTCAAAGCTATTTGTGTGCAGGGATTGCGTTCCACCGAAAACGGCTGATAGGGCCTGGAGCGCTACGCGGACGATGTTGTTGTATGGCTGTTGGGCCGTGAGTGCTACGCCTGAGGTCTGTGTGTGGAAGCGCAACATCATTGAGCCGAGGCTTTTTGCGTGGAAACGGTCTCGCATAATCTTTGCCCAGAGGCGTCGTGCGGCACGGAATTTTGCGATTTCTTCTAGGAAGTCGTTGTGGGCTGCGAAAAAGAAGGAAAGCCTCCCCGCGAATTTGTCTAGGTCTAGTCCGCGGTCTATGGCTGTTTGCACGTAGGCGATGGCGTTTGCGAACGTGAATGCTACCTCCTGCACTGCGGTGGCTCCGGCTTCGCGGATGTGGTAGCCGCTGATGCTTATGGTGTTCCATTGGGGCATGTTCTTGCTGCAGTATTCAAAGATGTCCGTTACGATGCGCATGGAAGGCTTGGGTGGGAAGATGTACATGCCTCTGGCCACGTACTCTTTCAGTATGTCATTCTGCACTGTGCCGCCCAGTTTGGCTTGGTCTACGCCTTGCTTCTGGCCAACGGCGACGTACATGGCTAGGAGCACGTTGGCAGGAGCGTTGATTGTCATTGACGTTGTGACCTTGTCCAAGGGGATGCCGTCAAAAAGGACTTCCATGTCTTTCAATGTGCTCGCACTCACGCCGACCTTGCCGACTTCTCCCAAGGACAACGGATGGTCGCAGTCGTAACCGACTTGTGTCGGAAAATCGAAAGCGACGCTTAAACCTGTTTGGCCGTGATCGAGCAGGTACTTGAAGCGTTGGTTGGTCTGTTCGGCTGTTCCAAAGCCAGCGTACTGGCGCATCGTCCAGAGCCGCGCCCTGTACATCGTGGGGTAGACACCCCGGATGAGCGGGTACTCGCCAGGAAAGCCTAGGTCACGCACATAATCAAAATCCTGAAGTTCTGCAGGAGTGTAGATTCGCTCGATTCTCATGTCGGAGCTCGTTGTGTATTCGCCTTTCTCGGGAAGCTTGTCAAAACTCTTGACCACTGTTTCTTTTTCCCATTTTTCCTTTCGTTGACGAATCTCATGCAGTTTCTCTTCGCTTGGCGTCATCGTGGGCACCGTGAAACTAAACTGCCTAAGAAACATAAAAGAATTAACTTTATGAGGAAGACAAGATGAGGGCGATCGTAGTCAGTTGCTTCGTTCAGGATGTTGACATCACACTTTTGAGCAGGTTGTACGCTTCTTCTTTGACGTTGGCTGTTTGCGTGACCAGTTCTGAGCATTTCGGTGTGTCTCGTTCTGCCGCTGCCTTGCACAGCTGCCTAATCAGTTCTGCCGATTTTGTAGCGCGCGCGTCACAGAACTTGTGAGGCGCTGAAATGACTTTTCGCATAGATCTCTCTCCAAACTTGTCTCGCTTAAAGATTGCTGGGAAATTGATATATAATCTCTTGAGTTAAGTTTGATTTGCAGGTCTGCATATTGAAGGTTAAGATCGAGTATCTGGGCCACATCAAGAAGATGGTTGGGGACAGACGGGTCGAAGAGGTTGAAATCAAGGACAACGCTATGGTAGCAGACCTTTTGACTGTGTTGTCTGAGAAGTACGGTGAACCGTTCAAAAAAGCGATTTATGAGCCGAAGGCGGCTGATGTCAAGTCCAACTTTATCGTTACGGTGAACGGCTATCTGCTCAATCAGTTGGATGGTGTTCAGACTAAGCTGAAGAACCGTGACCACGTGGTCTTGATGCCTATCGTGAGCGGCGGTTGAAGAGAGCAAAGCATTTTAGTCAAGAAAACCAAACGGTTTGCTTCTAGCGGTGAGCAGTTTGAGCAGGATTGAAGCACTTAAAGAGTTGGCTTTTGAGAAGAAGAGTTTTGACGGATTCTTAGTCGCAAATGAGATGAACTTGTTATACCTGACGAGGGTGCCCGGTGCGGCTTGCCTCTTGATCCCGAAGAAGGGAGAGGGCACCGTCTACGTTTACGGCGTCAATTACGAGATGGTCAAAGCTGAGGCAAAGGGGTTCAAAGTTGAGCTTGTGAAGCGCGGGGAGAATTTGGCTGAGAAGATGGCTCCGCAGTTCAAAGCTGCCAAGATCAAGAAGCTCGCGACCGATGGGATAAGCTACGACACGTACCGCATGCTTGCGAAGGGCTTGCGTGGAAAAGCGAACGTGAAGGTGCAGAGCGGTATTGTGTCAGAGCTGCGGAAGGTCAAGGAGGAGAAGGAGCTTGAGCTAATGCGCAAAGCCGGCGAATTGACGAACCTCGGCATGAAGGTCGCCTATGAGACAGTTCGGCAAGGCTTAACGGAGATCGAGGTTGCGGCTGAAGTCGAGTACTCGATGCGGAAAAGAGGCGGGTGGGGTGCGGCTTTTGAGACGATCGTTGCTTCGGGCGTTCACTCCGCGTATCCACACGGCGGATGTGAAAACCGCAAGATCCACAGCGGCGATGTTGTCGTCGTGGACATGGGCGCGATGTACGAGTATTACCGTTCAGACATCACCCGGACTATCGTGGCTGGCAAGCCGACAGAGAAGCAGAAGAAGCTCTATGATGTTGTCAAGGAGGCTCATGAGAAAGCCTATTATGCAATTAAGCCGAAGGCCAGGGGCAAGGATGTGGACCTGGTAGCGCGCAAAGTCATCGAAAAAGCAGGTTATGGCGACTTGTTCAACCATGGCTTGGGTCATGGTGTGGGTCTGGAGGTTCATGAGGCGCCCGTTCTGGGTCCGAACAGCAAGGATAGGCTTGCTGTCGGCAACGTTGTGACTGATGAGCCGGGGATATACTTCGTAGGCTACGCTGGCTTTAGAATCGAAGATACGGTGCTCGTGCAGAAGGGTCAGGGAGAGAAGTTCACTAAAGCGCCGTATACGTTGGAAGCTGAAGCGTAAGAACCACAACATATTTCTTATGTTGCCTTCTTAAGGGCGATTAGGAGAAAATCTGTCTTGAACAACCAAGCCGTAATAGTTTTGGACATGTTGAACGATTTTGTCACTGGCGGTTTGAAGTGCGAAAGGGCCATGCACATTATTCCGAACTTGAAGAAGCTGCTTGCCGAAGCGCGAAAGCACAAGGTTCCGGTTATCTACAGTAATGATGCGCATTTGCCTGTCGACGAGGAAGTTGTGGAGAGATGGGGCAAACACGCGATCAAGGGAACGAAGGGTGCGGAAGTGATTCCTGAGCTGAAGCCTGCGACGAAGGACTATGTTTTGGAGAAGCGGACGTACAGCGGCTTCCACGAAACAGGGCTCGACATGCTTCTGAGAGGCCTATACCGTGGCGACGGCGTCAAGACCGTGATCCTGACGGGCTTGCACACTAACATCTGCGTGAGGCACACGGCAGCAGATGCATTTTTCAGGGGCTACAAAATAGTAATCGCGGAAGATGGCGTTGAAGCATTCACTCAAGAAGATCATGAGCAGGGATTGAAGTATCTGAAGAACGTGTACAATGCAAAGATAATGAAGATAGACCAGATCGTCAAAGGCTTCAGCTAATTCTTCAGCCTAGCGCCTGCCTTATACGATCACGAAGAGAATAAGAGGATTTTTCGTGGAAACTGACGAGTTTGGACAGAAAAGAGAGCGGGTAATGGCGTAAAGACATTTTTGCCTTGGCTTTTTTGAGAATTCAATTCAAAAATAGAGAAAAATTTAAAAGCAACGTCTGCATGCAATAGTGAAATTGAATGAGGGAAATGGTAGTTATTCTTTCTTCCCTTCTCTCCTTTCTCCCCTCGTAAGTGAGACTACCATCCTCCCTCATTACCTAATCCCTGTGCAGAGTTCGACACTTATAGCTTGTGGAACAATGTTCTATCCCGTTTTTTCTCTGCTATGCGAGCTGTTTTCTGGTTTGAACAAAATCTAAAATACTGCTGTTCCACATTGTTTGAGACGATAAGAGCGGAATCAGATATGGCGAAGGTTCTGGTTGTTTACGACTCCCGTTCAGGGAACACTGAGCAAATGGCGCATGCAATCGCAGAAGGCGTCAAAGAAAAGAAAGTTCAAGTGCACGTCAAGAAAGTTGACGACACAAGCATCGAGGACTTGGTAGACCATGACGCGATAATTATCGGTTCGCCCACCTACTACGGTCAAATGTCAGGCAAGCTGAAGGAGCTGATTGACAAGTCGGTCAAGGTTCACGGAAAGCTCGAGGGCAAGGTGGGCGCAGCTTTCACCAGCTCAGGCGGAACCGCTACGGGCGCAGAGACAACGCTGCTGTCCATTCTGCAGGCGATGCTCGTTCACGGCATGATAGTGCAAGGCACATCAGACTTCAAACACTACGGCTCAGCCGCGGTCGGAAGCCCAAACAAGGATGACGTAGAAGACTGCAGAGAGCTCGGAAAAAGAGTGGCCGCGCTAGTGCTGAAACTGGCGAAATAGCAGGCTGACCCCGGATGAAAGTCTGTGGAATAGTCGGCAGCCCTAGAAAGAACGGAAACGTCGACATTCTTGTGTCGCAAGTTCTGAAGGGCGCAAGTCTTCTGGGAGCAAAAACAGACAAACTGTACCTTAATGATATGCATATTCGGTCATGCCAGAGTTGTGGCGTTGACCCGCAGCCGAAGCATTGCCTGTTTGACGACGACATGAACCAAGTCTACACTGCACTGGAAACGTGCGATGCCATCGTGTTAGGTTCGCCAGTGTACTTTGACACTGTTAGTGCGCAGACAAAGCTTATGATTGACCGAACCAACTGCTTGATGCCGTTCATCACACGTTCTGACGGGACGTCAGGTTTTGAAAGAAGGATGAGGAAACTCAAGAAAGGGGTTTTCGTGGCAGCCTCAGGGACTGAACAGGAATTCGAGACTGTAATGGTCACTGTGAAAGGTTTTTTCAACTGGGCAAACATCGAACTGAAAGAAACCATATTCTACGCGCACGATGACAACGAGCTTGGCGCCGTGGCCAGGGACAAGGCAAGAATGAAGCAGGCTTTCGATATTGGCGTAGAACTTGCAGGGAAAGCAAGTCGCTCTCGGCGTGCTTCAAAGAGTAATGCGTGCTAGCCATGTGGACAAAGACCTGTGGTATTTGCTTCTTCGAAAGAGGATTCAGGAGAAGCATCTATCAGAACTGAACGATGAGGAATACAAGAGGCAATGCACATGTCTGGGCAAAAATCTCAGAGTGAAGACAAGAATACGGAGAGACTTCCTGCTGTTTGGGCTAGGTCTCCTCGGCCTTTTGTCAAATGGGCAGGCGGAAAGGGACAATTGCTCGAGCATCTGGAGCAGTGTTTTCCACGGAGCTTCTCTACTTATTACGAACCTTTTCTCGGAGGCGGTGCAGTTTTCTTCCATCTTGTCGAAAGGCAACCCCGTTTCAACGCGGTACTTTCCGACATCAACGCTGAACTGATCAACGCTTACAATATCGTGAAGAACAGTGTGGAGAACCTCATCAAACAACTCAAGCTTCATGAGGCTAGGTACAAACTCGCGCCAAAGAAATACTATTATCGAGTTAGGGATGAGGAACCTTCTGATGATGTTGGAAGGGCGGCTCGACTGATATTCTTGAACAAAACATGCTACAACGGCCTGTACCGTGTCAACAAGATGGGCAAGTTCAATGTTCCTTTTGGCAGGTACAAGAATCCGACTATCTGCGACAAGGAGAATCTGCTTGCAGTAAGTCAAGTGCTACGTTGGTCAGATGCGAAGCTTCTTGCAGCCGATTATAGAGAAGCCACGAAAGAGGCTAAGAAAGGAGACTTCGTGTATTTTGACCCACCGTATCAACCGGTGAACGCCACAGCAAACTTCACAGGCTACACTGATCTGGGCTTCTGTTTTTATGACCAAATGCAACTTAGAGACTGGTTCAGGGAATTGGACAGACGCGGTTGCAGAGTTCTCCTCAGCAACTCCAGCAAGGAAGAATTGCGCAGAATATATCGTGGGTACTCTGTTCGGGAAGTTGAGGCTCTTCGTGCAATAAGCTGTAAGGCTGACAGGCGGAAAGGACACACTGAGTTCATTATCAGTAATGACGATGGTGGGCCCGGGGCGATTTGAACACCCGACCAACAGGTCTCTCAATGTACTGGACGTTTATGAGCCTGGCGCTCTACCTGGCTGAGCTACGGGCCCATCGTTCATGTCTCTTAATATGCTGTTTCAAACTTAATTTAAACGTTTTCCGCGTTCAGGATCATCCAATCTGGGATGTCAAAGGCATTACGTTCCTGAGCCTGTTTCTAATGCATCCGTTCACAATGGTACAGGTATTCCTGAGCGTAACCTGCGTACTTGCCGAAATAGTCTCTGCCAAAAAGGCTTAACCGTTGCATACTCCGAAGTGCTTAGTGATTCTTCTTCAGAGATCTTTCTGAGGAATTCCTCTGGGAAATGCTTTCCGTAATGCCTGACGATCACTCGTCTCATCCAAACATCTACAGGAAAAGCCTCGGTCTTTCCCAAGGAAAAGAGGAGAACACAATCCGCGACTTTAGGCCCTACGCCTGGTAACTTCAACAGCTCATTTCTGGCTTCCTTGTAACGCATTCCTCTGAGACTGCCGAGATCAATAGCGTGCTTCCGTATGCTATTTGCGGTTTCTTTAACATACTTGGCCCTATAACCCAGCCCACAATCGGTCAACGTGCTCATCGAAGCCTTCGCCAACCTTTCCACTGTCGGAAACGCGTAGAATTCTCGTCCTTCGAGCATGATTTTCTCGCCGAACCTCATCGAAAGCTGATCAAGCATTCGCTTAATGGCAGGTATGCCTTTGTACGTCGCGCAGATGTACGATATTAAGCATTCCCATGGTTCCTGTCGTAGAATCCGCAGTCCTCTGAACTCTTCAATCGCCTTCTTTGCAAACCGGTCTTTCCCGATCTCCTCCAGTATCCGTGGCAAGTCATCCTCCAGCCCGAAGTATTCCCATACTCTCTTCTCTTCCGCATTCTCATACTCCAGTGCATCATCAACTTGTCGTGCCTTCCACACTTTGCCCTCAACAACACCATACCACCACACACCCTGTAGCTCCCACCTGAACACTTGCCCACAGCACAGACTGACCCCCAGGTCAAAAGGAACCCTCCTACTCAACCTTAACAGCCGCACGCCGCTAACCCCTCACAAGACAACCGATCCGCAAAACATTAAAACCTTACCGACCGTCACACTTAGTCAGGAAGGATGAATGAAAGATGAAAGCCTTTGATGCTGGTTCAGCGTACCATTTTATGGAAAGTCTCGTTAAAGATATCGGGAACCGAGAATCGGGGACGGCTGCAGAGTTACGGGCAGCACACAAAATAAAGAATTGGTTCGAAGAGTTCGGACTCGAAAACGTAAGGGTCGAGGAGTTCGAAGTTCAGACAAGCCATGTTCTGCGCGAAGAAGCTTCACTGCCTGATGGCACGAAACTCAAGTGCGCCGCTGTTGGAAATTCTATGTCAACTCCACCAGAAGGCGTAGAAGGCGAAGCGGTCAGCTTGGATTCAACATCGTCAGAAGCCCTGAGAAGCATCGAGAACAACATAGCTGTCTTGAGCATGCACACTCTCAACCAGAAAGACTTCCACAAAGTCCTGAACGCTAGACCCAAAGCCTTGATCTATCCCACCCGAACTCCATTGGCGCCCACAGTC
Organism: Candidatus Bathyarchaeota archaeon; assembly: GCA_963769845.1. Taxonomy (GTDB): domain Archaea; phylum Thermoproteota; class Bathyarchaeia; order Bathyarchaeales; family Bathycorpusculaceae; genus JBGQMW01. Next base: position 18,823 of record CAVYNL010000011.1, on the reverse strand, counting down.
TACCGTTCCATAAGAGCCGAATACGTTCAAAAGGAGAGTATCCCGGCCGTTTCGGTCGCGCATGACGATGTCCTGAACGTGCTGAAAGGCCCCAAAAGGCTGAGAATAATCACAGAAGTGAAGAGGATAACCGCCAAGAGCCAGAACATCATCGGCGAAGTGCCTGGAACGATTGGAGACGAAGACACGCTTGTCTGTGGCCACTACGACACCGTCAGAAGCGTGATGGGAGCACACGACAACGCGGCGGGAACAGCAGTCGTGCTCGAGTTGGCCAGAGTTTTCGCGCATGAAAAACTGAAACGAACGCTGAGGTTTGCCGCGTTCGGCTCTGAAGAGCTTGGGCTGCGCGGCTCATTTTATCATGCCAAGAACCCGCAGAACACAAAGAACCTCAGGCTCTGTCTCGACTACGATGTCCACGGAATTCTTCTCGGAAACTTGGACGCCGTTGTCCTAGGACCAGAAGAGTTGAAGTCACTCCTGTCGTTCACTGCCAAGGAGCTTGGAGTACCGATCAAAATCACTAACGAAATGGGAATAGGCGGCTCAGACCACATGCCCCTCGCATTCTACGGCGTCCCCTCTGTTATGCTGTCACGCGGTGGAGGAGCAGCACAAATAATGCACACAGACCTTGAAGACCTTCGCTGGTGCGGCCGAGAAGCTTTCGTCTCCGTAGGCCTGTTGAGCCAAGTGCTGCTGGAACGTCTGCTCCGAGCTGAGGAACTGCCCTTTGAAAAGAGGATACCTGAAGGAATTGTCAAAGCGGTTGAAAAGAGATTCGAAGACTCAGGAGTCAAAAAAGAATAGAATTCATCATGGATGGTCAGCGCGCGCTCAGTTTCTTTTCATGTATGCAACGGTTTTCTCGTATAGTTTCTGGAAATGCTCACCGAAGGTCTTGTCTCCTCTTTCCTTCCTTGTGGCAAGTATCCAAGGTTCAAGCCTCTTCCAATTCGAGACTATGTATGCGCCCAGACGGTCGACAACCACATCAATATCCACAAACTTTTTGTTCACGAGAAAACCAACCTCCTCAAAGAAAGCCTCAACTCGGTAGGGATAGTCGCTGACTTCGAAATTCTCTTCCACTTCAGTCTTAAACTTCTCGTAGTCTCTGAACTGGAACTCCTTTTCAACCCATTTGAAGGCTTTTCGAAGCGTTTCTGTTTCCGCCCACTCAAACAGTTTCATGGAGATCTCAAGGTCTCTATGTTGGTCCATGTGTCTAAGCTGAAGAAGTATGAACAACGTTGCGGAAATGCCCGCCAACGCAGAGACAACAGCAGTCCATTCGATCAGCGTCACCATGCTGCAGTTAACCCACCCACAATTGACGGCAGGTCCCCATATTAAGACTTTACACCTGTAAAGCGCGCACGCACGTCTAGCTTCCTTGCATTTTTTCCACATCGCTCTTGATTCGCGCCTATTGCCCTGCCTTCCTCAAAGGAGGCATCGGAACCATACCGTTTGCTATCATAAGTGCAGCGCGCGCTATTGAAGCGTAACTGAAAACATTAACGCAACTCGTCCACGAGCGTTTCCGCTCTGGGCACTTCAGGCACCAAACCTCTACTTTCCCTCATCTTCCTAACAAGCTCGCCTGCCAACCGTTCAGGCACCCTTTCCCAACGGTCAAAACTAAACTGCCAAAACGCATGACCAGAAGACACAGATCTCAACTCAGCAGCCAATCCGAACGTTTCAGCAACAGGCACAAACCCGGAAACGGCCATCACCCCAGCCTTCTGTACCGTGCTCTTAATTCTCCCACGTCTCTTCGTAATACTGGTCGCGCACTTCCCAAACCATTTCACAGGAACGTGCAAATCCACACCATAAATGGGCTCCAATAGAACCACACCGGCGGAGAGACACGAACCCAAGACGCCGCGGCTCACAGCTCGCATGACCTGTGCGGTATCCCGCAGACTGGCATCCTCACTTACGTCAGCACCAGAGACAATTACCTTGACATTCCTCAAGGGCTCCATACACAAAGGCCCATTTCTGCAAGCCCAAGAAAAACCTCCAATCACCCCTTCGCGTACAACATCCAAGCCCTCTGCCAAAACGACCAATACATTCTCAAACCTATCGACCGCCCAGACCTTTTCAGCACTCACGCCTAGAGCGCTGGCAACCTCACTCTCTAGGTCGCTGCGATCCAGAACGTCAACGACTTCCTTCCCGAGATGTTCAACCCTAATCTGAAAACTGTTCGCTTTGTTCAGACTCTTCACTGACACGGCTCTTCCACTGTCCACAACCGTTTCGCGGTAGGCAACAATCGGCTTCGATACCGACACCTCCAAATCCCCGGCGTACCTTCTCAGAAAACTCAACGCCACTTCCAAATGCAGCTCCCCGATCCCACCAAGCAAATACTGCCCCGTCTCCTGGTCCTTGCTGCTCATCAAGCTCGGATCCTCAACCACCAGCCTCTCCAGAACCTCAGCCAAACGCCCCAAATCTCTAGGCTTCCGAGGCTCCAAGGCCACAGTCATCACAGGCTCCACCACAACCCGAAAACCCTCAAAACCCACAATCCCACGGCTGAACCGTGAGTCAACAAGCGTCTCACCAGTCAGCACGCCGTCAACACCACTCAAACCCACAATATTCCCCGCACCAACAGCCTCCACAGCCTCACGAAAAGCCCCCATACACAAAAAAACCTCCTTCACCTCGCTTTCCCGCCCAGCCCCAACCAAAAACACCTTATCCCCCGCCTTGACCGAACCAGAGAACACCCGACCAATGGCCACCAACCCCCCATCAACTATCTGTACACCGGTCACACAAACAGCCAAGGGCCCATTATCATCACACATTACCATCGCCCTGCCCACTTCTGACTCCAAATCACCCTTCCACACGCGTGGCACACGATAGGCTTGGCACTCAGCCGGGCTTGGAACATGCCTGACAACCATATCCAGAACCGCTTTACTCAACGGAAACAACTTGGGAAGCTTCTGAACCGCACCCGTCTTGTAAGCATCAAGCACTGTGCTGTCAAACACATTCGGACTCTTCTTATCCAGCGAGAAACCCCACCTGTGTAAAGCCGACCCAAACACCACACTGCCCTTCGCTGGGTCCACCTTCCATTTTTCCCTATACTCCGGCTCACCGTACACGTCGACCAGACTGTTGAAATCACACACGATTCTGACAAGCTTCTCCTGTATCTCCTTTGGCGAAAGCTGAAGCTCAGTAAACAGTCTATCTACCTTGTTCACAAACAAGACCGGTCTAACCCTCTCCCTCAAAGCCTCACGCGTGACAGTCTCTGTCTGCGCCATCACCTCCTCCACAGCATCAACAACCACAACTGCTCCATCAATCGCCCGCAAAGCCCTGGCAACTTTGCCCGCAAAATCCACGTGTCCAGGCGTATCCACAACATTAACCACAAACGAATCCCCATCCATCCTATGCAGCAACGAAATGCTCGCAGTCTTTACCGTAATCCCGCGACGCTGCTCCTCCTCTAGGAAATCCAAAACCCTGGCAGATCCGGCAATCTCAGCCGATAACAAGCCGGCTTCAACCAGCAACGAATCCGTCAGAGTCGTCTTCCCATGGTCAATATGCGCCACGACACCCACATTGCGGATCCGCTGCTTGTCCCTCATCACGCGCAAAATCTCGCCGATCTGTCTAAACCTCGGCACACCATCAACTCCGTTTTTCTATACCGAGCCTTCACCTTTTAAGCTTCAATAAAATAAAGAAAGCACAGAAACCAGATGCAAAAAAAACCATCAACCGTGCCCATCCAGATGCTCCTGGAACAACCATACGCAACCATCCTATGCTACCCACGACCAACAAAAAAAGAACTCACAAAACGTCTCAAAGAACTGCAAAAACTAAACGTCACGACCATAAACTTCCAAGGACCAAAACAAGTCTTCAACCTGCACATGCTGGGCAAAGGATGCGTAGGCCTCGTCGTCCTCGCCTGCACAGACGGCAAGAAAGCAGCCCTGAAAATCCGCAGAGTCGACGCAGACCGCACGACCATGCGACACGAAGCGGAAATGCTCAAAAAAGCAAACCGCACAGGCGTCGGACCGAAACTCTTGGCCGCAAGCAGGAACTTCCTTGTCATGCAGTACGTCCAAGGTCAGACGCTAGAAAAATGGCTCATACATCACAAAGGAAAAAAAGAGAAGAAGAAAGTGTTTCGCGAAATTCTCGAGCAGTGCTGGCGACTAGACCAAGCCGGACTGGACCACGGAGAACTCAGCTACGCCGCCAAACACGTAATAATAGGCAGAAACGGCAAACCCACACTAGTGGACTTTGAAACTGCAAGCCCAAACCGCCATCCTGCAAACGTCACCGCAATCAGCCAGTACCTCTTCCTCAGTCGCCTCAGCGAAAAAGCATTCACTCTTCCTGAAAACAGACAAGCGCTAATCGGGATACTGCGGTCCTACAAGAAAGACAGAAACCGAACTAACTTCGAAAACGTCTTGAAAGCCCTTGCCCTAGACCACGTAGTCGCTCGCTGTTCTTGACTTGGGCTTCTGCCCGCCCAAATCGTTGATGTTTAGCTCTTTCACAAGTTGAGACAGCTCAAGCCAAGTCTCCACCTGAAGCTGTCTGGCAACGCGTCTTCTGTCATAAAGCAACGGCACCTTGTCAACAAAAATCCAACCACAAGTATCGGACAAGCTTCCCCTTCTCCCAATAAAAAAAGCACCAAGCCCTCCCTATAACCCCTCATGCAAGAATAACATAGAAGAATAAAATGAGAAGCAACTTCTAGAACTGTACTTTAGAGCTATACAGTAGAAAAACTCGTATTAGGCAACGATCTCCTTTATACGACCTTTCCCGAGTCCATTTTTGATTTCCAGTGCAATCCTTCTTCCAGTGTACATGTTCTGCCCAAACTTCAAGTAAGCATAGGGTCCAGTGCCGATGCCAACGTTCGTTCCCGCAACGATTCGTGCAGAAATCTCGAACGTATAAATCTCCAAGCTGTCCGTAATCACCGTTTCCAAGCAAAAGGGTCCGATAATCCCGGGCGGCGCGAGCTCTGCGGCCTTCCGCATCACGTTGTCTCCCATCCGCATCAGCTCGGGCAGCAACGACTCCCGCAGCGTGATGGGCATGTTCCCCACAATCGTGTAAGTCGGGTTGATCCCCACCTCAAGCTGCTCACTTGCTGGAATCCGTCCGATGGCGTCAACGGCCGACTCGTATCGTCTGTCCACGCCTAGAAACTCTACGTCGTCCTCCAGTATGGACGCAAAATAATGGGGGTAAACATTAAGCCCCAGCACGTACTCTTGCAGATGGATCCGCTTCGCATCTTCTTTCGAGAGCAACCGTCGCTTGAGCATGTCGCTGATTTTCCTCTCAAAGGCCTCAGCGGAATTAACCAGGAAATATCCTTTGCCGCCCTTGGCACCAGGCAGTTTGGCAATCGCAAGTCCCTTGATCTCGCTGGGCTCCTTGAACGTCTTCGGCAGCTTAAGCCCGGCGCTTCTCAGCCACTCTTCCTGCTTCGTCCTGCTCGCTTCCCAATGCAGCAGCATCCTGTTCCCGAACATGGGCACATACAGATCATTCGTCAACTGTTCCGTGCTCAAATAGGCCGTGAACGACCCGTGCGGAACCAAAACCACGTTCAACTCACGCAGCCGCTGCTGAAGCTTTTCGTCCAACAATTCGGTGAAGCTCTTGACAACGATGATCTCGTCAGCCAACGGGAATTTCTTGTAGATGATCGTGTCCTCTTTCTTGCATATGCTCACCGTTTTGAAGCCTTCCTCCTTGGCTCCCTTGAAAATGTTCAGGGCAGAATGCGAACCCAACGTGCCAATGGCCACGTTGTCCAAATCGTATCCAGATAGAATCTTGGCAATTTTCTGTGGAGTTATCAAGTCACGATTTCCTCAAGCCTGTCTTCCTTAACCGCCCGCCGAATCTCCATGGCCACTCGCCTACCGGGGCCAACGGGCATGCCGTACTTGTATTCCATGTAAGGCGAAGTCGGCTCAACACACGGGCATCCTGGCACCCGCGGGCTCACGTCGAAAACGTAGAACTGCAGATCCTTAGAAACTGCACCCTGCAACGAGAACAACCCGACCATCCCTGGCGGATACTCCTTCCTGCAGACTTCCACGAACTTTTCACCAGCATCGAAAATCTTCTCCAGCTGGCTTTCCCGCATCGTCACGCCCATATGACCAATCTCGACGTTCTGGACGGGAACATGAAACTCCAACTGCGCCTCAGCCGGCAAATCCAAAACCCCGTCCAAATCCGTCTGAATCCTCCTGTCAAACCCCAAAAAATCAATCTCGCCGTTCAAGGGCGACCAGAAAAAGTTCGCGTTAAACTTTGCCCCCAGCACGTACTCCTCTATCACCGAACGGTCCAAATCCTCTCTGCTTATCACTCCCTGCTTGATCCGCTGCTCAGCCTTCTTCCTAAACTCGGCGGGTGAGCTTGCGTAGAAGAAAGCCCGCTCGATCTTGCGCTTCTTTTCAGCGACCTTCACGATGACAAGCCTGTCAATCTCCTCGGACCTCTTGAACACTTTAGGCGTCAACAGACCGCCCTTCTGCAATAGATAGTACTGATTCTTGGGCGTGTTCCGTTCTTCAGTCTTCAGGATGTACCTGTTTCCCATCATCGGAATCGCAAACTTTTCCTCAATGTTTTTGTACCCGACATAGACAGAGAATGAGCGGTTTGGCACAAAAACCGTGTTCAAGTCCTGCAGCTTCTGCAGATTCTCCTCCTCAACTATGCTCGCGAAATCGTCCAGAAGCAGGACATGGTCGAAAAGGTTTCTGTAATAGTGCGCATACGTCTTCTCTCTGCCTTTCTGGCACACTACGACGGTCTCGAACTTTTCCTGCTTCGCTCCGTGCGCGATCTCCAGTGCAGAATGCGAGCCCAGAACGCCAATTCGCACTTTCTTGGGGTCGTATCCCTTTGCGATTTTCTTAATCTCTTTCATTGGGAGGTCATTTTCACTTGTGTGTTTCAGCTTTATAATCATTAACCACTTCAGCCAGACTGGGAACTCCGAAGAACCTGTGTTCCGTCAACTCGTTCGCCGTGGCCATGTACATCTCGCTTATAATCCGCTTGAGTCTAGGATCAAGCCTAGGCGGTTGTGACCTGCACAAGCTTTTCCAATCACTGACGCCTTTCTCCTCAGCCATTTTCTTTGCTTCCTCAACGGCGGCGTACCAGCCCGTTTTCCTGTAGAACTGCCTCGCAATCTCCTTGCTCACGTGCAGTCCATTGTACGTGAACCTGCACTCGTCCAATGTACCCACGACGTCCACAATCATCAGTCTACGTTCCGGGTTGAACGCCAACTCGATCTTGCCGTCTTCATTCTCCAAATCCGCCTTGAACGCGACCTGCGTGATCAACTTGTCCACCTGCAGCAGCAGAACCTTCGCATCCTCAACCTCGTCGGTCGTTAGCCCCGCGATCTCCCGCGCCTCATCCCAAGTCAAGTACCTGTCCTTGTCCTCAAGCTTCGTGCTCACATCAAAAACAGGCTTCGCAAGCTTCTCTCCAGGCTTGGGATAATGGTCAAGCCCCAGCTGCTGGATGCTGACAGTTCCCTGTTCAAGTCTCTTGAAAATCGAGCTGCCCTCAGGAAGCCCGTTCCTGTAAATAATCTCCAGTGGAACTAGGCAGTTCGTCGAGCTCGGCGTGTAAGCGCGGTAGTCGTACTGCAGTTTTCCATCCTTGCTGATGGCTTTAGGCCTGTAAACGTTGACCAGGTCAATCTCCATAACATTCGAAGGCTCTCGCAGCTCGCTGACCTTGACTGTCTTTCCATCGTTGCTGACCAAGCCCTTGTAGTGGGTTTTGACGCCCTTTTCCTCGAGCTTCTCGAAGCAGTAAGCGCCCATCAGGCAAAGGGCCACACCCTTGCCCTCGATCAGGTCAGGCATCTCACCCCAATCAAACACTGAATAGCGGTCAGAGAAGCGGAACCTGCCGACGCCCATCTTCGTCTTCGTCGGCTTCTTCAGCACTTCGAGATCCTTAACGCTTCCCATGTTCCAGCACTACTTCAACTTCTTAACAGCCATGTCAGCCTGCTCAATCTCCCTCTTCTTCGCATCCTGATATTCCCCTATCGTCTTCGCCAAGTCACGGTCCTCAAACGCAAGAATCTTGGCGGCCGCAAGCGCCGCACCCTCGGGCTCGAGCGTGACAAGCGACGCTACACCGCTCGGAACCCGAAGCGAAGAAAAAACGTCAGCCCCCCCGTACTTCTCGGAATAGGGCGGACAGGCGATCACAGGCTTCGTCGTGTTCGCATCCGCAAAAGCGCTCAAAGCGTTGGACCTTCCCGCAACCGTCACATAAACCACACGCTGATCCTCATACTCCCTCAGAGTCTTCAAAACCTTCTCCGGAGTCTTGTGCGCAGAACACACACGCAACTCATAATCCACCTTCAGCCCCTGCAAATACTTGCCAATCTCCTTGCAAAACTCAAGGTCACGTTCAGAACCCATCAGAACGACAACTCTGCCCTTCGTTCCCCGCATCTCCAACCACACCCTTACACCGTTCGATCAGCTAATTAAATTTTTTAACCCCAGCCCGTTTTGCTTCTCGCGCGCGGGAGGAGAAAAGTGGGCTTTTCAGGCTGCTCTGTGTTCATTCTTCAACTTGCTTCAGTATCTCTGCCAAATACTTGAAGGAAAGATTCCTGAGTATGTTGTCGTTCTGCAGACTGACGATGAAAGAGTCGACCCTCTCGATATTCGCTCCCCAATGCTCCTTCAGCTCTTGTATGTAACGATGATAATCAGCATAGTTCCTGTGAGCCGACACCGACACCCTATCAGCACCCAGGCCACGACCCGTGGAAACAAACATGACGCTAGGATGCTTCGAAATGAAAGCCTTCGCCTCCTGAATGTTCTCCTCAGAACTAGCCTCCTGCTTCCAATTGGCAAAATTGAACGCCAAAATCTCAAACCCCAGCTTTCTCAAGTCAGGAATAGCCGTGTACTCAACCAACCTTTCCTTCTCAAGCATCGTCCTCCTCCTCGTGACCGTCGGCTGGGAAACCCCCAAATTCTTGGCCAGCTGCCTGTCGCTCAGCCTGGAATTCTTTATCAACTCTGCTAGGATCCGATAGTCAACTTTCTTCAACGCTCTCATACCTACCAGTCTATCTTCATAACACTATAAAACTTTCTCAAAGCCGCTCATCTTTACAAATGTGACAAACAAATAGAGAAGTTTAATCACATGATAAAAAACAGACTGATTTGTTTGCGAAATCCCAGCTGAACCCTGCTTTTCCCCCGTGTCCTCCACTAAGCATCCTGTCAGAGTTGCTTTGCCGAGATCGTTCTGACGAATTCCCTCACGATTGCCACAGTGTTCTTCAAATCGTCAACATGCATTACGGCAGCAGGTCCATGAATGTATCTGCATGGCACCGCGACGGTTCCGCTTGGAACACCCGCTTTTGTCAGATGAATTGCGCCCGCGTCAGTGCCTCCCGTTGGAACTTTCTTGAACTGGAACGGAATGTGTTTTTCTCTCGCCCCCTTGACAAGCGCTTTTAACACTGTCGGGTGCGTGAACACAGTTCTATCCAACATCGTAATGACTGGGCCGCCTCTCAACTTTGCAGACGTTCTGTCAGGCCTCGTTCCTGGAACGTCCGCGGCGAAGGTTCCCTCTAAGGCAAGAGCATAATCAGGGTCCACCTGCCACGCGGCCGTACGCGCTCCCCTCATGCCCAGCTCTTCCTGAACCGAACCCACAGCGACGACGTTATAGGGCGAGTCCTTCAGGGACTTGAACACGTGCACGAGTACAGTGCATCCTGCCCTGTCGTCGAGAGCCTTGCCCCTTACATACCCGCCGCCCAGCTCGGCGAATTCAACGTCAAAAACCCCGAGCACCCCGACATCCACGCCCTTCTTCCTCGCCGCCTCAAGACTCTCTGCACCAACATCGATGAAAAGGTCCTCTACAGGTACAACCTTGTTCAGCTCATCAGGACTGATGATGTGCGGCGGCTTCGTGCCGACAATTCCCTTAACGCAGCCCTTGTCCGTCCGCAAGAGAATTCTCTGTCCGGGCAAAAGATTGTTAGTTATGCCTCCTAGCGGTTCAAAACGAAGAAAACCCTCGTTCTCCACGAAAGTGATGATGAAGCCAACCTCGTCCATATGAGCCGAAAGCATAACCCTCGGGCAACTCTTCTTCCCATGGTGAACAAAGAAAATGTTCCCAAGCTTGTCAACCCGAGTCTCATCAGCACATTTCTCCAGCTCCTTCTTAAGAAGCTCCCGAGGCTCTTCCTCATCACCCGAAGGCCCGAAAGCATTCGACAATTCTCTCAGAAGTTTCAATTCATCAGCCACATCATCCACCAGACTTTTCACCATGTCTATCGAAGCCGAATCTCATTCCTTTCACGTCTTAAGGTTTTCGGCTTTTTTGTTCGTAGCCGTTTTCCTGATTGTCCGTGTGTAACATTGTTCCGTTAACCTTTTAGATTTCTTGCGCCGAAGAGAGATGTGGAGAGGAAAGAGATGCAGTCGTTCAAGTTCTACACGGTTAACTTGACCAAGATAGAAGGGAAAGGACAGTTCAAATGTCCAAGATGTGGAGTAAAGATCTCACCCGAGGACAAAACCGAGAGAACCTACACGATTTGTGAATCAGTCATTAAAGATGACTCCTTGGAAAGCATAGTTCTGCAATGCAACAAGTGCGGGAGCCAGATCCATCTGACAGGCTTCAGGTTCTGTTAACTTGTCATGGGATTAGAGTCCCTGTTAACTGTCGTGGGATGTCTGTTCTCGGTGTTAACTTTCGTGGGATGAGTTATTCGTGTGTTAAACTGTCGAGTGATAAAGCACCCATAATTCTTAAAAGGCTATTGCGTTCTTGTTTTTGTTGGGTGAGTTGATGTTTCAAAGCACAGTAGGAAAGCGGGTCAGATTTGGAAAGGGAAAAGACGCATTCAAAGGTGAAGTCAAATACCAAGTTCCGTTTTTAGAGCCTTATGCCAAAGCTGGTAGAGACTTTATGGATTTGGTTCAAGGCATCGAATGGGACAATGGAGATTTTGGAATTAGAATATGCTATTACGTGAAAAACCACAGTGATGCAGATACAAAATGGAAATTTGCAAATAGACCGCTTACAACAAGTCCAAAATTGCTCGAAGAATTACTGAAAAAGGCACAAAAAGAAAAATGGTTTCATAAGTAGATTGGTCTTTCACTTTTTCTTTGAAGCGTTCTCTATCAGCGTTTTCCATTTGTTTTCTCCTTCGACTTTCAGACCGCACATTTCAGAAGGAGTTTTCCCGTCTAAAGCCATGTGGGGTCTTACAAAATTGTGGTAGATTTGGTATCCTGAAAGTATCGGCGTATCATCCTTCTTCAGACTTCTCATAACCTTCTCTCTGTCTCGCACTTCACCATTAAACCGTTCCATTTTGTTGTTGTTCATATCGCCTCTCAGTTTTATGGCATTGATGTGTTCTGTTCTCGGATTTTTCTGTGTCCAAAACTCCTTCTTGTAAGCATCATGGTAAGCTGGCAAACCGTCAGTTATTATGGTCTCTGGATTCTTTCCTGTGACCTTCTTAGCCATCTGAAACAGTTTTCGTGCGTCATGCTTGTACTTTGAACCCGCAACCTCTTGAGCAATCCAATACCTTGTTTCATCATCCATGATGGCGAACAAGTATTTCTTGTCGCCCTTGATCTTGAGCCATAATTCGTCTGCTCTCCACGTTCCAGACACTTGAGGAGTAAGCTTCTCAATGTACTTGTCCATCAAAGCCACGTACTTGTTTATCCATTTGTAAACAGCAACATAGGACACTTTCACGCCTTGAAGCTTCAGAAATTCAGCGCACTTTCTCAGTGAAGCTCCAGAGAAGTAAAGCTGTAACGCACTCGTGATGATCTGTGGCGTGCTTTTCATTCTTTCAAAGCCCAAGTTAATCGTGAAGTGTTCACCGCAACTCTTGCAGTAATAGACCTGAATGTCACCGTACTTGTTGTGTCGTAATCCGTCTTTCACGACTTTGTTTGAACCGCATATTTGACAGACTTGAAGATTCACTATGGGCTCTATTCTCACATTGCCTACAGCGTTTCTCAGGGCTATCGAAAATTCTACAGCAAAAATGTGTTTACATTTCACATTTCGGAATTTGTTGTCTGGGCACTCACAGACCCATTCATGATCTACTTGAGAAACAGCGTACTCGCTGTCTCTGGATTGAGAATGAACTGTGTAGAAAGTTTCTTCTATGCGGGTTACTTGTCGTTCCTTGTGAGCGATCTCTAAGCCTCTTTGCTCTCGGAGGTTTTCAGCCAAGATGTTTACCGTCATGTTTACCCACACTATTACCTTATGGCATGCCACCTTATAAACTTTGAGGTAGTATCGTGGGTAAACTTATATACCACTTACAAGCCATTTACCCTAATAGAGGTAAAGAGATTGGGCGAAATAACTACCCTCTCAGTTGCCACGTCTGGTAAAGGATCACTACGCACAACAGTACCAATGAGCATACTGAAACACTTCAAACTCAAAGCTGGGGACAAACTCGACTGGGACTTTGAAGCACGAAATAACGAATTGGTCATCGTAGTACGACCTATCAAAAGCGGGAAAGCGGAGAAAAATGGAGAAACTTGATATTTCTCTCACTGCAAGAAGGTTAGTGTATGTCTAGCGTAGTACCATACCTCGCCTACATAAATCAAAACGGAGCGTTTTTCAGGAGTGACTGTCTCGATCTCCTACATGGTATAAAGTCAAACACAATTCCACTATGCTTCACTGACCCGCCGTTTAATCTGGGTAAGGTCTATGAAGACCCAACATTCAACGACCATATTGCAAAAGACAAGTATCTTAATTGGTGCAAATCTTGGATTCTAGAATTAATTCGAGTCTTGAAGCCTGGCGGATCTTTGTGCATCTACTTATTGCCAAAAATAGCCATCGAATTAGGTTCTTGGTTAAACGAAAACAACGATGTTACTTATCGTAGTCTAATAGCCTTAAAGATGAAAGGCGGCTTTCCAATAAGAGGAAGAATACATCCAGCACTCTACACCATACTATACTATACCAAGAACGGAAAGAAACCAATATTCAATGTCGTGCGACACAAAGCTCCTCTCTGTAGAAAATGTAATGGTGAAATCCGTGACTATGGAGGCTACAGAAAGAAGTTCAAGAAGTTTGAAGATGTTAATGGAACGCCATGGATTCAGATTTCGGATTTCTGGGAAGACACACGACCCGCAAGACAAGACAAATCTCGAAAAAATCAAATTAACGAATTGCCCCTTCATATTCCTGAACGAGTAATTTTGATGGCGACAAATGAAAAAACCGATAACATCATCTTGGACATTCTGGGCGGAGGAGGCTCTACATATCATGCGGCTCAGATGCACAATCGCCTTTGGATCGGTTGCGATATTAATGATTGCCCAGCTTTGAGCCGATTCGCTACAATATGGGGAAGAGAAGAGGCAGAAACATTAAACCCAAGATTACAAAAATGCTTTAACAAAGAGTTCATAGAGCGTTTGATGTCTGAGAAGAAAATGAATGATACACACCCACTTCTTGATGCACCTATGTTAACAAATGGTCACAGTATGATAAAGAAAGATGTCGTAAGCAAAAGCAAAGTATTAGGTTTTTAATGAGGAAAATTGTTCAAGCCTTTCTTGATTCCAGTTTTTTCTCTTCGCTTGATTATCATAGGGTTGTCCCCATTCGTTATCATAGCTTCAGACTTGGATTCTATGATGTTCCTTTGATCTCGTGAGATTTTCACGGGTGTTATTTCAAAATAGCCGCATGGGTCATCGTTGAAAGCGTCATTTTCTATAGCTATGATCATAATAGGTGGAAAGCGTCTTGCTCCAGCACTCGCTAATGATTCTAAGTGCCTAACAAGCTTGTTCTTAGCATCTGAAAAGCATGCTCCTCTGTCAGCCTTATACTCTGCTAACTTGTCCGAAGCTACTATGCTAACCCCTGCTACGGTGAACCCAGCCAAGTTTGCCTCAGAAAGACGCTTTATGTCTTCATTAAATTGATAGTTGTTTCCGAATTGAATTTCCAAGCCTAAGCCGACGTTTGTCGCTCCGTACATGCGTCCTGACGGTTTTGATTTGAACCAATCTATCAAACTCTGTGGAGATTTTGAACCTGGACTTTGAAGAGGTTGCCATCCACATGATTCCAAGGAAATCTTGAAAGCATCGTTCAAGGATTCAGCTAAATTCCATGCTCCAGTTGTTCCTTTACCCCTTTTTATAGTTCTTAACGGTGATATGACTACTCTTGTATCAAAGATTATTCTTCTTAGCTCGTCATAAAAGTCCTTCACATTTGGAATTATGTTTTCTTCGGCTGAACCTTGTGGTGTCGGAGGGTCGTAAATATCCGCAATGAGCATAAAGGCTTATTGAAAAGAATCTCTATTTATTGTTTTATTCATTCCAATGTTGCCATGACAAGTTATTTATCGACAAACAATACATCTTGTTTCTAATTAGTGGTTTCGGTGAAGATTAGACGCTTCCTTGAACATTCATCCGTAAAGTCTGCTTTATCCACTTTGATACTCATTGTTCCAATAGTGCTAGGTTTTTGGGATAATATCGACATATATGTAAAGGCTGGTTTCGTGATGGTAACAGCCTTACTCAATGTTATTTTTGTCTACTATGACTACAAGAAACCAGCTTGGAAAATTGAGAAAATGCTTGAATTAATGGTCAAATCGCTGTGGGGTACGAGTGATGGACCCGCTCATTTTAGAAGCAATGTTATGATGTATGATTCAAAAGCAAACAAATTACGTATAAAAACTAGCTATAATATGATGGGTGCACGCGACAGAGACATTGTACTCGAACCGAACCAAGGGTGCGCGGGGAACTGCTACAGTATGGGACAACCTTTTTGGGTTGACATCACTGCGATAGATATACATAAGAAATACTCTATCGATTCCCCAAAAAGTTTGGGGGAATATGAAAAGCGTAATGTCGGTCCCCATTTTTGAAAATAGTAAACCTATTGGGGTTTTAAATATTGATAGCGATCTCGATTTGGCGACTTCAAAACTAAATGAAGAAAAAGCATATATTAATGCATCTGCTTATTCTGATATGATAGCGAGTTTGCTGTAAAAGGAGAATTGATAGAGTGGCAAAACTCAATCTAACAGAAGTGGAAAAAGGTGTTTACACCTTGAAGGAAGGCAGTTTGCGCCCTATTATAAAAATTAAACCAAAAAGCTCATCAAACACTAGCTAGAATTAGATAAGGTCAAGCAACTCTGTCATATCGTTTATTATTGTTCTTGCTTCTTTTCGCAGAATATTATCTGGATTGAAAGCGACTCCCAAACCTGCAGCGTTCAAGAAACTCTTGTCGTATTTGCTATCTCCCACAGCAACGCATTCTTCGCATTTTACGCCTGCTTTGGATAGCAATTTCCTAAAAGCAATCTCTTTTTTCAGTAAATCCACATTAAACACTATATTTTGTGTTAAGTATCCTTCACTATCAAAAATAAATCCATTCGAAACAACATGAGAGATGTTTATTTCTCTAGCTACGGCATTAGCAAGGACGTCTGGTGCAGTCGTCACTATGAACAATGAATAACCTTTTTCCTTAAGAAGCTTTGTCACCAATTTTGAGTTTAAAGTGAGAGTATAGTTTAGAAGAACCTCTTTTTATTGTACTGACGTGGGGTCGCGGTTTCCATAAACTAATATCCAGTTTCATAAAAACTCGTCATACGTTATCTTCCCCTGCTCATAAGTACCCCTATATTTTGCACAGATTGCTCGTATGTACCGAAGAATTCGTGCAGTGTCCACCAACTACTTTTCTCTAGTGACCAGAGTTCCGTCTAAATCAAATGCGACCGCTTTGAACGCCATGTTCTCCAAATATCCGTTAGCACTTATAAGGACCTAGGTTATTATGAAAAGCGAAGGTAAGCAACGACGGACTTTGCGAACGTCATATTAGATTTCGCTAGTACTATCAACCTAATTGCAGTTCTACTTCTGATGAGAGCAATAATAAAGGATAGAAACGTCTTGAAAGGTTTCAGTGCCAGTGGCGCACTCTTGACGTGCATATCAATTTCTTGTTTTGAAATAGCTTACGTATTCCTAGATAATCCCCTAAGTTTCGCCCTAGGATTAATAACTCTGGCTTTTTGGTTTATGGCATTTATGTTTACCATTCGAAAATGGGTAGCTAAACAAAAAGAACACGATTCTTGAAATGACCCTAACGTGGCTAACACCTCATCCCACGACAGTTAACACATCAGACAATCCCATGAGAAGTTAACAGTACCAGGCTTCACAATCCTTAACAGGATGCGGTGTTGAATCAGACTACTTCTGCCGCTGCTCCGACAAATGTAGCAGCTACTCGAATGCGCGCGCGGATTTGGGAACAGGCATGCGCGCCATTCTGCCGAAAGTGATAAATCCTGAAACAAAAAATACAGCAAGATGATAAACATGAACAGCAGAATCGTGTTGCTTAATTTGTTCGCAATATTCTTGTTGCTTGCACTGGTCGGGGCAGCATCAGCTCAAACGAGGACGGTAGGCGTTAGTGTAGGCAACAAGTTTAGGTATAGCACCACCGTTAGCTGGAATTCAACCGACCCGAATGCTAAACCTTCTTCCGACCTAGTAGATGCCAACAATACTCTATGGGGAGAGATTACGGTTGCAGGCATTTCTGGCACAAACATAACTGTACAAAGCACAACGCATTACAAGAACGGGACCGAAGTAATCATGGGCGGCTGGAAAGATGTAAACACAGGAGCTACTAACATGTCGTTATTCCCCATCGTCGTTTCAGCCAACTTAACCTTAGGCGATTCGGTGTACGCTTCTTCGACATACGCTTCTTGGATCATAAACGAGACCGTGTCTAGAACGTACTCAGGCGTTAAGAGAGACATAAACCACTTGAACTTGCCCCCCTCATCCTGGAACCAGAATGTTGGTTATGACTGGTACTGGGACAAGTCGACAGGCGTCCTCGTTGAGACGTTGCAAGGAACCACCAATCAGACAGGCGTATACACAACAACGTGGTCAGAAGACATGCAAATCATCAGTTCAGATGTCTGGATAGTGCCCGAGTTTCCCGCATGGACGCCAGCACTGCTCATACTCATCGTGCTCACATCAGCCACCATGGTCGCCGCTAGACAAAGACAAACCAAAAGACCGTTCCACTAAGCCCTACTTTTTCTTATAGCGCGCGCTCGCGTGACCAAAACAATGAGACTTGATGATAAACGGAGTCAAAGAATAGATTCTGGATCTAGAAATCTGTTCTCGAACATAATTCTACAGCGCGCTGTAGAAATTACGGTTGAGAGCTTAGAATTTTTCGTATATGTTGGGCGATTTTGTCGTAGGCCTCGAAGGCTTCACGGGTTGGAAACGCTTTTCTCCCCACAGTCAGATCGTACTTTACGGGAATTCCACCAATCACGATGTTTGTCGATGAAACTATGGGCGTTATCTCCACATATTGATCCTTCTTGTTAGGATGTACCATGAGTTTTGGCGATCCAAATCCAAGCATCATATTCTTCAGTTCCGTGTCAGCGTTCAAAAGTTGCGCCAGTTCTCCGCCCATCCACATGTAATCGATGATTTCCCTGTCGAGGAGACCTTTGGTGATCCGTTCGGCCTCCGCCTTAAGCTTGTTCTCCAGGTTTCCCACTTTTGCCTTTACTATATAGTTGTACCTGTAAGTCGCGAGAGGACCACCTGGGCTTGCGCTACCACTGAAGCCACCTGCGCTTGCGCTACCACTGAAGCCACCTGCGCTTCCGAAGAACCTGCATACCTCTACTAAGTCGATGTTTCGGCCTTCGACCTTGACGCAGCCCAGCGGGGGAATATTTTTCATGCTATAAATGATGTGCATGGTTGGAGTGTGATGTATGGCTTCGGGGCTCTTGAGGTCCAACACTGTTGCTTCTATGCCGATCTGTCGAAGATGCTCACACAACTCGTTTACCAAGCCAACTTCCTCGATCTCTTCCCCTTATCTTCTTAAAAATACTCATCTACAACCCCTCCGCTTCAATCAATAGCGCGCGCCTATTCTTTTCTAACCTCTTTCTTTTCAAGCACGCGCGTTTAGTAGAAGTGTTTCTTAGGTTGCTTTTGTCTGCCGATGACGATGGTGGCTGATGTGACCGAGATGAGTATGAGCAGTAATGGGGTCCAACTGGAACTCGGGCACGAGCCAGAGAATTTAACTAACGATTTGGTAACCTATTGACCACGTTGTTCGTGTACGCGCCCATGTTAGTGGTGGTTTCCATAAGTAACTCAACGAAGACACCTGTCGACTTGTCCCAGTAAATGCTTCTGGGACATTCCAATTACTGGGGACGTCATGTTGAAGTGGTTTGTGTCTCTGACACCGCCGAAGTACGTTCTAGGCACGGTCTCGTTTATTTTGTATGAAGAAGAAGCGTACACCAAATCGCCTTCTGTTTAAGTTGGCTCAAATGAGAACATCGACAGGTTACCAGATCCAGTGTTTGACGTCTTCCAGCCGCTCCCGGTGAATTCGGTGTTGTTCTTCATATGGCTTGTGAGTTGTGTAGTTATGTTTGTGCCAGAAATAGCTGTAACAGAAAATCTATGATTTGTGCACCGTTTGAGCAATACTGTAACCTAAAAGTCGAGGCGTAACAAAACACCAC
>CAVYNL010000010.1:0-15968 GCA_963769845.1 Candidatus Bathyarchaeota archaeon | reverse complement strand
GCGCGCGCTAAGAGGACACAACTTAGAGTCAGTGTGGACGACGCCATCAAAACCATAGAAGTCGCCCAGAAAATCAACTAATCCCACAGCCCATGAAAACAATCTTCCCCCTCTTTCACAATATCCCACTAGAACCGCACGCTTCCGCGAAAAAAGCCCCGCCCAGCCCCTTGAAACCACGGTCAAAACCCTGAACACAAGAAACATCCCATCAAACAACCAAAAACAAAACACACCAAAAAAGCAAGACTTAGAATTGACTCCTCAAAAGCGAATCTTTTTGACGCGTGAATTGAAAGCACCAGTCAGCAAAACACGCACGCGTCCAAGCACAAATCCATACTCAACCGTCGACCTCAACGTCTTCAAGCACCGCAACCGCCACTTCCAACCCATCGTCACGGGCAGCAGCCTCTTTCCAACGCCTTAAGCCCTGAGCCCCTTTGCAGTACAGAACCCAGCCAAACATCCACAACGGAATCACAAAGGGCAGCAGGAATACAATAGCCACACGATTTCGCAGACGCATATCCCTATGCATACTCGAACCGAGTCCAAACCATCATCGGCCAGATCAGCATATAATACTTGTTAACATGGTGGCATATACCACGCTAATAACCGCCCTGAAAAAAAGCCTTCCCAGCGTTAGACCCCTGCTTCTTTCCTCAACACGACCGCCTTATCCGCGCGCCTGGTCTGCGACATCCTAGGAGGAGAGTATGACTATCCAGTTTGCTATGGAAAAGACGTAGATTGCCGATACAACGGTGAATATGCCTATCGGGACAGCGCCCTTGACCAGGCTGATTTCCAGATTGCTGCTGCTGTGACTGTCGGAGGCTAGCTTGGACGTCAGGAACAGCAACGCGCAGACCAGCACGAACACTATCAGGGAGGCCACGTACGGGTCCACAGTCTGGTAGAGAAACTTGACGTAAATGTTTCCGTCGAGGTAGGCTGAGAACGGGGTGTGGGTCGCGTAGCTCGCGAGACGAAGGGCCTCTTCCGCCAGGACAAGAATGAACGCTGCCGCAAAGAATCTTTTCCTGGCGCCGTCGAAAACTGCCGACTGTGCCAGTGCTCTCCCTAAAAGCCCAGCCTTCAAAGGAGGCTTGAAGGGTTCAGCCGGTGGCCCATCCCCTCGGTCTGACCTGCGCTGCTCCGTGTCGAGCAACGCAAACTTATTCCGTTTCTCCGTCTTTTTTGGGGTCGTCTTGTTTGGGGGAGACAGATGGACCTGTTCTTGCTTGTCTCCCTGTTTCTGTTTGGACTTGGCTTTCTTGCTGCCAGGAAAAATGAAGTTTATGACCAGTTCCCGCGGCTTCTTCTTGACAGGCTTGTCTGGGCTGCGCGTGCGTTGCGATTCCGTCTCATGCCGTGATAGCGCGCGTGAAGAACAATCATGAACTGCTGGCTCACGATGTTCCAGGCAGTACGGTGATCCGCAGCCTGGACACAGATGATATATGCGCGTTTCCTTACCGCAGTATTCGCATCGCATCAGGAAGCTCCGTCTCCGGGCGGGTTATCATCTTCGACGCGCAGACCTTGCGCCCTCGCCTTTTCTGGTCGACCGACACGTGTTGACGGATACTCATCGTCTAGGCAAGATGTGCTTCGCAGTCTGGCGTCTCCATTACTCATGGATCATAGATGCGGAGGCCCGTATTTAACGGTCTATGTAAAACTGTTCTATATGTCGGCGGAGGAAATATCAACTGGGGCCCTGTCGCTGGGCGAAGGGTGGTTTCAGCCTTCAGCTTCAAGTACTTGTAGTATATCTCTGAGGCTGCGAAGCAAGTGGCTGTGGCCATTATTAGGAGAAGCACCTCCAGTGTTGCTATTATCGGGTTGGCTTCGTATTGTAGGAGGCGAACGCCGTTCAGGTTCAGGCACAGGATGAAGAGGATGACCAGTGAGGAGGACATCGCCGCGCCGATCCCAGTGCAAAAGATTGCAAACCTTAATTTGTCTGAGATTCCGCGTGATTTGAGCATTCAGACCGTTCTAGATTTGGCTTCTGAATATTTATCATTTTTGCTTGCCACGCACGCGTACATGAGCTGGGAACTAAAAAAGGGGGAGTGTGCTGCGCCTTCCATGTGCGCTTTCATTTGTAGAGTTTTCTGAAGATGAGTACCGCGGCGATTATCGCGGCCAGGGCTCCTACGAGTGACAGGCCGATTCCCGCCGGTTGTAGTCCGGTCTGAGTTTTTATGGATTCTGTGCTGGTCGAGACCTGTCCGATGCTTGTCTCTATGTTCGTTGTCTTGCTGTCTATCGAGGTTATCTTGCCTTGGATGTCGCCGACCGCCGTCTTTATCGTCACGGTGTCTGCTCCGGTAGCTGTTACCGTTGCGCCGATGCTGTCAAGACTGGTCTTGAACGTTCCTACGGTCGTCTGAATCGTTGCTATATTGTCGTTGAGGCTGACGATTTTGCCGTTGATGGTTGAGATGTCTGTGCTGATGGACCCTACGGTCGTGTTTATTGTGGCGAGTTTTCCGTTTATGGCGGTTATGTTTCCTCGTATTTCGCTGAGGTCAAGGGTGATGGTTCCCAAGCTTGGTGTTCACGGTTGCCAAGCCGTTGTTCATCGTTGTGAGGGTTGCGTTCAACCCTTCCAGCGTTGGGCTCACCACGAAGCTGGTTACACCGAACCCGCTCAGCGTTGTGCCTGCTCCGAGTGTTTTGGACGCGTTGACCTTAATGAAGTAGTTGCCTTCCTGCGGTGGACACGTGAATGTGGCCGTGTAGAGCCCTTCAGCGCCCGACACTTGTTCAGGCGTCAGGGACATCAGGAACGCGTCTTCGTGGTAGAGTTGGAAGGATATTGCGGTGGGGTTTGTGGCCATGCCGTCGAGGTCGACTTCAGCGTACGCCGTCACTTTCTCGCCGCTGAAGTACAGCGTGCCAGAGCTGGCCCGGACGTAGAGCGGGTCTTTCAGGACGGTGAATTCCGTGGTTGCGAGGTAGGCTTTTTCGTCAGTGTCGGTCTGTCGGTTGAATTCATACAATGAGATCGTGTAGTTTCCAGGGAACAGTGCGGGAACTTTCAGGAACTGTGAACCTGTGTGGAAGTTGCCGTTGTAGTCTTTCCAGTAGAGGCTCCCATTCCAGGTTGGGCTCGTTGGGTCTTGATGGTTGTACCAGTACGCGAACGGTAGGTACAGCTGCATTGACCAGGCGAGGTCGAACTCGTTGTTCAGTATGAACCCTTTCTCGAAGACCCAGTACGTGTTAGGCCCAAAGTCCAAGGCCAGGGTCCAGTTGTGATGCTTCTCTTGTGGTTTGTCCTGTCTCTGCAGTCGAATGTTGTGCTCTGATACTCTGGTAACGGCAGGCCAGTGGCGAATATTTTTATGTACTGTCCGCTCAGTCCGATGGTTGGTTCTGTCCACATTTTGGTCATTACCTTCACGAACGCTGCTTCAGGGTAGGCTGCGTCTGGTGTAGGTTTTGGAACCGTGCCTGTCATCCATCCGCTTCTGACTCCTGTCAAGACTTCTTGTCCGAATATCGGGTGCAATCCACCGTAGCTTTCTGCGACTGTAAAAGTCTATGTGAATGAGCCTTTGCTGTCAGTGACAAGCGAGGGTATGACGGGGTTCACCTTGAGGTTGTCGAGGTATGGATTCCATGAGAGATGGGTAGCATTGTCCGACCATTCGTCCGTAGATGAATAGTGAACGGTTCCACATGCTAACGTCCCGGTAGAATACGTCTACGGCAACTTTGCAGCAAACCCTGCACCAGTCACTGTTACTTGATCGCCTACGTAAACAGATATTGGACTGTCGGCCGCGCTCTGCATCCATGGAATGATTGTGAAGAGTGTATAGTTTGTTATCTGTGGCGACGAAGTTTGTGTGAACGTTATCACGTAGGTGTTCCTTGGCATTTCAGGAACCACGAAGTTTAGCGTGCCGCGTCCGTACTTATCCGTATTAATAGTTCCTACTGTCTGTCCGCCGAAATCCACTGTCACCGGTTCGTTCGGTCTGAAACCTGTTTAATCACTGCTTCCGCGTTTGATCCTACATGTCCAACTCCTATGACTGTTGATTTGCCTTGGTACGTTGCGTTAAACAGTTTATGGTACAAGAAGCAAGGATCGGTTGTCCATGCATGGACGGCATAGTCGGTGTGAACCAGAAGAACTTTATCGGTGCAGAATATACGGGTCCGTTTTCGGCGTAGTCAAAGGCCTGTCACTGTGCAGGTATGCCAGCATTCGTCTATCAGACCCTGATCCTTCGCTCAGAATCAACATAGTATATCTCTCTTCGAGTGGGTCATATTTCATTAGGAAATCCTTGAGGAACGGGATGGCCGGTTTCCAGGCCCGCTTTCGTATTCAATCGTCGAAGTGTTACGTTCTTGATGTCTGAAAGATGCGGTCCTTCCAAGTCTGTTGCGCTGAGCACGCACTCTGACAGTTGGCGAATTTTGCCCATTGATTATTGTTCCGTTGGCTGGAGCTGTTATTTGTACTGAGGGATTGTGCTGGTCGATTAGCATCCAGAGTTCATAAAAGTTTGTTGAGGGAGTGGCGCCTGCGTCTACTGTCCATACGTCGATGTTGTGTCGGCATTCCTCGGGTCCTCCGGTCATGAGCAGGCCGAAGGTCACTGTTTCACCCGCTTGTATGTATTCGCTGTCCGTTCTGAAGTACAGGACTGTTGGGCGTTTGTTGGGGCCGAATTCGTCTGGTGTTGCGTACCATCCTGCTTTGCTTTGGCTTGTTTGGCTGAAGTTGAACATTGGGCTTCCATCAGGGTACTTCTCGAACACTAGTTTGATCTCTTTTATGGCGTCTGGACCGTTGTTTGTCACCGTGAACCTGATCCATTTTGGTGTGATTCCATTCCAGAAGTACTCGTCTGGTGCTCCTGGCATGAGTGGGTAGGACGGGTCGTCTTTCTGCGTCTTCACCCATGCTATCGTTGCTGAATGTGTTGCAAGAGTTACGTGTGCCATTGCTAGTTGCATTGCTAGAATCAGAATTATGGTTATTACTTGAATTTTCCTCATCCTTTCTCTTTCTCCTTGGAAAGACCATGCTTTTTTCTATAGTTATAGTTTGTGGATACTATCTTATAGAACAAAACTCTATGCTCCCAAAGTCTTTGCATTTGTGCTTGTCTCAAACAAGAAGCTGCTTTGGACTGAACTGATCAATCGAATCTTCTCTCTATTGACAGACAAGGGACAAATAAGCGTCCTCTCAACATGTACGACACTAGCAACACTACAAAAAGGTCAACGTTGCACAGTGAAAAACGACGGGGCGTCAACTTTGCGAGTTGAAAACCGTAGAAAATTGACATTGCGTCAGCACAGTCAGAGGCCAGCGTCTCTCCTGAGCGACATCAGCCTTGTCCGTCCGTTCCCACGTGAAATCCGGGTCATCACGGCCAAAATGCCCAAACACCGCCGCTTTGCGGTAGATTGGCCGAAGCAGATCCAGACAATCGATAATCGTCTTGGGTCTCAAATCAAAATGCTTTTTGACCAGCTCCAGAATTCGCTCATCGGCCACCTTGCCCGTCCCAAAAGTGTTCACCATCACGCTCACCGGCCTGGCCACACCGATGGCATAGGCTATCTGCACTTCGCACTGGTCTGCTAAGCCTGCGGCAACAACATTTTTCGCAACATACCTCGCCATATAGCACCCGCTGCGATCCACTTTCGACGGATCCTTCCCACTGAAACACCCCCCGCCATGACTCCCCACACCCCCATATGTATCAACAATGATCTTCCGCCCAGTCAAACCCGAATCCGCCAGAGTTCCCCCGACCACAAACCTGCCCGTCTCATTAACGTAGAACCGCGTATTCTCATCCAACATCTCCGCGGGCACAACACATCGAATGACCTCACGAATAATATCCTCGCGCATCCGCTCCCGGTCAACACCATCAACATGCTGAGCAGCAATCACCACGGAATCCACACGTCTGCGGCCGACCGTCAACGTACTCAACCGTCACCTGCGACTTCCCATCAGACCGCAAATACGGCAGAACCCCGCATTTCCGGCATTCAGAAAGCCTGCGCACCAGCTTGTGCGCAAGCGTAATCGGCAAGGGCATCAACTCCGCCGTTTCATTCGACGCGTACCCGAACACCATGCCCTGGTCCCCAGCACCCTGCTCATGGTCCTCATTCTCGTCAACCCCACGTGCGATATCCGGCGACTGCTCAGTGATCGAAACCAGAACTCCGCAAGTCTCCCAGTCCATCCCATCCCGAGCATTATCCAAGCCGATCTCCTTCAACGTGCCCCTAACGATACGAGGAATATCCACATAGCAAGACGTCGTAATCTGACCCGTAACAATTACGTTACCCTGCATCACCAAAGTCTCACAATCAACCCTCGCACGCGGGTCCTTGCTCAGAATAGCATCCAAAACAGCATCCGAAACCTGGTCCGCAACCTTGTCCGGATGGCCCTCAGCCACAGACTCCGAAGTGAACAAGTACCTTCCGTTTTTTGCCATACGCATCCTCCAGTTGCATTAACAACACGGATTCTTAATGATTTCGCACCTTGTCCCCAAAACCTGTTCTCGGTTTAGCAAGAAGAAGAGCTAGCAGAGTGACCAGCAAACCTAACAACAACGTCACTGATGAGAATTCTGACACGACAATGACGCCTAGGTCAATGACTACTTGATGGCTGCTATGCGCATAGTTGAACATCAAAAGCCACGAATCTCCCACTGAAGTTATGGAATATTCAGACTCGCTCGCCATCTAGGTAGACTTTGACGTCTGAAACATTCTCGACTAGACTCTTCGCGATGCTGACCTTGACGTAGCCCTTTGTTCCTGAAGGACCGCTGACTGTGAAGCTCAATTCTGAACTCGTGGTGTTGAAGGCCAAGGCCGAGACGGTGCTGTTTGATTCCACGCTGAAAACATATAGGTTCATAAGCGGCAACGAGCTCAGAGTCAAGTTGCCGCTGGCTCCCGAATACGTTGCATTCCCAGCCCATTCTGCCTTTATTGTGAATGTTCCAGTGGCCGGGAGAATCCAGTGAACGTCGTAGCGGCCGAGGTTATCAGTGATGCCAACACCAATCAAGAACCAGAAATTGCCTTCGGGAGAAGCGTAGGAAAGAACCACAGGCTCGTTTTCCAAACCGTTCCCGTAAGCGTCCTGCAAAGTGCCCTTGATATCGACCATGAACCCTACGACCGTGGACTTTGAGTTTGTCGAAACCGAAACAGAAGAGGCATGATTACCAAGACCGTTTTGCTAAATAGCGAACTCGAGCCCTCAGCATCAAAAACCGTCAGCGTAACGTCAAAGGGTCCAGGACCTGCATAAGTGTGGACTATCACGTTCACGTCTGTTGATGTGATGTTGCCGTCTCCAAAGTCCCAGATGTAGAGAACTATGGGATTCGTACTTGTTCCGTTCAGGCCAACCAACGACAACGAGGCATCAAACCTTGTCGGCTTTCTCGCTGTTAGGAAAGAGGGATACCAGTTGAAATTGGCAAAAGGCGGGTTTAGAGTGCTAACCGCTGGAGCCGTCAAATACGGCACGTGAAGGACCCAAGCCAGGTCCTGATTGTCATTATGATCGAGTATATGTTCATCAATCAGCGTTTCCTCCGTTGTACCCCACCAGTTAAAGGCCATGTTGAAGATGATTCGCGGATCCCTTATTTCCACGTACACGTCGTAACCATTACCATAAAAGTTGTTGTAGCTGATCTCACTGGACATTGCGCCGGGACCTGAATAGTTCCCTGGGACGAAAAGGCCATACGTGTTGTTCACGATCGTGTTGTTGGTTATCAATGGAGAAGAGAGTCCCTCAAGCGCGATTCCTTCATCGTTGTTGGTTATCAGGTTTCCAATGATGACTGGAAAGTGCGTCGGTTCATCGCTTGTTCCTCCGCATGCGATGCCCGTGTGAGCGTCTTCGATCAGGTTGTATATGACGAGCGCGTCCTCAGCGAATATGCCTCGGTAGCCTCCCCTGATCGTGTTGTTCATAACTGTCCCAGATGTACGGACTGCTGCGGCGTCATTTCCGCTGTTGAGGATCACATTGTTGGCGATTTTTGGAAAGCCTCCAAGAATAGTCTCATACTGAAAATTCATCACGTCGATTTCAGCAAACTCGATTATACATCCAGTGTTAGCTGCTTCATTCCAGCGGCTGCTCGTGTTGGAAAAGTATATTCTCGGTGGCCATGCGCTTATCGGTACACTGTGACCCTGAAACGTGATCTTGCTCGTCTCGTTTCCTCTTGCGTACAGCGTCCCCTCAACAATCAACGACCAAACGTTCAGGTTCACCGTCACTGCGGGTTCTATAGTTAACGTCACGTTCTTGGCAACTGTGACGTGGTCAACGAAGAAGTAGGGACTGTTATCTGGCCTCCATGTTGTGTTCTCCGAGATTGTCCCGCCGACAAGAGTTGAGTTACCCAAAAGATTCGAGGTTGCCGCAGCAGAGCTCGCGCCCTCTGTCCTTGTGTTTCCTGCTGCAAACGTCAAAGTGGATATGCAAATCAGAAGTGCTAATGCGGTTCCAAGGGATAGTAGCTTCATTTCCAGTTCTCGTGAAATAGTGTTACTCTCAGAAGTTGTATTTCACACTTGTCAAAGCGCGCGTGGCCTAGAGTCAATGCCTGAAACTCGAGGATTCAGGATACTAATGGTCTCCACAGTGCTTGACTGCGCACCCATGCTTTTAATGTCATTTTGCCGTCGCGCACGCTAAGACGAGAGCGCGCCCGAATTCGTCGTCGTTTTCGTCAGTGTACGCGAGAGGAAGAATATTGGTGGGGCTGCCCGGATTTGAACCGGGGTCTAGAGAGCCCAAGTCTCCAAGCCTAGACCAAACTAGCCGACAGCCCCATTTGCTCCATAGAAAAACGGAACAGTAGCTTAATAGTCTTGCTTCCATCCAGCTGCCGCGACACACGCGCCGAGGATCAGGCGCACGCGCATTTCCTTTTACATCGCGAGCGCTTCCGGCGAAACAGGTCCAGACTGGTTATTCTTCCTGCTCGAGATCGTGCTGAACGTCTGAAGATCGGGAGTAATCCCACAGGTACTTGAGTTTCAGGCCCACATAAACCGTCAAAAAAGCCAACAGACCGAACACAACAATATTTAGCAACAATCCTGTTAGAAGCACGTTTGTGGTACCAGCGTATTCAGCGCTTGCGACCAACTGAAATCCTTCGCCAAAGTCCCCTCCTGCGCCCATGCTGGAACCCATGACAGCAATCATTTCGAAGGGTTTTCCGTAGTAGCGGAAGGTGGCGATCGTCGGAAACCCGGACATCACTACTTCATCCCTGCCGATTCTCATGAAGAATGAGAAGGACAACAACATGTACACGCCGGTCAGAAAAATGACGATGACGAGCTCTTTTGTGCCGAAGCTGATTAGAAGTTCATGTCGCAACTTCTTCAGAGAAAAGTAGACCCTTGTTCGCTCAACGTAGATCAAGACTGCCGCCACGGTTGCAGCAACTGCAACGCCGATGTAGACCTCCATCAGAAACGGGTTCGTCGCTGCAGACAGCACACGCATGACCGACAGACCCACTATTTGTATGTGGGTTTGTAGGCGGTCAACTCCAACCCAGTCAAGCGTTCGGGTTGAGGTGGAATTGTCGTAGGGAGTGTGGATCCAGCCGGGCGCCCCTATGTCCGTCCAAACGTCGCTGTAAAAGATAGGGATTGAGTCGATCATGATGCTGGATTTCACCCGTGTTGCGTTGGCTATTCCCGCGTCCGACCCCCAGATGTATCTGTACTCTTCATTTGTGCTGATGGGGTCTCTGAAAGTCTCCTGGTCTGACCCGCCTGGTTCGGTGTAGTTGACATAGACGTTGAGGTCTTGACCCGCCCTTGTCACCACATCCTGCAGGTTCAGCCCGTTATCATCAGTGGTGGTTTCTGTGATCTGGAACGTGCGACTTCCTATGCAGTCCATTTGCAGCACTGCCACCACGTTTTTCATTTCATCATTGTGTTGCTTCAGGTAGTTTATGGAGCCTACTATCCCGAGTTCCTCGCCTGTGAAAGCTATGAAAACGAGCGTGTAGGGCGGTCTATACTGGCCTGTTCGGTTGGCATCTGCAAAGACTCTGGCGAGTTCCAATACGCCTGCAATTCCTGTGCCGTCGTCGGAGAAGGCTGGAGTCATGACGCTGTCATAATGGGCTGAGATTATGATCATCTTTTCAGGATTGACTGAGCCTCTTAGCTTCCCTATCACGTTATAATGGGGGCCTTCTGTGATTGACGCGTTTACCATGAGCTGTGCATAGACGTCCGTTGTGTTCGCTCTCTCCCTGATCCATTGACCATCTTCATAGCTTATCTCTCCCACGGGGAGGTGCAGATTCCAGTAGTATGGTCCAAACTGCGATGCTGGACGACCACCGACAGACAAGAAAAACGGCGGAGTCCATGACGACCAGTCGTACCAGCTCGTGTATATCAGAGCGGCAGGCGGCTCCGCCTGCAGTTTGTTTCTGAACGCCTGGGTCGTGGGACCCATACTCCGGATTTCTTTTCCCACTAACAGGATTTTTCCGGTAGTGTTGACTGCAAGCCAAGCCTGAGCGTCATATCGTGCTCCTTGAATACCCGCATAGCTTGATACTTCGGGCATGGGGAGTATGACGATCGGAGCAAAAACGCCTCCTTCAGGCGTCGGCCAGCAGTACTGTTCGGGCTGAAAAGAGTTCATGCCTACAAGGTCGTCTGTCGTGTTCGGGTTCCCGTCGAGGTCTACGTTCAAAACAGGCTGGGTCATCATATTCCACGTAGTGAACTGAAAGGCTTCAGCGTGGGTTTCCAGGCCAAGGCTCTCAAACTGCTCTTGTATCCATTCTGCGCTCGCGTTGGCGCCTACGGAGCCCGATGAGCGGAAAGAGTATCCTGAAATTGTGTGGTTGAGGGTCATGTTTTCAAGTTCCAAGTCATAGTTGTAGGCGTTCGTTCCGTTGATCACGTTTACGATCTGATTCTCTACAGACGTTAGATTCGGGCTCTCGGCAGCCGCCCAATTGAGAACGTGGCTGCTCACGATTGAAGCAAGCAGCAGAAGACACAGCAGAAAGGGAAGCAGTGATTTTCGCATCTTTGCTCACATCTATCAGAAAAAACCAACATTTATGCTTAACTAAAGAAACAATCAGGCCGAGGTCAGGATACCCGAATTCTGTTCTACTGTCAGTCTGTCGACTGTAGTGGTCCTAGGCAGAAGAGAGTTTGCGTCTGGTGTGGAAGGGGGGTTACTGTTTTCTGATTCCGCATTGGAGTATTTTCGGACATACGAGGCAGTCGTCTGGAATGGCTATGTCCTTTGATATTGCGTTCACGAAGCCTGAGTAGTGTGCGCACTTTGCTGGTGATTCGAAGACTTTTCCGTATTCCATTGGCTTGATGTCGACAACTCTGAGTCCGTCGACTGAAATGCTCAATTTTGAATTGCAATGGGGGCACGCGTAGAACGTTTGTCTGGGCAGAGTGGATAGGTCTGTCAGGATCGAGGGTCGTTCAAACTGTTTCCCGCATCCCCTGTAGGGGCATCTCAACTTTTGCGCATGTTCGTGAATGTGGAAAGACGGCATTTTTCTCATCCTTCCGTAGACTCGTCTGATATATATCGTTAATATTAATATTTAATAAATCTTTCTGCACATACGCACAACAAGAATACACGACACAGAACAGCATACGTCGCAGTAGTTCTTCTAGTCAGCAAACGGTCTTTCATGCAATAAAGTCAAGTCAAGCTGTTTTTTAACCCTATTGGAGCCTCGGCCGGGCTTTGAACCCGGGGCCTGCTGCTTACGAGGCAGCCGCTCTACCGAGCTGAGCTACCGAGGCGCCTGACGCTTAGTAGTGAAGAGAAACAGTTCTTTTTAAGACATTCGGAGCAGTTTTTCAAGTTGAACGCGCGTTAGGAACTGGTGGCTGTAGGTCCAACGAACAAGAAAACTCAAAAGAACAGAACCCCCTATTACAAGTGCAGTCGATGGCGGTCACGTTGAGAAGACAAACTGGACTGGGCGAGCGTGAAATAATCGAAATCATCCGGCACCACCTAGCCGTGATGCCGAAGATGCCTGTGCCCTTCGGCGATGATGTCTCAGCAATCGAGATAGGCAATAAGGATGTTGCTGTCTTGAAGACTGACATGCTGGTTGGCAAGACTGACGTCCCGCCTGGGATGAGTCTTCGACTAGCTGGCCGAAAGGCTGTGGTTATGAATGTCAGCGATTTTGCCGCAAAGGGCGTGAAACCGAGTGTTGCGCTTGTTTCTCTGGGGCTCCCGAGAAATCTGAAGCCGAAGGACGTAGCGGAGTTGGCAGAGGGACTGAACACTGGGGCACGCGAGTATGGCTGTTACATTGTGGGCGGAGACACGGGGGAAGCTTCAGAACTGATAGTCAGCGTCTCACTGTTCGGACTAGCGAGAAGAAACGAGCTCATGTTGCGCAGCGGGGCAAGACATGGAGACATTGTAGCGGTCACGGGTCCGTTCGGCAAGACGTCCGCGGGCCTCAGGATTCTTCTCAACAATCTTCAAGTCCGTCCGAGTCTTCGGAAAGTTCTGGTTGAATCGGTCCTGACGCCGCATGCTCGGCTGAAAGAAGGCTTAACCCTCTCACGTGCGCGTTCCGTTTCTGCGTCGATAGATTCAAGCGATGGACTGGCTTGGAGCCTGCACGAACTTTCGCGTGCAAGCGGCGTGGGTTTTTTGATAGATACGCTTCCTCTTGCCAAGGAAGCAGACAGATTCGCTAGGCTTTACGGACTGGACGCGGCGGGGCTGGCGCTGTACGGTGGGGAAGAGTACGAGCTCG
This sequence comes from Candidatus Bathyarchaeota archaeon, assembly GCA_963769845.1. Taxonomy (GTDB): domain Archaea; phylum Thermoproteota; class Bathyarchaeia; order Bathyarchaeales; family Bathycorpusculaceae; genus JBGQMW01. The sequence goes on along the minus strand of CAVYNL010000010.1, from coordinate 3,096 downwards.
TGCTAACCATAAAGCCTGAACACTGGGAAAAAGCCCAACGGGCCATAGCCGAAGTGGGAGGAGTGCTGTTGCCCATCGGCAAAGTAACGGCGAGAGAAGGTCTCTTCCTCAGAAAAGAGGGCAAGAGACGTGTGATCGAGCCTAGGGGGTACGAGCATTTTAAGTCTGACAACGTTCGATGAAAATCATTTTTTCAAGGTTTCTTCAAGTGTTATGTACATTGCCGCGGCTATACCTCTGCCTGCTGTTGACACGAGGTAAACTATTTGGAAGCCTACGACTAAGCCGAACAGGCTCACTGTGTAGTCTGTCAAGTATCCTGCGAGGAGTGAGCCGAAGAAGGTCACGACGCCCATCAATGTGTTGTAGATGGCGATGTAGCTTCCTCGCTGTTTGTCGGGCGAGACGTCCAGCAGGTATGCGGTCAGCGAGGCTGAACCCAAGGCCTGTGAAAAGCCCCACAGGACCCCTATTAGTGTCAGGATTTCGATGCTTGGTGCGAAGGCATAGGCCAAGGGGACGGTTACGAGGACGAACCTGTGGAATATCATGAGCCGTCTTCTCCCGACTGTGTCAGCGAGCTTTCCTGCCCAGCCTTGGAATACTATTGTGACTAGCGTCTGAACCACTGACAAAACAGCGATCCACAGCATTGATGCGTGGAGGACTTTTCTAGGCGTCATGGAAATCACGGGCCACGCTATCGACATGAAAAACTGAAAGGCTCCTTCAACGTAACAGTATTTCATGAACGCGGGGGTTTTGGCTGCAGACCTGAAATCTCTGATGATGTCTGAAGTCAGATTCTTTCGAAAATTGATTTTCTCCCCGTTCTTCTTTTCCTTAACCTTGACCAAAACCAGCGATGAGCTGATACCGCACACCATTGCCACTATGAGCGGTATGAGGAAAATCTGTTGGGTTGTTCCCGTCAGGGAAGTCATGAGGATTCCTGACGCAATCGTGGTTACTAGGCCTCCTACAGAAGACCACAGGTTGACGTTCGCGTTTACACGCCCAAGTTTCAAGGAGGGCGCTAGGTCGCCGATCAGGGCAGTCAATGCTGGCGTAGCCATGGAGCCCACGAGCGCTTGGATCGAAAGTATTATGATGAGTTGAGTGGCGTTTGACACGAATATCAGGGGGATCCATAGCAGAGACAATGCTACGGTGCCGAGAACTATGAACGGGGTTCTCCTGCCTGTACTGTCGCTGAGCCTTCCCCAGAAAACCTGCAGTATGTTGTTGGAGATGTTGCTTGAAGACTGGAACCATCCCATGTCCGAAGATGAAGCGCCCAGGTCGACAGCATAAGCGCTTACGAAGGGGTTAACCATACCGAGGCCTAACTGGTTGACGACTGAACGCACATAGAGAGGCCTAAGGCTTTCTTCCTTCTTCTGTGCTTCAGAACCATCTTCTGTCAACTTCGCATTCACGCTTGTGTTCAGGTGGAATTCCCACTAAAAAGGGGAAGAAACTTAAAAACTGTTCGTGATAACACAGCTTTGGTTTCTTGGACAGCGCCTAGTTCCACGATATGGCTGGGCAAGTGCTGATTTTTATGTCGAATTTGGGATGTTTTGAGAGAAAAGTTATATGGGGGAGATCTCGTTTTGATTTTGATCTCGCTTCGCGAACTAGAATTCTGGGCGCTGAATCGATTGTTATTTCTTGCTTTTTCCTTTGCTTGCCTTGACTATCTTCACAGACTTTGTCTGGTTTGAATGTTTTATCTCGGCGTCGGGGAATATTTTCAGAATTTCTCTCTTTACTTGTGTGAGGTCGACTTGTCCGTAGGTTTTGACGGCGACCATCGGCCTTTGATTTTCGTCATAATGAACGGCCAGAGTGTATCCTGAGCCGATTTCGAGTTGCGTCGGTTCTAGGACAAAGTCGTTTTCTTCGGTTTCGACTTCGATACTGTTTTCTGGATCCTGCTTCTTTTTTCGTTCGCTCATGTCCAGCAACCTTGCAGAAAGAATCGAGTATGAGTTTTAAAGGGTTGTTAATTCTGAATACTTATCATTGAGTTTCTATTCGCTTTTCTGTCTGTCCAGTAGGTAGTTCAGGATTGTTATGCATGAAGCTGCAAGGTACGGCTGTTTTCCCAGGCTCAACTTTTCACCGTATCTTAAGGCGAAGCTTTCCACGGTCTTCGGCAATCCGATGTGGTCGCCTAGCACGAAGGCGCTGTCTTTGCATAGGCTGATTTCGTTGATGTCTTTTCCGTCTTCTTCTAGGACATAGATTGAAGTTTCTTCTGCTTTGGCTTTCAGCAGGGCTTCAAAACTGGTTCTGTCAACTGCGATGCCAGGGTGAGTTTTCCCCGATAGGGTTTTTCTGAGTATTTCTTTCCATGTCTCCTGGTCTGTTCTCACGTCGTACAGCGTTCTGCCGTCGATCTTGAGGTGCAAGGGCGGTCGTGGGGGACCGCTGAGCAGAGCATGGAACGTGACGTTTCTTCGCAGACCGTGGGAAAGAAAGAGGCTAGCCACGATGCACTCGTGTACTAGGTCCAGTCTGCCAGCTTCGACTAGGTCTGTGAACCTTGAATCGGTGTGACCCTTGCGCGAATAGACGATGAACTCGCGGTTCATAATTCTGGACGACCTGCCCGGCAGAAGCGGCCAAATATGACTCTGTTGAGTGTGCACTTTATAACGCCTTCTATCTTGAGTTTTGAGCTGAGATCGTCGTATAGAAAACCCAAAGAGTATAGACCAAGGAAGCAACGCCTAATCGGCGAGCTTGTTGGGTTTCGCAGGTTTTTTGCTCGCGCAACAGATACTACCTAGTTCCCTATATGCGTCAAATATGCGTTCTATGCTTGCGGCTGGGCAGAAAGGCACGTCCTAAGGATCTCGCAGCCGACTTTGATTTCATCATGTGTGGGAACATTCCTTGTTCTTCTGCGACCTGCGAATGGTTTAGCACGTTATAATTCAGTAAATCTCAAAGGAAAGGAACAACTTCTGGGGAACCCAGTTTGTCAAGAGAGGAAACAAGAGCCTCGGGCGGGAATTGAACCCGCGACCTACAGCTTACAAGGCTGTTGCTCTACCGACTGAGCTATCGAGGCAGCATCTATAGCTT
>CAVYNL010000009.1:0-4713 GCA_963769845.1 Candidatus Bathyarchaeota archaeon | reverse complement strand
TTTTGGGCTTTTTTGCGCTATGGCCTCTGCTATTTTTCGAAAACTTCTGGAACGGGGTAGTGGCTGCGGCCTATTGCTTCAAGTAAGCCATCGGTAAGGGTTTTCTTGCTCAGGTGTCTAGCGAAGTCGGTAGCGGTTATTATTCCAACCAGCTTGTTATCCTTTATTACGGGAAGTCGTCGGATTCCTTTGCTGACCATTCTTCTGGCAGCTTCTTTTAGTGGAGCCTCTGGATCGATTACTCTGAGGGGTGTGGTCATTACCTCTGAAACTTTGATGTTCAGCGATTTTCTCTCCGCCAAGACTCTCCTTACGATATCCGTTCAGTAACGATCCCTACAGGCGTATCTTTGTCCATGACCACCAAATCGCCTACGTTGTTTTGCGACATTAGGTCTGCGGCTTCAATAACAGTTTTGCTAGCGTCGATGGTGATAACATTCTTCGTCATGAAATCCTTGACTGTCGGCATCACTATTAAAGAGTGTTCGATTGGATAAAAGTTTTTTGCGTGCGCACATCTTCCTGTTTTAGATTCGTACGAGCTGAATCAATAGGGAAATAGCGCGCGCGAGAGACAATGACCCTAAATCCTTAAACGGATTAACTGTAGCGTGCGCTATTCTACCGAAAGTAAGAAATCGTGAAATAGAAAAATACAGCGAGTGATAACATGAACAGTAGAATCGTGTTGCTCAATTTGATCTCAACATTCTTGTTGCTTGCACTGGTCGTGGCAGCATCAGCTCAAACGAGGACGGTGGGCGTTATTGTGGGCAACAAGTTTAGGTATAGTTTCGCCGCTAGCTGGAGTTCAGACGACCCGAGTGCTACACCTCCTTCCTACCTAGTGGATTTCAACGATACACAATGGTTAGAGATTACCATTACAGCCATTTCTGGCACAAACATAACTGGACAAACGACAGCCCATTACAAGAACGGGACCGAAAATACCGGGGGCGTCTGGGTAGACGTGAACACTGGACCTGGGAATAACGTGGTGTCCTTATTCATTTCAGCCCACCTAGTCCCGGCGATTCGGTGTACACTTCTTCGCCATACAATACTTGGAAAATAAACGAGACCGTGCCTAGAACGTACTTAAGCGGTGTCAGAGACACAAACCACTTCAACATGGCCTCCTCATCTGGAACATATAGTAGCAGTAACAACGTATACTGGGACAACTCGACAGGCGCCCTCGTTGAGGTTATGGTAGAAAACACCAATCAGACAAGCGCATACACAACAACTTGGTCAGAAGACATCCAAATCATCAGTTTAAATGTGTCTGGCTGGACAGTGCCAGAGTTTCCCACATGGACCCCAGCACTGCTCATACTCATCACGCTCACATCAGCCACCATAGTCATCGCTAGACAAAGACAACGCGCGCGCTGGACGTCAACCGCATAAACCTTTTTGCCAAATATTGGCAATCAAAAGCATTCCCAGTTTTAGGCACTTAGCGCGCACGAATGAGACAATGACCACAAATCCTTAATCGAACAGGCACTGAGAGTATCTGTTCAGGGTAAGAGGCAAAGACTAGGAAGTGGTCTCATGAATCTTCAGGATAGGGTAGTTATTGTTACTGGTGCTTCTTCGGGTATCGGTCTTGCGACCGCAAAGCTTCTTGCTAAACAGGGCACGAAACTGGCTCTCGTCTCCCGTTCGAAAGAGAAATTGGAGCAGCTGTCAGCTGAGCTTCTCGACTCGTTGGCAGTTCCTGCAGACATGACGAGGATTAGTGAAGTCGAAGGGATGATTAGAAAGGCGATGGAGTATTTCGGGAGAATTGACGTTCTGATTAACTGTGCGGGTCAAGGGTATGATGCTCCGGTTGAGAAGACTAATGTTGACACTTTTCATCGTATCTTTGACTTGGACGTGGTGGGCCCGCTTGTTGCGATGGAGCAGGTGATTCCTATCATGAGGAAGCAGGGTGGAGGAGCGATTGTCAACGTTAGCTCTGGCACTGCGCTGATGTATTTGCCGTACAACGGTGCATACTCGGGCTTGAAACGCGCGCTTGCCAACATTAGCTTGACTGCAAGGGAAGAGTTGAAGAATGACAACATTGTCGTCAGTGTCGTGTACCCGTACATGACGCTCACGGATTTCGAGAAGAACACGATTAAAGATGCTGTTCCTGAGGGAGGGGAGCAAGAAGGCGGCCCTCCTTTTCCACCTGACACGGCTGAGTACGTGGCGCAGAAGATTCTGGAAGGAATAGAAAGTGGGGAAGCAGAAATCTTTGCACACGATTGGATGAAAGGAAGAGCCGACGCAACCCCCTAGCTTTGTTGCATCGACGTTCTTGAAGTTCTTCTCGGAATCCTTCAGCGGCTTTACCGTAGCGGTTTTAAGACAGAGTTAGTTCCACCAAAGTTCAGCGCGCGCACTCAAGAGCGAGCTCTGGCCTCGTATGTTATCTCCATCAAAGATTGCTTGTCAGGATGACGAACAAATATAACGGAACAAGCGCTGTTTTCGCAGCAGTACTTAGCCTTGCGATTGTTCTTTTTTAACGGTTTCCCACATTCGGGACAATTAACCATCTTCAAATTCTCCCATGGATAACTAGAGAAGATGATGTAAAAATGTTATGAATCTCAGATTGTGACGGGAACTCTGTTTCTGTTAATCGATCGATTTTGGCAAGCGCGCTCTTGAAAAAAAAGCCTGAGAAGGCACACAAAACAAAGGGGGCAAAGTGAAGAATGCGGCGATTTCAGGGCCAGGCGCGCGTTAAGTCAGCTGGTTCATCAAGACGCGCAGATTTGCGGTTGTCGACGACTGTTCATTATGCAGAGCGTCAGGACTGTCTCTGCTGCTTGGTGGACGCGTTGTTCTCCTTTTTCTTAAGAGAAATGCAAAAATCAAGATGAGCGCGGCCAGCATTGTTGCCAGAAGCACCTTTGCAAGTAGAAGGATGTCCACGAGCGGGCTTCCAACCGTTATCGTGAGCGTTTTCAAACTGCTTGTACCTGCATCGTTGGTCACGTTGAGCTTCACCTGGTACGTTCCTCCTTTGTCGTACAAGTGTGACACGACCGATCCGGTTGCGTTTGTGCCGTCGCCGAAACTCCATTCATACGAGACTATTCTTCCAACGTCAACGGATTTGCTTGCGTCAAAAGTGACGTTTTGTCCAACATCAGCCGTTGCCGGATAGTTTACGATGGCTTCAGGGATGCCGTCAAATTCTGTGCCTAATATGCTCACGGTGTGGAAGCCTTCCTCAAGAGCCAGATATGTGTACGAGCTTGTGTTGGTGTCAGCTTCAGTCGCGCTGACCACCTTTCCGTCTAGGGTGACGTTGTACGGTCTGCTGAGAAAGTCTTGTTGTAGGATGAAGTCTATGAAAACCGATGTTCCTTGCGGAACAGTAACATTCACGTTCAATGCTTTCTGGGAAGGGTCAAATGAAGAGGCTGTGATTGAAGCGTTTGTGAACGCCCCGACCTGGAACGTTCTGTTTCCGGAGGGCACATCTAACGTCTGCAGTGGAGGGGTCGGCGTCGGCATTGGGCCGTAGTTAGGCACGTCGGCCGTGTCACTATAGTATCCCGAACTCTCCCATTCTCCCTTGTAATCAAACGTGACAACTTCTATCTGTTCAACGCCGCTAGACCATTTGTAACCGTACTTGCCCGGGACGACCAGTCTGTTAGGACCTGCCGGGCCGTAAGTCAGTTGTGGGAGGCTTGTTCCGTTTGCTTCTAGAGCCAGAATTGTCGTGGGCTTCAAAGCGTCTTCCACGAGGAGGTCTGAAGTATAGCCGTCTGAACAATGAGTGACAATCTTGTAGGCTTCGGGTTTGATTTGAGCCAAGGTCAGGAGATAGAAGAGAGGTATTCCGGTCCAGTTGTAAGTAACGTCTGGGGAGCCCGTGACGCATCTCAGTTCGGCTACCTCTGAAACCATCGGTAAAGAAACCAGTTGAGCGTAGGTTAAGTTCAAGGGCGTACCGACAGATCCGTATATCTCCAACGTGCCAGGTGTTTGGAGGGCACCAGTTGTCTTCGATGCGGGCAGAAAAGTGGCCAAAGCAAAGGTTAACAACAAGGTCAGGGAAGCCGTTCTTAGGGTTTTGTACATGTTCTTTAACCCCCTATATCACGAGATACTGCATCAGTACCATCAGGGTCAGGACGAAGGCTCCTAGAAGGACCAGAAAAGCGTCCAGAAGTTTGCCCTCTCTTATGCCCCAACGAGTCAGGGTCGACCTGATTGCAACCAGGATGTGAATCATTAGCAACGTCAAAGTAGGCAGGACCAAAGTCGTGTGTAGGTACAATGAAAGGGCGTGGGTAAACAGGCCTCCGGTCAGTTGGCTGATCAGCCCTGGGTTCAAGGTTCCATATCCTGAAATTGACAAGAATATGAATAAGACCAACGTTGGCCATACGAGCAGGCGGTTGAATCTTTGCAAGTAGTTTTTCTCGGTTTCTCCCGTTGCTCCTCACCTTCAATAATTGTCTTATTGGCAGCAGATTAAAATATTTTGGAACACACTCAAATGCGCATCAGCGTATTCCTAGATTCGCTTTTTTCAAGCGTGACGAAGTTGGGTGCATCTTCCAAATGCTTCTTGTGTCCCAAGTGCACGCAATCATTCATGGACTAAGCAAGACCCCAAAGCACGAGCATCCTTCCCAGTAAACTCGGTGTCCGAATTCCAACTCAATCCACGATAAAAGCGCG
>CAVYNL010000008.1:0-18725 GCA_963769845.1 Candidatus Bathyarchaeota archaeon | reverse complement strand
CAAGAGAGGGATATTCACCGTGCTTGTGCAGTGTTCAGTCATTCCGCCTTTCTAGTTATTCAACAGTCTCCGTTAGCATAGCAAGAGAGCTGATGGTGCTATCCGGAGTGATTTGGCTTGTAACTGGGCCGCCCAGCTTTCTTGAAAGCGAGAGGAGAGAGTTGGGGTCAGCTTCAGCTGTTTTGTCATGCCCAACTTCACTATAAAGATGGATAGCCTTGAGCCCTGCATTCTTTGCGCCCCACACGTCAGTTTTCAAGTTGTCGCCGACATGAACTGCCTCGCATTGTTTGACTTTCAGTCCACGGGTTGCCATATTGAATATTCTGCGGTCAGGCTTGCGTATGCCGAGTTCTTCAGAGAATATCATCAAGTCGAAATACTCAGCTATTTGTAACTCTGCCAGCAATTTCCGCAGAGCGACCCTGGAGTCAAGCCAGTGTTGCAGATGACCGCAGTCAACTTGCCACGTTTCTTGAGCTCATGCAGAACCTTCGGAACGTCTGGATTCAAATATGGACGAACTTCAAAAATCGGAGAGACAAGAGCCGTTGACAGCCGAGCCAGCCAATCATCCTTGAATCTTGCCGCCGCACTGGGAATTGCCTTAATGATCAACCTAAGCTGGTCCGCATGACTAGATATCTTTATTCTTGTTCCATGCCGTGATCAAGGTTGAGATGGCGGTCTTCATGGCCAAGTCCACCTGCTCCAGACTCGACTGCACTCCGAAGCCATTCAATGCGGTAGCGATGTTCCTGCAACGGACAGCAGTTCTGAGCGAATTGGCACCGTCTCTCTCGAAAAGCAGAGTCTCCCACAGGTCGAAAGTCACTGCCCTGATTTGATTTCCTTCCCCTTTCAAGGAGACAGCCCTGTGCACACGTGTAGGCAGGCTTGTTAATCATCTTTTCCATTTGCTGTCCGTGCAAAAAGCGGGCTGTACTGGTAACGCGTCTAAAGGGTTCGAAAATGATACATACATGATGTGTATACCATTTATATGCGAATTGGGTGAAGTGGCTTGAGTCCTATCAGAGGCAAGAAAAGAGTCTCGCTTGCTTTGGAGACTGCAACAAGATTGATGAAGGAAGATGCTAGGAATGTGGTGCTAAAGAAGGCTGAGCTAAGCGACAATGATAAAGTGTTAGCGAGAGAACACAGTACTCGCTTCCTGAGAAAGTATGTTGTGTCCCTTGACTATGACGGTGAGAGAATTTTGTATCCTGTGTATATCGTGCCGCACGAGTTTTGGGGTGCGAGTTGGACCAAAGGCTACATCGAAGTAGACAATGACTTTCCAAAGTACCTGATCAAACCCTTGTGTCTTCACGAAGCGTGCGAAAGGCATGTTTGTGAAAAATACGGACTGTACGAACACAAGGAAGGGCACGGCGTAGCGAGCGAAGTGGAACGGACATGGTTCCTGAAGCACCTGGGCGAAAAGAAATGGCTACAATACGGAGAAATCTACGACGAGGTGCACAGAAAAAAATGGAACTACATCAAAGGACTGATGGAATAGAAACGCGCGCTAGTGCAGATCAGACAAGTTTCCCATCTTGAAATCTTGTTTGGGAGTGAAAGTGTGTCAAAAGTCGCAACTGGTAAAGGGTACGAACTGGAATTGCCAAAGGTTTATGTAGAGATGAAGAAAGAAGCTGAAAGAACCATCGACAAGCTGGTGGCAAACAGGCCTAAAGCGCGGAAAATGTGGGATCTGTTGAAGGGAGATCCCGAGGCAAAGGCGGATTGGGATATGGCGAACTACATCGCCGTGTCGAAACTGAAGTATAATGATCATGGAGAAATCCACGCAAAGATCGTTGCGGCAAACGCATTGAGAATGCTAACGCTTCTTCTTGACAACGGTGTTCCGACCAGCACATTGAAGGAAAAGGCTGGAGACGAAGATGACGTCTACCTTATAGTTCTTGCAGGAGCATTGCTTCATGACATAGGAAATCAGGTTCACCGCGAAAACCACAACGTGTCCAGCGTGTACTTGGCAATTCCGTTACTGAACAGGCTTCTGCCGAAAATCTACAAAGACGAGCAAATACTGTATGAGATTCGCGGCCACATACTACACTGCATCTATTCACACGAATTTGAAATACTCGACTTAACCGAAGAATCTGCCCTTGTCGGAATCGCAGATTGGACAGATATGACAAAAGGCCGAGGAAGACTGGCGTTCGATAGAGGAAACGTGAACATCCACACAGTCTCAGCACTGAGCATCGAAAAAGTAGAGATAAGACAAGGCGAAGACGTACCGATACAAATACTGATACACCTTAACAACAGTGCAGGAGTCTTCCAAATCCAAGAAACGCTGGCCAAAAAAATCATCGGAAGACCACTTCAAAACTACTGCGAAGTAATCGCCATTGCTAAACCAGATGAGCCCGTGACTGATCAGAGAATTATCCACCGAATAATCATCAAAGGAAACAAGATGCAGGCGCTGTAGCTCGCACCGTTCAGATTAGTGTAGGCTATGGAGGGGGTCTTTTTTGTGCATACTGGTATCTGCGGGGTTTGCCTTCCCTTGTCAATATGCCATCTTTGACCAGGTCAATGAGCGCGTGTGCCACAGCTGTTCGGTCGTAATGGAAGCCTCGTCTTGCGAGTTCAGTGTGCACTTCGCTTAGCCCTTTGGCATTGGCGAACCAAGCTTCTTCCCACAGTTTCTGAATTATGCCTTTGCATGTTTCTGCTCTCGGATGTGGCGCGGTCCTCTCCATCATCAGCGGCGTTTCCTTCAGTTTTTCCGTTACCGTGGAGAGTATCTTGTCTACTGTGGGCTGGAGCTGGTCTTCCTGGCATTCTATCTCGAATTCGATTTCCCCGACCTTCATCTTCAAGCGTATCGGCGGTCTGGGTTCCTTCTCGGTCAACGTTTCACCTTGTTGTTTATTGTATTGTACATCTTGTACATGCACAACACTTAAATACATCTTCCTCAACCAATTGGCTATTGGTGAATCTTGGTGATTGAACAATACACTATTGCAACAACACCAAAATATAACTTTCCACAGCCCAACATGGACACCATACTCCCCCAACAGTTCATAGAACTCAGCTTGTACTCACTGAAACATCCTCTTCAACTAAATCAACACAACATTCAACAAATCAGCAACCCAGAAGAATACGCCCAAACACTAAGACTCAACCCTGAACCAATCTCGCTCAAGCCTCTGCACAAAGAGAACATCATCGCAGCAGTAGACACATCAACAATAAAAATCGGCGACACAAACACCGGCATCATAATCGCGGTCAGAGGCGCCAACGTATGGAAACAAAGCGGAAAATACAGATACACCAGAATCGGGCCGTTCATATTCCACATAACGGAAGAGAACAAGAGCGAAGTCTACAACACGCTTGAAAGAGCCTACTTCGGTACACAAAACGAACCCAATCACCAAAACACACCAAACCTTCTCCAAATGCCAACAAGAATAGCAGCCCTGCTCGAAAGATGGCTACAGAAAATGCTATCAAGAACGATAAGCAACGGCCTAATACTCTTTGACGGCTCGCTAACATCAGGCACCGCCGACACGCCCACGCAGAGAATAAGAGAAATCCTGACCACTGCAAGAAAACGAGCAAACATCGTACTGGCCTTCTCAAAGATGACGACCTTAAGAGTCAACGGCCACCTGATCACAGACCTGCTGCCTCGTCACCAGCCGCCCTACCTGCTGGAGGCAGACGGTTTCAGACCTAAACCGCCAGTCGTCCTGCTCGGAAACATTTACGTCGCTAGACTGAGCAGAGAGAACTATGCGTTCAGAGTAGACATCGACAAGGAAGTACCCCGAGAACCCAAGAATCGAAGCCGTGGAAAAGCTCCTCGGAAACGACATCTTCTCACAAAGCTACCCTGAAACCTTACGTCTTGCCCATATCCTGTGCACGTTCACTGCAAATGAAGTGCTCGCAATGCAGCACTTCGTCACACGCAAGTTCGGCTTGCATATCTTCAACAGGCCCGACATGCACAGGCTTCTTTTCGGCCCGTATGGAAGAGGAGAGGCTTACTAGTGAAACTGTACAAAAAGGAAGGCAACATTCTACAAGTCCTGAGCTTTCCCGGCGAGACGGTTGAAAAAGGAGACTACCTGCTCGTCGACGACAGCGAAGCGAGAAAAGCCCTGATAGTGCAGGTTATCGATGTGCAGTTCGCAAGCATCCCAGGCGTTCTTGAAGAACTGCTCAGAAGCTTGCCTGACGGAGGCGAGCTCATACAGGGCGAGGATTTGGACCCGCTCGAAATTGCACCGCACATCACGTTCATTCAGGACGCAAGCCTGCTCTTCTGCAAGATACGAGCAACAGTCGAAAACGAAAATCTAAGCCCCAGCAGCTCATGGCTCCCGTCCCGCTCACAATCAACAATAAGAAAACTGCCTCTCCCAACGCTATTGAAGCTTGCCAGAGTCGAAGGAAAACTTCCCATCGTCCTAGGAGCCACCAAAGACTGCTCGCTGCTCACAATAGATGCCTCATCCCTAGATGGCCGCCTGAACATCATAACTGGCAAAAAGGAAACCGGCAAATCTCACCTCTCAAAGCTGCTCATGGTAAACCTAGTGGGATACAAGGCCACCGTCGTGATATTCGACCTGAACGGCGAATACCACAGCCTCGGCATGACAAGCGATGGAAAGAGAAACGCCATCTACGACAAAATACACGTTCTCACACCAGCACAAAACTTCAAACTGGCACTAAAGCAGCTGAACCTACACGTCTTGCTGGGAATCCTCATCCACGCACTGCATCTGCCCGGAACATCGGCACGCGAGTTCAGACGCATCTGGCAATCATTGAAAGACAAAGACAACCTCAATCTGCATGAGCTGGGAGAGACAATACGCAACTGGAACTGCAACCAGCACGTACGCGACGCACTTTTCTCACGCTATCACTCTTTAGTCAATTCAGGCTTCTTCACAGACAACATCGCAGAAGCAACCATGCTTGAAGACTGCCTGCTCAAAGCAAAAGAACAGGGCGGCGCAATAATCATAAACCTACGAAACACGGGAAGCATCGACCGCCAGATAGTCGTCGAATACGTACTCGGAAAACTCGTAGAATCACTGACAAATTGGAAGCTGAAAGCAGTCTTCCTATTCGCTGAAGAGGCCCACCTCTATTTGCGTGAAACCTATTGGGACGACATAGTAACCCGCATGCGCCACTTCGGCATCTTCACTACGTTCATCACGAACCAGCCAGACACGATCCGCGACAACATCTACAGACAAGCAGACAACATATTTCTCTTCAACTTCACAAACGAACACGACCTAGACGTCGTCTCCCGCGCCGCAAGAGTCGACGCAGAAACAGTAAGGTCAATCGCGCGAGACCTACCGCCACACTATTGCCTTGCACTCGGAAAAGCCGTAAGAGACTTCCCCATAGTAGCCAAAGTGAAAGCAATGGACGTCAAAACGATGGGAGAAACCAGGCTCTTCTTCACAAACACCACAGCAGGCTAAAGCCGTACCAGATAACCGCGCTTTTGCAAAGCGCGCCCTAAGAGCAAGACTCCATGGCTGCTAGTTTCTCATAGTTTCTTCTGTAGAATTCCCTAAATGTCTTTGTTAGCGTGTATTCTTCAACTTCTTTCAACGGTACCCATTTCAACTCTGCAGCATCACTTGAAGCTCCAAGCGTTCCGCCTTTGAGATTCACAAAAAAGTCAATTATGACAAAGTGATACTTGACTCGGCCATTCTCATCAAGTTCTACGTTGTCCACGACATCGACGTGTTCAGGCTTATCAACCGTCAACCCCGTTTCTTCCTTGACTTCTCTTACCACTGTCTCCTCGCACTTTTCGCCAAGCTCAACAAGACCGCCAGGAATGCTCCATTTTCCCTGTCCCGGCTCGTTTTTCCTTTTCTCAAGAAGAATTCTGGCCCTTGCAGATGATGATGGCGCCTACTCCTACAAGAGGTTGCTTGGGGTAAAGCCTCTTCAAGTTCAGAACCTCTACTGTCTGGCATCGTCTATTCGTATCTTAGGGCTTCTACTGGTTTAAGCTTTGAAGCTCGCCAAGCTGGGTAGATGGCAAAGATTACGCTGACTCCTACGCCGAACGCCAAGGCTCCCAAGAACACTAGCGGTGTTAGAACAGGAGTTATCGTCATTCCGCCAGTTCCTGCCGCTTGGTTTCCTCCCCCCGTGAATATGCCTCCTCTGCCTAGGAAGACTGCAACCAGATTCGCTAGGCCCCAGCCTGAAGCTATGCCAACCACTGCACCGATCAGGCCGATTATCACTGATTCACACAGGAAAATCAAAAGCACTGTCCGGCTTTTCATACCCAGCGCTTTCAGTATGCCTATTTCTCTGGTGCGCTCCATCAGAGAAACGATCATGATGTTCATTATGCCTATCCCCGCCACCAAGAGCGAGATGGCAGCAATCCCACCCAAGAAAAGCTGTATGATCGAGAAAACACTTGAAAGAAGGCTAAGCACGGCTGTTGCAGAAATAGCTGAGACTTCCCCGTCGAAAGCATCGCTTATTGCCTTAGAAACACTGTCAATCGTTGCTTTGTCACCGTTAGTCAATTTCACAATTATCGAATCACATTCATTTGTTCCGAAGAAGCTCTCAGCCTGAGAAATCGGAATGTAGACGCTGGAATCCGAAGGACCTCCGAACCCGAATCCTCCGACCTCTTTCAGAACAGCTGCAACATGGCCTGCGTAAGTCTCGTTTCTCGGTGGACGGGCTGTGGCGTTAGGCCAGAAAAGCTCAATGCTGTCATTTGCACTGAAGAGTATCGTTTCATTCTTCCAAGGCGCACTAACCAGCTTTCCGACAACGACCGTTCCGTTTTCAGGATTCATTGGGATGGCTCCGCTTTCAGCCACAAACGTACTGGTGTAAATGCTTGCGTACTTGGCGAAATCCACACCTACTATGGTAGTGGACCGCGTCTTATCACCAGATTGAATGTAGCCGGTCCTTTGGATTATCGCGAACGATGTTTCGACGTTCTGTAATGCGTTGATCGTCTGGGTATCGCTTATCAGGAGTGTGAATCCAGAATCGCCCCCGCCCAATCCGCCTCCCATGCCCGCGCCCAAGCCTCTGCCAGTCGTAACAATCAAGAGTGTCCGTCGCCAATCCCGTTTGAAGCTGCCGAGTTATAGTAGTCTGCAGGCCCTGAGTAATCGAAAGCAAGGCAACGATGGCAGCAATCCCGATGACCACACCCAAAGTTGTTAAACCTGCACGTAGTTTTCTCAGCCTTATTCCCCCGAATGCGTAAGAGAAGATGTCGCGTGCTTTCACGTTAGTTCACTATCTCCTTTATGATCACGCCGTCAAACATCTGAACGATTCTCTTGCGTCTGCGCAGCCAAGTGCTGATCATGGGTCACCATTATGATCGTGACAGATCTTTCCTCGTTGAGCTTCTTGACCAGATCAATGATCTCGTTGGCGTTCTTGGAGTCGATGTTTCCAGTGGGTTCGTCCATCAGGAAAAACTTGGGATCGTTTGCCAAGAGCTCTCGCGATTGCCACGCGCTGCTGTTCTCCTCCGCTGAGTTCCGTGGGCTTGTGATTCATCCTTTCCTTGAGCCCAACAGTGTCAAGAACCTCTTCAGCGCGCCTTCTCCTTTCACTCCTGTTCACACCAGCTATTGACATGGACAGCTCGACATTCTCCCTGGCAGTAATCCGAGGAATCAAGTTGAAAAACTGAAAAACGAAACCTATCCGACGTCGCAGGTCAGCCAACTGATTGTCATTCAACGCGGAAACATCTGTGCCCTCAACCAGTAGTTTTCCGCCTGTTGGCTTGTCAAGTGCGCCAATCAGGTTCAGTAGCGTTGATTTGCCGCTTCCCGAGGGCCCAAGAATGGAAACGAAATCGCCCATCTCAACCTTGAGGTTCACACCGCGCAATGCGTTGACCTTCACTTTTCCAAGCATGTAGGTCTTCTCAAGCTTGGCTGCCTCAACGATCGTCGTCACAGAGACCCTCTTCCTCCTTCTGTCATGGCATCTTCTACTTGTTCAAGAATCTCCACGAGAGGACTATACCTATCGTTGCGGCTAGCACCGCGAATATTCCAACGTATGCAAAGTCCTTCGCAACCACCATGAAGTCGGTTGTCTTGTTTATCAAGAGCTGTCTCACAGCATCTGTAGTGTATGTCATCGGATTGAACGTCGCCACTGTCTGGAGCCAGGAAGGCATGATGTTAGTAGGGAAGAAGGCATTGCTAGCAAACATCAGCGGCAGGGTTATCAGGTTCATGACAGCCATTGGAGTCTCTATTCTTGTTGATCTTATGGTGATTGCGATGAACATCGAAGACAAGCCCACGCATATCAGAAACATGATCGCGAATACACCAAGTATGTAGAGTGGATTGAAGCTAGCCCCAAACTGGAGACCGAATGCGATAGCGATGAGTATTATTATGCCTGCTTGAAACATCGATCGCAAAGTTGCAGAAAGCACTTTGGAGAATACTATTACCGCTCGTGGATACGGGCGTGCTGAGAGCCTTGTTCAAGAAGCCCAGACGTCTGTCCCAAACCACTGACATGCCGCTGAACGCCGTTGTGAACAGGGCTGTGAAGGCAATCATACCGACAGCCATGAAGGAAAAGTAATCAGTTGTATTGAACGTGTTTTGCATGATACTGTTTCTGCAGAACTCTGAAAGAACTCCACCTAGCTGTAGAGATTGCGTCGTGGTTAGCGGTGGGGTCAGAGACTAGACTTGCCCAGTAATCTGGCATTAGCGAATGAACCACTTGAGAAAATGGCACTGATGTTCATGGCTTTGCCGAGCAAACCCATCCAAATAATCGGCTGAACTATGGAAAGGATGAATATCACAGGAGCCTTGTACCATTTCTTGAGTTCTCTGTTGGTCAAGGCCCAGAGGCCGTGCAATTTGCCTTTTGAATTGCCGTTGGCTTCGCTCATTGCCGGGCCCTCCTCATAGTCATCCTTTGCGCAGCAAAAGCCTCTCCAGACTCTTCCGCATCACGCAATGACTTGCCAGTGTATTCAAGATAGACTTCGTTCAATGTAGGCTCCGTCAATGAAAGTTTTGTCACGGTGTAACCTTTTTTCCGTAAGGCTTCGATCACGAAAGGCGTGGTGATTTCTCCAAATTCGGCTTTGATGCGGTAGCCTCCGTTTTCCTTCCGGACCTCTTTCACATGTTCAACTTTCTGGATCAATTCACTCACGTCCTCGTCTTCCTTTATCGCCAACGTTATGGAATCGCCGCCCAAGCTGTGTTTCAGATCCTCCGGGGAACCCACAACGACTATTTTTCCGTGGTCAATTATCGCAATGCGGTCACAGAGTGCATCAGCCTCCTCAAGATAATGGGTCGTCATGAAAAGCGTCATGCCATATTCCTTTTTCATCTTTCGAATGTAATTCCAAGTCGCGGTCCTAGTTTGCACGTCCAAACCCAAAGTGGGCTCGTCCAGAAAAAGCACCTTAGGCCTATTGATCAAGCCACAAGCAAGCTCAAGCCTGCGACGCATGCCTCCAGAAAATGTTTGGACTCTCTTGTCCTTGAAATCGGTCAGCTCAACAAGCTTCAGCAAATCCATGGCTCGCTCTTTCGCGGCACTCCGCGGAATTCCATACAGGTCAGCACATAGGAGGATATTCTCTAAACCAGTCAAGTCTTCATCGGCAGTGTATTCCTGGGGCACGACACCGATAACGTTCCTAACCTCATTGTTCTGTTTTGCAATGTCAAGACCCAAGACAGATGCTTTGCCCTCGGTGGGCTTCAGTACGGTTATCAACATGTTAATAGTCGTCGTTTTTCCTGCGCCGTTGGGGCCTAAGAACCCGAAAATCTCACCATGTTTCACGCTGAAGTCCACGTGGTCCACGGCAGTCAGGTGACTGTTGAAAACCTTCGTCAGTCCTTCAGCCTTTATTATGTCCTCACTCACTTTTTTTCCCTCCAAGCCCTCGATTAATCTCCTCAAGCTTCTCAGCTGCGTTATTCAAGAGTTTCACGGCGTCGTCAATCGTTTGTTCCGAATGCTGCTCCTCCGCGTTGCACACAAGCTCAAACAGGGCAGCCATAAGCTGACGCACTGAACCCCGCACCTTGGCGGTCGTCTCCGTCGGCGGCACCATCCACGGCGGCACCATAAAAGGGGGTCCCAAGAAGGGAGGACCGCAGGACCTTCCTCTTCCATGGCGCCTGAACTCCTCTCGATATTTGCCAATCTTTTCCCTCTGCTCCTCGGATATCTTTCTCTGCTCTTCGAGCAAGGTCTTACCGCTGTCTGTAAGTTGGTACCTTTTCATTCCCCCCTGATCCATCGGCAACTCTTTCACATGACCGTTGTCCTGCAGCCAGGCCAACAAAGGATAGATTGAGCCTGGACTCGGCTTCCATCGCCCACTCGTCCTGCTTTCTATCTCGTTTATTATTTCAGAACCTGACATCGACTTTTCTGCCAGGGACTCAAGAACTTGATACCGAATGAAGCCTTTGGGAACCATTGCCGTATGCCTCATCCAATGCTTCCTATGCTGGTACATCTCTTATCACCATAGATATCGTTATTGATATCGCCAACGATATCGCCAGTGAATTTAAGCTTTTCGAAAACAAAACAGAAACTAATCAATGAGAGTGCCGACTTTCTTGCCTTCAGCAGCTCTCAACACGTTCCCTGGCTTGAATCCATTCACAACGACGACTTTGGTCCGGCTGCGCCTCAGAACCTTGACCGCTTCAGGGTCTATGATCTGATGAATGCCCGCCACGTGCTTGTCTCCAGCGCAGACCCGAAACAAATCCTCAAACCTAAGGTGGTCGAGCTTCACAGCATCAGAATGCTTCCGAGGGTCCTTGTCATAGACACCTTCCTGGTCAGACGCCTTAACAAGCATATCAGCCTTCACCTTCTCAGCGATCATCGCCGCAACCGTATCCGTCGTCATACCAGGCCTCAAACCCCCCATAACCACGACCTTACCCTCATGCAAAAAGGCCAAAGCACCATCCACCGTGCAGGGAACGGCATCGCATCCCATTTCACCGAGCATGTTGAGAAACAGCTGCGCATACAGCCTGGAAACAGAGATCGCCACCTCGTCCTGTTCCTCTTCACGTAGCCCTAGGCTCTTGGCCACGGCGATAAACTCTCTCGCCAAAGCTCCTCCGCCAACGACCACTGCGATCGAGTGCCCTCGTTTCGCCAACCCTTCTAGAAGAGTAGCGTACTTCCTGACCAATTCCGGTCTAATGGGCGAAGCAAAAACAGACCCTCCGATCCGTAGCACAATTCGCATAGATTGCACGTCCTTTGAGGTCATAGTATAGAAGATTCTTCAGTTAAAAACCTTAAATGTGCGCAGTCATTTCTGGAAACTGGAAAGGAAACAGGCTTAAGCGAACATGTTCAAAGTGAACGACGTCTGCCGGAAACTAGGAGCTGGAGGAGGAAGATTTATCAGCCATTAGGAAGTTCGCTTTGAGACCTGTCCCGCCGTTTGATTTCGCGCTGAGTGCGAGAATCTTCTCCGATGGTGACAGACAGATACGCAAGTTCGAGAATGGAAGGTTCTTCCAGGCGCTTCGGGTCAACGACAAACTGTTGCTCATTACGATGGAAAGCAGAGGCACAATTGATGAACCAAAATTGTGTGTCACGTTGGAAGATGAAGAGGACGTTTCGACGCACGAACTGAAGAGGGCAGCAGAAGTTGCCTCATCTCTTTTCAACGCAAAGCTTGACCTCAACCCTTTCTATGCAGAAGTGAAAAAAGACAAGACGTTCACGCGCCTTCTGAAGAGATTGAGAGGCTTGCGGAGTCCGACTACATCAACCGTCTTTGAGGCACTGGTCGATTCTATTGTAGAGCAACAGATTTCCTTGAACGTTGCGAACTCGCTTGAAAGAAAACTGGTGAAAACGTTCGGCGACAAATTGATGATACACGATGAAACATATTTCGTTTATCCCACCCCTCAAAGACTGGCAAAGACGAGCATCGAACAGCTGCGCAAAGTCGGATTGAGCTCAAGAAAAGCAGAATACATCAAAGAAGTATCAGACCTAGTAGCTGAAGGAAAACTGGACCTCGAACAACTCAAGCGCCTTACAGACAGCGAGAAGATCATAACAGAACTTGACAGAATCAGGGGAATCGGGGTCTGGACGGCAGAGCTGACGATGATCAGGGGAATGCAGAAGTGGGACGCACTGCCAGCAGACGACCTGGGTTTGAGGCGGACAATCTCTCATTATTACTCACACGACAAAAAGATCTCAAGCGAAGAAACCCGCAGGATTGCTCAGAAGTGGGGCAGGTGGAAAGGGCTCGCAGCATACTATCTGATAGTATCTGCAGGCATTGAAGAAGAGACAGCATGACGGATCGAAACGCAACCGTCAAATCTGTTCAACCTCATTTCCATTACGCAAAAAACCTGAAAGCTGTGATTGATCACACAGAATGATTCGGTAGTCGTCCAGTTCGGCTAAGAATCAGGCATCAAAAGCGAATGTGAATGGTCAGACGCATTTACAGGAAATTGATTCTTAACAACAAGACTGACGAAGCTTATTAGCCCTAGAAGCCTATTCCATCCTGTCATGTCGTCAGCAGAAATAGCCGTCAAAATCTTCCGAACTCTCGAAACCGAAGACTTGAGGGTGCTCCAGATAATAGAGACGGCAATGAGCGAACACGAATTCGTCCCGAAAGAACAGGTCGCCAAATTCTCTAAACTGGACCTCAAACGGGACGTCGACTTCAGAATAAAACGGCTAAACAAGCTTGGAATCATCTACCAGATGCGTGGCGCATACGTAGGCTACACGCTCAACTACGCCGGATACGATTGCCTCGCAATCAACGCTCTGGTCAGAGGCGGAATCCTCGAAGCCTTCGGAAAGTCGCTTGGAGTAGGAAAAGAGGCTGACGTGTTCGACGCTCTGAACCCGAAAGGGGAGCGCATAGCCGTGAAATTCCAGAGGCTGGGCAGAATCAGCTTCCGTCAGACACGGCGCACCAGAGGATACACACCTCAACATGCCGGGTGGCTTTATCAATCACGACTCGCGGCTGAAAAAGAATACAAGGCTTTGGCTCTACTCTACCCGTGCAAGGTCTCTGTTCCCAAGCCAATCAGTCAAAACCGCCACGTGGTGGCGATGGGAATGATAGAAGGCGCAGAACTCGCAAACTGGAGAAGAATACCTAAGCCCAGTGCGATCTTGGGAAAAATTCTGCGAAACGTCCGAAAAGCCTACTTGAAAGCCAGTGTAATCCACGCAGACCTAAGCGAGTACAACATCATACTGAAACCGAACATGGGAATTCTCATAATAGACTGGCCACAATACGTGACAAAAGACCATCCTAACGCCGAGCAGTTGCTGTCAAGAGACGTCCAGAATGTTCTGGAATACTTCAGACGCAAACACAAGATAGCCGCAAAGCTTGAGGAAAGCCTAGACTACGTCACAGGAAAGAGCAAAACTCTTACCTTGTAGACACATCCAACACGATGTACAGAACGTTGTTGCCTCGCAGCAAGACATTCCCGTAGTTCGTTATCAGCTGGTCATCCTTGGATTCCGTTGCCCCTTCCAGAAGTATGTTCATGTGCCCGTCACACTTGATCATCTTGCCCTTGTATTCTCCGCCGTTTTTCAGCACAACAGCGATCCCCGCGTTCAACTGCTTCACAAGCACGTTCAATGGCTTTTTGCTCGGTTCCATTCAAGCACACTGTTCCTTGAACTTGATTACACAATACCACAAACCATCACATATAAAAGTCTTATGAAAAGCAATTCCCGAAACAAAAAGCATTCTAGTCAATGGCCCCAAAATCGCGTCCAATCCTCAAAACGAAGGTCTTCCTCGACAGACACAACCGCAACCATTGACCTCTCCATCTGATGCTCGTGTCTTACAAAAGACTGAAATAACTTTCGTCATAACAATGCACAAAGGGTGTCTGAATGAAATATGAGATAAAGTACAAACCGTCCTATTCAATGCTCGTCGTTAACCTTGAACAGGGCGAAACGATAACGGCAGAATCTGGTGCCATGACTTACATGGACCCGAACATCGAGGTCCACACTAGAAAAAGAGAAAAAAGTCTTCTAGGTAGTCTCGGCCTCGCAATCGTCGGCAGGCAATCATTCTGGGTAAACGACTACACAGCCGTACAGGGACAAGGCGAAGCAGGATTCGTGTCAGCTCCAGTTGGCGACATTGAAATGCTGGAAATAAGTCCCAGCCAAGGATACGTGATACAAAAGAGCGCCTACGTCGCGTCAACAAAAGACGTTGACCTGGACATCAAGTGGGAAGGCTTCACCAAAGGACTGTTCGGCCAAGGACTCTTCATGATAAAAGTCAAGGGCAATGGCAACCTGTTCATAAACACTTTCGGAGCAATAGACAAACACACATTGAAGCCTGGACAAACGCTGACAGTAGATAACTTCCACCTGGTCGCTTTCAGCGACACCTGCACGTACAAGGTCACAAAATTCGGTGGACTAAAGGAAACAATACTCGGTGGAGAAGGACTTGTGACACAGATCACAGGACCAGGAGACATCTACATACAAACAAAGAACCTCAAAGAATTCGTCGATTGGCTGTGGGCGTTATTGGAACCAAGAGTCCAGTCAAGAGCACGCTGAGACCACGCATCCCTTTCTTCAGCAAGTTTGAACCGTGAACCGTGAAAGACTTTGTCTCTATTGGAACAAGAAAATAAAAGAGCGCCTACAGTCTAGGGAATGATCAAAATGAAGATTGTTGTTGTCGACCACATCTATCTGGAAGAGAAGCACTTAACGAAACTGCGATCCCTCGGCGATCTGAAAGTCTTCAAGGAACCTCCCAAGACTTCTGCCGAATTGAAAAAAAGAATAGAGGAAGCTAACATCGCGATTGTAGGCTGGAGCCAACTAACCAGAAACATCATCAACTCTGCCAAGATGCTCAAGATGATCTCAATATGGGCGACAACCTGCCACTATGCGGATCTTCAAGCTGCAAAAGAAAGAGGGATCATAGTAACGCATGTTCCTGGCTATGCCACGGAATCGGTGGCCGAATACACGTTTGCTTTGCTGCTAGCATCAGTCAGAAAACTAAACCTTGCAGACAGGCACGTCAGAAAAGGCCACTTCGATTGGAGGCCATTCGGAGGCAGAGAGCTAGCGGGAAAAATCCTCGGCATAATCGGAACTGGCACCATCGGCTGTCGAGTCGCTGAAATAGCCATGGCCTTCCGCATGCAGGTCTTAGGCTACGACAAGTATCCCAATCCGAAGAGAGCAGAGGAGATTGGGTTCAAATATGTTGACCTCAACAAACTGCTGAGGGACAGCGACGTGGTGACGCTCCACGTTACTCTGACGCCAGAGACGGAGAAGCTCATAGGAAAAAAAGAAATTGCCATCATGAAGAACGACGCTGTAATAATCAACACGTCTCAGGGAAAGGTCATAGACGAAAAGGCCCTGGCCGCAGCGCTGAAATCGGACAAACTTTCCTATGCAGGACTCGACGTGCTGGAGGAAGAGCCGCCGCTCAAGAATAACCCGCTGTTCAAACTGGACAACACCGTGCTTTCCCCACACATCGGTTTCAACACCGTCGAAGCAGAAGCGAGATGCACGGACATATGCGTGGACAACGTTGCAAAGTTTATAGAAGGAAAACGACAAAACACTTGCTAGCTCATGCCGAATATGCTTGAAAACGAACGGTGAACCAACATGCACTTAACAAGAGAAGAAGAGCAGATGCTCAAAGGAGAATTCGGCGCAGGAACACAGAAAGCGATGGAACTGCTCGTCGCAATAGGGGACGCATACGACGCCGAAAAGATGATTCCGATAAGTCGCGCACACGCTGCTTCCAGCGGTCAAGAAGGAGACCTGTACTTCGTCGAGCTTCTGGCCGACGGAGGGGCCAAATGCAGAGTCCCGACGAGCACAAACCCGGTCTATGACATCAAGTACTTCCACAGCCTGTTTGACATCCCGAAACACGAAGCGGAAGTAGCTCGAAGAGTGATGGAAGCCTACGAGCGAGTTGGCGCCATACTCAGCTGGAGCTGCGTTCCCTACCTGTCCGAGAACATCCCGCTCTACGGTGAACATGTCGCCTTCTCCGAATCGAGCGCCACACCCTACGTAAACTCTGTAATCGGCGCCTACACAAACCGAGAGGCAGCCCAAAGTGCCTTGGCCGCAGGAATCATAGGCAAGACTCCCAAGTACGGTCTTCACATCAAAGAAAACCGAAAAGGAACAACCCTCATCGACGTGAAAGCATCTCTCAGAGACGAATTTGACTACACACTTCTAGGATACTATATTGGCAAGGCCATAGGCTACGGGATTCCTGTGCTAACCGGAATACCTCGACCTCCCAGCACAGAAGAACTCATAAACTTCTGCGCAATGTCCAACACGTCCGGCGCCATATCTATGTTCTACATACCAGGACACACAGTCGAGGCCTCAACCGTGAAGGAAGCATTTCATGGGGACACTCCGAAAGAGAAAATCACTGTAACAGACACGGAGCTTAGAGAGGTTTGTGAACAGCTCCAGACAACGGGCGAAAAAGCAGACTTCGTCCAGCTCGGATGTCCACATTACACGCTCAAACAGATAGCGAAGGTCGCAGAACTGCTAGCTGGGAAGAGAATGCGCAGAGACATGTCATTCTGGGTCTGCACATCAGCTACGACCAAAGTTTTGGCGGACAAGATCGGGTACACGAGGACGATAGAAAAGGCCGGCGGACACGTAGTTGTGGACACGTGCATAGATGAGCCGTGCTGGATCGCCTACAAACAGAAAGTAGGCATGACGGACTCGCCCAAAGGGGCTTATTACCGGCGGTTCAAGGAAGTCAGGCTGGCAAGACTTCAGGACTGTGTCGAAGCCGCGGTCAGAGAAAAACGGAGATGAAGACCATGAAAACCTCTTTGAAATGTCACAAGATCATAGGAGGCTACGGAGAAGGCGAGGCCCTAGTATCTCACGAACCCATATGCTTCTACCTTACAGACCCCAAAACGGGCGTCGTTAGGGAGAAAACACACGAGCTGGCAGGAAAAAACATTGCGAACAAGGTGCTCATATTCCCGTCAGGAAAGGCCAGCTCGGTCGTGCAGATAGACGGTCTGTTCAAGCTTGCATCGCACAACCTCGCCCCGAGAGCAATGATAGTCAAGGACGTGGAAACAGTACTGATAGTAAGCGCGTTCATAGCAAAGGTACCGCTGGTGGACAGGCTGGAGAAGGACCCGTTTGAGACTATTCACACGGGCGACCTCGTCAAGGTAGACGCTGACAAAGGCACAGTCGTAGTAGAAAGACTAAAGCCCTGACACAATCGAGTCCAAGCTACATCAGACGTTCCAGAGTTTCCCCAATCCTTCTAAGCCCTTCCTTGACTTGCTCATAAGAAACGGAATAGGATATCCTTAGATGTCCCTTGCCCACATTTCCAAAACCTGAACCCGGCGCGGTCGCCACTCCAGCTTCTTTCAACAGATACGCGGCAAAGGTCTCATCAGACTTCTCAAAGTTCGAAAAATCCGGGAAAACGTAGAACGCCCCTTTCGGTATGGCATACGATAGAGGCTTGATTTTGCCAAGCTCACTGAGCACGAGTCTTCTCCTCCTATCGTATTCAAGCACCATCTCCCGAACACATTGTTGCGGCCCTGTCAACGCGGCGAAGGCCGCCTTCTGAGATATCGCGTTCGGACAGAGCGTCGCGTAGTAATGCAACTTTCGCAAAGCCGCAGAGAGTTTCTTCTCAGCCGCTATGTACCCGATTCTCCAACCCGTCATT
Source organism: Candidatus Bathyarchaeota archaeon (assembly GCA_963769845.1). Classification (GTDB taxonomy): domain Archaea; phylum Thermoproteota; class Bathyarchaeia; order Bathyarchaeales; family Bathycorpusculaceae; genus JBGQMW01. The sequence continues at coordinate 811 of CAVYNL010000008.1, read as the reverse complement.
GCATAAGCTTTTGAGAATCCGTTCACCGTTATCGTCCTGTCTTCCATGCCGGGTAATGAGCCGATGCTGATGTGTCTCGCGCCATCGTAGACGATTTTCTCGTATATCTCGTCAGCGAAAACTATCAAATCATGCCGTTTCGCGACTTCTGCCACAGTCTCAAGGTCCTGTCTTGAAAACACGCGTCCAGTCGGATTCGAAGGACTGCACATCCAAATCATTCTGGTCTTCTCGGTCAGGCGGCTCTCTATGGCTTTCAAGTCTATTCCGTATTCTCTCTTCTCGTCAAGCGGAACTGGTACGGGCACAGCTTCTGCAAGCAGCGTGTCCTCGTAGTATGCTGGGTAGTACGGATCCAAAATCAGCGCTTCGTCGCCAGGATTCAGGAAACCCAACGCCGCAATCAACATAGCTTCCTGAGAGCCAGACGTCACTGTAACCTCCGTTCGCGGGTCAGCATCAATCCCGTTCTCCACCCGGAGCTTGTCTGCTATTGCCTGACGCAGCTCCAACGTTCCATCAATTTCCGTGTAATGGGTAAAGCCTTTTCTGACGGCTTCAACAGCCGCTTCCGAAATGAAATCGGGCGTAATAAAATCTGGCTCACCCTGCTCCATGTGTATGGCGTTCTCTGCCTTTGCCGAAAGCTCAAGCATCCTGCGGATCGCCGAGGGCTTAATCAGACCAGCTCTTTTAGAACCATCAGATACCATTTTGCGACCCCCTCGGACAGCAGTTGAGATCAAAGCAAGACCGATATAACGATTAGCCTGTGCAACGGCGCGGTTTATAGCGCATGCTAAAGATTATT
>CAVYNL010000007.1:0-46908 GCA_963769845.1 Candidatus Bathyarchaeota archaeon | reverse complement strand
CTTGCGGTTTGATATGTAGAAATATTCCAGTGTAGGGAATTAACCCTGTATTGTGCGTTTTTCTCGTTGGGTTTTACTTGTATGCTATGTAGTCTTTTCCGAGGAGTTCTCGGGCGATGACGGTTCTTTGGATGTTTGTGCTGCCTTCTGCTCCGACGCAGTAGGACATTATGCCTCGCAGTCCCATTTCGAGTGGGCACTCTTTTGTGTATCCCCATGCGCCCAGCCATATCATTGTGCGCTTGTAAACGTCGAACGCGAAGTGCGGGGCTATGAGCTTGCAGGCGGCGATCATCTTGGTTACTTCGAGCGGTGTGAACTTGTTCTCTTTGTACCGCTTGTCCATCATCCATGCGGTTCGATATCCGAGTGAGCGTAGGGCTTCAAGGTGTGCCCAGTCGTCCGCGAGTTCAAACTGTATTCCCTGGAATTTGCCGATGGGTCTCCCGAAGGCTTTTCGTTCTTTTATGTATTCCATGCCAACGTCAAGTGCTCTTCTAGCTGCTCCAACGCACACGGACGCGATCAGTATGCGGGCGGTGTCGAAGCCTTCCATCGTCAGGTAGAAGCCCTTGTCCACTTCGCCTATGCGGTAGGAGTCGGGTATCTTGACGTTTTTCATCAAGAATCCGCCTGTTGAGATGGCCATTCTTCCCATGTCTTCGAAGCGCTTGTTCACTTCTACTCCAGGCGCGTTCATAGGCAGGTAGAATCCTGTCATTCCGCGGTGGCTGGCTTCTGGCTGCGCCGGCGAGGTTCTTGCGATTACGAAGTATCCTCCGCCAAGCTTCTTTGCTTCTTCGGTTCCGCTTATGTAGGTCTTCTCGCCGTTCAGTATCCAGTCGTTTCCCTGTTTCTTCGCGGTGGATTTGAAGGCGGCAACGTCTGAGCCTCCGCCGGCCTCTGTGGAGCCTATGCCTATGAAGGCGTTGCCTTTGATGGCCTTGCGGATTACGGCTTCTCTCACTGTTTCGCTGCAGTACCTGTCGACCACGTAGCCCCAGGATGATTCTACGAGCCAGAGTACCGGCAACGCGATGCTTACGTCTGCGTAGCCGAGTTCCTCGGCTGCGATGCATGCTGTGACCCAGTCTGCTCCTGTCCCGCCGTGTTCTTCTGGCGCTGTCATAATTAGCAGTCCCATTTCGCCCATGCTCTTCAGTATTTCTTGCGGAATGTGTCCTTGGCTGTCCATTTCCCGGATTTTCTCCAGCGGTATATGTTTCTCGCACCATTCTCGCACGGACTTGCGGAAGAGTTCCTGTTCTTCTGTGAATTCGAAATCTACCATGTTTTCACCTTGGCAAAAAAATCTACAACTACTGATATAAAAGCTGCTTGATAGGTCAAGCCGAAATCTTGGCTAGAAGATGGTCAATCGGGCTTTGGTTCAGATGTAACCCGAGCTTTTTCTCGTCGATACCCAGTGCTATGCCTAATAGCTGTGTGTAGTAGAGGACGGGAACGTTGAGCTTGACTCCGACGATTGTTGCCGTGTCCTTCTGTCTTGTGTCAAACATCAGGCCGCAGTCTGGGCATGAGACAACCAAGCCGTCGACGTTCAGGGCTTGCAGTGCTTTTAGCTTGGAGCCCGCGAGCGAAAGGGCAGAGTCAGGGTGACTGTGCATCAGCGCTGAGCCGCAACAATCGAGTTTCTCAGGGTAGTCAATGGCTTCTGCTCCGAGCGCGCGTATCAGCTCGTCAAGTTTAGAGGGGTTTTCAGCGTCGTCGACTCTTCCCAGGTCGCTGTATCGGATGATTTGGCAGCCAACGTGACTTGCCACCTTGAGCCCTTTGAGCGGCTTCTCAACTGCCTTCTTGACTTTCTGCAAGCCTAGACAATCGTGAAGGAGGTCGATCGTGTGCCAGACCTTGACATCGGGGTTGTACTGCAGCTCCTCTTCTTTCAAGAGCTCCCTGATTTTCTGCCCGGCTTTCTGGTTCTGGCTCATAGTGTTCATTGCTTCGGAGATCGTGAAATGGCAACGATTGCAGGGAACAAACAGGTCGCGCAGGCCTGTTTGGTTTGCCAATGCGAGGACCCGTGCTCCAAGATAGTTGGCTGCAAAATCGTTAATGCTTTTGACGGGGTCGCCGCAGCAGACAGACTCGCGCAGGTCAACGAGTTCCAAGCCCAGTTTAGGAAAGGTTTCGCGTACGGACATTTCATAGCCAAGCTGGTCTGCGAGTATGCAACAGCCCCAGAAAACCGCGGTTTTCACGGTTTCTCCTCCATGGCTTTCATGAAGACCGCTTGGAAACTCTCCTTGGGGCTGCGCACTTTTGGAAGTCCTAAGCATTCGCGGTCGACAGTCTCCATTTTTCTGGTTACGATCTTCCGGCACGGTTCCGCTAGTCCGGTTTCAAGTATCTGCGAGACTGCTTTCAAGTATCCTTCAGGCACCTTTGCCTCTCTTTCAACCGCAAGATTCCGCAATGCCACGATAACATGGTATGGTGAAGCCTTCTGGGGACACCTTTGCACACACTTGAGGCACGTTGCGCAGGTCCAGATTATTTCAGAAGAAGCCAGTTCGTCTACGAATCCCAGGTTGACGAGCTTCACTATTTCGTGCGGTTTCAACTCCAGCAGCTTCAAAGCCGTGCAGCCACTCGTGCATTTGATGCATTGGAAGCAGTTCACAAGGTCTCTTCCGCTGAGTCTCGCCAGTATCTTCTCACGAGCTCCGAGGTTGGGAGTGGCCATCGTCATGAGGTCTGTGAGGCTCAATATTTTCCTCCTTTGGGCTTTGCTTCTGCAAGAGCTGCTTGGACCTGAGTCAGCACTTGCGGATTGCTGAATTGCTGTATTCTGATGGCGCCGGTCGGGCATGCTGAGCTGCACAGGCCGCAGCCTTGGCACATTGCTTCAATGACTTCTGCCCTGGACTTTTCCTCGTCTTTTCCAGTTTCAGGTTTCATTTCTATGGCTATGAATGGGCAAATCGACTCGCAAATCTTGCACCCGCTGCACAGGTCTTTGTCCACCACGGCTCTCAATGGTTCAAGCTCGATTTCTCCACTCGAGAGCAGGTCTATGGCCTTGGCCGCTGCTCCGCTTGCCTGTGCCACGGTGTCAGGTATATCCTTGGGTCCTTGGCAAGCACCCGCAAGAAAGATGCCCGCCACTGCGCTTTCGAGCGGTCGAAGTTTCGGGTGTGCCTCCAACAGGAAGCCATCTGCACTTCGTGAAGCATGGAATAGCGAGCTGATTCTTTCCAGATCAGCGTTGGGCACGAGCCCTGTTCCTAGAACCACCAAGTCCGAGTGCATTTCTAAGAGCTTGTTCGTGCCTTTATCGTAAACGTCAAAGTAGAGTGACCCGTCTGGCGAGCAATGAATTTCCGATGGAACACCAGCAATAAAGTCTATGTCCATGTCTCTGGCGCGACTGTAGAACTCGTCATAGCCTTTGCCGAAGGCCCGAAGGTCAATGTAACAGACGTAGATCCTCACGTCTTCAAGGATCTTCTCGCGGGCCAAGATCGCCTGCTTCAGAGTAACCATGCAGCCAACACGGCAGCAGTACGCGTGGAACCGTTTATCCCTGGATCCCACACATTGGATGAAGACGATGGATTTGGGCACCTTGCCACTGCACAGAGAAAGGATCTTCCGCCTGTGGGGCCGGACGCATCTGATATTCTTTCGAACTCGATGTTAGAGATCACGTTCTTGAAGCGGCCATACCCCAGCTCAGCAATTCTTGAAGCATCAAAAACCTCTGAGCCAACGGCCATGACCACGCCGCCCACTTTGACCTGGATTGTTTCAGGCTCCTGTTCAAAAGCTATGGCTTTGGCTTCGCAGACTTCCTGGCATTTTCCACACACGCTGCCTTTCTTCGTCTTAAGCCTCAAGCAGTGGTCTGGGTCTATGACGGCGATTTTCGGAACAGCGTGTGCCGAGTAGATGTATATGGCGCGCTTCTCAGTCAGGTTTTCGTTGAACTTGTCAGGAATCTTGACTGGACAGGCTTTTGTGCAGAGTTCGCAGCCTACGCATTTCTTCGCGTCCACGTATCTTGGTTTTTTGAGGATCGAGACTTCGTAGTTTCCGACGAAACCCTTGACGTCGGTGACTTCGGCGTTTGTGAGGACTGTTATGTTTCTGTGTTTTGCAACGTCAACCATCTTGGGCGTTAGGATGCATGCGCTGCAGTCGAGAGTTGGGAATGTCTTGTCCAGTTGTGCCATGCGTCCGCCGATGCTGGGCGATTTTTCAACGAGGTAAACCTCGAAGCCCGCGCTTGCCAAGTCAAGGGAAGCCTGTATTCCAGCAATTCCTCCGCCGACAACGAGCACGCTCTTCTCAACTTTGACCTTGCGCTTTTCCAGTGGCTCTAAGAGTCGTGCCCGGGCTACTCCCATTCTCACAAGGTCTTTCGCCTTTTCCGTGGCTTTTTCGGGCTGATGAGTGTGTGCCCAGGAAACATGCTCTCTCAGGTTGACTATCTCAACAAGGTAGGGGTTTAGTCCGGTTTCTGCAACTGCTCTGCGAAAAGTCTCTTCGTGCATTCTGGGCGAGCATGTTGCGATGACGATTCGGTCAAGTTTATGAGATTTTATGTCGTCCTGAATCATTCGTTGTCCAGGTTCAGAACACATGTAAGTATAATGCTTTGCAACAGTCACGTCTGGCAAGCCTTTGGCGTATTCCGTCACGTTTTCGACATCGACGGTGCCAGCGATGTTCAGGCCACAGTGACAAACGTATACGCCTATTCTTGTCATCAACCGGCCATCCATGACCTCGGCTAGACTATTTGCGGCTGTCGCCCTCTATTATCCTTTATGTGAAGGACTTTGGCCTTTCAATGTTAGGAATCGAACAGTGTCTGGCGAATTGCTTACCCTTAGTAGACTGAGACTTTGGCCACTCCTTTGACTTTGAGAAGTCGTGGTATCAGTTCTCCTGGTATTTTCTTTTCGGCTATCAACGTGAGCTTGGGCTCCGGCGACAGTTCTGGGTCGTCGACGATGGCTTGTCTTATGCTTAGCCCGTTTTCTGCGAGAATCATCGCCGAACTGGCCAATATTCCGGGGATTCTGGCGTCGCTCGGGGTTATCTCCACGACTCCAAGGTTGAGGTGTTTGGCGATTTCCTTGAGTGAATGTCCTGCAGACCTGATGTCTTCGAATATCGGCCTCAGTTCGCGGTTGTCCTGGATTACGTTCAGCGTTTCTTTCACAGTGCGTCTGTCTACGCCGGCGACTCGGGCTATGCGAACTGGCGGTATCTCGATCTCGTTTAGGTAGACTTTCCCGTTGCGGATGCTTAGGCCGTTTTCCACGAGTACGCGGGCTATTTTGAGCCTTTCAGGATGTGCTCCCAGATGTTTTTTTATTGTGTTCCACATGCGTGTCGCTGCTCATGTACATTTTTGCGGAATAAAGTATAAATATGTTCGTGTGGTTATGTTGTCTAATAAGATACGCAAAAGTACAAAACTGTACATAGGAGAGATAAAATTGACACAGCACGAAAAACTTGAAGGATACGTGACAATTCTGAAACCGGAAGAAATACCGAGGCAGTGGTACAATATTCAGGCAGACCTTCCGGAACCGCTTCCGCCGCCACTTGATCCGACCACATGTGAACCGATCAATCCAGCAATGCTGGAGAGGATATTCGCCAAGGAACTTGTGAAGCAAGAAGTCTCCGCAACGCGGTTCATAGATATACCTGAAGAGGTGCTTGACGCCTACTTAGGATTACCTCGACCAAGTCCGCTTTACAGAGCACGCCGATTGGAAAGACACCTGAAAACCCCCGCACACATATACTTCAAATGCGAGAACTTCAGTCCCGCAGGCAGTCATAAGACAAACACTGCCTTGGCCCAAGCGTACTACAACAAGGAGCAAGGAATCGAACGTTTGGCCACAGAAACAGGAGCCGGACAATGGGGCACAGCATTGGCACTCGCAGCAAAGCTTTTCGGACTGAAGTGCAGAATCTACATGGTCAGAACAAGCTACGACAGCAAACCTGGAAGGAAAACTATTGCTCAACTATACGGAGCTGAAATGTTTCCCTCGCCGAGCGACCAAACAGAATTCGGAAGAAAACTGCTCAAGAAAGATCCCAAAAACCCCGGAACGCTTGGAATAGCGATAAGCGAAGCCGTAGAAGACACAATTACTCACGACAACACACGGTACTCGCTGGGTTCCGTGTTGAACCATGTTCTAATGCATCAAACAATAATCGGCCTCGAAGCCAAGAAACAGTTCGAAAGCATAGACGTGTACCCAGACATAGTTTGCGGCTGCATAGGAGGCGGCTCCAACTATGGCGGCTTCTGTTTTCCGTTTATGATGGACAAGTTCAAGGGCAAGACAGAAACCGAATTCGTAGCTTGCGAATCAAAAGCTGTTCCACACACAACAAGGGGGACTTACACGTACGATTTTGGAGACACGGCCAGAATGACTCCGCTGATCAAGATGCTGACGATTGGACATGAATACGCCTGCCCACCAGTCCATGCCGGCGGCCTGAGATACCACGGAATGTCGCCCCTCATTTCCTACCTGATTCACAAAGGATACGCACGCTCGGTAGCCTACAACCAAGTAGAAGTCTTTGAAGCCGCCGAAACGTTGGCTCAAACAGAGGGCATGATTGCTGCTCCTGAAACTGCGCACAGTCTCAAATTCGTGATAGAAGAAGCGCTGCGATGCAAGCAGTCAGGCCAGAAAAAAGTCATCGCAATGAACTACAGCGGACACGGTCTACTAGATCTTTCAGCGTACGAGCAGTACTTGGCAGGAAAACTCGTGGAATACGAACCTGAAAAGATAGAAGTTCCGACCTTTTGTACCAAGAGGTGAACTCAAAGTGACGTCAACAGTCCTCAGGACAGAAAACAAAAACTGCAACATAGCTCTGCTGCGAATCGACGAACTCAGGCCGCATGAAAAGGGTTCACCGGTCTACTTGGAGCTGCTGAGGAGAGAAATCTTGAAAGACGGGGTTTTGAGGTACCCGATTATCGCTGATGAGAAGTCGCATGTTATTCTGGACGGAATGCACAGGTGGCTTGCACTGAAAAGTCTAGGTTACACGTTGGTGCCGGTAATGCTCGTAGACACTTTTCAGAAACCGCGAATCCACGTTGGCAGACGCAGAATACACCGCTACACAGGAGACCCTGATGGGCAAGTGACCACTGAAGAAGTGATTTCTGCCGGGCTCAGGGGGAAGCTGATGGAGCCACGTTCAACCAGACACTTCTTTCCCTTCTCGAAATTCGAGAGAATCGATCTTCCACTTCAGCAGCTGGAAAGGCGGGCCCCTCAGGATGTCTCGAAGTACCTGTCTCAGATGACACCGAAGGAATGCGGGGCAGCTATAGAAGAGTGGTTGGAAGAAATATCTGAGGAACTCAGTTTTCTTGCGAAAAGGAAGGAAGAAGTAGAAAAAGAAAAAGAGGATTTCATAAACAGAGTAAAGACCTTGGAAAACGACTTTTTGAACCGTTGAGCCGGCAAATCCGCATCAGTTTCAACTATGAATCGCAATGCTAATGTGTCATGTCAGCTCACGATCTTCCCTCCACAATTTTTACCGCGCGCGTTTCGGTTAGCGTGCATTATTCCTTCAACATCTTAACTGACAACAAAGCGAATACAGGCATCGCTACTATGGCAGCGATGAACGGGTATTGCGTTGACGCTGCGTACAGAATTCCTCCGGCGTAGGGCGCAGCAGCCGAGGCGAACATGCACATGGTTTGAGGAACGGCGATCCACCGTGCTCTGCATGACTCAGGTGCGGTGGGACCGACGATCGCGCTGAGCATGGACCATGTAATGTAAGATCCGCCGTTTAAAACGAACGACACTGCGAGGATGCCGAAGTTGCCGGACCACAGCATCAGAACCATCGCCACGGCACCAAAGATCAAAGAAATGGCCAGAGGATACGATTTTCGTTTCATGTCTCCAAGTCTGCCGAGCAAGATTCCGAGAACCGCTGAGCTGGCGAAGAGAATGGAGCCTAAGACGCCTATTTCGAAATTTGTGTACTTGTAGACGTCAGTGAGGTACGTTGGAACGAAGTTTCTGAACATCATGATCATGAACATGAGCATGGCGAAGAAGGCCGACAAGGACAGCAGTTTCCGGTTCCTCAGGAGCTTCAGGAATGAATACTCTTTTTCTGAAACGTTCTGCTCATGATTAGCGTACTGGCTTCTGATGAATGAGAGCGTGAAACAGGCCGAACCGTAGAAGATGAAAGCCAAGTAGAAGACCGTTTTCATGCCAACTGTTCCTGCCAGAAACCCGCCTATTGCTGGGGAAAAGACATAGCCTAATGACCAGCCGGCTGACATTATCGTGAACGTTGAGGTCAGTCTGCTCTTTTCCGCTGAGGTCACTACGTACGCGGAGCCAGCGGGCTGCCCGAGCCAGAATCCCCACATCACCATTCCTGGGATCATCTCGGTCCAGTTTCTGGCAAACGCAAAAATCAAGGGTGCGGGCAACCACGCGAGCCATCCGGCTATCATGATTTTTTTGCGGTCATACCTGTCTGCGAGCGTTCCCGAGATCAGTAGCGTCAAGGCTGCAGCTAGGACCATCAAAGCATAGAGTACGCCGATCTGAACCGGATCAGCCTCCAACACGTTGCGCATGTAGACAGGCAACAGATATGCGAAGAGACCGTCGCCAAAGGAACCTACCACGTTGGTCGTGAAAACCAGCTTCAAGTCTCTGTTCAGCACTGACTCGCCTCTAATGGAAGAACCGTGCAAGGTCGCTGTTCATATCGTTTTTCGAGAGGCAAGAGGATTTTGATGAAGCCTCTCCCTACTGTCATCGAGATCCAATGCGCCTAGTCCAGAGCCAAGATACGTCAACGGGCGTCAGAACGTGCGCTGTTTCTGGGTGGCTGGGTGGATTTTCCTGCGCGCTAAAGTTATTAACATAGGTCAGCATAGTTAGCTCAAAGGCGGAACGGATGATCCAGATAAACGCTCCTCAGATTGACGAAGAAGAAATAAACGCTGTTGTCAAGGTCTTGAAGAGTGGAATGCTGACTCATGGAATCGGTGCAGGGCCGATGGTTACTGAGTTTGAGAAGTCCTTCGCGAAGTATGTGAAGGCAAAACATGCGATTGCCATGAACACTGGAACATCCGCGTTACACTCAGCGCTGGCGACAGTAGGCGTGAAGGAAGGCGACGAGGTCATTCTTCCCAGCTTCACTTTTGTGGCGACCGCCGAGGTTGTCGTCTGGTGCAGGGCGAAACCTGTTTTTGCGGACATTGACCCAGTTACATATACTGTTTCTCCGAGAGCCGTTGAAAAGGCTGTTACGAAGAAGACGAAAGCCATAATTCCCGTCGACCTGTATGGGATGCCCGCAGACCTTAAGCCGATAAGAGAAATCGCTGACAAACACGGGTTGAAAATAGTGGAGGACGCGGCTCAGGCCCATGGAGCGACGTACAAGGGCAAGCCTCCTGGCGCCTATGCTGATGCGGCCTGTTGGAGCTTCTACGGAAGCAAGAACATGACGACGGGCGAGGGCGGGATGCTGACCACCAATGATGACGAGATCGCGGAGTTTTCGAGATACATCAGAAGCCACGGGGAGAAGCAGAAGTACACGTCACTGATGCTGGGACACAACTATCACATGCCGGAAATAGAAGCCGCCATAGGCTGCGTACAGCTCAGGAAGCTTCCCAAGTTGGTGGCAAAAAGAAGAGCGAACGCGAAAAGGTTGACTGAGGGGCTGAAGAAGGCCAAAAACCTGCAGTTGCCCACAGAGCCAGAAGGCTTCAAATGCAGCTGGTACCTCTACACTGCCAGATTGAAGAACGCAACCGGCGAGAAGAGAGACAAGCTCGTCGACAAGCTCAAAGAAAACGGCATAGGCGCCTTCGTCTGCTACGTCAACCCGATACACCTGATGCCGTACTACCGCAAGTTCGGAAAATACCGACTTCCAGAAACAGAGAAAGCCTCAAAGCAGGTGTTCTCACTGCCCGTCCATCCAGGCGTCACGCCCAAACAGATAGACTTCATAAGCGACACAGTTCTACGTCTTCTGAAATAGTCTCCCAGAGTCAAGGTTTATATGGAATGAATCGGGTTAGTATTGACCCCCGAGCTCTGGGGTTTTGTCGGAGGATTACATCGTGCAGAAGGTCAGAGTCATTATCATGGGCGCCGCTGGCAGAGACTTCCACAATTTCAACGTTTACTTCAGGGAAAACGACGCCTACGAGGTCGTGGCTTTCACGGCCACTCAGATTCCTGGGATTGAAGGCAGAAAATATCCGCCTGAGCTTGCAGGTTCGAAATATCCAGGCGGCATTCCAATCTATCCCGAGGAGGATCTGCCTAAGCTGATAAGACAGTACGACGTGGACCAAGTTGTCTTTGCATACAGTGACGTTTCGCACGAGTACGTCATGCACAAAGCCTCTGCAGTGTTGGCGAACGGGGCAGATTTTCGGCTCATGGGACCCAAGACGACGATGTTGAAATCAAGGCTTCCCGTGGTCTCGGTGTGCGCCGTTAGAACAGGCTCCGGAAAGAGCCAGACTTCCCGTCAAGTCGCCAAGATCCTGAAGACCAAAGGTCTCAGGGTGGCGGCCATAAGACATCCTATGCCCTATGGAGACCTGCGTGAGCAGATCTGGGAACGCTTCGCTTCCTACGAAGACTTGGACAAGTACGACTGCACGATCGAAGAGAGAGAGGAGTACGAGCCTCACATAGACAACGGCATCGTCGTCTACGCGGGTGTCGACTACGAGAAGATCCTCAGGGAAGCCGAGAAGGAGGCCGACGTGATAGTGTGGGACGGCGGAAACAACGATTGGTCTTTCTACGTTCCAGACCTGAACATGGTCGTGGCCGACCCGCACCGAGCTGGGCACGAGTTGCTGTACCATCCTGGAGAAACAAATCTGCGAATGGCTGATGTCATAATAATAAACAAGGAAGACACTGCAGACCCGCAAAAGGTAAAGCAGGTTAAGGAAAACATAAAGCTGGTCAACCCGAAGGCAACTGTGCTGGATGCAGAGTCGCCCATAACTGCTGACAAGCCTGAAATGGTCAGGGGAAAGCGTGTCCTCGTTATAGAGGACGGGCCGACGATAACGCACGGTGGTATGCCCTTTGGCGCTGGAATGGTTTTCGCAAAGAAGTTCGGGGCTCGCGAGTTTGTCGACCCAAGACCGTATGCCGTTGGCTCGATAAAAGAGGCCTACAGGAAATACCCGCACTTGGGTGCGATTCTTCCAGCGTTGGGTTACAGTGAAAAACAGGTAGCTGAACTCAAGGAAACCATCGACAAGGTTCCCTGCGATGTCGTCGTAATCGGGACACCCATCGACCTGCGCAGAGTCTTGAGCATCAACCAGCCGACCGTCAGAGTAAAATACGACCTCAAAGTATTGGGTCCAGTTTCACTTGAGCAAATTCTCGACGATTTTATCCAGAAAAGCCGGAAAAAGCAATGACCGAAGAAAAACCTGAAATCTCCCGAGTGAAAGTAAAATTTATCATCGAAGGACTAGGAGAAGCCGAAGGCGAGCTTGTCCGCTTCCTCGCTCCGCGGACTATTGACATGATCGTCAGGAAGCTTCCCATGGAAGGTAGAGCCGCGTTGTGGAAGGAGGAAGTTTACTTCGAGACACCCATAAAGATGGGAGAAGAAAAAGCCAAAGCCAGCGTCGAAGCAGGAACCATCGCCTTCTGGCCGATGGGAAGCGCCATATGCATCTTCTACGGGAGCTCCCAACCCTACAGTCCAGTGAGCATATTAGGAAAAGTCACTGCTAATCTTGAACTGTTTAAGCAGACGAAGAGTGGCACGAAAATCAGGGTTCAAAGCGTCTAATAGACAAGCGAGCTTTCATTCCACATGTTCAGAAGCCTATCACATTCCTCAATTACTTTTTTGTCCTTGCTCTTGGACCTTAAGACCTGAAGAAACTCGATCCTCTTTTGGTCAGAGCGCTTTTCCGCCTGGCCTCCATAGTAGAGTTCGCCTTCAAGATATCTTTCCATGCTGTCTGCTTTTTGAACGAAAAAGCTCGCCGCATCTGCAGGATTCTTTACGGCATAACTTGTTTGCCCATATCGCAGCGTCCGCCTGTCGAAGCTGTGTCAAGCCGTCGATTTCTTCAATGCGGCGTACATATGTCCTTAAGAAATCGTAGTAACCAGCGACTTTAACGAGCTCAAGCGCTTCTTGAACTTTGTTCCTGAACCTGCTACTTCCTCGAATCGCCAAGCGATGCTTGTAGCCTTTTCTGATAAGCTCTTTGGCTTTTTCGACTTCTGTCTGAGTGTACACTCTCTCAGGAAATTCGGACAAAATCCTGGCCTTCTGATGTCTGGGAAAAACAAACCGACGTACGAATATCGTCTTGCAAGGAAGACTAGTCTACCTTGTAGATCTTTGAGATTGTGGTTTCCTGAAACCAGCTGGATCTTGCCATTCTGCTGCAGCTGGTGCAGAAATTCTTTGGCTGCGCTTATACGAATGTTGTAGCGAGTCGATATGGCAAAAGGCGTCAGTACCTGCATTTTCTTCAGTTCAGCGATGATTTTCTCGTTCTTCGCGTCAGGCGGAACCACCGCTGACGGTTTCTTTTCTTTCGGCCCTCCTCCTGCTTTTTCCTTCTTCTTCTTGTCTTTGTCCTCTGCGTCTTTCTTGTCCTGCATGCGTTCCATTTGTTTCAGGTTAAGCTTCTTCTTTCCACCCATGTTCTATCAGCTTCTACAATTGAAGACCATACTGTACTTCTTAAGCGTTTCCAAGGAACATACTGCCTGAATACTTTACTGGCGACAAAAAGAAAAGAGAAGCTTGGGAATTTGGCTACTTGCCCATCACTTTCTTGGCAGCGATCTCGATGTCTTCGGATTTAATGGTTTTCCTGCCTGCATGCATGGCAAAATCGAGTGCTTCCCTGGCAATCTTCACGCCGATTTCCTCAAGAGCTTTGGCCAGTTCTTTTGCTGCTGCTTCACTCACTCTGTCGGCCCCAGCTTTCTTGCATAACCTATGCATTGGAGCTACGGCCAACTCTAAATCGACCATAAAGAGTCCTCAGTAGCCTCTTTTACTATTTCAAGCTGTATATAAGCTTAATTCTTCTTACATTCCGAGAAAACAGTTTAAACAATGCGACAATGACCATTCCGAAATGATGGAATCTGGGCCAAACCCCGACCGCTATGACTTTTTCTTCAATGCTAGGAGTATCACTCGGGAACATAGAGAGCTACAAACCCCCCGTATGATTTGCATGAGAAATTATAAAAGTCATAGTGGGATGAGTGGTATGTTCAAAGTGGGCTGAAATGAAGTTCGTTGATGCGCACATTCATCTCTCTGACGAAGAATACGCAACATGTATCGGAGAAGTGATTGCTGAGGTCAAAAGCTCGAACGTCGTTGCTGTGGTTTCAAACTCTGTGGACTTGAAAACTTGCCTAGGGAGTCTGGAATTGGCTGATGAATATCCGTGCCTTGTCTATGCTGCTCTGGGGGTTCATCCATCGAGCGTGCAGGCCTTGACTGAGCAAGAGCTTGAGAAAACGTTGGAGCTGATCAAGAAACAAGAGTGTAACAAGACAGTGGTTGCGGTTGGTGAGATCGGGCTGGACATCAAGTACATGCAAATGTGGGAAAAACAACTTGGGGTTTTCGATTCAATGCTACATCTGGCTGAAGACCTTGACTTACCCGCGATAATTCATTCGCGCGGCACGACCGCGCAAATCGTTGACATGCTCCCCTCATATAGGGTAAAGAAAGTGCTGTTGCACTGGTTTAGCAATCCTATAAGCTCGCTTTCCAAGGCTGTGGACAGTGGCTATTACATCAGTGAAGGAGTACCGACTGTCTACTCAAACGGCATACGTGATGTTGTCAGAAAAGTTCCGTTGGCCAATCTGCTTACGGAGACAGACGGGCCCGTGCACTTTTTCAAGCCTCCCTTCAAGGGCAGGAGGACGACGCCAGCCTTCATCCCCCAAGTTGTCAACGCCGTAGCAGAAATAAAGGGCGTGAGCAGCGAAGATGTTGCTAACCAGATCATAAGCAACTTCCAGCAATTCTTTGGGCTGCAACTGAACTCCTAGAGAGGGCATTGTTTTGCGGTTTGTTCAATAGCAAACCTAAATTAGTATGTCTGTTTCTATCAGAGTTCATATCAACATGTTAGTGCGGTCGGCAAACATGGAACATCAAGCGTGCTCGGAGGGTCAAATGCTTGGGCAATGTGCGTACGGAGCAGATTAAACGAACAGCCAAGGAGCTCATCAAACGGTATCATGACAAGTTCTCCGGCGATTTCGAGAGCAACAAACATCTCGTCAACTCGCTCGTGCAGGGTGGAACGCCCAAGGTGAAGAATCAAATCGCCGGTTACATAACGCGTGCTCTAGCTGCAGAATCTAAAGAGCGTCTGGTTGAAACCCCGGTTGAAGGGGAAGAGAGCGCATAATATAAGGCTCACGATTTTTTATGTAATAGAACAGGGCGAAGAAGATGATGGACGGTTATAGAAGGGGTTGGGCGTTGCGGTACCTACGTGAAGCGAAAGCGGAGCTTGAAGCCGCGAGAAAAATGCCCTACATGGCTCCCAGCCTGGTTCTGGAGGCCGTCCGAAAAGCTCGAAACGCCATTTACTACAGTCTGGGGGAGCCTGCTTTCATTGAAATCGTCTTACGTGAAACGGCTGAGAAGATGCAGGGACAAGCAGTCACTGATCCTATCTTGAAGTTTCTCGTGGATATCGAGAATATGGTTCAGCAACTGGGACAGATCGAGGAAATGGACGGCGAGCAGGCTATGAAGCAGGCAGACGGCTTAGTGAATTTGGCTCAGGAAATAGTCGAAGTTTTGACAGAAGAAAAAGTAGAGGACTAGGAAGCTTAGCGCTTCTCAAGTGCTTTTGCTATTCGGTCTAATGCTTTCTTGATGTTTTCCACAGAATTAGCGAAAGACAATCGTAGATATCCTTCGCCGTATTTCCCGAAAGATGTTCCCGGTAGAACCGCGACTCCATTACTCATCAAGTAATCTCCCAGTTCTCGGCAGTTCATGCCTGTGCCTTTTATGTTTGGGAACACGTAGAATGCTCCGTGCGGTTTCTTGCATGTTATGCCCTTGATCTTGTTCAAGCCGTCAACTATGACTTCTCTTCTTTTCCTGAATTCGGCGACCATCCTTTCTGCTTCATTCTGGGGGCCAGTCAAAGCTTCCACGCCTGCCATCTGAGTGAACGCGCTCGTGCAAGAGTTCGAGTTGGTCATCAGCTGTGCAAACTTTGGTGCGATGTCTTTTCTCATGACGCCGTAGCCGAGTCTCCAGCCTGTCATCGCGTAAGTCTTGGAAAAGCCATCAAGCAGAATCGTCTTGTCTTTCATGCCTGGAAAAGCAGTGATGCTTTCGTGCTTGCCCTCGTATATTATTCTGCTGTAGATCTCGTCTGAAAGGACAAACACATCATCCCTGTTGGCGATGCAGTCAGCGATTACCTTCAAGTCTTCCCTTGTCAGAACTCCGCCTGTCGGGTTCTCGGGAGAGTTGATGATTATCAGTTTCGTCTTCTTCGTTATCATCTTCTTGACGTACTCGCGGTCAAGGCTAAAATCGTTCTTTTCCTCAAGAGGTATCGGAACTGGCTTGGCTCCCACGAAGTTTATCAAGGATTCATAGATCGGGAAGCCAGGGTTTGGGTAGAGGACTTCGTCGCCTGGGTCTACAAGCGCTAGGATAGTGTAGAACATTATCGGTTTGCCGCCGGGCGTTACTACAACCTCTTCAGGGCTGACATTCAGGTTCCTGGTTTTTGAGATGTAGTCGGCGATAGCTTGTCTCAGCTCCGGAATGCCTGCGGAGGGTACATAGTGTGTGTAGCCTGCGTTCATGGCTTTCATGGCAGCGTCTTTGATGTTCTTCGGCGTATCAAAATCGGGTTCGCCGATTTCCAAGTGCACAATGTCTTTGCCCTGTTTCTCGAGTGCTCTTGCCTTGGCAAGCACTTCAAAAGCTGTTTCTGTTCCTAAACTTTTCATCCTTTCTGCGAAGACAGAGTCCACTTGAATCACCTAGATCGAAAGGAGATTTAACGTAAGAAGAAAGGCGGTATTTAACTATTGCAGTTAGGCGCTTCCTAAATCAATGGTCAAAGCAACTTTGAAAGCGGTCGGGTCTTCATGACATCCGCGTTTACGAGGTTTGGCGGTCTCATTCCCTCGAAGAAGGCAACCAGATTCTCGGCGACCATTTCGGCCATTCTGGACCGCGTCTCAAGGCTTGCGCTCGATATGTGAGGCGCGACTACCACGTTGTCCATCTTGAGCAGCGGGTTGTCCAACGGCGTGGGTTCCTGTTCGAACACATCCAGCCCGGCACCAGCAATCCAGCCTTCCTTCAGTGCCTTGTACAATGCCTTTTCGTCAACGACTGGTCCGCGTGAGTTGTTTATCAGGTATGCCGTCTTCTTCATCATTCTGAGCTTCTGTTCGTTTATCAGATGCTGCGTTTCTTTCATCAGTGGGACGTGGATGCTGACGAAATCTGACTCCCTCAAAAGAGTGTCGAGGTCCACTTTCTTCGCTCCAAAGTCTCTCTCGATCTCTGGTCGCGGAACAACATCGTAGAACAGGGTTTTCATGCTGAACCCAGTAGCTCTCTTGGCCACTGCGTAGCCGATTCTTCCGGCGCCCACGACACCTATCGTTGCGTTGTAGACATCTCTGCCTGCCATCATGTTAGGATGCCAACCGACTTTCCACTGGCCGGTTCGCACGTACCTGTCAGCTTCGGCCACGCGTCTCGCAACGGCCATCAGGAGCGCCCACGCGAAATCCGCCGTGGTGTCCGTGAGCACTTCCGGCGTGTTGGTAACGTATATGCCTCTTTTCGTGGCTTCCGGTATGTCTATATTGTCAAATCCTACAGCTAATTGCGAGACGATCTTCAGTTTGGGTGCAGCGTTGAAGACTTCCGCGTCAATCTTGTCCGATAGAAGTGTGGCAAGCGCATCCGCATTCTTTGCCTTTTCTATTATCGTCTTCTTTGGCGGGGGAGCGTACTCAGGCCAAACTTCGGTGTCAAAATGCTTCCTTATCAACTGCAAACCTCTTTCAGGAAGCTCTCGAGTAACGTAAATCTTCGGTTTCGGCATGCGATTCACCAAGCAATGATTTGCGCAATTCTTTATTAGCATATACTTATTACACTTACGCATCAACTCTTGAAAAATCCTTAACAGGCAGCCAACATGATATCAATCAAGAACAAGGCCCAACTTGTCGAAAACGGCGGAACACCCCTCAACAAGAAAGCAAGGCGACTGGCTCTAGAAAGCCTCGAGCACGCTCTGGAAGCTGCTGACCCGCGACAACTCCTGAAAGCAAGGCTCAACTCTGAAAGGCTCAACGCTGAAGGTTGACAAACACTCTTTTGATCTCGCAAAATACAGGAACATATACGTCGTAGGCGGAGGCAAGGCCAGTGGAACTATGGCCGAGGCACTGGAACAGATTTTGGGCAGGCGAATAACAAAGGGGCTTGTCAACGTTCCGCATGACACCAAGAACAAGACTGGAATCATCCAGTTGCACGGTGCGAATCATCCGGTTCCAGACCAGGCTGGCGTTGAAGGAACGCGGCGGATACTGAAAATCGCGGAGGATGCCGAAGAGAACGATTTGATCATTTGTCTGATTTCCGGCGGCGGTTCAAGCCTGATGCCGCTGCCCCGAGGCGATGTTTCGCTTGAGGACAAGAAAAAAATAACCAATACTCTGCTCAAGTCAGGCGCCACGATAAACGAGATCAACACGGTGCGGAAGCACATTTCAGATTTCAAGGGCGGTTGGCTTGCCAAGAAAGCATATCCGGCCACAATCCTGAACCTGATTCTCTCTGACGTGGTCGGCGACCCGTTAGACTTCATCGCTTCCGGTCCCACCGTCCCAGATTCAACAACCTTCGACGATGCAGTAAAAGTGCTACAGAAGTACAACTTGTGGGAAAAGGCGCCCGATTCGGTCAGAAAAGTCCTGTCGGACGGCAAGAAAGGACTGATACCCGAGACGCCTAAGGCCGGCGACAGGGTCTTCAAGAAAGTCACCAATGTCGTTGTCGGGAACAACAGGTACTCCAGTCAGGCAGCTTGCGAGAACCTGCGGTCTTCGGGACTGAACGCACTTCTGCTGACCGCGACATTGGAGGGAGAAGCAAGACAGGTGGGCATAATCCTAGCCTCAACGGTCCGAGAAGTCTTGGCCTCGGGAAACCCTGTAAAAAAGCCCGCAGGCATCGTCGCCGGTGGGGAGACAACCGTGATAGTCACAGGAAAGGGCAAAGGCGGAAGAAATCAAGAGATCTCTCTGGCGGCTGCTTCCAATTTGGCAGATTCGGATGGCGTGGCCATTGCTTCTTTGAGCACCGATGGAATTGACGGTCCGACGGATGCGGCTGGAGCAGTCGCGGACGGAAAGACACTGGAGCGTGCCATGAAGGTCGGGATGCATCCTGACAACTATCTGGCTGACAATGACTCTTACCATTTCTTTTCCAAGCTCGGCGACCTCATCTTCACAGGATCTACAGGCACCAACGTCAACGATATTTCCGTCATAGTAGTCTTGTGACTTCAGAAGGATTGAGTGGATGGGCGTGAAGGCAAGGTTTGTCGGTTCTCTGCGCAGCTTTTCAGGTGAAGAATTCGTCACCCTTGAACTGCAGAAGCGTCTTTCACTCAAGGAAGTTATGAAGAGGATCGCGGAGAAAAGACCGAAACTCAACGACGTATTTGCTGTCTCACAGCCTGAAAAACTGAGAACCGCCACGCTAATACTCGTCAACGGAAAAGAAATCAGCGTACTAAAAGGCCTAGCGACGACAATCAAAGATGGTGACGAGCTCGTCTTCGTGCCAGTATTACATGGAGGATGAACAAGCGTGAGGCTTTATGGTCTCAAGACTCCGATCGTCAAGACTGGAGATAACATCGTCGAAACAGTGCTGGACTCTTTGCATGCGCAGAAACTGCAGGTTGAAGAGAATGATGTTCTGGTCTTCACTTCTAAGGTCGTGTCGTGCGCAGAAGGTCGTTTGGTCAAGTTGAGCGAGATCAAGCCTTCGGAAAAGGCGAAGAAGCTTTCGCGTCAGTACGGGTTGACTCCCGAGTTTGCTCATCTTGTGTTGACTGAAGCAGACAAAATCTACGGTGGTGTTCCAAAAGCCGTTCTAGCGCTCAAGAGTGGAATGCTGGCGGCAAATGCGGGAGTCGACAACAAGAACTCGCCAGAAGGATACGTGATACTGTGGCCAGAAGACCCAGGAAACTCTGTGAGAGAAATCAGGAACGAAATACGGCGCAGAACAGGCAAACGAGTGGCCGTTATGATCATTGACAGTGGCTTGGTCCCTCTTAGGATCGGTACTACGGGTTTGGCTTTGGCGGTTTCAGGATTCAAGCCAATCAGAGATCACAGGGGAGACAAGGACCTGTACGGGAAGACCATAACAATAACGCGGCATGCAGTTGCTGATGATTTGGCTTCAGCAGCTCATCTGATGATGGGTGAGTCGACAGAGAAAGTGCCTGTCGTGTTGATAAAGGATGCTCCGTTAGACTTCGATGACAGCGTTCATGGTCCTCCTGAAATGATGATGCCGCCAAGAGAATGCATATTCATGAATGCGTTTGCGCGCGCACGCTAAAGATTGTGCTTGTTCTGCGCTTTTTCAGATCGGCTTCAGGGTGCTTGGGGCTGGGGACTGTTGTCCTGTGGTGGTGCTGGGTCTGGGGCGTCTGGCACGGGCTATGAGTATTACAGCGGCTATGACTGCTATTATGATCAGCACGAGCACTATGGGGGAGAAGGGGATGGGAAATGGTGAGGACTGTGGCATTACGCTGTTTCCTGAGGAGTCGGTTTTGACTAGAAAGGCGTCGTACTCGCCTGTGCCGTAGGAGCTTGTGAACCCGATTATCGCGTAGCCCAGGTCGTTTGTCTGGATTAGCGAGAATGACTCGTCATCGCCTGCTCCGCCGTATGTCTGGCTCCACTGCGTGTTTCCGGAAGAGTCGGTTTTGACGAGCCAATAGTCAACATCGCCGGCGCCGTAGGACCCGGTCCATCCTGCTAAGGCGTAGCCTCCGTCGCCGGTTTGAACCAGCGCGTTTGCCACATCATCATATGCTCCTCCGTAGGTTCGGCTCCACTGTGACTGTCCTGAGGAATCGGTTTTGACCAACCAGAAATCGTAGCCGCCTGCTCCGGTAGAGTTTGTGACGCCGGCTAGTGCGTACCCTCCGTCACTAGTTTGAATCACCCAGGAAGCTTCATCGTCCCCTGAGCCTCCGTAGGTTCGGTTCCACAGCATGTTTCCGGACAAGTCAGTCTTGACTAACCAGAAGTCATTCATGCCTGCACCCATCGACGTCGTGTAGCCGACTAGGGCGTAGCCCCCGTCACTGGTCTGGATAGCATCGGATGCTCCGTCGTCTCCAACGCCGCCGTATGTTTGGTTCCACACCACGCCTCCGAAAGAGTCGGTCTTGACCAGCCAGAAATCAAAATTGCCCGCGCCGTAGGAGTCACTGTATCCTGCCAGTGCGTAGCCTCCATCGCTCGTCTGTGTAACCGAGTAGGCCACGTCTTCTGCTCTTGCTCCGTATGTTTGGTTCCACTGCATGATTCCGGAAGAGTCTGTTTTGACCAACCAAGCATCGGTCTCACCTGCACCCTGAGAGTCTGTGCTTCCCGCCATTGCGTATCCCGTGTCATTCGTCTGGATGACCGAATACCCTTCGTCGTCTCCTGTTCCTCCGTATGTTTGGTTCCACTGCAATGTTCCTGAGGAGTTGGTCTTGACTAACCAGAAGTCGTAGCTGCCTGCGCCGGAGGAATTTGTGAATCCTGCTAGTGTATAGCCTCCGTCGCCTGTCCGAATCAGGGAGTATGCTTCATCGTCTCCTGAGCCCCCGTAGGGCTGACTCCATCCCGCATCTGCAAAGCCGGGTCGAACGCATAACGCTGACACGAAGACAGCGACAAAGAAGAAACCTAGAGCGAATCTTTGTCCATTTCTCATAAGTAGCACACTTGACCACCGAGGCGGTACGCCCTGATTCTTAAATAGGTTACGGACAACAAACGCGCAACTTCCCCGAGCTCGCCAGCGCACGCTCAACGGTGGAGTGTTCGGTGCAAGAGCAAATGCTGTTGTGACGTGCGCCGACAGGAAATCTTGTGAAGCGAACGATAGTTTTATCGAGTTGAACATACCCTCTGTCTGGACAACGGTCGAACAAGAGCTGAAAAGCAAGAGTGCGCGGATCTGAAATGGGTTGAACGGCGAAAACATCGTTTTCTGCGACAATCTGAACAAGCTGTATTCGGGTGCAAAACAGAAAAAAGCATTGGACTCGGTGAGCTTCTCCACACCCACCAAAGGAATCTTCGCCTTGATAGGGAAGAACGGAGCTGGAAAAACAACTCTGGTCAGGATACTCGCAACCGAGCTGGAGCCCACCAGCGGCATCGTCACCATCAACGGAATCGACGTCGTCAAGGAGGCAAAGAAACTGCGGGAGAGAATAGCGACAGTTCCCCAGGAAGCCAGGCCGATTCCATGGTTGACCCCGATGCAGACGGTTTCATCCTACCTTCTGTGGAGAGGCTTTAGCCGTGGCGAAGCGAAAGACAGAGCGGCGGAATCGCTGGCGCAGCTGGGCCTAGAAAAGGCTGGCGATCAGCTGAACCGCACCTTGTCAGGGGGAACCAAGAGGAAACTGCTCGTCGCCACGGTCCTGGCCTCAGACGCAGAGATAATTTTCTTGGACGAACCTACGACGGGGTTAGACCCCATTTCCAGGAGGGAATTCTGGCAGGTTCTACGTGAAGTCGGCAAGAAGCACTTCACGTTCCTGACAACGCACTATCTGGAAGAGGCAGAGCAGCTTGCAGACGTCATCGGCATACTCGAGCAGGGAAGAATGTTGGGAGTTGACACTCTTGAAAGACTTCGAGCATCGGCGAAGTACCAGTACAGCATAAAAATACCTCACTACACCGCGCCGACGACTGGAGAGGGCGTGGAATCTCTCGTTGCCGAGGGCCGTGGAGAAGTCATACGGGGAGGTGATGCTTCTCTGCAGATTTTCACGGATGAGGAAGAAGCGTTTGCGCTCTCAAAGAAACTGTTCGACATGAAACTCAGATTCTCCGTCAACCCGATTTCGCTCGACGAGGTTTTCTTCTACATCGTCAGCAGAAGCGCGAAGGACAGGGATGCAGCTTGAACGTGAGCAGGCAGAGCCAACTGGTTGCAGCCGTACTCGTCAACGCAATCTACGAGATGAAAAACTACCCCATAGTGCTGCTGAACACGGTGCTGTCTCCCCTATCGTTCCTCGTGCTCATCGTCTTCGTCAGTCACGGTAACCTCATCGGTCAGGCGATAGAAGGCGGCTTTGTCATGAGCATGTTCTCAAGCGGCTTATCCTTACAGGCGGACCTTTCACACCTTAAGAACGACTTCAAACTTCAAGACATGATAGTCAGCAGCCCAGCAACATGGCAGGTCTACCTCGCAGGCATGGCCATTTCAGAAATAGTCTACTCTCTCCCCGCATTGCTCGTGCTTTCTGTACTTGCCTACTTCTTTCTCGCGCTGACCGCCATTCAAATAGTGGAGTTCACCGCTGTTCTTGCGCTAATGTTCCTCTCATCCATATCAATCGGCTTCATGCTTTCAACCATCTCATCAGACATAGTCCAGAGCTTCGCCTACTCAAGGCTCCTGACGACGCTGTTTTCAACCATAGCCCCAGTCTACTACCCCATAACCTACATTCCATTGCCATACAGGTACATCGCATATCTGTCGCCCACCACATACGCGGCTGAGATCTCACAAAACGTCGCAGGCCTCTTGACGCTCCCGACCACGACACTTGTGATTGACTGGCTACTGTTATTCATCCTGTCCGCAACTCTAATACTCGTAGCCACGAAAAAGACGCGGTGGAGAGAGAAATAGCTGCCCAGATGCACGAATAGCGCGGTTTCCATCATGCTTGGACATGAATTTCCATCAGCACAAGCGCGGCGTGGTGGGTCTCCTTGGAAGTTGCCTTGTTCCTCTCTTGGCCAACAAGTCGAAGCAGGTTTGAGGACTGTACGATTCGGAGAAGAGGTCCGCCGATCAGGGCTGCTGCCAGTGCTATTATGATTCGCTCAGCTGGGTACTGGAAGGCTAGAAGTTGGAAAACTCCCAGTTGAGTTTCCGGTGGGTTCGGAATGAGTATGAGACCTGTCAGGGAACCGGAGATCTGGCCCGCCAAGGTCGACACGAGAGCAAGGGCGAAGAACGAGAGCAGGACCCTCGAAATGTCCTTGGATCTGATGTCTCTGATGGCCATCGACTGCAGAGGAGACGAAAGGAGCAGGAGTCCGACTACTTGGAACCACATGTACAGCGGGAAGAGCCAAGCAGGCCCGATCCCAGGGTAGAACCCGTGAAGAACGAGAAACAGGAAGTAGACTATGAAACACCACGCTCGTTTGCCCTCGTACAGGAGACCAGCACAGAGCGTCGTCACTATGCCAGAAACGAAGCTCATGGGAAGGAAAGACCCGTAGGAGAGGCCGATGGTTCCGCCCAGAAGCGCTGACAATGCGCCCAGGTACGGTCCGAGGAGCACTCCGATTATCGGTGCCATGATCGCTGCGGCGCTGATCCTTCCAGCCGACCCGACCAGTTGAAAGATTGGAATCGCTGCGAAGACAGCGTACAAGGCAGTGAAACAGACGACCAACGCAACTTTCTTCGCGGTCAATCTCGTGTTAGAAGACTTCATCGCGTCCATTCCGTCCTGGTGGAAAAACAGTTATTCCGAATCTGTTTATAAGTGATTTATGCTCCGCCCGATCATCAGTCTGACAACCGATTTTGGTCTGAGAGACCCATACGTAGCAGAAATGAAAGCCGTCATCTTCGACATATGCCCCGGGGCAAACATCGTTGACATCTCAAACGAGATAGCAAAGTATGACGTGAGGATGGGCGCCTTTACGCTGGCATGTGCAGCACCATATTTTCCCGAGGGCACGATTCACGTTGCAGTCATAGACCCAGGCGTCGGCACGGAGAGGCAGCCCATAATCATCCAGACAAGCAAGGGCTACTACGTCGGCCCTGACAACGGGGTCCTAGCCCTAGCAGCAAACAACGACAGCGGCCCGAAGAGCATCCACAGAATCACCAATCGAAAACTCATGCTGCCCCACATCTCGAACACCTTCCACGGCAGAGACATCTTCGCACCCGCAGCTGCACATCTGGCAAACGGGACATCACCAAACGCGTTCGGACCGAAAACCACCAAGACCGCCGCTCCCACCTACGCGCACGTCACGAAGAGGCAAAATGCACTAGTCGGCGAAGTAATCCACATAGACACCTTCGGCAACATAATCACAAACTACCAACCGAAACACCTCAACCTCATACAGTCAAAACCCCAAATCAACATCAAAATCGGGAACACCCAGCTCAGACTAAAACTCTGCAAAACATACACAGAAGCCCAGCCTCACAAACCCCTAGCACTCATCGGAAGCCACAACTTCCTCGAAATCAGCCTAAACCAAGACAACGCCGCAAAAACCTACAAAACCAAAACCGGAGACAAAACAACAATCCAACTTCCCCAAAGAACAAACAACGCCAAGACCAAACACAGTTCAACCACAGCTTCAGATTGACCACTCAATAGAAAACATTTTTGAGTTGTCAATTGAGAGGCCAGTCAAGGCACATGAGAACGGCATGGAGTTTGCCTTGTCAGTAGAAAAAAAGTTTGACCGGTCAATTGAGACCTCTGCCTCCAGCACAGAAAAGCAACATGCAACTCGACTGGTGAAAAGAAAAGATCTTTGAGGCGTCGTTTGGGATCCCTGGACGGATCAAAAAAGCGCAACGGGAAGATTGACCCGAGACTGAAGAACATTCTTTCTCCAGAGAATTGAGAGCACAGACAACACGCGCGAAGCAGAGCGAATTTGGCCGGCAAAAGAAGAAAGTTTTTGGCCGGTATTGAGAGAGACCTGGTCAGAACGTCTGCCGGGGCCTGGCCGGATGAGGCAAGTTCTTGTTATAGCTTGTCGCTCTTGTTCAGGTCGCGGAGACGGTTAACCCCGTCTATTTCCTTTACGAAACTCGCCACCTTCTTGGGCACGTATTTCTCCCAAGCCTCGCCCTTGACCATCCTCTGCCTGATCTCCGTCGAAGAATACACTTTCCTGTCGTAGAGGGGGATGTTCTTCACCTTGTAACCCGCCTCCATGAAAAGCCTCCGTGTCAACGGCTCATTCGAGTAGACCGCCACAAACCGCGGCGTGTAACCTTCCAACGCCGAAACCCACATCATGTGCAGATGCACATCGGGCACGGGCACGAGCCAAACACGGCACAGGTCCACCTTCTCATCCAGCAACGCCCCACGAATCATCACCAACCGTTCGCCAGCCGTAAACGGGTTGCTAACAGTATGACTGTACTGCGCACTGCCCACGACGAGCACGAGCTCCTCAGCCTCATCCAGAATCTTCCTCACAGCATAAAGATGCCCCAGATGAAAAGGCTGAAACCTCCCAACATACAACCCGCGACCAACCACCCCCGAAACCTCCCAGCTCACCCTATGACATGCAAAACAAATTAACGTTTACCCTTCTTCTTGGCCTTCTCCAAAACACGCTCAACAGGAAAAACGTGGAGCTTCCCCTTACCGACAGCAATGTCCCGCTCAGAAACAAAACCCCTCCTCTCCCGCTTGAGAAACGCAAGCTTCACCTTCAAGCCTCCACCGTAACCGCACAAGCCAAAGTCTGAGCCAACAACCCTATGACACGGGCACAACGGAGCATAAGGGTTCGTGGCCATGGCATGGCCAACCGCCCTCGGAGCTCCACCAACAGCCTTCGCGACCAAACCATACGAAGACACATAGCCCACGGGAATCATGCACACGGCTTCAATAACCCGCCTCGTATAACCAGACAAGCGGTCCAAATTCAAAGGAACGCTGTCCGCAATATCCTTGCCATCATAAACATTCTTCAGAACACCAATCACATGCTCAGCAAAACCCGAGACTCTGCTCGGTCGCTCTGGGACAATGTTCAACGGAAGGCTGTCCCTCAAACCCCTCAAAACACTCTTCTCATCAAAAGCAAAGCTCGTAGCAAACACTCTCTCGTCTTCGCAGACAACTCCGAACCATACACCGTCAACGCTCTTCGCGTAAATACTCATCAACCCAACTCAGCCTCACGTGTAGTATGTGACATTAAGTTTAATGGGTTTTGGTTGGAGACATCTCCCGAAGTCCGTCTTCACATGACCGTTTTCTTCTAATGGAAAGAAGGGTCAAACTGGCTTAAACAGACTGGTAGAAGTAGTCTCTATTCGCATTTGAACATTAGCGGTCCAATGAAGCTCCAATCTCATAAGCCTTTGTCAACAATGCTTCTTGGTTTCTGGCTCCTTCTCCACGGTCTGAATCCGTAACGGTCAATACGTCAACCAGCTCAACATTCGCATCTTTGCACCAGAGCCTCATCGTTGCCAAAGCACATTCTGGGTTTCGTGAGAAGTCTGCAACCCAAACGAAAATACCTTTTTTCCTCTTTTCAACTCTGGATTTGAACGTCACCTTGCCGTCAGCAAGTGTAATCATTTTCGTCAGACAGTTTGAACGGTCGATAACCAGTTTGAGTTGAGCACTAATGGAATCGTAGTAAGCGGGAGTGCCTATCACCAACACATCTGCCTTCTCAATGGCGTTGTATATCTTTGCCATTCCGTCTTCATACCAGCAAAACTTAGGGGCTGGGTATTCTGCACACGCTTGGCAAGGCTTTATCTCCAAATCATTCAGATAGATTTTCTCGGTATCAGCACCCACAGACTTGGCTCCTTCAAGCACTCTCCCAACAGCGTGTCAGTATTCATTCCCTTCCTTGGACTAGCAACAAACCCGACAACACACAGAGAAGCCATGTTTTTCTCACTAATCGGTGCTTATCCAAGGTCAGCTATAACTTTTCCGCAACGTCAAAGATTTGTTGTTGGAGTAAAGTTTTATCCCCCATACCCCAAACCCCACTACACTCATCCAAAAATGTTATCTTTTCGTTCTACCCAGTGTGCATTCGAAGAAGATTGCTGAAGCGGTCATTCCTTGGATTGATGTTCTCTCTTGCGATGATCATAGCACTGGCTCCGAAAATCACTGTTCTGCCAGTTTGGTCGAATCCTGCGACAATCTTTGTCCCAGATGATTATTCGACGATTCAAGCGGCAATCAATGCCGCGGTCTCTGGAGACACGGTGTTCGTAAGAAACGGAACCTACTATGAACACATCGAGATCAACAGGCCCCTGACGCTTGTCGGAGAAGATAGCAAAACAACAATCATCGACGGCAATGGAACGAGCACCGTAGCCCTGATAACAGCTAGTTATGCCAGTATCTCAAACTTCACCATAAGAAACGCTGGCCTGAAGTGGCCATGGCCTTATGATTCCTGTGTTTATGCCGTCATGGGACTCAGTGGCGTCGATGTTGAGAACAACATCATATCGAATGGTAGTGTGGGAATAGGCGTCGGTGATGGTTATGGGGCAAACCTCAATGGAAACACCATTTCGAACATTGTTGGCTACGGGATCGACATGGGCGGGTCACAAAGCCGCAACAACACGGTCAGCAACAACCTAATAAACAACTCGTACTCTGGGATAAGCGTTGACGGCGATACCGAAGACTGCAACTTCATCAACAACACGGTAAGAGACTGCGCAGTCGGCATGGACCTGATGCCCAACATGAATACCTATGTTGTTCCGTCGAACAACCTGTTTGATGGCAACGTACTCTCAAACAATTCCCATGTGAACCTAATTGTTAAGGGAAGTTTCTACCAGTGGAATTACAGGAACACTTTTCGGAGGAACAACTTGACGAATCTGCTGCAGAGCAATCTGATCATCTGGGGGTGGAACACCTCTGCTGTTTTCGTGCAGGACATAGACGCTTCCAACACTGTTGACGGCAAGAGAATCTACTACATGACGAACAGCAGAGACTTGGAAAATGACCCATCCAACTTTCCTGATGCTGGTTACTTGGCGTTGTCAACTGCGCGAACGTGACGGTGAAGGATTTTGATTTTGCGGGAAACAAGGACGGTCTGCTCCTAGCGGGGACAAGCAACTGCACTTTGGCAAACATGTCGCTGGGAAACAATCGTCTCTACGTGACAAGCGGGAACGTGACGGTGCTTTGGCATTGGGGAGGGCTCGTGCTCTTCGAGTCTAACAATAACACGATAGAGGACTGCATGATCCGCGACAGCAGCTACGGAGTCTGTCTCTATTATTCGGACTGGAACCTCTTCCTTCACGACTCCTTCGCGGGCAACGACAGGGACGTGGCCTCAGACTATTATTGGCTCTACGGAAACTATTCTTCAGGGTACTTTTCAAGCAACTTTTGGGATGACGACCATCCTTCCAGCGGAAATTACTGGAGCGACTACAACGGCACAGACTCGAACGGTGACGGCATAGGGGACACGCCCTACATAATCGATGCAAACAACACGGACCATTATCCTCTCATGAGCCCCTACTCGTACTGGACCAACCCCGCTCTCTATGATCTGAATCGTGACATGAAAGTGGACATGAAAGACGTGGCGTTAGCAGCAGCATGTTTCGGCAGTCGTGCGGGTGACCCCAAATGGAACTCTCGCGCAGACGTAACTGGAGATGGGATATTGGACATTCGAGACTTGGTCGCGGTTGCTAGGAGCTTCGGAGAACGCTATTCGTAGTCACTCATATTTTCGGTTGCACGCTATGCCTCTTCCATTTCCCTGATTGTTCTCTGAATTAGCCTTCGATACTCAAGGAAATTCTTGATTTGCTTGTCCTGTTTGCCGTAGCGGAAGACGATTCTGGGAGAAGGCTTGTCTCCCTTAGGGCCTATGCGAAGAGTAGAAGACTCCTTGATACACTGCATAATCACATAAGCGTTGAGACTCCTGTTTTTGACTCGCTGCGCAATCCAAGCGATGACGTGAAGATTTTTGCTCCAAGAAACAGGCGCGTTGAAAACAAGATGGTAATGGTTAGGGCTTGACTTGAGAATGAGGAATCCTTCAAGGTCAACCTTGCCCAGCCAGTCATGCTTGAACCATTTCAACGCTCTGAGTGCAAGATATATGGCCATCTTGAACGTTACATTATCAAGGTCGTCTTTGACTGTTTGCCTATCAGTGTAGCTCAGAACAGGGTCAGCTTTCGACGTCTGGGCCTTCAATCCAGTGGCCTCCTTAACGACAGCATTGTAGAGGTCAAGCCCCACTAACCGTGATTGGCGAAGAAGAACGAAAGCAACCCACTTCCGTTTACACTACGGAAAAGGTGGTTGATGGAATCCACTACATTATGTCAAAGAAAGACGAGGTCTTAGTGGAGTTGACTTGTCCCAACTGCACGGAAGAAGGGAAACGGTGGTTTGGCAGTTGGCAAATCTATGGAAACAAAAAGAATAAGGTCTTTCTCAAGTGCATGAAATGTAGTTATGACCTCGAAATAACGCTCCTTGATAGAACAGAGATATAGTGAGTAGCGCGCGCGATGGGTCAGAAATAGTTAAATCGACAGAGAGCCTAGCCTCTGATCATGTCTGCAGTTGAAGTAGCTCTTGGTGCAATCTTGGGAATAGGTGGGACCGTCGCTGGAGTTTATGCAACACACTATTTCGAAGAGAGACAAGAAGATCGAAAGGTGAAAGCTGAAGAATGGAAAACGGTTGTTGATGAAGTCTATTCTCCACTGATGTTTGACCTCAGGCGAGTCCAAAAGGGCACTCTGCTAATAATAGGAACTTTAGGACGAGTTCTTGACAAGTCGGCTAACGAGTTTCCTGAAGATCAGGTGACAGGAACAATTACTAAAATCGCTAAGTTTCAGAGTCAACGTGCGCAAAGCCAGATATTCGAAGACATATTGAGAAAGAGGTCAAGACTAATCAAGCCTAGCATTCTTTGGCTTAATCTCTACCTGTTCTATGCCTATTTGGCGACGATCGAGGAACTCTTCTTCATTATTTCAACTGACAGGTTCAAAGAAAGTCCTGCTCGATTGATTGCAGCAGTGAAGAGTGCTGCGAAAGTGGGAGAGTCACTTGATAGTGCAGTTCTATGGTTCGTTTCTGCGATTGAGAAGATGGTAATTCTCACGGCAGAAGTGCCAAAGTCACCCAGCTACACACCTTTCTTCACTGATGGTGTCACGGCGAAGATGGACGAGCAGAATGAGTCAATAAGGAATGCCGTAGTTGGTGATTGATAAGTGAAGACTGCGCGCGCGCTATTGGAAAGCGAGACAATGAAGCAACCAACGTTGCAAGGAATATTCCTTGCTATGTTCGATGAGGAGACTGTATGGGCCTAGGTTCTTTTGGATAAGTGGACCGCCTCTGGCAGTTGGGTTAGCAGTGGAAATAACAATAGATTATGCGCTGAACCGACTAATACTCCTGCTCTATGTGCCTATGTTCTTCGCATTGGTATTGGTATCGGGTCTAGGTTCAAAGAATTTTGCGCGAACTCAAGAAGTGCCTAACATGGGCCATCTGCGTGGTTCTCTTTTCCTGATTACTAGCACTCTCGCAATTGCATTCCCCTTTCTTGCAAAATTCCCTAATGACATGTATGGGCTTTTTCAATTCTTGCTAACGTTCTCTGTCCCTACTGTGGCACTTACCTTGGCAATTGTTGAAGTAACAGTCTTAGGCCAAAGAATTTCCCTTCGTGACAATGTACATTTGGATGATGGTTTTTTCAAAAAGAGAAAGAGGATTTGGGAAAAAGAACTTGAAGGTTTTCCAAATTCAGCAAAAATCATAGAAAAAATAGACGATGGTAGATTCATACCTGTTTTCTTCGATAGGGGTTCTTTTAATCTCGTTGTCCTTTGGTCATGCAATGTAATGGAAGAAATCATTGATGCTGCAGTCGATGGGATAATTCAAAGAGATCCTACAAAAAAGTTGACCTTCAAGAATGAAAGGGGAGGTCCTCAAAGGTACGCATCACAACTCAAGAATCTAAACTACGTCCACTGTCAGAGCATTGATGGAGAAAGTGACCAAATAACCATCGAAGATCTTTGGGACAAAGTGAGAAACGCAATCGCTCATCACAAATACAAACCTACTTTCGACCAAACATTTGCTGCAATGACTATCTTCGTCCAATTCATGGAAGAATTTCCGAAAACACTGCAATCTTCGAAATAGAACTCACGTGGGGTTTGGGGTTTGGGGAGTAAAGTTTTATCCCCGTAGACTGGAAATCAGAGGCTTTATCTTTCTCAACAATGCTAGACTGCTCAAAAGGTCGCTCGAATGAAGGCAGAGATTTTTCCTTTTCTCTCTCGGGTTCAACGACTGCTACGTGATTCGAGAACGGGGCGTGATAATGATTGACGGTGGACCAGCTAATAAGAAGATGGATTTTATCGTGGCAATGAAGAACATTCCATTAGAACCCGAGAACATCAAACTGATTGTCATAACGGATGGACATCCAGACCACATAGGCTCTGCAAGAGACATCAAGCAACTCACGAAGGCAAACATTGCCATGCACCGATTGGCGAAGAATTGTCTCGAAGCTGGAGAATGGAAAGACATGCATCTGCCTGGAGGATGGATGGGCAGGAAAGTGTTCAGCAGAATCATCACTTGGTTTTATGGCGAAATTCCGTCCGCCGAAGTTGAACTAGTGGTCGACGATGATGGCTTGTCTCTAAAAGACTACGGAATTTCTGGAAGAATTGTCTATAGTCCTGGGCACACCATGGGTTCAGTGAGCGTGCTGCTGGATTCTGGAGAGGCTTTTGTGGGAGACCTTGCAATGAACAAGTTTCCGCTCAGACTTGGACCAGGATTGCCCACTGTTGCTGAAGACAGCAAGAAAGTCAAGGAAAGCTGGAGGAAATTACTGGAGCTTGGAGTCACGACAATCTATCCTGCACACGGAAAACCCTTCTCAGCGCAACTCATCGAGAAGATTCTGAAGTAATAGACTAAAGGCATAAGTGACGTAGAAATCTCGTTGGTTGGGGTAAAGTTTTATCCCAAATTCTGAACAGGTGAATCCTATGGATAGCCTTACAATTAGAAGAGCAGCTTCTTCGGATGTGGAGAGAATTGTTGAGCTAAGATTGTTGTTGCAGGAGCACGCTGAAAAATCCAACCCTTTGATTTGGCGTATAACTGAAGAGGGAAAGAAGCTTCTCAAACAGACAGTTGAGAATGACCTAGCGGACAGCAACATCCATGTATTGCTTGCTGAAGCAGATGGCGAGATAATAGGGTATGTCCAAGGCGAAGTCACGCGCAGAAGTGACCATATGCCAAGAACTGTTGGTCAAGTCTCGCTTATGTACGTCGTGAAGCAGTTTAGAAGAAAGGGCGTTGGAAAAAGCTTGGTGAAGGAACTCTGTAAATTCTTTAAGTCAAACAAGGCTGAGGACTTGACTGTGAGATACATTATCGGCAATAAGGAAGCTGAGGGGTTCTGGAGAAAGCTCGGGTTTGAGTCAATAATAACGACGAGTAGCACGCATCCTAAGGAATTGGATTCCAAGCTGAAGGTCATGGTCAACTAAATAGATGGGTTTTGGGTTTGGGGGTAAAGGTTTGTCCAATCAACCAAACTCTTATAAAAGTGAATATGTTGTCATCAGTCATGGATAGTTTTGTCGATGACTTGTTTGTTCGCTTGAGAGAGCGTGGCTTTCAGGCACGAATTGTTTCCGTCTCCCATTTGCAGGAGTTGCAGAAAGAGATAGAAAGTCTCCGCAATCACGCCTTTCTTGACGGTCAGTTCTATCAAGACCGCCTTGCTTGGTTCAACTTCCAGGTTCCTGAAGACTTGCCGAAAGCACAATCCTTGATTGTTGTCGCTGTCCCCAGACCTCAGACTCGAGCGATTTTCATCTGGAATGGACAGCGACGTCCGCTAATTCTTCCTCCTACCTACACAGCATATGACGACATAGAAAAACAAGTTGGGAACCTTCTCGCAAAAATACTCGGCGAAAAAGGTTACAAGTCAACAGGAACTGCGCTGCCCCTCAAACTGTTGGCAGCTCGAAGTGGTCTCGTTCAATACGGCAGGAACAATATTTGCTATGTCTCTGGACTGGGAAGCTTTCTCCAACTCGTAGCTGTCTATTCTGATATGCCTTGTGAAGAAGATTCTTGGCAAGAAGCAACAATGATGAAGAGCTGCGAGGAATGCGAGTTATGTCGTCGAGCTTGCCCCACTGGTGCCATTTCAGCAGACCGTTTTCTTTTGCGGGCTGAGCGATGCATTGTTTATCATAATGAGAAAAAGGGCGATGTTCCATTCCCCAACTGGATGGACGCTTCCTGGCACAACTGCATCGTAGGATGCATGCACTGCCAAAGAGTCTGTCCACAGAACAAAGAAGTCATACAATGGACGGGAGAGGAAGAGGAATTCTCCGAGGAAGAAACCGCCCTACTCTTGGAAGGTGTACCACATGACAAGCTGCCAGCCACAACACTCAGGAAACTAGAGCGTCTAAGTCTGGTGGACTATCTCGAAAGTCTTCCTCGCAACTTGGGCATTTTCTTCAAGAAACGTGAGCAGTCCAAATTCGAGTGAGCTCTGTGTGGCGCCGCCGATAGGACTTGAACCTATGACAAGTGGCGATGTCTCCATGGTCTCCCGCACAATCCCCTCTTTTTCTTTTTTTGGGGAAGTCTAATCCAAAATGGCATCGTGGAACGTAGTGCTAGCCTTTCTGGTCCTCTTTCTTTCTTCTCTGATTCTCGGCATCTTTTGCCTCTGCCATTATTACAAGGATAAATTTAAGAAAGGATTGTTGACCGACACGCGCTCAAGCCCTCATAGGTAAAACTGTATTGCTGTCAAATGCAGGTGTTCCGAACTCAGAAAATTCTCTCAATATGCAAGCGCGCGGTAGAAAAAGAAATCGGGTGTCTTGTCGCGGGTTCTCGGCGCGCGCCTCTTACTGTGGCGGCCGTGATGTAGTTTGGGTTGGCTGTGTTGATTGCGTCCTAATTGAAAAGAATGCTACGGCTAGCAGTATGAAACCGATCCAGATTAGTATTAGGCCCACGAGGACAATGGTTAAGACAGCGCCAATCAGCATTAGTAGTCCTGCTGTTCTGAACATTCCAACTCCAGACTTTGTGGCAATAGTATCCAGCGATTTTCTGAAGAATATGAATGCAATAACGAAAAACGCAAAGAGAACAACCAAGGCTACGATGACGCCTATGACAACGCTTGAAAACTGGTTCCAGAACGAGTTGAAGTCTGTGAATCGCTGCGTCCACGCGTTCGGATCTGTTATGTCGAATCCAGAGGCTATGACGTTTAGGATTGCGACCACGGCGACTGCAGCGAATGCCACCACTCCAATTATGGCCGTGATTACCCCATAGAGCGCGTTGTTAAATATGCCACTGTCTTGTAATAGTCTGCAAAACCTTTCATGGCTATCAGCACAAGTATCAAGCCGACAAGGTCTAGTAGGCCAGCGAATCCGTTTGCACGCGCAGCTAACACACCAATTACCAGCAGTATCGCGCCTACTCCGCCCAAGTTTTTACTTGTTTCTACATTCATTTAGAAATACCTTCGGTTAGGGTTATTCCATGTATAATAAAAGTCTTTCCGAACACCCGAACTGCGCCCGCATCTCTAACCTCCGTCATATGGATAGCCAAATACGTCTTGATAAAGAGCTAGAATAACATTATCAGGTTCAACGATAACAAAATCTCCAACGTCAACATTCATCTCGCGACACAGAGATTCGACCAAGCCCAAAGGAGCTGAGCCCTTGATCTCGTAAAGTCTCACTTGCTCTTTGGTGAAGTCAAGCATACTGCGGTTTCGCACGTCATTCATGCTGAAGAGACGCTTGTTAGAAGCAAACAGCAAGACTGTTGAAAGGTCCATTTTACCTTCTACCGAATTGACAAGGCTCTTGGTGACATACTTTAACACGTAACCGACACCATTGTAGCGTCCCGATAGACAGTCAACTCTCATCTGTTGACCGCCACCGTACTTCACCCATTTCTCACGCAAATCGTTAACGTCCACGAAGGGCAGAGTGGTCAAAATGTGTAGATGAGGCCTACCCTTCTTCGTAATCTCCAAGATGCAGACGTAGAAGAACATACCATACTTCTTTCTCAACCATCTATGAAGCTTTGCCCAACCCTTCTTAACAAAGAAGTACTCATGATGCAACAAAGCAAACCGCTTAGGGTCAACTGTCAAAGAAATCATGGTTTGGAAATCAACGAAATTCAGCCACGCCAAGTCTTGTCTCAAACGTTCCATGTATTCAGGCTGAAAACGGTTTAGCTGCCTAATCAAGAGCCACTTGTTCTCAGTTCTATGTTGCAGAACGATGTATTTCCCGTGGACATAAGTCACAACCCACTTGAAACACTGTCCTTCAATGAAACTGAAGTCAAAGCTTTCCGTGCCATAATCAACAATCTTGCGAAATTCTCTATTTGCATTCTCATAGTACATGCTTCTTGCATGCACTTTTGACGACATATGACAGGCAAACAGTCTGTCCTAGACTGTCACTGCAAAAAAGGGGGAAATGAGCGGGAGAAGTCTCCACTTTTTGGTCATTAAGTTTAATAGGTTGTCCGTGCAATAAACCGAGAAAGGTGCCAATCATGGAAAAGCAAGCACAACAGAACGGTTACATGTGGGTACCAGGCGCCACCACGATAGGCCTAACCTTCAAAGACGGCGTACTCCTCGCCTCTGAAAAACGTATCTCTTACGGCTACCTGGTCGTCAGCAAAACGGGCAAGAAAGTCTTCAAGATAACAGAGCACATAGGCGCCGCCTGCGCAGGGCTCGTCTCCGACATGCAGGTTCTCGTAAGGGAAGTCGAAGCCTACGGCAACCTCTTCAAACTAGACGTAGGCCGGGCCATCTCCGTAAGGTCAGCCGCCAAACTCATGTCAAACTTGCT
Source organism: Candidatus Bathyarchaeota archaeon (assembly GCA_963769845.1). GTDB lineage: Archaea > Thermoproteota > Bathyarchaeia > Bathyarchaeales > Bathycorpusculaceae > JBGQMW01. Next base: position 10,734 of record CAVYNL010000007.1, on the reverse strand, counting down.
CTTTAACCGCCGCCTCGCCCCGCTTATTACACAGACAATCGTGGGCGGAATAGACAGTGAAGGCGCGTCGCTCTACTCTCTCGACCCTCTCGGCTCAGTCTTGCCGGACAAGTACACAGTCGTCGGCTCAGGAACAGAAATCGCCATGGGCGTAGTAGAAGAAGGATACAAAGACAACATGAACCTGCAGGAAGCAAGAGACCTCGTCACCCGAGCGATGAAATCCGCCATAAGCAGAGACATCATGAGCGGCGACGGAATAGACTTCCTCATAATAACCAAACAGGGCATACAAGAAGAATCAATCAAATTCTAAGCCCACAGCCCATCTGCAAAACCTTAAACGCCCTATTCCACAGAATAGCTTACTGCCGTACATGAGAGGCCGCAACATTGTCGTTCCAACTGAGCCAAGACGAAGGCACCCTGCTCGTCCAGCTAGCACGCAGAGCCGTTGAAAACTATCTCAAAACCAGAAAACACATTGCCCCGCCAGAAGGACTAAGCCAAAAGCTCCTCCAACCGTGCGGCGTCTTCGTCACAATAAACACCATACAGAACGAAGAGAAAGAACTCCGCGGATGCATCGGCTACCCATACCCAACCACACCCTTGGCAGAAGCAGTCATCGACTCAGCGATAAACGCGGCCACACGGGACCCACGCTTTCCTCCCCTGAAGCCTCAGGAACTCGACCACGTAGTTTTCGAAGTAAGCGTCCTCACACCCCCACAGAAAATAGAAGTAAAAAACCCCAAGGAATACAGCTCAAAAGTCAAAGTCGGCGAAGACGGCCTGATCATCGAAAGAGGAATGTACAAAGGACTCCTCCTCCCGCAAGTGCCGGTTGAATGGGAATGGAACGAAGAAGAATTCCTGTGCCAATGCTGCAACAAAGCAGGACTGCCCACGGACTACTGGCTCGTACAAGGCACAAACGTCTACAAGTTCCAAGCCATAATATTCGAAGAAGAAAAACCCTGCGGCACGATAACGCGCAAACCCCTCGGCGGGAAATAACCTCATGAAGATCTACTTCGCACCATGCGGCATCGGCCTAGGACACGTCGGAAGATGCCTTCCAATAGCCAAAAGACTGGCAAAGGAAAACGTCGAGATCATATTTTCAACCTACCGCGAGGGTATAGGCTACGTCGAAAGAGAAAATTTTCCACTCCTGAAAGCCCCGCCGATCGGGTTCCAAGTCAAACCGGACGGGAGCGTAGACTTCAGACAAACCGTCATCAACCCCGGACCCTTCATCGCTTCATTCACACTTCTCAACCAAATAGGCTTTGAACTTAAAGCGATAGGCAGCATCAGACCCGACATCGTCGTCTCAGACTCGCGCGTCTCACCTCTGATAGCGGCAAGACTGCTGGGCGTTCCAAGGATCTGCATACTCAACCAGTTCCAGATGCGGGTTCCACGGAAGAAGCGGTTCCTGCGTCTTTCCAGACTGGCCGAGTCAATAGTGTTAGCATTTATAGGCTTAACGTGGACGATGGGCAACAGCGTGCTCATCCCAGATTTCCCCCCGCCTTACACGATATGCGAAGGGAACTTGGTCATCCCCAGAGCTTACAGGAAAAGCGTGAAACTCATAGGGCCCATCCTGCCAGAACGCCCGAACTCGCTGCCAACAAAGGAAAAGCTCAGGAAAAAACTCAACCTTCCAATGGACAAGCCCGTAATCTTCGTACCCATAAGCGGACCAACCACGGAAAAAGCCTTCGTCACCGGAGTCCTGAGAAAGATTCTGCTGGATTTCCCATCGGATTATGAAATCGTAGTATCCTACGGCTACCCCAACGCTGACACCAAACCCATCAGGCACGGCAACGTAACAATTTACAGGTGGCTTCCTAACCGTTTCGAATATCTGAAAGCGTGCGACGTGGCAATCGGGCGGGCGGGGCATGGCACGATAACTCAGTGTATCTGCTACGGCAAGCCTATGGTGATAATCCCCACGCCTGGACACACTGAACAGCTGACCAACGCAGATCACGCAAAGAACCTGGGCGTCGCAAAAATAGTATTGCAGGAAGTGCTGGACAAAGAAAAACTGTTGAAGAGCGTGCAGCAAATCCTCCAGCCTGAAACCATACAGCGCACAGAAGAAGTTCAAAAAGAAGCCCTAAAACACGACGGCCTGAAAAACGCTGCCAAAGCGATCGTTGCAGTCGCCAACAACGAGCAAGTATTTTAAGCCAGCACAATCAACAACTACAAACATGTTCATCCCACGCAAGATTCTGGAAGAAAAACTCCGCACGATGCTGGCTGAAGACATAGGCGAAGGAGACGTAACCACTTCACTGATAGTTCCCCCGGAAACCATAGCAGAAGCCGAAGTCATATCCAAAGAAGCAGGCACGGTTGCTGGCATTGAAGAAGCAGAAATCCTTTCAGAGAGTCTAGGGCTCACGGCAAAAACCAACATCAAAGACGGAGACAAAGTCAAACCGGGTCAAATCCTGCTGAAGATAGAGGGCAGCGCCAGGACAATTCTCGCCGTTGAACGCACACTGCTCAACATTGTCTCCCGAATGAGCGGCATCGCCACAGCAACAGCCAACACGGTGGACAGAATTCGAAAAGCAGGAGCCCAGACTAGAATCGCTTGCACACGAAAAACTGCTCCGGGACTACTGTATTTTGACAAGAAAGCCGTCCTCATGGGCGGAGGAGACCCGCATCGGTTTCATCTGGACGACATGATCTTGATAAAAGACAATCACATCGCAATCGCTGGAAACGTGGAGAGAGCAGTCAAAAAAGCCAAAGAAAGAGCCTCGTTCAGCAAGAAAATCGAGGTTGAAGTGACAAGTACGGAAGAGATTTTGCCCGCAGTCCATGCAGGGGCAGACGTGATAATGCTTGACAATTTCTCTCCAAAACAAGTAGAGAAAGCAGTTGCGTTGCTTAAGGATAAGAAGCTCAGGGAACGTGTCCTGCTGGAAGCCAGTGGAGGAATTAACGAGAGGAACCTTCTTGAGTTTGCGTCAAAGGGCGTGGACATCATAAGCATCGGGATGATAACCAACAGCGCAAAAGCCTTAGACATGAACCTTGAAATCAGAAACGTCGCAAAGAAGAGAAATTAGGCGAGAAGCGTCGTATCTCTTACCGTTTCTCACACCAATGCAGTTTCTATTATTGCGCCGAGCAGAAGTATGAGCGTACAGATTGAGAGGAACTTGCTCGTGTTGACAAGCTCATGGATGCCTCCGCCGTGCATTAGTCTCCAAGTCAGCCACAGGCTGGCGGCGATCGCTGTCGAATAGGCTGCGAATTCTAGCCAGGCGATAGGGGTCAACCACAGACTGGCAAAACCGATCAGCGGATGAAAACCCTGCACGATGCCCGTGGCGCCGATCACGACGCCCGTGTTATAGAAAGCGTAGAACCCCAAGATTGGTCCGATGAAGGGTATGAACATCATGACAGTGATCATGAGATTGTTCCCGAAAATGTCTTGCAACAGTGAGCCGCTATCCTTCATCGAAGTGACTGTCTGGTTTAGCTGGTTGTACGTAGTCTCTGCGTCCTGTTGGCTCATAGGCGTCAATGTTGACAATCCCGTCGCAATCACGGAGGCAATAAACACCATGGCTATGATTATCAGCCTCCTGTTGCGTGGCGACGCGTTGTTCCAGAATGGCATGCCCATATTCGACTCACTTTTTCTTAGGTCTTAGGGTTGATCCTGAGAGCCCTGAAACCTCTCGCACATGGGTTTAGCAACTCAGCAATATTAACCTTGTTCAGAATGCCCTTAGCATCGTCAGCATGTCCCCTGACATCATGCTCAGCTGCCATGAGCGAATACAGATAAACTCCCCTATTGCCAAATCTGGGTTGGCATTTGGAAGGCAACCCCAGCAGAATTTGTTTTTTGTCTTCCACGGCTTTCTCGCAAGAATATAATATCGCGTGAGCGCCAGACGTCAACTCCGCGACTCTCACTGGCATGCTTTCTTTCCCTATAGCTAAGACTTCGACGCCGTGTTTCTGCATGATCTCCGTCGCGATCTTCCGCAGTTTCGGCAACACTTTCAGAAGGTGTTGTCTGGCTCTCGTGGAAACTCTCATGTTCGTAAGCTGGATGGGCGACAGCTCTTCAACTGGACAAGCGCCTAACGACATGTCCAAGTGCACAACGTCTGCTCCTACTTTTCCGATGAGGTCCCTGCAAAGCTCGGCTTCGTGCACTATGACTTCGTGACCGTTTTGCGCGTCCACAAAGATCGGCTCAGCCAGAACAGCATCAGCCTCTCTATACGGTGGATCCACCAGAACTGATGCTGCCGCCACGATAGACAATGGCTCAAACTTTTCGCTAAGCACAGCGGCTGAAGAGTCAGCAGCGATGATCTTCAATGTTCCACCGTTGCTTATCAAATAGAACCTTGAAAGATTATATACTTACTGTCCAGTTTCGGACGGTCTGAACCGTGTCGCCAGCACGAACATTTCTGAACTCTTTGCTCTGCTTGCCTCCGGCTTTATGACTCGCACAAGCCTGAAGTGCTGTTTCACCTTCTCCACAAAATCGTCAAGCATGTCTCCTTGGAAGACTTTGACGAAGAAGTTTCCGCCCGGCCTGAGGGTTTCTGAGGCTATGTACAACGCTTTCTGTGCCAAATCCATCTGACGAGCGTGGTCTACTTCCCATATGCCGGAAATGCTCGGCGACGCGTCTGAGATAACAGAGTCGGCTTTTCGGGGAAGCAGCTCCAGGATCTGCTGAAGTGCATCCTCTTCCGTCATGTCGCAGATCATCGTTCTCACATAGTGTTGCGTGAACGGTTCGATCGGTTTCAGGTCCACGCCTAGGACGAAGCCCTTGTTCCCAACGGTTTTTCTTGCCGCCTGGATCCAGCCACCTGGCGCTGCGCCCAGATCGATGACAACATCGCCGAATTTTATGAACCCGTATTTTTTGATTGCCTGAAAAAGCTTGTAGGCTGCTCGAGAACGGTACATTTCCTGCTTGGCTTTCTTGTAGTAGTAGTCTCGTTTTCTGTCCTGTATCCATGCTTTGGGCACAGTTAGCTGTCACCCATGACGCCTGTCTCGCCTCCGGATATGCTCAGAATCCAGTCTGTGAGGCGTTCGCAGTTTTGGGGTGACGGCGCGCTTGCCGGGTCGCATCTTGGGTTTTCTGTGCACATGAGACATGGACAGTCTACTATCGAGTCAATGTTTGCAGGTAGCCTTTTCGGGAAAAGCCTGTAAGTCCATCTTCCTTCGCGGAGCTCTTTTTCTCTTCGGATCAGGCCTTTGGTTTCAAGCTTCAAGGATATTCTGGAGCCTTCCCTGCTTGTTGCTCCGAGTTCCCTCCATAGGTCAGATTGGAGAACGCCACCGAAGCCGGTGTTCATTATGTACTGAAGGGCTTTCTGCTCCATGTCGTTGCGTTTAGGCATCGTTATCCGTTCCAATCTACTTTAATATATGCAGCCTCAAAATAAAAACGTGTATGTTTCAGATTCGGGAAATCCATGTTGAAGATGGGCTGAGATGAAGGGCAAGAAGCTGAACGATCGGTGCTGCTTGGGAATAGAGTCTTCAGCAGATGATTTCAGCGTTGGATTGTGCTCTTTTGACGGCAGAATACTCGCGAATGTGATAGATGCGTTCGTGCCGGTGGAGGGCGGTATCCATCCACGTGAAGCGGCTAGACATCATGCTGATGTAGCGGGTAACGTGCTGGAAAGGGTTTTCAAGGTTTCCGAGGTGAAGCCGAAGGGTTTGTCGATGGTCGCTTTTTCTCAGGGTCCAGGGCTCGGGCCGTGCTTGCGGACTGGGGCGACTGTGGCTCGTGCTTTGGCCTCGTTTCTTCATGTGCCTTTGGTCGGCGTTAACCATTGCGTGGCTCATATCGAGATCGGAAGGCTTGAGACCGGTGCAAAGGACCCTGTGACCTTGTATGTTTCCGGGGGTAACACCATCGTTGCTGCTTATGATTCTGGTCGCTATCGTGTTTTCGGCGAGACGTTGGACATTGCTCTCGGCAACTGTCTGGACGTTTTCGCCCGGGAAGCGGGCCTTCGTCAGAAGCCGGGTCTGCCTTTCGGTGCTGTCGTCGAAAAACTCGCTAGGGAAGGGAAGGAGATTGTATCCTTGCCGTACGTGGTCAAGGGCATGGACATGTCTCTCAGTGGTCTGTTGACTGCGGCTGTTGGCTTGTTGAGAAGCGGGAGGTGTCGGCTTGAGGATTTGTGTTACAGTCTTCAGGAGACGGCGTTTTCGATGGTAACAGAGGTTACTGAACGAGCGTTGGCGCACGTGGAAAAGAAGGAAGTGTTGTTGACCGGTGGGGTAGCGGCTAACAAGCGGTTGCAGGCTATGATTCGTTCGATGGCCAAGGCGCATGATGCTCGGTTTGAAACTGTGCCTGGCGAGTTTGCGATTGACAACGGGGCGATGGTTGCGTGGACAGGCGTGCTGGCTTGGACGCATGGCGTTGTCACACCCTTTGAGAGCAGTTCTGTTAGGCCTCGATGGAGGCTTGAAGAGGTCGAAATACCTTGGTTGCGTTGAAGCGGCCCGTTCTGATCAAGAAGGGTGCAGAGGCGAGTCTGTATCTTGCAGAGTGGCACGGCCGGAAGGTCGTTATGAAGAAGCGGCTGCCAAAAGAATACCGCCCGTCGCAGTTGGATTTGCGGATTCGAACCTATCGCACGGTGCATGAGCCGCAGTTGATGCATGAAGCGAAAGTGGCAGGGGTTCCAACGCCGCTGATCTATCTTGTCGACGTAAAAGACTCGACCATAATCATGGAGTACGTGGATGGAAGACAGGTGAAACAGTTGCTGGGGGAGGTTGCTGAGCGGGAGAGGCGGCGGTTGTGTTTCAAGATTGGCTGTTTGATAGGGCTGCTTCACAAGCATGGGATGGTTCATGGGGATTTGACTACCTCTAACATGATTTTGGACGGGGATGGCAACGTTTGTTTTGTGGATTTTGGGCTTGGGGAGAAGACTGTTGAGCTTGAGGCTCGAGCTGTGGATTTGCACCTTATGAAAAGAGCTCTTCAGAGCACTCATTTTGAGTTTGCTGACGAATGCATGCGAAGCGTGGTTGAGGGTTACGCGAGCACTGTAGGGGCTGAGTCTTCAAGGAAGGTTACCGAGAAGATTGGCGAAATTGAGAGAAGAGGACGTTATGTTGCAGAGAGGAAAGAGAAACATGATTAGGGCGGTGTTGAGTGCGATCCTTACGAGCGTGATGAGTCTGGAGAGGTTGAGTGGGGTGTGATATGGTTTTCAGGTTGAGGGGTCGTGTTATCTTCTTCGCGACGAACAACATCAACAAGTTCGATGAAGCCCGTCGCGTTCTCGGCGAGTTCAAGATCGCAGTCGGGATGCTTAGGGTCAAGTCGTTGGAGATTCAGAGTGACAGTTTGGAGGAGGTCGCGAAGGCCAGTGTGATAGATGCTTTTCGCAGGTGCAACTTGCCCATTATCGTTGAGGACGCTGGATTGTTTGTGGATGCGTTGAGGGGTTTTCCTGGGCCTTATGCTTCGTATGTCTACAGGACTGTAGGTAATCGTGGCCTGCTTGGGCTTATGAAGAATGTTGGAGACAGGAAGGCTAGGTTCGAGTCTGTCATTGCCTATTTCTCGGAGGAAGTCGACGAGCCTGTATGTTTTGGCGGTACGGTTCTGGGGAAGATTGCGCTGAGTGAAAGGAGGAAGAGTGCTGAGGCTGGTTTCGGTTTTGACCCCCTCTTCATCCCCTCTGGAGGCAGGAAGACTTTTGCGGAGATGAGTATTGAGGAGAAGAATCGGAGTTCGCATCGGGCGAACGCTTTTAGGAAGTTTGCTAAGTGGTACAAGACATCTGCTCAATGAAGATCACTTTTTTCTCGCAAAGTTTGATTCTTTTCTGCTTCGTTGGGGGTTTGGGTAAGCTTATATCTGGTTCTGGGTCAGTTGTTTGTTGAGGTGTTCGGGTTGTTTGAGAAGATTCTGGTTCCTTTGGACGGTTCTGAGCAGTCTTTGAGGGCTTTGGATGTTGCTGTTGAGATTGCCACCAAGTTTGGGGGCAAGTTGACTTTGATTCATGCTTATTCGGTTGCGGGTGTGACGGGGTATTTGCCTGAGCCCAGCACGACGGTCGGTGTTCCGGTGATGAGTGCATCGGACATTTCGAAGTTGGCCGAGTCGGCGCGTGAGGCCGGGAAGAAGATTTTGGATGAGGGCAAGAAGCATATCAAGGCCTCTGGCGTTGAGGTTCACACGGTGCTTGAGGAAGGGCACCCCGTTCATGAGATTGTCAGGGCTGCTCAGGAGGGCAAGTTCGGGCTGATCGTTATGGGGGCTCGCGGGTTAAGTCACATCAGGGAGTTGTTGTTGGGAGGCGTCAGCGATGCGATAATGCATCATGCTGTTTGTCCGGTTCTTATTGTCAAATGAGCCTTTTTCAGTGTGCTTCTGCACGCTATACTTTTAAATACACGTTCATCGTTGGTCATACAGCGTTTGAGGTAATCGTTGTGCCCAAGCAGGAAAAGGGTAAGTCTCATCAGATTCGGCCTGTCAGTAAGAGGCCTCCGAATTGGTGTAAGTATCAGCCTGAGGAGGTGGAGGCTTTGATTGTGAAGCTTGCTAAGGAGGGCAATTCTCCGAGTCGTATTGGAACGATTTTGCGGGATCAGTATGCGGTTCCTTTGACGAAGCCGATTACTGGGAAGCGTGTGATTAAGGTGCTTAGGGAGAATGAGCTTGCGCCTGCTTTGCCTGAGGATCTGGCTAGTTTGCTTGGGAAGGCTGAGAGTCTTGCCTTGCATTTGGAGAAGAATAAGACGGACTTGTACAATAAGCGGGCTTTGCAGCTGATTGAGGCGAAGATTCACAAGCTTTCGAGGTACTATAAGCGGAAGAGTGTGTTGCCGGCGAACTGGAAGTACGAGGCGAGGATAGCTTCGATAACGTAGGTTCTTGGCCGTCTTCAGTTCTTTTTCTGTGTTCGGAAGCCTGGTTTAAATCCTTAAATATTCTGGCCCGTTAGGCTAGTGTGATTGCTATGGCTCAGGGTTCGGCTGAGAAGGATGTTGCGGGCTTTTTGGGGTCTGCTGAGCGTGCGGCTAAGCTGATTCGGGAGGTTGTTGAGGATGATGGTTTTGTTCATGTTTTTTCTCATTTGGATGCCGATGGGGTTGCGGCTGCGGGTGTGGTTGGGAAGGCTCTTTTTAGGCTTGATGCTAGGTTTCGTGTTCGGATAACTCAGTGGGTTGAGGACAGGATTGTTGGCAAGATAGTTGCTGACAAGCCTGATCTGGTGGTTTTTGCTGACCTGGGGAGCGGGTACATGGATTTGCTGGGACAGAAGCTCTCGGGTTTCAGGATGGTGGTTTTGGACCATCATCAGGTCGTGGGCGACAGCATGGATGGTTGTGTGCAGGTTAATCCTCATCTGCACGGGATTGACGGTGCCAGGGAGGTGAGCGGTTCGGGTGTGGCGTATTTTATGGCTAAGGCTTTGGACCGGGAGAATGTTGACACGGCGCCCGTGGCTGTTGTTGGCGCGCTGGGGGATTTGCAGGATAAGTATGACCAGCGTACGCTTTCGGGTTTGAATGCTCGAATTGTTGAGGATGCTGTGAGTGCTGGGTTGCTGAGTGTGGAGAAGGACCTTGTGTTTTTCGGCCGAGAGACTAGGCCGATTCATCGTACGTTGGCTTCATCGACGAGTCCATTTATCCGGGTTTGAGCGGTGAGGAGGACAAGAGCTTGGCGTTCTTGACTGGGTTGGGAATTAAGCCTAGGGAAGGCGATAAGTGGCGTGCGTTGCGGGATTTGTCGGATGAGGAGAGGAAGCGTTTGTGTTCGGCTTTGGCCGATTATCTGGTTTCGAGGGGTTTGCATTATGAGGTTTCCAGCTTGATCGGGAGTGTATATGTTCTGTGTAAGGAGGAGCCTTGGACGCCTTTGAGGGATGCGAGGGAATTTTCGGTCTTGTTGAACGCTACGGGTCGTATGGACCGGGGCGGTTTAGGCATCGCCGTGTGTATGGGTGATAGGGGTGTGCAGCTTGAGAAGGCGAACAAGATTTTGGAGGAGTACCGGCGTACGATTAGTAAGTATTTGAGTTGGGTGATGGAGAAGCCGGAGCGGATGAGGGAGTTTCAGAATATTTACGTGGTTTATGGTGAGAATTTCATTAATGACAAGATTGTGGGTGCTGTTTCGTCTATTCTGTCTTCGAGTTTGCCTAATCCTGAGAAGCCTTTGATAGCATATGCGAATGTTGAGGGTGAGGACGTGGCAAAAATCAGTGCTCGGACGACGGATGCTGTCGTGTGTCGGGGGGTTAATCTGGGTGATATTATGCAGGCGGCCTCGGCGAAGTTTCAGGGTAAGGGTGGGGGGCATAACGTGGCCGCGGGGGCCCAGGTCTCGCTTGGAAGTTTGTCTGATTTCTTAAGGACTGTCGATGAGCTGGTTGGGAAGCAGTTGAGGGGCGAGAAGACTGGAAGCTGAAGTCGTTTTGGAGTATGACAGTGCACGCTGGGCAAAGGCAGTCGCTGATGCTGTGTCGGCTGACAATGTTAGGGCGCCCGCGGGTTTGAGTGTGAGAACGGTTTACACGGGGAGAAAGGTCATGACGCGTGTGAAGTGTCAGAGTAAGCTCATGACGTTTATCGCAACGCTTGACGACCTGTTGTTTAGTGCCTCGGCTGCTGAGAAAGCATTGTGCGTGACCGAGAAGCTTGGTTGAA
>CAVYNL010000006.1:0-11662 GCA_963769845.1 Candidatus Bathyarchaeota archaeon | reverse complement strand
GGTACTTTGGAAAGTCATTGTCCACTTCGATGTAACCTTTGGTCCAGCTTGCGCCCCAAAACTCGTGCGGCACGATATACACGGAAAATGAAATTCTCGCGCCGTCGTATTTTAGGAATATGACATACTTTTTCAGGAAGCGAGTACTGTGTTGTCTCGCTAATGATTTATCACTTTCAGTCAGCTCAGCCTTCTTCAGCACCACATTCTTGGCTTGTTCTTTCATCAATCTTGTCGCAGTTTTCGCCGCAAGCGAGACTCTTTTTTTGCTTTTGCTAGGGCTCAAGTCGCCTCACCCGATTCGCCAGTAGATGGTATGCGCATCACGTATGTATCATTTTCGAACACGTTGCTTACTGGTATGGCGCGCGTTTGCACGAATAATAGATGGAAAAAATGATTAACAGGCATACCCACATGTGTGCACGGGGCTGTCTCCTTGAAAGCAGAAGAAAGACGAATCAAGGCAGTGACTTTCGACCTTTGGGAGACTCTGCTTTTCGAGAAAGACGGTGCTAATTCACTTAGAACTGCTGTCCGTTGCAGAAACATCTCTGCCGTGCTGAATGGTTTCGGAGTCCAGTCGAGTCCTGAGCACGTAGACTTGGCCATGAAAACCGCGATCTCCACGTTGGTCGGCGAATGGGACAAGAACAAAGATGTTAGTCACTTGGACCAGCTTAGACTGATCATTCAAGCTATGCCTCGCGCAGCAGGAAAATTCAAAGAAGATTGGCTGGGTCAGCTGTCGACAGCTCTTGTCTCTCCGGTTTTTGATGTCCGCCCGTACTTGAATCCGGACGCTCCAAAGGTTCTGCAGGAGCTCAAGGAACGAGGCAAGCTAACTGCGCTCATATGCAATACTGGTTTAACTCCAGGATCAGGGCTACGGAAATTGCTGGCAGAGTTTCACGCAGCTGAGTACTTCGATTTGATGATATTCTCGGAAGAGGTCGGGATCCGCAAGCCTGACCGCAAGATATTCCAATTGGCAGCGCGTGGGCTGAAAACCAAATCATGCGAGGCTGTTCACGTCGGTGACAACTTGAAAAGCGACGTGTGGGGTGCGCAAAACGCGGGATTCATGGCTGTCCATCTCCACAGCGAGGAAGGACATGATAAAATGGCTGAGGCCGACCCTCACTCTCTCCTTTCGCTTTCAAGAAAGCTGGGCGGACCTGTTTCAGGTCAGATACGTCCAGATAGAACAATACGCTCACTCGCTATGCTTACGAAATTGGTCGATAAACTGGAAGTCTAGAATGGGTGAACATCAATTGGCAAAAGAGAATCGGCAAAGTGGGCTTCTAGGCGCCGGCTTTTGCTTTGATTCTTGGGAGAATTTCCTTTTGCATCTGTAGTAGACCGTAAGTCGTGATCTTGTATTCATCATTGTTCGTCTTCATGACAGTCTCTGCCTTGATCAGTTCGCCTAGTCGTGTGCTTCTGATTTTCATGTCTTTTCCGAGTTTTGCCTGCAGTGTGTCTTTTGACACCGTGTCTTTTTGGGTTCTTCCCTAGCTTGAATCCAATGTGGGCTGCCAATAGCAGTAAGCTTAGTGTTTCATTGTCCGTTAGTTTGTCCTCTCGGGATCAGCAGGTTAGGTCCTTCGGGTGAAAACGCTATGAGTCCTTCGCATTGTGCTACCAGAGTTTGCAGGTCAACGTGGAGTGTGAGTTTCTTCGCCATTTCGAATGTGGGAAGAAGTTGGCTGAAGAACTTGTTTATGCTGGCCCACACTTCTTCTGGTTTTCCTGAAAAAGTCTGTTCAACAGTCCTTGTATATGATGTGAACCGTCAAGTCGTGTGTGTCGATGTTCAACCCATTTTTCCTCTGATCTTGGCTAGGACTTCTTGTTCTACCCATCTTTCGCCTTGGATAGTGAGTTTGAACTCCGGCTTGTTAGGGTCTGGCTTGAACACTTGGCCTCTCTTAGTCATCTCGTTGAGCCTTGCTGGCACCATGCATTTCATGCCGCTCGATTCAAGAAGTCTTGGTCATTTGGGCGGCTGTATTCTTCTTTTCGTCTGAAGCGTACAATGTTAAGCCTATTGCCTCGTAATGCGTGAGATTTTCATGCGCCACTATTACTGGGCCTTCTGTTGTGGTTTCAACTATTCCTTTCAGCTGGACGCCTGAGGGCATCAGCCTGTTTGAGACGAAACCTGCGACTTTCTCCATGAAACCGTCTGGAAAAGCTTCGAGTGCCTTGAGCACGTCCTGTGCGTTTTCTCCCTCTACGGTGATTTCGCCGAAGGGCGTCTTTATTCTTGCTTCAACCTTGTTCACTGTGCAGCACCCCTTGCGAGGAAAGCTTCTTTCTCAGCCAGTATGTAGACGTAGCCCGCGTCCGTGTTCCATCTTCTGATTTTCTCGTTCTTCACGAAGCCCATGAGTATTCCGGCGAGCATGCGGCCTGGATAGTCCATGCCGTTTGCTTTCAATGCGTCCCTGAGTTCATCAATGGTGCGCGGTCGCCACTTTCCCCAATCCGTTTCGAGGATTCTGATAATTGCCTCTTCGTAGTTTTCTGTTGGCGATATCTTTGGATACTTTTGCGCGGAGACCTTTTCTTCTTTCGATGGTTCTGTTTTGACAGTAAGTGTGGTTATTTTCTTGGGTTTGACGTTCTCGAACGCCTTGTTGACGTTGTCGATTAGGCTTGGCAGGTCTTGAAGCGTTTTCAAGACTTCCTCACGTTTTCCCTGGATCTCGACTTCATACTCGCCCATTCGTACTCTGAAGGCGAATTCTGCTTGGTTTGTTCTGGCGGCCTTATCCTGCAAGTTTGTTCACGTGATAGTAGAAAGAGCGATTCCCTTTTAGCATTTACGTATAGGGGAGGTCTTTTCAGTATTAGCGCGCGTGAAAAGGAAAAGTCATGGTTTTGCGGGAGAATTCGCCTTTTTTTCTGTTTCATTTACGTATGTGGAGCGCGCGCTATGATGTGCAACGTCAGAACAGATGTGAGACAGATGCAGCCGATCGTCGAAAGCGTAGAAAAAATCAAAGCTGAACTGGAGGGCTTGAAGAGGGAATTCGGGAGACTCGATGATGTGGCGAAGTCTCCGGACGAGTGTCCATCGTGCGGCAAAGGACTCTTGCCCGGGTTTAGGCTTTGCCCCTTCTGTGGCGAAAACCTGAAGCTGCTGCCTGAAACTGTGATCTCGCTCAAGAACTATCGGTGAAAGGCCGTCTAACGCGTACGCGTTGCTCACTTTTCTTTTGCATTTTCCAGCTTCTGCTTGACGAGGTCACTTACTAGTGCCGCGTTCGCTTTGCCTCGAACCTCTTTCATCACAATGCCTATTAACGCTCCATAAGCATTGGCACCGCGTTCTTCTATCAGTCTCTTGTTTGTCTGGATCGTGTGCTCGATAATCTTCACGAGCTCTTCCTTCGATAGCATTTTCAAGCCTATGCTTTCGGTCGCTTCCTGAACGGTGCACCCTTCGTGCTGTCCAAGCCATGTGACGATTTCTGGGATAGCTTCTTTTGTCACCTGCGCGGAGCCAACGCACTTGAATATGTCACGGATTTGAGTTTCTGTAACCTTTTCAACGGACACACCGTCGCGTTTGAGTGCTTTCATTGTTTCAGTCATGAAGGCTGCGACCGTCGTGGCTTGGACCTTGCTTTCTTTCACGATGACCTCGAACAGCTCTCCGTATTCAGAGTCGAGTACCTGCTTCGAAAGTTTTTCGTTGAGCTTGTACTCCTTGGCAAGCCTTTGGAGCTTCTGCTCGGGAGGTTCTGGTAGATGTGTCCTGACCTGCCTGACGTGTTCTTCGGTTATCTGCATCGGCGGGATGTCCGTCTCGGGGTACATTCTTGCTGCACCAGGCCGTGGTCTCATGAATCGGGTCGTGCCATCGGCATTTGGCGCTCGCGTCTCCTCGGGTACACCCTTTGTGGCTTCCCTCGCCCTTTCGACAACGGCTCTCAGCGCGTCTCTTGCGTTTTCCGGATTGTCCGCGACGAAGACGACGGCATCCTGTTCTTCCGTTTTAAGTCTGTTTCTAAGCTGTTCGACCTCTTCTGGTGTGACGCCGTAAGCTGGCATTTCGTCCGTGTGGAATATTCCGCCCACTCTTCCCCAGAAACGTGCCCTGTCAGAAAGTTCTGTGCCAAGTCGGAAGTTGGGCCCGAGTTCGCGTTTCAAGAAACCCTTGAAGTTGGGCAGCTTTACGGCCAGTACTTGTTGGTTCTTGTCCAAGGCTTTGCGGATTACCTTGCACTTGGTCTGTCTGAAAATGTCTGTAACGTCGACGAAGTCTTCCTTCAAGTCCTCTTTCTTTAGACCGTGTTCCCTGAGTTCTTCGGATATCCTGATGAGGTTGAGTTGTCGTTTGACCTCGTATTCCACGGCCATGCGAGATCAACTCGAGCTCTTGCACGCCTTTGATCTCTATGAGTGCACCGTTGGGTAGCGATATGTTTATGTCCTGGCGGATTGTGCCGAGGCCCCGTATGACTTTTCCTGTGGCTCTGAGTATATTTCCTATTGCGAGTGAGACTTCTTCAGCTTCTTTCGGCGATCTTATCACTGGTCCCGTTGCAACTTCGATCAAGGGTATGCCGAGCCTGTCTATGCGATAATGTATGGTGTTGCCTTCTTCCGCCGTTTTTCGCGCTGCGTCCTCCTCTAGGCTTGCGTGCTGGATGGGCACGGTCTTTTCGCCGATTCTGACTTCTCCGTCGAGTGCTATTACGCATGTTCTTTGGAAGCCCGTTGTGTTCGAGCCATCTATCACTGTTTTGCGCATGACGTGGATTTCGTCAACAGGCTTACACCCCATCATTAAAGCTGCTACCAGCACAGTCTCCACAGCTTCTCGGTTGAGCGGGTGGGGCGGTTCTTCGTCCATTTCCACGAGGCAGGAAGTTGCTCTGTTGGCTTCGTACAGGATTCTGACTCCTTTCTGAAACTCGAAAAAGGCCGCGGGGTCCGTTTGACCTAACTCGCTTTGTGTGGGTCTGAGTCTGCGCAGGAACGTTATTTCAGGTTCTTCTTTGAACAGTCCGGGCCTGCAGCTGCAGAAAAGTTTTGCAGAAGTGT
Organism: Candidatus Bathyarchaeota archaeon; assembly: GCA_963769845.1. Lineage (GTDB taxonomy): Archaea > Thermoproteota > Bathyarchaeia > Bathyarchaeales > Bathycorpusculaceae > JBGQMW01. Next base: position 6,601 of record CAVYNL010000006.1, on the reverse strand, counting down.
TAAGTTGCTGATGACATTCTATTCCGACCTTCAAGCCGGTTTTTTCATAGTCTAGTTCCAAGGCTTGTTCCTCTCATCCCTTGTATTCTTCTTCTGGAAGGGTTCTGGGCGACAGTTCTCCTGCGAGGTTTGTTTTCAGAAGCTTCTTCACTTCTTCAGGGTCTGCAGTCTGACCGAGAACCCACATGAGTTTGACGAGGGCAGTTTCTGCCAGCATATCCTCCAAGGGTATTACTCCTAGAGCTTGCAGGTCGCGACCTGCATAGTACACGTTCATGTTTACGCGTCCCCATATGCATTGGGAGGTCATGGCAACAACGACGTCGTCTTTCACGGCGTTTCCCAGTGCTTCATGGCAACGGCTGCTCACGTGTCCTAGGCCTGTGCCCTCAAGTATGATGCCTCTGTAACCGTTCTTGACGTGCCAGTCTATGACCTCGTGGGTCATGCCTGGATAGAACTTTATTAGCGCGACTTTCTCGTTGAATTCAGGTTTGAGGACAAGTCTGTTGTCAGGGTCTCTTTTCTTGTATTCCTCAGTTAGCATCGTCAGCTTTCGTTCTTCAATCTCTGCTATTGGGGTTGTGTTGACGGATTTGAACGCGTCTCTTCTGCTTGTGTGACACTTGCGGGTTTTCGTGCCTCTATGAATTGCTATTGCTTTGTCAGAGGGTGTTTCATGCATGGCTATCGCTACTTCCGCAAATGGTGCTTTTGCTGCCGCTGTCACTGCGCCTATGAGGTTTGAGGCCGCGTCCGAGCTTGGTCTGTCTGCTGAGCGCTGCGACCCGACGAGTATAACTGGCACGGGCAAGTTTTGAAGTGCAAAGCTAAGGGCTGCTGCTGTATATCCCATCGTGTCCGTCCCGTGGGCGATGACTACGCCATCCGCCCCGACAGCAATGTGCTCGGCCACTGTCTTTGCGATTTCTGTCCAGTGTTTTCCTGTCAGATTCTCACTGAAGAGGCTGAAGAGTATGTGTGCATCTATGCGTGCTATGTCCGCCAGTTCTGGGACAACGCTGTAGAGGTCACTTGCTGACAAGGCAGGCCGTACGCCTCCTGTTCGATAGTCTACCCTGCTGGCTATCGTTCCGCCCGTGCTTATGATGGCAACCTTGGGCAATGTTGGGTTTTGACTTGGCAGAGGTGGCGCTGAAAAGGTCGGCGTCGTGCCCTTGCCGATTCTCTCAACTTTAACGCCCGCCGTCAGTCGTACGCCGATGTTGTATCCATTTTTCAGTTTGATGACTATGTGGTTCTCGTCTCCGTATTCTGACCTGGGAATCAGGATTCCTTCAAGAATCTCATTGCCTTTGGTTACGCGTAGCATGTCTCCGATTTCTGCGCCGACGTTTTCTATGGTTTTTAGAGCATGACCCTTGTAGCCTGATGACATTTTCTCGCTCATCTTTCAATTCTCCAGTGTTTTTGACATGTAGACTCCGTCATAATCGTAGCCGAACCGCTTGTAGTACTGTTTGGTGCCGAGAGCACTTATCACTAGTATCTTTTTTAAGTTATAGCCTTCGTGTGTTATGCGCTCAGCCTCGACCAGCAGTGCTTCTCCGTAGCCCTTGTGTTGCCACGCTTTGGACATATGCATGCCAACGGGAACGAGTGAACCGTAAACATGTAGTTCGCGTACTACCGAGCATGGCGCAGCTTTGATTTCAGGTCTGCTGGCTTTTTCTGACGGTATCCTTAGCCTCAGATAGCCTATCAAAACGTCGTTCTCGGGCTCCTCTGCCGAAATGAAGACCTCTGTGCCTTCGGAGGCAGAGTAGCTCGTGGTCAGTGTCTTCACTTTATCAGGGTCTGGTCTCAGGTTGGCAGTTTGCATTCTGTGTCCTACTTCTCGGCAGCGTATGCATCTGCAGTGCATGTTTTGTGCTTCGAGTTTCTGTTGCACCAGCTGGCGCAGGTTGCTGTGCTTGACACCTGCAACGATCAGCGGGGCCGGAATATCGCGCTGGATGCGCATGATGCGTACCCAACTCGGGATAACCTTCTTGACTTCAACCGATGAGGTCTGCTGCCTCTTCGGTGCTGTACGGTTTGTACTTGCCTTTCGCGTACGTTTTGTAGATCTTCGTGTTCTTGAGGACCAGACACGGGTAGATCTTGATCATGTCCGGCTTGAACATGGGGTCTGAGAACACCGTCTTGAAAGCTTCAAGGTCTTTCTGCGGGTTTGAACCTGGAAGTCCAGGCATCATGTGGTACACGATTTTGAGACCTGCGTCTTTCATGATGCGCGTGGCTTCTGTCACGTCTTGTACCGTGTGTTTTCTTCCCACTAGCCTGTAGATTGCATCATCGGGGTTTTGGACGCCCATCTCGACGCGGGTGACGCCCATGTCAAGCATTCGGTTGACGTGCTTTTCTTTGGCCCAGTCAGGCCTGGTTTCGACGGTTATGCCCACGTTGCGTGTCTTGCTCGTTTCGGCGTTCTTCTTGGCCTCTGCCAGACTTGCAGATTTCTTGTCGGTTACAGCATCGAGGCAGCGTTTCACGAACCATCTCTGGTATTTCAGAGGAGTCGCGGGGAACGTTCCACCCATTATTATCAGTTCAATCTTGTCGACGCTGTGCCCTATTGCCTGCAACTGCTGAATTCGACTGGCAACCTGCTTGTATGGGTTGAAATTGTTCTGGAGTCCCCGCATGGCGGCAGGCTCATAACCCGTATAGCTTTGCGGCGCCCCGACGCTCGGTCCACCTGGACAATAAGCGCAAGGTTCAGGCTGCGGACACGGATAAGGCTTAGTCATAGCCGCAACGACAGTCACGCCGGAAAGCGAACGAGTAATCTTCCTCTTCAGAAGCGGCAACAACTTTCCCTTTTCTTCAGCATCAAGCAAACGAATGATCTCAGAATTCGACGGTACCTTATTCAACCGATACTTCGCCGCGACAATCATCTTAACGTGATTAACATCGACATGACTTGGACAAGGAATCCTCATCAACGAATCTATGATTTCCTTCAACGCAAGACGGACATGCAACCTGACAGCAACCTTTGTAGACTAGACTACCGCAGACAAATAAACCTCGCTAGAACTTCCCGAACGATGAGCGCGTGCTACCCAATCAGTAAAGTTCAACTGCAGCTTCAGTTTGACTGGTCAGCAGAGAATTTTTCGAGTTGTCAATTGAGACCCCTGCTCCAACGCAAAAAGACAACATGGGACTGACAGGTGAAAAGAAAAATTTTGAGGCGTTGGTTGAGACCCTTACCCAGCTGAAAACCAACATCGCAGGAATTGTCCGGAGATTGAGAATTCTTTTTCTCCGGAGAATAGAGAGCACAGGCAGGAGTTCATAATGGCAATGGTAGCCCATGGGCGCAGCTGTTTCGACGCTAGACACGAAAACATCGGCATTCGTTGCGTACCGAAGGCGTTTCTATCTTGATGCTTGGGCGACTCTTTCTATCTCGTGGCGTTTTGCCACGGCGAAGCTTTTCATGTCCTTGTTGCCCGCCATGATCAGCTCTTCGGCCAAGCATTCTTCAACAGACCGCGGGTTGTTCACGGCCGCTTGCCTCGCACCATCACTAATGTTCCTCAGCGCCAGGTCGATCCTTCTCTGCGGAGAAACGTCTACGGACAAGTGGTAAACTATGCCTCCCATGCTGATCCGCGTGGTGTCCTCGCACGGCGCCGAGTTCTCCACCGCCTTCGTGAGCACCTCAATCGGGTTCCTGCCAGTTCGCAGGTTAACAAGCTCAAAAGCCTGCTTAACCATGTTCATAACCTTAGCCTTCTTACCCGCGTTCTTCCCAGGCCGCATCATGTTGTTCGCCAAACGCTCCACGATGCTCACGTTCGCCTTGCGAAACCGCTTGTGCTCATGCTTTCCCATGCTGTGCGGGACCACAACGGGCTTGAGAGATATGTAACGCTGCAAGCCTAAATCCTTCACTTCAACGTCCTTGAAACTCCATTTCCCAAAAAGCTTAATCTCGGCCTTCTCTTGCTTCTGACTCAAACTCTCACCGTGCTGGCTTCTGCTTCCTACCATAAACAAGCTCGTTCAACGACACACCGTTAACCGTGATAACCTTCCAACGCACACCCGGAATATCACCCATGCTCCTGCCACGCGAACCGCCGATGCCCTCCACCAAAACCTCATCATGCTCATCCACAACGTTCAACGCACCGTCACCGGGCAAAAACGCCGTAATCAACCTACCATTCTTAATCAACTGAGTCCTAACACACTTCCTAATAGCACTGTTAGGCTGCTTACTCTCCACACCAACCTTCTCAAGAACAATACCACGACCCATGGGCGAACCCTGAAGAGGGTCAGCCTTAACATCAAGCCTCAACATCCGCCGATTATAATACCTATTACTCCAACGGAACTTCTTCCGTTTATCAACCAACGCTCTGGCGGCAAACTCGCCCCTCGGAGACTTGGAACCCATGGAGTATTATCCTCTCGCTACGTCTAATCACAATTCAGATATTTAAACTGAGCTACCATGTTCGAAGACAACATCCCTTACATTCAGAACGTGGCGTGATGGCAGCATTCCAGATGCTATTTGATCCATTCTTCGCCCTTGATCTTCTTATAGATGCCTTGCAAAAGCTTGTCAGAAGGCGATTCAGGGTCATAACCATAAACGTCGAAATACTCCGACACAAGCTCTGCAATCTGAGCAAGCTCCTCATCTGAAAACTCGACTTTGGCCTTCACCCTACCACCAACCAACTCACGCCTGCGAAATCATTTCTCTGGAGAACAACGACCGTTCACAGGACAGATCGCCTTTCGTTGATATAAGCATGCTCCCAAGACTATCTTTCCAACGTGAAAGCCTTACGATGTACCACTGGCGCTGGAATACGGCTCACAAGCATTCTGTCTTCCGGTCGTCTGCTGAGGCCTATCGGCTGAAGACTGGCAGCCAGCTTCAATGCTGACTCCAGTCTCGTGTCTCTTTCAGCATACACGTCAAAAAGCAAATCTCCCTTCTTGACGCGATCCCCGAGCTTGGCCCGCAGCATGACACCTGCTCCTTTCTCTTTCGGAGCGCCAGCTTCTTTCGCAATCTTGGCAAAGTCCTCATTGTTCACCCACAAGACTTCGCCATCCAAATCCGTGGCCACAGCCTCCTTCTTTTCTCCAACTCGGACATCTGCCGGCCTAACCTGTGGGTCACCGCCCTGCGCACCTATGATCTCCCTGAGCTTCTGCTCTGCTTTGCCCGACTTAAGAAGCTCCTCCGCCTTGTGCTTTCCATCCTTGACTCCCACCATTTCGAGCAGTATGCCTGCAAGGCTTGTTGCTTTCTCTCGCAAATCAGCCGGGCCGTTTCCCATCATAGTCGACAAGGCTTCTCTCGCTTCCAGAGCTGGACCGATCGCGTGTCCCAATGGCTGCTCCCCAAACGTCACACCGCACTCAACCCTGATTCCCAAACGCTGGCCCAACTCTATGAAATCGTCAGCAAGGTCATCCGCCTCGCCGTTCGTCTTGATCTTCGCCCCTCGGCCAGTGGGTATGTCCACCACGACATGCGTCGCTCCAATGGCCTTCTTCTTGCTCATGATCGACGGCAGCAACATCGGGTCTATGGCTAGAGGATACTCAATCTGAATGAAAATGTCGTCAGCTGGGGCAAGCTCGAGAGCGCCTCCCCAAACCATGCAACCGTTCGTCTTGTCCACAACTTTCTTTATCTCCTCAACGGACAGGCTTACCGGGCACAGTGTTTCAACGCGGTCGGCTGTTCCTGCGGGCGAGGTAACCGCTCTGGAAGAGGTTTTGGGGATAGTGAAACCTGCCGCGGCAATAATGGGCACCACAAGAATAGAGGTTTTGTCTCCAGGAATTCCTCCGATGCTATGCTTGTCCAAGATAGGCTTCTTGTCCAGAGCCAGACTGGAACCCGTTTCCGCCATGGCACTTGACAACGCCTCGATCTCATCCATGCTCAGACCATGGATCTGAAGCGCCGTCAAAAAAGCCGCAAGCTCAATGTCGCTCAGGTGCCTCTCGACAACATCTCTGATTATTAAGTCTATCTCGCTTTTCCGCAGCCTCTCATTCCGGATTTTTGCCTGAACATAATGAAGTGACTCGGGCGACTCCGCAAACTGCACCTCAACCTCATCATCGGTCCCTACGCCTAGCTTCTTGGAAACTTCATCGTAGACGCCCAAGTAATCCCGCGGAAAACTAGCCGAAATGTTGACTATAGCCACAACGCACTTGTCATTGTGGACGATCTGCAGCCTATCGGAAGAATGGACCCCTAACAGACTTGCAGTATTCTCGCCCAAGATGGCAATGTTCCTACCCCCCGCCTGAATGCTCAAAAGCCTGACTCTTAACTTCATTAAGTCCACGTTCCAACAATAACTGACTGCCCACAATTAAAGCTTTGAAAGCACAATAGACTACTGTCACGGCGCCAAAAAGGCTGCAGAAGGCTCAACATGAAGAATCTGCACAAATGAAAGTCGGACAAGATGACTTACGTACGGTCAAAGATTTTAAGCAACTTCCGCGAGACAACGGTTCAGAGGCATGCTGTTTGAAGTACGTCGATTTCGTGGACCTGAAGTACAAACCAAAA
>CAVYNL010000005.1:0-83912 GCA_963769845.1 Candidatus Bathyarchaeota archaeon | reverse complement strand
CTGATTGGATATCGAACGTCTCGAACTTCAACCCCATCAGCTACACTGTGGACGCGGCACGAGCGCTCATGGTCACCGGATACGATTGGGGCACGGTACTGAAAGCGTTCGGCGTAATAGGGCTCATCGCAGTTGTCACTCTGGGAGCGACACTGTACCTGTTCAGAAAAGTAGTTAGCTGATTGAGAGGCTAGCCGTTTGTCGTGCGCACTGAGGCAGCGCGCGCTACTGTATGCCCCGGAAATACGGGCGAACAGATTCGACTGGCTTTAAATACCTCAGGCTCACTCTGTTAATGATGAGGGAACAGTGTTGGAAATACAACATCGTTGCTTCAACGAGTTCCCCAATCAATGTGCAGAATGCCCGGAATACAGCGAAACACGTCCCGATTCAACTCTGCAACTCGTTTTGCAGGCAGGTAGCGGTGGCATACCATATCCGCGGCAATACAACAGATTGGTCACCAAAGAATGCAAACTATATCACAAGCGCAAAGTCGAATATTCGGAATAATAGGAGTAGGCGCGCGCGGTGTGTTTCCCGGGGCGGTGAGACAGCACCTTGCCTATTATCTCGTCCAGCACCAATTTGACGCAGACCCATTTTCTCTCGAAGCTACAGTACGTATTGATCTCCCTTTCAAACGTGTGTCAAAAACATTCGGCACAACGTTCACAAAACCCACTCTGCTAAACTTGTCAAGGTTTTTCAGCTGAGCACCACTGATGACTTTTCCCTTGAGGACCCCGCTAATCTGTGATGCGATATTGAAGGCTCCCGGCAGCTCAATAATGGGTCTCGTTTCCCTCTTGTTCCGTCTGCTATGGGCAAGAGTATTTGACTGACCGGACAGATAAAAGGTCCCAGTATCAAAACCTTATAACGTGACTCCTGAAGGTTATTCTCGAGAGCATCGAAAGGACGGCCTAGTCATGGTGATAGACGAAGAGAAAAAAGGGGAGATCCAGCGAATCCTGTCTGCTCTTGTCTCGCCTGTGAAACTGCTCTTCTTCACCCAAGAAAATGCGTGTCCCGCCTGCAAACAGCAGCAAGAACTTCTTGAGGAACTGGCCACTCTCTCGGAGAAGCTTGAGCTGAAAGTGTACGATTTTGTCCTGCACGGCGATGAAGCCACAAACTATCAAATAGACAAAATACCCGCAACTGCAGTGGTCACAGACAAGGATCACCACATTCGGTTCTACGGTGTTACCGCGGGATACGAGTTCACATCACTTCTTGAAGCTATACTGATGGTATCGGCTGGCAGCTCGGGACTCGACCCAGAGCTTGAAGCTCTGATTCGCGAGATCAAGAACCCTGTGCACATCCAAGTCCTCGTGACCCTGACGTGCCCCTACTGTCCAAAGATGGTCCACATTGCCCACCAGTTCGCCCTCGTTAACGACAACATCAGGGCCGACATGATAGACGCGGCCGAGTTTCCGCAGCTTGCCCAGAAGTACAATGTTACCGCCGTGCCAAAGACTGTCCTGAACGAGACGCACTCGTTTGAAGGAGTGCTGCCCGAAGGACAGGTTTACATGGAAATCCTGAAAGCCGTCAACCCCGAGGAATACAGGCGTCTCACCGAAGCTCTGAAGGAAATGGAGGGCAAACGCAAAGTAAAACAGATAGACGCGAACCACGAGTACGAGGTCGTAATCGTCGGAGGAGGTCCCGCAGCGATGTCCGCTGCCATCTACGCTGCGCGTAAGGGTCTGGACGTGGCATTGATAGCCAAAAAACTGGGAGGCCAGATAAGGGACACGGCCAGCATCGAGAACTATCTGGGCCTGCCGGGAATTACAGGCGCGCAAATGGCAGAACAGTTCCAAGACCATCTGGAACAGTATCCCATAGCAGAGAAAGTCGACACAAACGTTGTCCAAGTGAAGAAAGAAGAAAACACCTTCGTGGTGACGACGGATGACAACCTCCGTTTCAAAGGCCTGACGGTGATCTACTGTGCCGGCAAGGAATACCGACGACTCGGAGTGCCAAACGAAGAGCAGTTTATCGGAAAAGGAATCGGGTTCTGCGCAACCTGCGACGCGCCCCTCTACAAGGACAAACGGGTGGCAGTCGTCGGCGGCGGCAACTCGGCCTTAACCGCGGCCAGAGACCTCCTCAGTTACGCCTCAGAAATCCACATCGTTCACCGCCGCGAAGAATTCACTGCGGACGCGACGCTCGTGCAGGAAGTCCTTCAGGCGAAGAATGTGACCTTTCACGCGCCTATGATTGTTCGTTCGTTCCTCGGAGAAAACAAGCTGACGGGCATTAGCCTTGAATCGGCTGACGGAAAGGAAAGACTTGACCTGAACGTAGACGGCGTCTTTCTTGAAGTCGGCCTAACTCCGAACACGGACCCGTTGAAAGGGTTCATAGAGCTGAATGAACATGGAGAGGTGCCGGTGAACCGAAACCAGTCCACGGCTGTAGAAGGCTTCTTCGCTGCCGGGGACGCCACTGATGTAAACGAGAAGCAGATAACCGTCGCCGTCGGGCAAGGTGCTCAAGCGGCACTAGCTGCCCACCGATACCTGTTCCAGCATGAGCTAACCAAGAGCAGAATCGGTCCGAAAGACACTTGGCAATAGCACTCAGCGACCATCTGGAACGATGTCAAACAGCGTTCAGTGCTGCATTCAGCCCTAATCTTCTGAATAGTGATGTCCTGTCGTTTCGTGAGTTTCTCTTAAGGAGTTTTTCAGCGGTTTTTCTTGCATGTTTCAGCTCGGTTTGTGCAGCAGTCTTGTCTGCCTCTGAAAGTGCAAGCAGTGTGTAGTAGAATGGAAAACCGTGCCATCTGCCGTCTGGCGTGCGCGTATCCTTTATTCTGTTTATGCCTTTTTCCAGGATTCTTTCCCATCCCTCAGGCTTGACCGCCGTCAAAGTTCTCAGAAAAGACAGTGTGCACGTGTAGCAGCAGTAGAATCCTGTCTTTCCGCCCCTTTCCAGTATTCGATCAAACCCTTTCGCAGCTTCCGTAGCAGCTCTAGACGAGCCACGTTTCCAGACCATTATCGCGCGGAGAGCTTCTTCTCCCAGTACGTGCCGTGTAAGTACGTTCCTCGATGGGAACCGTTCGCCAGTCAGCAGCTGCACTCCCCGAGAGAGGTCAAGACTCGTAGGCAAGAACAAGCCTGAGTAGGAGCCCGGCAGTCCCTGCCTTGAGAGAATCCACTCAAGAGCTTCTTCAACTTGGCTTACAATTGTGCTCCTGAAACCTTGACGGGCCTCTTCCAATCGCCAAAGGGTCTCTTGAAGAGAATCCTTGACAAGCATCCTTTCTTCCTTCACAGTCAGCACCTTTGCTCAAGACAAACGAATACTCAACCATGCTCCCGTATGCTTGAAGAAGAAAATAAAGCTATACGATGTCAGCACGTCCCAGAAGAAGCGCAGGCCCACCAAGGGCATTTCATCCAGTCTGTGGAGGAGGAGGGGGCGGAAGCGGCGTTGGCTGGGCTGAAGGTGATGGTGGTGCCGTTTGTTGTTGAAGGTCTGGGGTAGTCCTCATCATGAAGCCTGCCACTATTCTGATGATTGCCGCGACTAGGAAGAGGTAGGCTCCTATGCCGAAACCCCACGATACCGTTGTTGTACCGACGACTGGTAAGACTTGGCTGTTCGTTCCGTAAACGGGATTTCCTGCCACTGTGCGTACCAGGGTATCAACCTGCGGCGGTATCTGTTGGCCCGGAACGAGTGCTGATGCCCATGGCAGGAATGACGGCAGCATCATTATGAAAACGAATATCAAGATGAATGGTAGAAGCGAAGTGATCGCGCCGAAGATGAACTTGTTACCGAGCCTCTTGCCGCTCTTGACGCCCACGATGTCTAATGCCAGGAGTAGGATTCCTGCCAAAAATATCATGGCGAGGGGCAGTTGCGCAGAGAACAGGCTGCTGAACCCAGAGGTTGATTCGCCCGCCCCCAAGAACATATTCACCTTCAGGCCGCTGATGCCGTCGATCGTCATGAGTGTCACACCGCCCTGCTGAGCCAACGGCCCGGCCTCAGAGGACGCGCTTATAGTGTACCATGGCAGGAACAGCGCGACGAAAGTCAAAATGATGGCGGCTATGCCCAGCATCAGCGACGGGCCGCCGCGGCTCTTGAGGAACTTCTTCACCAGCAAGCCGCCCTTTCTGCTCAACTTTACGATTCCATAGATTTTCCATCCGCTCCTGACCGCGATGTAGATGATGAAAAGCAGAAGGAAGTTAGCGACCAACCAAGCGAGCATGAAGTAGAGGTTTCCCACACCGAACGTGACACCAAGATAGGCTGATGCCGGCCGCGCCCATCGGTCGCCGTTCTGGTTGAATATTGGCCCGAATGGGCCTGCCATTCCCAGCGCAACCTGTTCATCAATACCCCAATATCCCCATCTTCCCGCAAAATCCAGCCAGCTCTGCCCTGGAAGCTGACTTCCATTCTCTCCCAGCATGACGGTGATAAGCTCGTTGGGCATTATCGTTTTTCCATCGTTGCCAACGACGTCGTTCTCGAGTCCTATCTTGCCCTGGTAGGGTCTGAAGTAGTTGGCGTGTGAACCCTGGGCAACGTAGACCACAGGGTGCGTGTTATCTACTTTCTCAACGTCGCCCCATCCAGCGTTCTCGCCAGCAAAATGCTGCGAATACAACGCCGTTTTGGGCGTTCCTGAAATATCAAGGAAGACCTGGACAACTTCTATGTCGCCCTGATGGTCATTCAGTGGACCGTTGTTATAGGCGTAGAACAGCCAGTACTGAATTACAGTGTATTCTCCGTCGGTGGCAACGTGCACGTAAACGTAGTACCCGAAGCTGCTGGCTTCCAGGGCATAGTCCGCGGCTATAGCATCCACGGTTCCGAGCGTGTTATTCAGGTACATCTGGTCTGAACCCGCGCGCATACCAAGATTGTCAGGCGCGGGCGCAGCGTCGATTATAGTACCGTCCGTATGGTAGACCAGAGTTGACCTTGAAATAAGGTACTCCACACGCGTAGGATAGAACTTCTCTCCTCCTGTGAAATGAAGGACAGGCTTGTACGTTTCAGCCAAGGTCTCATCAGTTGTCTGCGCGCTAGCAGCAGGTCTGATCGAAACACAAGCCATCAAAGAAACCGTCAACAAAAACACAAACAAAACACCACAGTAACCGAGTATACTATATTTTGTCTCCAAACCCTTCTACTCCTTCATTCTAAAAATCACGCCACGATCTAAGGACGGGCGGGCATATAAGATTTGCAGAGTTGTCACACATGCTAGATATCGTCAGGCTGTTTTGGACCTACTGCGCTGGACAAAAGATCCGACACCGCCGAGGAATTAAGGGACTTAGGCCACATTCTGGCATACAGACCCGCCAAGAATCTCAGGCGACAACAACCTCGGAACAGAATAGTCAAACCCGCGTTGGCTGTTGAAAACATAATCATATGCAGGTCAAGGATTCTGTTGTTTTGCAGAGGTCGCAATTCTCTGGGTCGATTGTTGCGTCGAACTTTCTGTGGAGCTGGCATAGCAGGCCCTTGGCTCTGATTGTTCTGCAGATTTTGCAGTACGTTTGAACCAGTTCTCTGTGTGTGAGATTGTTCTTGGCAAGTGCGTTTGTCATTTTCCGTACGAGGCTCTTCACGTCTTGGTCTTCTTCCAGGTCGATGGCTTTTCCTCTTATTTTATTGCAGTAGAGGCTTATTGCTGGTTGGCTTACTCGCAGAAGTTCGGCGGCTTGCACTTGTTTCATGTGGTGTTTTGTCATCAGTTCCTTGGCGATCATGGCTCGGACTACGGGCAGTACGCATTTGACGGCGACTTCGCACGGTACAGACATTCATGTTGCTTCCGAGAAGTTATTGTAGAAAGGCATAAATATACTTTATTACAATCGTAATACAAAATCGAAGGTGAAATTATGAACTGGCGAGGAAAATTCGAAATCTCAAAGAACATCTTCTGGGTAGGCGTCCGAGACTGGAACAGGAGGCTGTTTGACGCACTGATCTCGCTGCCCAGAGGGACAACCTACAACGCATACTTGGTGATTGGCAAAGACAAGAAGGCTCTCATCGACACTGTCAACCCAGGATTTGAAAACGAATTGGACGAGAAAATCAGACAGATAGCAGACCCTGCTGACCTTGACTACGTTGTCATGAATCACGCTGAGCCTGATCATGCTGGCTCGATACCCCACATGATGAGCGTGAACAGCAAGGCCAAGCTGGTGACCTCGAGCAAGGGTGCGAAGATGGCTCAGATCTTCTACAAAGTGCCCGAAAACAGAATAAAAGCCGTGGCCGACGGGGAGACCATCGACCTCGGAGACAAGACTCTGAAATTCATCGAAGCCCCGATGCTCCACTGGCCCGAAACGATGTTCACATACGTCCCTGAGAACAAGACATTGTTTCCGTGCGACTTCTTCGGCTCGCACGTAGCTGAAGGTCTGTACGACGATGAGGTTGAGGACCTGATCGTGTTTGCTCAACGGTACTACGGCGAGATCATGATGCCGTTCAGGGTGATGGCTCAGAGAGCGTTGGACAAGATAAAAAACCTGCAGATCGAGATGATCGCGCCGAGCCACGGACCTGTCCACAGAAACATCGAACGCATACTCGCTCCCTACAGGAAATGGTCAAACGGCGAGACCAGACAGAAGGTAATCATAGTCTACGTGACGATGTGGAAGAGCACAGAAAAGATGATTCAGCCAATGGTTGAAACACTCGCTTCAGAAGGCATCGAAACCGCAACATACAATCTTACTGTCTCAGACATCGGCGACGTCGCGAAAGACCTAGTCGACTCAAGAGCACTAGTGCTCGGCACACCGACCGTTCTTGCAGGCGCGCACCCGCTGGCAGTCTACGCCGCCTATTTAGTGAAAGCATTGAAGCCGCCTACACAATATGGAGTAGTCCTCAGCTCTTACGGTTGGGGTGGCGGTGCCATAAAGCACGTTCAAGAAGTGCTGGGTCCGACCAAGATGGAAGTCGTCGGCGCAATGGAGATAAACGGCCCGCCCACAGAGGATAATATTAAACAGATCGTGGAACTAGGCAAGACTCTTGCCAAGAAGATAAAGGGGTAGATGAATTGAGCCGTTCAGCTGAAGAAAAGAAACGAGTTCTGAAAGAAGTAATCAAGCAACTACATGCAGGTGTTCCGCCAGAACGGGTTAAGGGAAAGTTTAAGAAGCTTCTGGAAACGACGTCTTCGGAAGAGATAGCGAAGATTGAACAGGAACTCGTCAAGGAAGGAATGCCGCGGGAAGAGTTGCAAAGGCTCTGCGACGTTCACCTGGCCGTTTTCAGCGACCAGCTTGGAAAACAGCAGCTCAACGTCCCTGCAGCGCACCCGATCAGCATACTGATGGAGGAGCACAAAATTCTCACCCAGCGTGCAGAGCGTCTGCAAACCCTGACAGACATGGTTGAAGAGGCATGCGACGTAGTGTACGTTGGAGATGTGCTCAAAGAGATCCAGCAAATAGCCACACAATTCCAGGAGGCAGAGAAGCATTATCTGAGAGAAGAGAACGTGCTGTTTCCAGTCCTCGAGAAGCACGGCATCACTGAGCCACCGGCGATCATGTGGATGGAACACAACCAGATAAGAGAAAAGAAGAAACAGTTGGCTGACCTAGCGGAAAAGTGGAACACGATGACTTTCTTCGACTTCAAAAAGAAACTGGTTGACGCGGCAAAACCGTTGTGCAGCCTGCTTCCTAACCATTATTTCAAGGAGAACAACATCCTTTTCCCAGCCGCACTGCAGACGATCAAAGAAGACGAGTGGCAGGAGGTCCGGGAGGAATTCGACGAGATAGGCTACTGCTGTTACACGCCTCCTCAGGCCGCGAGAGCTGCTCAGGCGAAGGCTGCCCAGAAGAAGGAAGACGCTGAGGGGTTGCTGCAGTTTGAGACAGGAACCTTGTCGCAGGAAGAGACTGAAACGGTACTGGATTCGCTTCCTATTGACATATCCTTCATCGACAAAGACGACAAAGTGAAATACTTCAACAAAGCCGAGAAGAGAATCTTTGTGAGAACCAAGGCCGTCATAGGCAGAAAAGTGCAGCTGTGCCACCCTGAGAAAAGCGTCCACATTGTGAACAAGATCATCGAGGCTTTCAAAGAAGGCCGGAAGGACATGGCTGAATTCTGGATTACCATGAACGGTCGACTCGTTCACATCAGGTACTTCGCGGTCAGAAACAAGAAAAGCAAGTATCTGGGAACACTGGAAGTCACTCAGGACATTACTGAAATCAAGAAGCTTGAGGGCCAAAAGAGGCTACTTGACTGGAAAGAATAGCTTAACAACAACAAATCGTGCAGGCAGTTTCCGCAGAGTATCATAAGCAAGTTTGAAGGCTTCGGCCGTCTATTTTTGTCAGGAGCCCCTTTTAAGGGTCAGAGTACCTTTCCAGCGTGTATTTACAACAATCTTATATCTTGGTTCTGCAAAGTGGAAACAAAGTTCATGGTGGCGACCCGTCTATCTGGTTCTCAGCAAAGCGTCATGAAACCTGTGCGTGGAGGAGAAGGACTAACGGAAGCCGTTAAATCCGTTGATTTGGTCAAGGTCTACAAGGGCAAGGAACACATTGAAGCTCTGAGAGGCGTAAACCTCTCCATCAACAAGGGCGAGCTTTTCACCTTGCTTGGACCCAACGGTGCTGGCAAAACCACTTTTCTGAGGATTATCGGCACACAGCTTTTGCTGACCCGTGGCGAGGCGTACGTTTTCGGCTGCAACGTGACGACGGACGCGAAGGAGGTGCGGAAGCGCATAGCCGTTGTACCGCAGGACGTTCAGACCTACGGCAGCTTCACGCCATGGGAGTACTGCTACTACTTCTCGCTGCTACGCGGCATGTCCAAGAGTGAAGTTCAAACGAGTGCTGAGGAGGTCTTGAAGGCTGTTGACCTTTGGAGCTTGAAAGACAGGGAATGCACCAATCTTTCCGGCGGCGAGAGGAAACGCGCCGTGATCGCCTCTGTTCTGTGTTCTGGTGCTGAACTTCTGATGCTTGATGAGCCCACGAGCGGTTTGGACGCTGTTGCGAGGAGAAGAGTCTGGGCGCTCCTGAGGGACCTAGTTCGGAAAGGTAGGACTATTCTTTTGACGACGCACATAATGGAGGAAGCCGAGATGCTTTCTGACAGACTTGCCGTGATCAACAAGGGTGTACTCGCGGCTCAGGGGACGGTTCAGGAAATGAGGGGATTGGCGAAGGAGAAATTCCGCGTTGTTGTTGAGGGCGACTTGAAGGCTATCGATTCCCTGTGTGCGAGCTGTCGTATCGTGAAGTTCGGCAACAGGCAGATATTCTACCTCAAGGACGAAGATGAGGCCTTAGGTCTTACCAAAGCCGCTTTGAACAGGGGACTGCGGGCCGAGATTGCGCGTGTCACGCTTGAGGACGTGTTTGTCGAGCTTGTCGGGGGTGAGGAGATTGAACCTTAAACCTGTCAAGGACGTGTTGGTGATAGCCGAGATGAAGGCGATTCCAGACATCAAGAGACAGCCTTTAACCTTGTTCATAATCACCTGCTTGAGTTTCATCCCGCTGTTCTTCACTTTCTTCTGGGGAGGACAGATAAGCTTCGCACTCGTGGGCGGGATGGTCGGCTCGGTAGGCTTCATCGGCTTGGCTTCTGCCGTGCAAGATATTATGTGGGATAGGTACGTGAAGATAAGAGAGATGATCGTGGCCATGCCTGTTCATCCCCTCTCATATTCTCTTGGTGTGGCCTTGTCCAAGCTTTTGTACGCGTCTCCGGGTTTCGTGATCTCCTTGGTAATGTCCCTAGGGTTCGGTGTTCTGCCGCTTTCGTCTGTGGGCTGGGTTCTCGCTTCCGTGTTCCTTTGCTGGGCAGCCTCAAGCAGCATCGGGTTCGTCTTGTCAACCTACCTAAGGAACGCAAACATCAACACTCTCAACAACATGTCCAACATCCTCGGGATAGTGTTCATCTTCATTCCGCCCGTGTTCTACTCTGAACAGCTTTTGGGAGACTTCCATTGGTTGGCGATCTTGTTTCCAACCTCTAACGCTGCGGGCCTGATCAGGTCTTACGCAGGCCTTACTCCGTTGACCTCTGAAATGCTGCTGTTGCGATGGGTAGTTCTCGTGTTGACAACGTTGGCATGTATCCTCGTGGTCTCGTTCAAGACCAGCTGGAGAGAAGAATGACGGGTGCCAGTGTGAGGAAAGTTTAAAGTTTTCAGCACGCAGATTGTCTGGCGTGGTCTGGCGTGCTTGAGGTTTTGAGTTTTGCTTTGCTGGCTGTCACGTCTGTGGTTGCGGTTGTGGAGCCGGGCAGCAACATTGCGATCTATCTTAGCTTGACCGAAGGCATGAGTGCTGAGGAGAAACGACGGATCGTTCGCAAGGCTATGAAGATCTCTTTCGCGGTGTTGGCCTTTTTTGCCCTGGCCGGGCAGCTTGTGTTTTCATTCTTCAACATTACGATTTCGGCTTTCCAGATCGCTGGTGGGATTCTGCTTGTTGATGTCGCTTTGAGGATGCTGCATCCGCGGAAGGACGAGTACACACGGGAGGAACTGGAGGACGTTGCGGTCGTGCCTCTGGCGTTTCCTCTGACTGCGGGTCCGGGTTCGATTACCACGGTGATGCTGCTCATGTCTCAGGCCAACGGGCTGATTGAATGGCCCTTCGTGTTCGTGGCAATTCTTGTAAGCGTGTTGGTTTCGTACGTGGGTATGACTTACGCGGGCCGACTAGCCGGCAGACTGGGCACGGAAGGCTTGCACGTGGTCACGCGGATCATGGCCATCGTCGTCTTAGCGATCGCTGTACAGTTCCTGATAAACGGCGTCACGGATGTTGCAGGCCGCATGGTTCATCCGTGAGCCTTTTTTAGTCTGTCATCAAGCGCGCGCTTGTTCGAAAGGAAGCATGCGCTAGCTTCATAAGGCCTTGATAACAACGACATAGTTAGAAGCCGGGAACTCGGCCCTCTCACACATATATCAAAAGGGTGGGGTTTTTCGGCGGAACAGCCAATGGTGTGTGAGAGATGAGAGAAAAAAGGAACTACGACTGTCGATACCTTTCGGAGCGCGCGCGAGTTGGGCTTGCTTTCATCAAGTAGCTCGTGTCCCGGCCAGTTTGAAGAAGTCACGTTCAGTCAATATGCCGACTAGTTTCTCATCATCAACAACGAGTAACGCACCTACTTTTCTTTCTTTCATGGTTCTCGCTGCTTCATCCACGTTCGCGTTGGGGGAGATGGTTATGAGTTTCTTCGTACCTGTCTGCAGTGCGGGCGTTTGGAGAACTTGGAGTATGGTCCCGGAGCGCAGATGTTGAAATACTTCGCCTGATCCGAAAAACCTGACTATGTCCATGGCCGTGACGATGCCCACGAGTTTGCCCTGCGAAACGAGAGGCAGACGGCGAAAGCTCTTCTCCACCATTTGTTTTTCAGCTTCGATGATCGTTGTTCCGCTGTCGGCAGTGACCACTTTTTCTGTCATCAAAGTTGCAACCTTGGCTCCTCTGGCTTTTGTTTCGAAGACGGTCAACAGGTCTCTTTCCGTGACGATTGCGAGCACTCTGTTCCCGTTGTCCACGACTGGCAGGCCTCCTACTCCGTGTCGTTTCATAAGCTCAATCGCGTGGCTTATTGTGGCAGCGTTCTCGATTGTAGGTGGGTTTGGTCGCATGATAGACTTGACAGGTTCATTTATCGCTTTGAAGAAGGAACCACCGAATTGCCGTTGAATGATTTCAAACTTCTTTCCTCCCCCCAGATAGTCCACGACGTCAGTGCTAGTGACTATTCCTTGAAGCGCCTTTGTTCGCGGGTCCACGATAGGTATGCGGCGGAAGCCTTCCCTGGCCATAATGTGAACGATGTCATAGACGGAAGTCGTGAGTGATGCCGTGACGACTGGACGTTTGGCGATCGTCATGACTTCTCCGTCGCGATCAGACCGTTCAGGATTCAGCCCCGTCAACTCACAATCCTCTCCTTTACCTTTGAACCTCTCACTACTTTGACCTTTTGGTACGTATCCAATTGAGAACCTCGAGGAACTAATTCCTTATTATTGGAACACAATATAAATCCGCATGCGTCATCCTCACCAGCCTGTTCGGATCTTGATTAAGTAAGCGCGAAGCGCGCCCTATTCTTTCGCCCACGGGCAGGGAGTTCACTCGTACGACTGGAGCTTCTGCGTGGTGCTCGATCAAAGAAATGGGTGCACGAGCTAATCATCTCTCCTACCTTTTCACTCCGGCGCGAGCTACCACAGTATGGCGAGGCCGGGCGCGCGCCAAGTGGCTTCATCGAAATCGCCATGATTCTCGAGAAGCCGCAAGAATAGCGATTACGCACGGTTTTGCGTCAGAGGCTAATGCGCGCGAGTCTTGGCTGGCGTTGAGACCGCAGGTCTTGGTAGGTCAACCCATACTCCTTCAACCTTGGCCTCACCTTTCGGCTCGACAGGAAGAATCACGGTGAACGTTGACCCCTTGCCCACCTCGCTCTCAGCCGATATCTTGCCGCCATGTCCTTCGACAAACCGTTTGCAGATGGGCAACCCGAAACCCATTCCCTTCGCCTTTGTGGTGAAAAGCGGCGTCCAAAGCCTATCTAGTGTTTCTTTGCTCATTCCCACGCCGTTATCGATGAAACTGAAAACCAACTTATCGCCGGCTCTTTCATTTCTAACAGTCACTGTTCCTCCCTTTGGCATCGCGTCAACAGCATTCCTTATCAGATTTGTGAAGACTCTCAGCATCTTCTCCCTGTCAACCATGAACCTCGGCTTGCTTCGAGTCTCATCAACCACCTTCACGTTTCTGGGAACCTCCACACGGGACAGGACTTCCCTCATGATCATCTTGGGACTGGTCTCGGCCAACTCCAGCTTGATCTCTCTCGAATACTCCAGCAAATCATTGATAATCTTGTTGGAATATTCAATACTCCGCTCAATGATCTGCAGCATCTCTTTACTCCTGGCATCAAGCTTCCCAGCTTGTTTTGACTTCAAATAGTATGCGGCACCTGCGATGCCGGTCAAAGGGTTGCGCAAGTCGTGTCCGATCATGCCTGCCAGCTCGCCGATCGCCGCCAAACGCTCGGTCTTCAGAAGCTTAGCCTGAGCCTCGACCAGCTCTTTGGTCCGCTCTTCAACCTTGACCTCAAGCCCCTTCGCATATTCTTGGACTTGCGCCTTGGCACTGTCCAACTGTTCAATCAACCTGGCATTCTCAATCGCCACCGCGGCCTGATGCAAGAACAACTCGAAAGGCATCAAAGACTCGTGTGTAGGCCGCTTCCCGCCTGCAGGATCATCAATGCTTACAACACCTACAATGCGCCCATCGGCCAGACGCAACGGCGCATAGAGCAGGTCGTCCGGATTCCAGTCCACCATCTCCTCAGGCTTAAGATGGCTTGAGACTGTTCCCATGGAAAACTTCTTCCGTACCAAAGGGTCACTCCACGGAAGATAGTAGAACTCTCCGAGCTTAAAACGCTCAAAATCCGGTCCAAATCTCTCCTGCCAAACCCTGCCCGACTGCCTGTTCTCCCACAAATACTCCTCCTCCTTCTTCGTCAACCCCGCAGTCACAATATCCTCGGGTCTACCGATATCCAGATTCTCATTTCTCACAGACAGAACAACCCTGCGCCAACCGAGTCCACTGATTGCGTCGAGAATAGCTTTGAGACGCGTACGCAGGTCAATTGAATGAATCATCTCCGCCGAACTCTTCATTAAAGAAATTTGCTGAGCACTCCGTCTCTCAAGCTCATACCGCCTCCTTATGTTGCTAATCGCAGCCGCCGCGTGCGAAGCAAGTATCTCGAGCAGCATCGCGTCCTTCTCATCAAACGCCCCCGACTCCTCGCTCTCGACGTTCAGCACCCCAACAACTTCACCTTCAACAATGACAGGAACCGCAAGCTCCGCCTTGCCAAGAGGCTCGCGCGCACAAACATAGTCCTTGTCTTTTGAGACATCAGGCAGAAGTACGGTCTTACCCGTGACTGCCACCCTCACAGTTACGCCGCCTTTCGAACCGTCCAGGGGCAACTCAAAATCCATCGGTGTAATGTACCCTCGTTGATGATCGAAACATATCCTCCCATTCCTCAAATTGAGAAATGACGCATGGTCAAAACCCAACGTCTTCTCCATAGCGTCTAGAGTCACTTCATAAACCTCGTCAAGATTCCTCGCAGCATTCAGTTTTCCACCATACAGGTTTAACGCGGAAAGCCTTTCCTCCAGCATCTTTCTCTCAGTAATGTTAGTCAAGGTTCCTTCAAAGCAAAATATCTTACCGTGTTCATCACGCACAACGTGAGCATTCTCCAGAACCACTATTCTCTGGCCATTCTTGCGTTTCAGAACAATTTCAGCATTCCGAATCTCCCCTTTCTTCTCCAACTCTCCTTTCCACGACTCCCTTTCATCCCTTTTCACATACAAATCCCGGCCTATGTCAACCTGAATGAGCTCATTAAACGAATCATAACCAAGCATCTGCACGAGCGCAGGATTTGCCGCAAGGATCCTTCCATCACAGGAGCTTCGGTAGATGCCGTCGGGAACATTCTCGAAGAGACCGCGAAGCTCTTTCTCGCTTTCTGAAAGCTTGCGTGTCCTCTCCTCAACCAGATGCTCCAGCCGTTCGGAATAGTGCTTGAGCTCGTCCTCCAGTCTCTTATGCTCGGTGACGTCGTCAACCATCTCGATAGCCGCAACAACCTTTCCCTCTTTGTCCTTGATTGGGGACGATATCACCCTGAAGTTCACGATCTTGCCGTTCATAGGAGTCTCAGTGATGGATTCGTGAACCTGTCCGTCCTGCAGCGTCTTGTAGGTAGGGCAGTAGGAGCACACATCGTTCCGCGGGGGATTGTTGAACGCCTCGTAGCAAATGGGCTTCTTTGAAACTTCAACATTCGGGAACCACTTGTTCATCTGCTTGTTTAGAGCCAGAATCTCCATGCCCCGACCTATCACAGAAACGCCGATGGCAATATTGTCCACAACACTTCTGTATTTTCTTTCAGACTCGCTCAGTGCTTCTTCCACTTTCTTTCGTTCACTAACGTCCCTGAGAATGCCAACAAGACAATTAGGCTTGCCCGAAGCGTCTCTCAAAATGGTAGTAGAAATCTCGGCAGGATACTCACTCCCATCCTTCCTCAAGACAGCGTAATCAACGTACCTCTCAGAACCTAGTTCCCGAGCTTCCACAAGATCTGCCATTACTCTCTTACGGTCTCTTGGCGCAATAAGCTCCAAATAACTCTTGCCAATCAGTTCTTCCTTCACAACGGTCCCATAGACTTCCAGAGCTTTCTGATTGCACGCGATCAAATTCCCGCCTAAATCAGTAACAACGATCGCTTCGGGAGAACCATCAAATATGCATCTCAGTGTCTCCTCATCCAAATTGCATCTGGTCGTGCTATCCCTGCTCTTCATCCCGTCCACTTCCTTCAAATATGACTACCCTTCACTGATCAGGCAACAATGAAGCGCACACAGGCATACCTACACCGTGAAGTCAGCAATACCTACGTCTCTAGAACGTATTAATCGATTGTGAATCATCCATCTGCATTACTAGTCAGTCACACGAGCAATTATACGAGCTAAAAACCGTCGCGCGCGCTAATCGCTATTTTCTCAAGTGATTTGTGGGGGTGTTGTGGGTGGTTTCTGAGTCCGAACAGAGCCCACGACAACCTTCGTTCGCAAAAAACAGCCTTCTCCCAGCCCAACTCTGGAAAGAAATTTCTGCACGCACTGTTGAAGTGGGTCCTTTCCCAGACGTTGAGAAAGGCGAGGTCCTTGTTCATTCTCGCAGGGATGAAGGTTTTTAGCGTTAGAAAATTAGGGGGAGGGGTCAACGTTGCCTGGTCGTGAGCCCAACAACGTGGGGTCTACCGTCGTATTTTAGCGCAAGGCATCATCGTCGTTTTGGTTGGTTGGATAAAACTTTACCCCAACCAGCCCAAACCCAACCCGAGGTGCATAGTAACCGTTTAACTTATTAGACGATAGTATCCATATAATACGTTGGGAACAGAGTGTTTTCTAAGACAGTAGTTGGGCTCATTCTTGTTATTTCACTTCTCGCAGGCGCTTTTCTGCCTTTGCAGCACCCAGTTGTGTCGGCTAGTCGCAGGACATCCTTGACGAGAGAATACTCGATTCAGAATGTCGCATCTCATTGTGGTCTGGCAACTCAGAGAACCACTATCTCCAATCTCGGGTTGGAAACTCAAGTCTCAACATCTGCAGATCCACTCACCATCTCAATCTCCCCGCTCTCAGTAACCATGCAAGAACATCAGGTTGTACAGTTTGCCGCGAATGTGAGCGGTGGAACACCTCCCTATACTTACCTCTGGTATATTGACGACGGTGAAGTCGGCAACTCAAATTCCAGTGTCCTCTATTTTGGGCCCTCCAGCGTCGGTATGCATTCTGTACGAGCGGAGGTCACCGATTTTGAGGGTGCCTCTGCCGTATCACAATGGGCTCAAGCAATTGTAGAACTGGCACAGTTGACTTTGGCAGTGTCGATTTCTCCAATATCCGCAACTATTACTGTTGGCGACTCGGTATGGTATACTGCAACGCTTACCGACACGCAGGAACCATATATATACACCTATCACTGGTATTCGAACGACACTCTCCAGCAGTCCACCGCGTACTATTACTGGTCTTATCAACCAGCAGAGCCCGGTGTTCACTTCATCTACGTTAATGTGACAGACACACTAGGATATTCTGCAGTATCTGAGATCGCACAGCTTGTGGTCCTCCGTAAACCGCTCGCAGTGACAATAACTCCCGCGTACGTCTCGCTCATTGCATACGACACAGTAACCTTTGACTCGAAGGTAACCGGCGGGTTTCCACCATACACTTATCAATGGTACCTGAACAATGAGACTATACCGAGTGGGTTCATGCCCAGCTGGACCTTCAATCCGACCATGCTCGGCACATATTATGTGTCAGTCAACGTCACCGACTCTCTAAACACATCTGTGAACTCAGTGGCTAGAGCGTACGTTTCAACACAGCATTACTTCTCTGTCCCGAATCCTGACGAAATAACCGAAGCGACCATCGAGGGCGGAAGCATCGCGACCGTCGACCCCGCCGCAAGTTACGACACCGCCAGCAGCGAACTGATCATGAACATGTACGATACATTGGTTTCATTTGACAGCGAACGCATGGACAGGTATCTGCCTTCTTTGGCTCTTGTAGTTCCAAATGCCACAAACGGATTGATCGTTCACCATGACCCGCCCATCGTTAGCGCACACACTGGCCTGAAATTCTATTACACCTACTACTTCCAGATCAGAACAGGCGTTTCATGGCAGAACTCGTCGTACGGCACTGTAACACCCGCCGACGTTGAGTATACTTTCGAGCGTGGAATGGTTCTAGAGGCCGGTGACAATCCGCAATGGATGTTTTACGAGCCGCTCCTGAACGGCGCCACAATGACGTACATTGACGGACGCGACATTAACCTTACGGACCCTGTAGAGCAAACGTGGGTTGGCTGGGCAATCGACGAAGCAGTCGAAAGCAACAGCACCCACGTGTGGTTCAATCTGGCCTTTCCGGGCGCATATGCTCCGTTCATGCAGATCTTGACCCAACCATGGTCAAGCATCCTCTGCAAGCAATGGTGTCTCGACCTCGGCAGAGCAAGCAACTGGAATGGAGACTGGGGTGTTGACCACACTGCATACCTTGCTTACCACTTCCCAGCTGTTGCGCCACTTGACGATCCAGAGCCAGCAGTCATGGGCAGTGGCCCGTTCATCTTAGCACATTTGGACCAGACACATCACTACTGGGATGCGTACAGGTTCGATGAATATTGGCGAGGCTGGCCTCTCGACTGGCCAATCTACGGCAACTCCGGGCCTGGGGGCTACATCAACCACCTGACGGTCACGTGGGCATATGATTGGAACGCAAGGTCTGCAATGTTCTTGAAGGGAGAAATTGACTTTTGCGCCGTGCCAAGACAGTACATCGGCCAGATGCTTGGTCAACCTGGAGTCAGATGTACGTATCCGCTGCCGAGCCTGGCATGTGACGCATATTCTTTCCAGTTCAACATCCCTTCTACGAGTCCTTACGGGCCCATTCTTCCCCCCGGCACGTTCAATGAGTCTGGAGTTCCAACAGATTTCTTCGGCAACACCGCATGGGGCGTACACGTTAGGAAAGCCTTCGCGTCCATCGTCGACTACGACCTCTACATACAATCAGTGTTTCTCGGTGAAGCTGTCCATCCCGCCACGGCCATAATTCCCGCCCTGCCGTACTACGATCCGACGGTGAAAGGCTACTCTTATAATCTATCACGAGCTGTAGAGGAGCTGAAGCAAGTGCCCGGCTTATGGGACACGGGTTTTTCGCTCAAAATTCTGTATAACATGGGCTCCAGGACGCCCGTTATGCCAGAATTGATAGTGAACGGCATAAATTCTCTGAACCCGAAGTTCCACGTTCAAGCAGTGGGACTTGACTGGGCTTCATATTTGGCCGCGTCAAGCGCCAGACAGTTGCCAGTGTTCGCAGTAGGCTGGTTGGCTGACTACCCTGACGCACACGACTTCGCATACCCATACTACTACACCTCCGGCAACTTCGCCGCAAGAGCCCACTACTCTAACGCAACGATGGACGCTTTGATCGACGAAGGCATCAGAACCCCCGACGGTTCAGAGAGAGCCGCGATATACAGTCAGATCCAGCAGCTTGCGATCGACGACTGTCCGAACATAGTCACGGCCTCAGCAGTCGGCAGACACTTCGAGCGTAACTGGGTCTGCGGCTGGTACTACAATCCAGCCTACCCAGGAGTTTACGCTGCTAATGTTTGGAAGTGGTACTACGTGCCTCAGGCCCTCAATGAGACTGCAATCCCGCCTACGTCAGACTGCTTGCCTTTCGACAGCAACTATGATGGGAAAGTCAACATGTACGACATCGGAGCAGTTGCGGCAAGCTTCGGAGCAATTATGGTCCGCCAATGCAGCTCCAGATGGAATTTCAGATGCGACCTCAACGATGACAGGAAAATCAACATGCAAGACATCGGCATGGTAGCCAGATACTTCGGAAAGACAGCCATTGCCTGGATTCCTCCCCATTGATTCTCGGGAGATGGTAGAAGAAGCGCGCGCTCATTCGAAGTATCATTGAATAAGAGTAAGATTACGGCAAGTATCATTAGACTAGGCATAGAGCTTGTAGCGTTTGCTAGCGCGCGCTGATAGCCAGGGCAGGCAAGAAACTCTCCACGTTCCTTGTACTGCTCAAAGAAACTGGAATGCGATCAGGCGAAGCAACTAAATTGAAATGGATAGAACAACATGCTAAATGCGTTGCCCAAGAAAACAGAACTAGTCTTTGGAAACCCCAACACACGCGCCATTCGCTCAGTGTTCTGTGGAATGCGAAAAGGCGTAGCTGAAAAACTCCAAAACCCGCGCTTACTACGGATAAGCTTCCACACTTTCAGGCACTGGAAAGCAACAAGTCTATATCACCAAACAAAGAAGATACTGCTGGTCAAGGAATTCCTGGGCCACACTAAGATAGAAAACACGCTGCTATACATACAGATCGAGCAAGCCATCTTCGGAGCAGGCATCGACGACGAATTCACCGTAAAAGCCACGAGCAACAAAGACGAAATAAAACCAGCTGCTCTCAGTCGGCTTCGAATACATATGCCAGAAAGACGACCTGCTCTTCTTTAGGAAACGAAAATAAGACCGAGATACAACAAAACTAAGCGGAGTCAGGAAAAACCAAGCGGGGTTGCCCTAGCCTGGTAGGGGGCAGGCCTGCTAAGTCTGTGGCTGGATAACGGCCGCGTGGGTTCAAATCCCACACCCCGCGCCAATTCGACTTTTGAGACATGTTGTTTATAAGCAGCGGTGTGAAAACTAGACAAAGCGTGTAAGAAGCGATTTTTGCACAGCAACCGCAAAGGAGTTGAGAGAGTTGACGTATGAAAGAAAAGAGATGCACAAGGCAGTTTGCGCTGAATGTGGAAAGGAATGTGAAGTACCATTCAAGCCTGATGGCACCAGACCTGTGTACTGCCGAGAGTGTTACTCTAAGAAAGCACCACCAAGAAGAAGTCGATTTTAGATCAAGCCAAGAACTCTAATCTAAGATTGGTTTTCTCCCAGTTTCCATATTCTTTTTTCAATCACTTGAGGGGTATAGTTTGTTCATACCTCGGTGTACATAACCCACGGACCCCTAAATACTACGCATTGAAACTTCTCAGAATAGGAGAATTTTCTAATTTCTAAGTCCTAATCAAGAAAAAAATTTAAGGGATTTATTTGTTCTGTCCTTTTGGAAATTAGAATTTTAGAAACCAATTCCGTTGTCTTGATTGAGAAATGCGTGAATTAGTGTAGTGGTTGAACAGTGAAATCGTGGCAGATAGGTTGCAAAGAACTAAGAGATTGAAAAGACGCAGGCTTGGTTGAGCTCGAGGAGCTCTCCAAGAATGAATAGTGTGCAACTACTGAAACTACTTCTTTAGGCGTTTTTCCTTGTGCTTTTTTCTTTTCTCTTCTCTTTCCTTTTTAGTCATTGGTTTCTTCTTAGTATTACCTGTGCTCAACACAATCACCACACTCCTATAGTCAGAATAGGGAATCAAATTTTTGTGCACGCAGAGAACCAAGAGACTGCAGAGAGGTTGACTAGTACGCACTACTGAATTCGGTCTCTGCAAGGCTGTCGTTCACTTTTTCGATATTCGCGCGTTGATCGTCATTTGTCCCGTCAAAGCGCTTCTTCTTACTCTCTTGGCATGATTATGGCGTAGTCTTCTGTGCCGTACATGCAGGTTTTGCCTTCGAGGTAGAGTTTCCCGATGTAGGCGCAGGTTGCCGCGTCGAGTTCGTGGTCGCTCGGCTTTTCGGTCAGTCCGTCTAGGCCGAGTTTTTCAAGTCCTTGTTTCAGGAGTTTGAGCCCTCGCTGTTTGCGCGGTATGTGCAGAATGTCTTGTGCTCCTCCCGGGTAGACTTCTATGACTTTGAGGTTCAGGGTTTGAAGGGTCTTCTTCAGTGCCATGCCTCGGGTGGTCAGTTTTCTCATTGGCCCCAGCGTGACGGGGAAGAACTTGATTCGCCTTCTAAGCAGCTCTTCGTCGCACGGTCTGAGATGAGTTCCCGTTCTTTCTTCAATGTTTTTTCGTCCCGGTGGCAGAGTCAGGGGCGCGTCTATCGCCACAACGTCCGGCCTGCTTTCCTGTACCGTGCTGAGTATCTGTGTGTCATTGTAAAGTAGGAGAGTCTTCGCTGCCATTTGTCTGAGGAGACAGAAGCCGGTGGGTCTGGTTTCGACGCCAGCTAGGTCTAGGCCAACGACGGTCACTAAATCACTGTGTACCGGATATGCGCTACAGCCATTTTTCAGTGTTTGCGTCCTCAGTGCGAAAATGATATTAGCTTTTCCTGCTGAATAGGCTCTCATGAACTCTCTGGGCTTCAGAATTTCGGCGACGGTTGCTTCCATCGTGGGCTGGCTGGCTTTCATCGTCCTGTATCTGGCTTTCTTCGTGGGAAGCTTTGACTTCTGGCAGAAACTGGCAGTCTTCATCGCTTCAGGAGCCATCGTCTTGGGCATCATAGCCATCGTCTGGATCAGGTGGGCGCTCAAATAGCGGCAAATGAATAATCGGTTCCATCGAGAAGCAGGGTTGCAACCTAACGAGTCAATCTGCTCGCGCGCGTTGACTTTGGCGATGGTCTACTTGAGTTGCGCGAAACACACGAGGCCGCCGAGCTGTGTTAGCCGCTTGCCTGCTACTGATTCGGCGTCAACTATCCTTGTCCTGACGTTCTTGTTGCTGGCGATCTGTAGGAGCCTGTGTATCCTGTTCTTCTCGCGGCTTTCTGAAAGATACTTGTCGGTGACCATGAGCTGTTCAGGTTTGGGTTTGCCTGGTTTCCACGCGTTGAAGATGAGGTCTTCTGTTTCCTTGAGTGAATAGAGCACGACATTGTTTTCGCTTTGAGTATTTAGACGTTTTTCCAGCGTGTTCACGAGGTGTTCTGTCTCTTCGGAGGTGGTTTCTTTGACCTGTCTGCGGAACTGGGATGCTCGTGTTAGGACGGCTACTTCGGAGAGTGTGCCTGCGGACCCTGCCGTTACCGAGAATGTTACCTTGTTTGGGCCTTGAACGAGCCACGCATGATGTTCGCGGACGTGCATGATAAATTCCTGGGCGTGATTGGTTCTGGGCGGGGATGCAAGGATTGCGCTTCTCACGCCTTCTTTGAACGCGGGCCTTAACGCGTTGATGATGGATTCATGGAAGTTATAAGCTGCTTTTGGGTCTCCTCGATTTCCGTCCAGCCACAGGGTCTTTTCTGGCTTGACGACATTGCTGAAAACCCTCCACAAGACCGCGCGGTCTTCCTCAAAGCCTACTAGTACCGCGACAGGATAACCGCGTCTGTAGCCCCGTTTTGGCGTCAACCGTCTTTCATCCCTGCTCCACGATACCATCTGGAATGCAAGAGTGTCTTCTGTGGAAGAAGACTTCTTGTCACAAATACTCTTCGGTTCAAGACCTGCAGAAAATGCACTCGGAAATTCGCGATGGAATGCTTGTACCGACGCACGTTGAGCTTCACCCAGTGATAGTCGACGCTTGGCTTGGGCTTCGGTTCTATCATGCATTCTGAGCATCTGGTAGGTCAATGCTACTTCTTCACGCTTGCATGCGCTTTCTGCACGCTTTTCAGCGCGCGCGCTCTCATTCATCGTCGAATGTTGCAAACATTTAAGCTTGGTTTCTTTCAGTATTGAATGTTCCAAATGGTGTGGATACCATGAAAGTCACCTTCTGGCTCTTAGACTTAAACTATGAGGCAAAAGCTGAACGACCAGAAATCCGAATCTGGGGCATTTCCGCATCAGGAGAACGGATCCTCATTATCGACAGGAACATGCCCTCATATTTCTACGCGATCGCTAAGGAAGAGACTGAACCAGTGAAGCTTGTAGAAGAGATAAAAGAGGGAGACTTCCCGTCCATAACGAAGCTTGAGGCTGTCGAGCGCAAGTTTTTTGGCAGACCAGTCAAGGCTGTGAAGGTCTACTGCAATGATCCCAACGCAATTTCAGAGTATGCAAAAGAAATTCGAAAGCTCGAAGGCGCCAAAGATTGCCTCGAAGACGATATTCGACATGCCATGCGTTACCTCATCGACAACAACATCGTACCGTGCGGATGGCACGAAGTCGAAGCAACCGAAACCGACCGAATCTCAGACATAAAGACCGAAAAATCCTACCTGGCAAAGACCACTCCGAAGCTTGTCGAAAAGACTGATGCTCCGAAGCTGCGAATCCTCGGCTTCTCGACAATATACTACAGCCACGAAGGGACACCTAAGCCCGAAAGAAACCCTGTTGTCATAATCTCAACCGCCACCAACTGTGGTGACCAAAAACAGTTCATGGCAGACGAAGACCGAAAAGACAAGCACATACTCGAAGAATTCATGAGCCACATTCAAGAATTTGACCCTGACATCATCGTGGGCTACGGCGTCAACGGACAGCACTGGTCATACCTGACTGAGAGATGCAAGAAATCAGGCTTGCACTTGTACGTTGACCGAGCCAGAGCCGAACCCCACACGAGCGTATACAGCCACGTTTCACTCACCGGGAGAGCCAACCTAGACCTTTCAGACTATATTGAAGAGTTTCAGGAAATCAAAGTCAAAACCCTCGAAAACTTCGCTGATTTCTTGGGCGTGATGAAAATCGAAGACCGCACAACCATCGAAGACATAGACATCGCAGACTACTGGGACGACAAGACAAAACGAGAAACTCTGAGAAAGTATTCGATGGACAACACACGCTGCATAATGGGCATAACCGATGCCGTGCTCGACTTCGCCTCACAACTCTCTAACCTCGTCGGATTGCCATTAGACCATGTGGGCACGGCAGCGGCAGGTTTCCGCGTAGAGTGGTTCCTCATCAAACAGACACATAAACTAGGCGAACTTGTGCCCAAGAGAATAGAACAGCCATACCGTCCATATGCTGGCGGTCTTGTCCTCCAACCCACACCAGGACTCCACGACAACATTGCTGCTTTGGACTTCAAGAGCATGTACCCAAACCTCATGATCACCTACAACCTTTCTCCAGACACTTATATCTCACCCAAAGACCCAACACCCGCCGGCGGAGTCTATGAGGCTCCAGAAGTTGGTCACAAGTTCCGCAAAGAACCCCCTGGCTTCTACAAAGAAGTCCTAACCTATCTGATCAAAGTGCGAGGCGAGATCCGCGCCAGAATGAAAAAACTCGCACCCACAAGCCTTGAATACCGAGTTCTGGACTCCCGCCAGAAAGCCGTCAAAGTGATAACGAACGCCTCGTACGGTTACGCAGGCTGGACGGGCGCAAGATGGTACGTCAAACCCGTGGCAGAAGCAGCAGCTGCCTATGGAAGACACACGATACAAACCGCGATCCAGATGGCTGAAAAAGCAGGGCTCAAAGTCGTGTACGGTGACACGGACAGCATCTTCCTCCAAAACGATGCTCAAGAAAGTTGAGAAGCTTGAAAAAGAAGTCTTGGATGAGCTCAAGCTGGAGATCGCTCCGGACAAGGTTTACACACGCATCTTCTTCACAGAAGCCAAGAAACGCTACGCTGGACTTTTGGAGGACGGAAGACTGGACATTGTAGGCATGGAAGTCGTACGCGGAGACTGGGCAACAATAGCCAAAACCGTTCAGGAAAGAGTCTTAGAAATCATTTTGAAGGAGCAGTCGCCTAAGAAAGCTGCTGAGTTTGTGCAGCAGTTCATCCGTGACTTGCGGCAGAAGCATGTTCCTTATCGCGACCTCATAATCTGGAAAACGTTGACGAAGCCTGCTGAAGAGTACGCGGTCAACGCGTCGCATGTTGAGGCAGCAAAGATGCTGAGAGCCAAAGGATGGGAAATATCGATAGGCGACAAAATAGGCTATGTGGTGGTGACTGGCAGCGGCAGACTGTATGAAAGAGTCAAGCCCTATGTGCTCGCCTCATACAGCGAGGTTGACCTAGAATACTATGTCACTAAGCAGGTTATTCCGGCTGCGGCTCGGATCCTTGAAAGCTTCGGAATCCACGAAGAACAGTTGTTAGCAGCTAAGCCTGAAGTGAAAGAGACAAAAACGCTCGCAGACTTCTTCGGACGCTAGCTCGGAGCAACTTCTGCGAAAGTCATGAGCTCAACAGTCAAAGAAGCCTTAACAGCGTCTGAAACGCGCGAAGCCACAATCCGCTTAATGTTCTTCTCGCTCGCTACATCGACAACTCTCTGAGTAATTATGCCGTCAAACACTATGGTGTCCACGCCTTCAACCTGCTGCAGCTTTTCAGCGAGCTGACTTACGGGCAACCGTTCCATCTGCTCAAACTTGTCGTTAAGTAAGACCGCTTCCAGCGTCCCCTCGAGCGACTTCATCGTTTCAAGAATTTCCTTCGGCACCTCCACCTTCGCCTTCTCCCGTTTCGGCGGCTTAGGCGCCTCCGGTTTCGTGCTCGTGGCTTCTTGAATCGAGATCTTATTCTCTAACGCGTCGAAGATTTCCTTGCAGTTCAGCTCCTCAACCTCTTTTCCACGAGGAGCCCTGGAAATGTACTTTACGTCAGTTACTTGGAGCAATTCTTTGAAGATCAGGTCTCCGCCCCTGTCGCCGTCAAGCAGCGCCGTAGCTTCTTTCTCTTTGCACAGCTGCTTTATCGCTTCAGGAACCTTGGCGCCTTCCAACGCTACAGTGTTAAGTAGCCCGCAGCGCATGAGGTTGATTATATCTGCACGACCTTCGACAACGATTATTTCCTTGGATTTCTCAAGCCCAGGCCCAGCAGGCAACTCTTCAGGCCCGTACTTCTCAACCTTCCCAAGCTTCAACGTGTCCGAAACCTCTTTGAACACCTCGTCCACAGAAGGCATCGTCTCGATGGTCCACTTGTGAAGAATGTCTTTGGCACGGTCGATGATGATCTTCCTTCGTGCTTCCCGAACGTCTTCAACTCTTTCCAGAGTAACCTTCGAAGCGCAAGGACCTACCCGATTTATGCTCTCCACGCTCGCGGCAATCAGTGCCGTGGACACGCGGTCCAAGCTCGTGGGCACGGTTATCGTGCCTGAAGTCTTGTCGTTCTTAGAATGCAGGTCAATCTCTATTCTCCCAATTCTGCCCGACTTCTGAAGCTCCCTCAGGTCAAGCTCAGGCCCGAAAAGGCCTTCAGTCTGCCCGAAAACCGCTCCTATGACGTCAGGCTTTTCCACTACCCCTTCAATCTCAAACTTCGCATGTATAACATACTTTATGGTAAACGTCTGTGATGAACCCGTAATCGTGCACCTCCAAGTGAATAGTTAAGGGTTAACGTCAACATGACCGAAGAGAATTCCACCCTTCAATCACGAGACTGCGTCTTAACGTATACTATATATTACGTTTATGAATTGTAAATCATACAATTTAAGCTTTCCTTACCCAAGACGAGAATTTGCAGGATTACGGCAACTGCTGGAGGAAAGTCGCCCCTTTTATCGACGCTGTTTCAAATGAAACACGACATTCGAGGCTTGTCGTACTTCTATAATCACGTTATTCCCAAAAATTATCTTCTTGCCGCACATTTGTGTTGAAAAACATACGTAAAGTTATGAAGCCCCACTGCAGAGTGATTATTGGAGAAGGGAGAAGCGGGGAAGCGAGCTCCCAATACGATTTTCATCCTCCCCCCTTCGTTTTCCCCGCCTTTCACTCTCCCTTACCCCCAAAAGCATTTACCTGACTTCCCCGCCAGAGCCAATGATTCCTCTATTGTGAAAAAATGCCAAAACCTTAGGTGGTCGAACCTTCAACGGATTGCCAACGAACGCGCGCGTGATACTTATCTAGATGTGAAAGCGGAGAGCTTCCGACGAAACTCAGCTTCAGCCAAACGAGAAAAAACGGACTCAACTTGCATTTCACTGAGGCTGCCTTCAAGTCTCTCTCCTGAGCTCGCAATCAAAGTTGGGAAAATCCTTATTCCCTCTCGCTCTTTCTGCAATATCCTGCGAAGAACATTTTCCCTCGTTACGTCAACCACCTCAACTTCAAAACCATGTTTGCAGGCGATTCTTCTGATCATTTCAGCAGCTTTCTGCTGATCCCCTGGAAGTATATAGTCGTGTGTCGGTTCTGTCTCTATCGTACGGGCACGCGTGCGGACCACCTCGCGTTCTATCTCTCTAGTCCCCGTCACGGTCTTGACGCTTTTCACGTAGAGCCTAACCTTGGACTCAGCCATGATTGCCATTCTCGCAGAGACATCACCTGTAAGCTGGGCCTTTGGTATAGGTTCTTTTCTGCTAGAGGTGTGGAATTAAGCGCGCGCGTACGTTTGCAGTCGTGCTAACTGAAGCTTGTTATTGCGTCTAATGATAATCGTTCATAGTGACCTCATGAATTGAACGATTCTAACGTTGTGCTGACCTTAACGATAAGGTATAAACGTCTCGTATCATTTGAAAGACTTGATGTTGTCGCGCAGCTTGTTCCCTCAATTGAGAGGCAATGGCGCACGCTTCCGCAGAGACTCATTCATAATCATTTCGGACATTCTATTACTTGCCATCAGCGGCATGAGAAAAACGGAACTGATGTGCAAAGCCGGGTTAAGCTCTGAACAACTGAACAAATACCTTCCAAAGCTTTCTAGGTCAGAACTGCTGGAAACTTCCAGAGAAAAGAGAAGAATCGTCTACACGACGACTGAAAAAGGAAAGAACTTCCTGCAGGCCTTCGAAGAACTCGCCAAACTGCTAGACTAGTGCACATTGGCAGAGCCTTAATGTTGACAGAGAAACAAAGCCCATGAAGACCACCTGTAACCTTCAGGTCAACGTCAGCACCGAGCGCACCCGCAGTGAACATCATGACAGACCGATATGGAAGACGCCATCGAGCGCAATCTCTGAAAAACGCGCCTGCACCTTCATGACGCCATATACATTTTTGGTGTCCTAGCGCATGTTCAATAGACCGTACTAGATGCTAGAACACTTTGTCCCAAGGCTTAGTATAAAATCTATCGAAACCCCAGTGTATGTGTAGTGATGCTAGATGCACATTCGGCATTCTTCCACAAGGCTAATCAAGGGCTTGACTCCCCTGTTCAATCGGGTGGGAAGATGAAGGCTCATCAAGCCATTGTGCTGATTCTGCTATTCCTGATGTTGTTCTCCTCCGCATCAAACATTCTTGCGCGCACCGCGACTTCTTTCGACCCTTCCAGCGTAAGCTACTACAATGCGGTCAAAGCGGCCTTCAACCTCACTTCCGAGCAAGAGACCATGCTCAAAAACAACGGTTTCGTCGTTGTCGAAACTCCAAACACTTCAGACATGTGGAAACCAACGTTGCGGTTTGAAGACTTCTACTATTCACAAGTCTACACGAAGGACCTACCAGTGTTCGTCACGACCGACTCCATCCTCCAGCTCTTTCACGTGGTCTTTGACTGCTCTGTGAGAATGTTGGAGAAAGAAACCTTCTATCCAATGGTCCGTGAAATGACCCAGTACGCCTTCAACACAACACTAAACGATTACAGTAAGATGGCAAATGACGGGTCTGTGAAATACTGGGCTGTCAGAAACGCGACTGTCTACTTCGCCGTGGGCCTGTCCCTTATAACAGGTCAGAACGTCAGTCTGCCGCCTGAACTCTCGGCCGACGAGAACTTCTATCTAGACCAGATCTACAGCAACGACCTCCAATTCATCCAAGCTGGAACATGGAATTTTCCAGAGAGCCCCTACTACTCCGTCGTTAGTTACGATTTCACCCAGTTCAAAGTGCGAGGCCACTACGTCGGTGTGCCTGAGCTCGAGAGATATTTCCGCACGTTCATGTGGTACGGCAACTTTCCAGTCTTTGTCCCGCGCAACGACGAACAATACGAGTGGACAACCAGCCACATAGATGACGCTGCCATCGTCTACATGAGAGACATACTCAAGGCAAATCAGCAGTATTATGACAATTGGATCCTTTTGTACAACGTAACCAGTGCTCTAATAGGTGAGAGTGACTCGATAAACCTGCTGAACCTCGAGACTGCCCTTCACAAGGTCTTCGGAAACTCTGAACAATACTTGGATCTTATTGCTGAGAACGGTGGCCTGACAAGACTGAGGGAAGAGCTGGCCAAACCGGCATATCAGCAGAAGATACTGTCACAAGCTCTGCTGGCAGCCACGGACGTACCTCTTCCGCGTTATCCGATCGTCTTTCAATTCATGGGCCAACGTTACGTACCCGACTCTTACATTTTCCAGATGCTCTGCTGGGACAAGGTGGGACGCAACTCTGAGGGAAAGAGACGAATCATGCCCAAAGGCGCAGATGTTTTTGCCGTTTTAGGCTCAGAACGGGCATACCAGCTGCTCATTCCAGACTTCAACTACACTGGCTACACGAGAAATCTGTCAGCGCTCAAGCAGAATTTCGACAACCTCACAGAAGAAGACTGGACACGCTCGTCATACACGGCGTGGATGCACGCCCTTCAAAGTCTCGTTGACGTTGAATACGGAGACGTCTACCCACAGTTTATGAAGACTCTCGCCTGGCAAGATGAAAAACTCAACACGGGCTTAGGAAGCTGGGCTCAACTAAGACACGATACAATACTGTACGCGAAACAAACGTACATCCCGGGGTACCTCTGCAGCTACCCAGAAGCCTTCGCTGAACCCAACCCCACGTTCTACTCAAGAATGCAGAAGCTCTGCGAGAAAACGTCAGAGGCAGTCAACATCATGCCTCCGAACGATGTCACGCCAACGATCACGCAATGCTTAGAAACTCTGAAGAACGCAACCCGAGCACTCGAAACGATCTCCACGAAAGAATTGGCCAGCGAGCCGCTTGCACAGGAGGAAACAGACTTCCTGAAGAATCTCGTGTACGGCTGTATGTCCGGCGGCCCCGTTGGATGGTACGTCAACACGATTCACTATATTTCAGAATGCGCGAACTACACCTCAATTCTCGACGTCCCAGTCATAGCGGATGTCGCCACGTTCGGCCCCGGTGACGTTGAAGACCCCCCTCAAATACTGCACGTCGGAGACGGCTTCGTGAACGCGGTGATAGTCTTCTATCCCAGACCTGACGGAACGCTGGTGGCGGCAGTAGGACCCGTATTCTCCTACTACGAGTTCAGACTCATCGGAACCGAGAGGCTCAACGATGATGAATGGAAAACCATGCTGGCATGGGACAACAGAACCGAGTACGTCCCCGAATGGCTCAAAGACGTTTACGGAACTAGCCTACCATGGCCTACACCAGAATACGGCATGATCGCCTTGATCTCAATAATGACCGCAACGATAGCGGCTGCAGTGACGACAAGAATGACCAAGGCCAAGAAGCACAGAGCACCATCAACCCAGACATGACAGCGCATTACTAGCGGCGCGAGAAACCAGATCTTGATCGGCGAGATAGGCCCGCGCCCTGGGTCCTATCGCACTGTTCTTTTTCTACTTGGTTTTGATGCTTCTGACTTCTCTTTCGAAAGGCGAAGTTGTATGTCTTCCTGTATTAATTGAAGACTTCTCAGGACATCTGCGTAGGAGGTGCCTGCAGAAAACAAGATGCAAGCGGCTGTGCCAGCGATGATTTTCGTGTCAGGACCGAGTATTTCTTTCAGCTCTTCTGGAACGTGCAGCACGTCAGATTCGATCTTCGCCATTATTGTCTTGAGCTCACCCAACTCCAGATCACCAGTCCCTAAGAGAATCCTTGAACTATTCAAACCTTCTTCTCACGCTCTGAGCATGCTGATCACCTGGAATTCGGAAAACGAGCTCTGGCGAGTTGTCATTCAAAGAAAAAAGAATCCCAAAAGAATAGTGAGTAGTGCGCACTGGGCGAAGGACTGATAGGGTAGAAACGAGAGATGTGAGCGTAAGGTAGAGGTTCATGAAAATAAGGTTCTTGGGGGCAACGCGTCAAGTGACCGGTTCAAGCTATTTTCTGGATGCTGGCGGACTGAAGATCCTAGTCGATTGCGGACTGTTTCAGGAACGCGACTACTCGTACAGAAATTGGAAGCCCTTCCCCGTCCCTCCAGGCCAAATCCAGTATCTTCTTTTAACCCACGTTCACCTGGACCACTCAGGGCTTATTCCCAAGCTTGTCAAGGAAGGGTTTACCGGAAAAATCCTGCTGACTCCCGCTTCCAAGGAGTTGTTCCCGATCGTGATTCTAGATTCTGCTCGCATGCAGGAGGAAGATGCCGCTTTCAAGAAAGAACGCCACGCCAGAGAAGGCTCGAAGTGGACCCTACCGGGAAACCCCTCTGTACACAGTCCATGATGCCGAGGAGTGCTTTCCCCTCCTAAAAGACGTCCCTTATGAAGAATACCTCCCTCTGAACGACCGAGTCAAAATCTGTTTCCACGACGCAGGACACATCCTCGGTTCAGCCATGATTGAGATCATCATCCAGAATGAGAACGAGTCACAGAACATCATCTTCTCGGGAGATATCGGCCAGTGGGACAAGCCCCTTACCAACAACCCCTCCGTCTTTGACCGAGCAGACTACGTGGTCATGGAGTCCACCTACGGAGACCGCAACCACGACAACCCGCAGGACATCGAAGACAAACTCTGCAAAGTCGTCAACGGCACAATATCGGCAGGCGGAAATCTTCTGATCCCCACCTTCGCCATCGAACGTGCTCAAGAGCTGCTGTATCACTTTAACCGCTTGGCACGCACGAAAAGAATCCCTTATATCGTTACGTTTCTCGACAGCCCTATGGCCATCGAAATCACGAAAGTCTTCGAACGGTGCCAGGAGTATTTTGACAAAGAAACGCAGGAACTCTTCCAGAGTGGTCAATCCCCCTTCGAATTCCCAGGCCTAAAACTCGCCGAATCTGTTGAGGCGTCCAAGGCGATCAACCCGATCAAAGGCTCAACAATCATCATGGCCGGCTCCGGAATGATCACAGGAGGACGAATCAAACATCACCTGGTGAGAGAGATAACCCGTCCAGAATCCACACTTCTCTTCGTCGGGTACCAGCCGGCTGGAACGCTGGGACGACAAATCCTAGACGGTGTTTCTCCTGTCAGAATCCTCGGACAGACCTATTCAGTCAGGATGAAGATCGAAAAGATAGAGGCCTTTTCCGCCCACGCCGGCATGAACGACCTGGAACGCTGGCTCAACAACTTCAAAATCCCGCCGAAACACGTCTTTCTGACCCATGGCGAAGAGGAACCGATCCAGAGCCTGGAGAACTATCTCCGCTCTAAGGACGGGTGGGAAGTGAGCGCACCGACATACATGGAAGAATATGACCTTTAGCCCCCTCGCGCGCTACGAGCACAAACTGCAGTACCCGTGGTATGCACGAGCAAACCGACCGATTGTCGTCGGAGCATATCCTTGCATCAATCGAGTAATAGACGTGCGCGCATGTGTGCAAAGCAGAAACCGATCTTATCTCGCTTGAACCCTTGTCCATTCCCAAAATGGCGATTGTGCGTTGGGGTAGAGTTAAAGTGGGCGGTAGTGCCAGTTATATTGGTTGGCGATGTTCGAGCAGGAGAAAGCTTTTGAAGAAAAATGTAAAACCTCCGGATTTTGAGTGTGAATATCTCGTCGGAGACGACAGTTGCCAGGCTGTGAAGGAGAGCGATATGGGCGCGCTCAGAGCAGAAGCATGCCGCAACGAGGTCAAGGACGCTTGTTGCTACTCCTGCAGCCTGCGCGAGCAGTGCAACATAAGCTGCGACCTGCCTGAGCTACAGAAGTCAGAGAAGGAGCCAGAAAACTCGCAACTACCAGAAACCGCCGCACTCTCTGAGGCACCTCCAGGAATGAAATGCGGCGACTGCAGATACTACATGAAGCCCAAATGCCCCAGAAGCTACAGCCGCGACATAGAATTATGGAGAAGGCAAGACCCATGCGAGATTTTCCAGCCCTCAGAAAAGTAGACAAAGTAGTGCACGCGCTGGAGTAACTGTGGTCAACATCGTTGACAAAGAAAAACTGGTACGCTGCATTCTTCGCGTTTACTATTCCAATCCTAGGTCTGATGCTGTATCTCAGATTGACAGGATGGTGGAGCCTCGGAGGCACGGATCTTCTCTCGCTTTACATAGAACTGATTCTGATTGGGGTCATGGCAGTCTACGTAGCCGTTCTACTCCTGCAACTTCGGGCAGCCTACAGAAAAATCCAGAAAGAAACTCGAAAACGAAAAGAAAAACACGAGTCCGCCCAAAGCTAGAATGCCAGCAAAGCATAAGCAAGAGACCAAGTTCATGGGCGGTCAGCTCGTCCTGGGCTGCTTGTTATGGGTAGTGTTCTGCGAAGTTCCTCGCCGCGATGCCTATGTCCTTCATGTCAATTTTCCCGTCACCGTTGATGTCCGCGTTCGAATCCCACAGCGGATCTGACGCGGGAACCAGGAACCGTCTGGCGATGTAGCCTATGTCTTTCATGTCCACTCTGCGGTCTCCATTGACATCTCCTTGAATTGAAACGTTTACAACACCATCATTAAACGTGTTGTCTGCAGTGTTCGTTTCGCCTGGAACAGGCTCTGCATAAGCACTCACCGTGTAGTTGCCAATTCCAAAGCCAGTCGTGTTCCAGACGATCGTGACCGTTGTGGAGTTTCCACTTTCAAGAGTCACCGTCTGAAAGGCAACAACGGTTGTGTTGGCGTACACTGTGAGGTTGAATGACTCAGCATCGACTCCGTGGTTTTCTACCGTGACATTAATTGCCACCGCGTACCCTTGCCCCACGGTCGTCTTGGAGCACGTCACGTTGACCGTTGCAATATCAGGAACAGCACCGCTGGACGTGTAGTAGGCTGTGACAGTGTGCGTAGTGTTCATAGTTGCAGAGACCGGGGTTGTCCCTAAGCCTTGAGAAACGCCGTCAACGCCCCAGTGGGTAAACGCGTATCCGTCAACCGCCTGAGCTGACAAGGCCACACCAACAGAAGAGTCGTACCACCAACTGTTTGCAGAAGCATTCTCTCCTTGTGGAGTTCTTGTTGGTTGTGGGTTCAACCCGTCAGGGCTCGTGGAGACCGTCAGAAGATACTGAGTCTTCCAATTCCAAATAATGCTTGAAGACTGATTGATAACGAACGAGAACGAAGAACCTCCGCCACCAGATGGGACGCTTCCTGTGCCCGTCCAGCCCGTGCACACGTACCGCGTGCCCGCAGGACCCGAGACTACTGAAGACACTGATGCTGCAACGCTTGCATTCTCTTCACACCATCCGCTCGCGGGATTCGGCGAGTCATAAGTCGAGTTGACTGCCAAGTAATACTGCGTTTTGTAGTTTCCAGTCACTGTTTGTGGAGCCGTGACGTTGATGCTTCCACTCTGTAGTGGCACTGGACCACTTGTCGAGTTCCACACGTACCTCTTGGCATTTGCAGTCACTATCAGGGGTGATTGGTAGGCAAAGCTGTGGTTTGAGCCGATAGCCCAAACTCGTAATTCGCTTTTCGTTGTTCTTGATATACCAGTGTGATATTGAAACTGCGCGAAAATAAGTCTTTCTTTCCGCGTTCAAGATGCTAGACGATTTTGCCGAACTCTTTCGCTATGGTTGAAATGTCCTTCATGTTTATGACGCCGTTTTCGTCCAGGTCTCCGTTCACGGTCCATCTAGGCTGTCCTGGTGTGGCTTGAAACCCCGCTGCCACTTTGGACACGTCCTTCATGTCCACTCTGCCGTCGCCGTTGATGTCCCCAAGTATTGAGACCTGCATCAGAGAGGAAAAGCTGGTTGTCTGCGGTGTCCGTTTCTCCTGGCAGTTGACCAGCTATCGTTGTTATGATGTAGTTGCCTAGGTTGACTCCAGTCGTGTTCCAGATGACGAGCCATTTGACGGAGCTACCGTTACCAACAGTGATCATCTGTGAAGCAAAGGCTGTCGAGTTGTAGGACGCTATGATGGTGAAGGTTTCTTGAAAGTCGCCTTGATTGGCTATTGTGACGTTTATGGATGTCATTGTCCTGTTAGGCACTATTGTCCTGTACGGGGGCATGCCTGTTATGGCGATGTCATGAGTCATCTCTGGAATCGTTACCGTTTGATTAGCATACCCGGAGATTCCCCATCGGTTGGTTGCCCTGATTTGGATTAAATGGTTGCCTGGAGTTAATTCAGGCGTCGAGAACGCGAAGTTCACTATGGCATAGGTTTGCTTGTCGAAGTAGGTGCTTGGATACTTCAAGAGTTTTCTGACAGTTGTCGGCATAATGGATGCGTTCAGCCATTCCCCTTCGTCCAGCAGGAATTGCACTGACTGTATCTTGTTGATCTCAACGTTCATTTGACTTCCCATCGGGTTTCTGTTCTGTGTCGGAGTTACGGTC
The DNA here is from genome assembly GCA_963769845.1 of Candidatus Bathyarchaeota archaeon. Lineage (GTDB taxonomy): Archaea > Thermoproteota > Bathyarchaeia > Bathyarchaeales > Bathycorpusculaceae > JBGQMW01. The sequence continues at coordinate 48,339 of CAVYNL010000005.1, read as the reverse complement.
GCTGTGCCAGTCACGTTGATTCTGTTCCCAACCCTCGTGTATGGGTTGAGGTAGATTTGTTGTGGCGTGTCAACTATGTCTAGGACTCCGTTGCCGATACTGTCCCGCCAGCCTATCTGTCCCCATGTTCCATTCAAGCCGTCAGGTTTGCCTGAAATATTCCAAGTATGAATTGAGTCCATGAGACACCCTGAACCATCTATGTCAGTAACGTTAAGATAACCCAAGTTGCCCAATTGCTGAGTGCCCGTGGCATACTCGTCTTACGCCCAGAAGATGTGCCCCATTTCATGACCGATTCTAAATTCAAGATTCACTGGCCAATCAAGGGTTTTGACTGGCATTACAAGATAATTAGGTGAACGATTTGCTCCCCAGCACGCGAATCCCCCATATCCATCTGGAAACATATCATCTGCGTCATTGGCCGAGTCTACAATGAACATGATGAAGGCCCAGTCTGTGTCTGTATTTTCTGCGAAGGTCATTGATGTAATCTTCTGTGTTATGGGCATTAGTATTTTTGTATCCTAAGAAATCCATAACTTGATCGATCCACAGGGAGCGAAATGAACTATTGCGGTTAATTGGTTCGTAGGATGTCGGTACTCTGAAATGAGTTTCAACTGTGAAACTCAGACTTGCGTTTGGGTTCATTGAACTCCAATTGTCCAATGCATATCTATATTCTATCATGATTTGCTCTATTTCTTGGTCTGTCCAGTTTTCAGTGTTCGGGTCTATTGCCCCGTTGCTTTCAGGAAAGATCACTCCGACAGAATAGTTTCCTATGGCATACTCGCTTGTTTCAGGATAGTCGGGACTCGGATCAGCAATGATCTCAGGTTTAGCGTTTCAAGCTCGAATGCGAAATGTGGAAGAACGAAAGTGCGCTCTATCATGAGCGGATAATTGTCCTTGTTGTTAGAGTCAATAGAATAGGCGTGTCGCCAAACCCGTCTCCATTAAAGTCAACTCCGTGATAGTCGCTCCAGTAGTTTCCACCTGTAATATTGCCATTGTCCCAAGTGTTCACAATACAGGTGAACCCACACTTACTTGGACTGTGTTAGCGACGAAATTGTTGTGGAAAAAGATGTTGCCTGACGAGATTCCCCGCTGGAATATAACACCAGAGAGAGTGTTGTCGGCTATGTTATTTTCAGAGTAGAGATTGTTTTTTGACGAACCAGCAAACATTATCCCATACTTAGAACTTTCAAAGTTGTTTGCGGAGATATTGTTGTCGTTGTTTGACTCGCCCACATACATCCCGTACTCGCCGTTGTGGAAAAGGTCATTACCAGAGATGTTGTTGTAGGTTGAACTAAGGATGAACATACCAGCCCATGCGTTTGTCACATTGTTTGCATCAACGTATAAAAGAGCCACGTGTTTCGATTCCCCTGTTTGCTCCGATTATCCTATTACCTAGGATCGTGTTGTATGACCCATCAATGTCCAAGCCGTAATAGGCTGAATTGACTATTTCGTTTCCCAGGATTGTATTGTTAGATGACTCAACGATTTTGATTCCGTTCGCAGCAGAGTTAAGCTGTTGTATTCCAAGGTTATGTTCGATGACCTTTCAAGCAAGAATACGTCCTCAACCCTCCTCTGAATTATGTTGACCCTCTTCAACGTGATTTCGTCACTCCAGACAGTCTATACCGCAGGCCCTCGGGTTCAACACAGTGTAGCCGTCACCGTCCATGATTATATTGGCTTTCTGCACGATGATTTCATCATAGATGTTGTCTTCAAAAGTGTAGTTGTTTCCCTCTCGTCTGATGGGCACTGATGATGGATTTACAGTTCCATCAGCCCTAATGTAGATAGGTCCACTTGCTTTGACTCGCTCAATACTGACTAAAGACGTAAATATTCCTGAAGCGAGTAGAGCAACAGTCGCCAGGAGAAGAACCTTTCCAGCCATTCCGTTCCCTCAGGTTTAGTAATGATTGACCTGAAAGTTAAATCTAGGAGAAATCGTATGAGTCAAGAAACATGTAATTAGCTAGGACTCGTTGGGGGGGAATTGCTCGCTGAGAACTGGAGCTAGCGCCAATGAACACCCACGCAAGCTTGACATCACCAGTTTTCCGTATGTATCTATAGCGCGCGCGGGTGGTTCATTCTTCAATGCATAAAGCAAGGATCAACTCTGAGTTTCTCCAATAACCAGAAACCAGCACCCAGAATAGTCTACCGCCACGGCACGCAGAATCGCGCCTAGCGCGCAATATCATGACCATGTGAGAACTCATTTCAAGAGCATTTTCAACAGTATGGCTATTTGCTCTGGACTTGATAGAGTGAACAAGTCGGGTCTCTGCTGCTTTAGGTTCATAAGTCCTTGAGTCAAGGCATTTTCCAGATGGATTCTGTCCATATAGATGATTGCCTCAAGTTTCTGCTTCTCTTTCTTAAGACTTTCCAGCTCGTAAACCAACGCGGTTTTCTGTCCTTGCAGGGTCTTCAATGCGTTTCTCAAATCGTCTCTCTGCTGAAACAGAACCTTGCTCTCGTCTTCTGCCCCGGTAATCAGGTGTTTCTTGTATCGTAGGTTTCTTATGGCCGCTGGAAATATCGCCGAGTTTTTGGCTATCTCCCTGGCTGTCAATCCTTCTTTGGTGAAGGCTTCTAGTTGTGCCAGCTCTTCTTTTGTGGTTCTCTTTCCACCCATCTCTTATCGTCTCTTTCCTATCGTTCAATTGTCTCATAAAAGTCTCGTTTTCGTCTCTTCCGATGCGTAATAGAGCACGCATTAGAGCATAGACAGTAGTTACTAAGGAGATATACATGCTCACTATTATGGAAAATTGATGGAAAGTAGGGGATATCCAAATGGGGGATATATACCGCGAGCTATGCTGCACGCGCTAAATCAAACACTTAGTACGGAACACACGCTCCTTGTTGACTGCCCGTTCCTTCGTCCTTGCCAGACGCGCGCTGTCATACGAGTGTTTCACTCTTAATGTGTCTGCAAACTAAAACGTTTGTGTGAGCAAAAAGGATTTCAAACAACGGAACAAACGAGTTCCAGGCGCAAACTAGTAAACAGGTTTGTCAGCGAGAACAGAAGGCAAGACCTCTACCTTGAAGTTATACTTAGCAACAATCGCTTTCACTAGATCGCTGAACCACGCCTCTGAAGTAAATGAATATTCTCTCGACTAGAACGTCGATATCGACCGGCACGTAGATGCCTATTTCGCATATTTCCTCTCCAGTCTACCTCTTGAGAACCTTGCTTCACGACCATACGTTGAATGATGGCTCTGAGTTCGCTTTCATGTGCAAACTTTTCTCTTGTAGAGGAAAGGGTAGAAGCTATTACCTTCCGGTATCAATTCGGTCATATAATCGACGTATTTTACCTTGCCGATATACACGTTATCCGTGCCCTCTCTGAAACTTTCGGCTAGTCGTTTGAACGTTGATTGTATGGCGACTCCATTGCTATTTTTGACGTACAGTTTCCACAAAGCTTCGGATTCGTAATCACTTAGACTCCAGCAGTTTAGGAGGGTGAATTGCCTGTTTTTTTCATAGATCTCGGAAAGTTGTCTTAGTACTTGCAGAGGCATCTTTTCATAGATTCTGCGCCGTTTCGCTATGTTTGCTTTTGAATATGAGCCCTCAAAAGGGTCTCCTAGCTTGTCTGCTCTTACGAAGAATAGCGCATTCTTGTCAAGTATTGAAACAAACTTGGGAAAATCTAGATATCGCCATATTCTCGCGTTTTCGTTAGCGGGTTTCTCGAAAACACGGTGTTCCTTGTACATTACGGAAACATCACATAACCGTTTACTCAACAGCAATTTATCTCTTTTTGAAATCTATATGCCTGCGAAGATTTCAGCAATTCGCATATCATATAATCTTTCGTGAGGTCTAGCACGTGCTACAGCCCACAAGCTAGTTTGTTCAATTCTACAAGACCGCATTCAATACATAGAAAACCGTAAGATCCGTCAGGATCGAACGCATGAAACTCCATAACTCCTTTGCGATGGCAACTGACACATTCACCCTGATTATCTTCTGGCAGCTGACTCTAACCGCACAACAGAAATGAAAGGAGTGCATTTCACACGCGTCCCCCCTAAGTATATACCCTTTACCCTCTACTCCCTCGGGGGGGACGTTCGTGAAATGACCTAATTCTATGTCATTGTCAATAGGTAGAAGGTTTAGCAGTTTAGAATCAAGAAGGCGCCATCCGTCTTTTTCAGGGAAATGCTTTCAAAGCGCCATAAATGCCTATTGAATCCTCTGCTTTTTCATATTCAACCACGCCTAAGTATTCCATTTCTTTTAGTTCGCGCCAACAAGTAGCAAGCGGTATTTTGGTTTCATCTGCTAGTATGGAAGTTTTATACTGGTCCGTTGTGTTTTTCATTGTTTCCAGAATTTTGATTCGGTTGGGAACACAAGTATCCCTTCCAACGCGTTTTACTGTTCTCAGTTCTTCATCTGTGACCTCGGTTTTTCCACGCACAACCGCGAGTGCATAGGCCAACTTCAGAAGCTGCTTTGACAGGCGCGTGGGATATTCTATCATGGGTTGCGCTGCCTCGTTCACTTCAAACTTCCAGAAGCTTATTGACACAGGCGTCCTCAGAATGGCGACCGACTGCGCAATATGCTTGATCGCGGTCAAGTGCTTTTCAGATATTGGTTTTACCTCGCCTCCAGTGTGTTTGAGTAGGCGTTCTGTTGCTCTGGCCAGCTCTTCGCGCATCTGTGCTTCTTTCCCAAGATTCTTCAATGCTTGGGTTGTGGCCTTCTCGCTGTCGGGATGATGACGTATCTTTAGAAATCTCTCGCCTAGCTGCAAGTACAGTTTGGAATAGGCATCTATGGCAGGGGTGCAAGCCGCAATTAACCCTATTTGCGCGTCTATCCTAATCGGCTTAGCTGATGTTCCGAAAGCAAACTCTATGTAACCATCGTAGAGGCTTCGCAATTGGCTGAATATTTCATCGCGGTCCTCTCGGCGTTTGTTCAATATGACGGTGAAATCCTTGATGACCAGAACCTTGCCATCTATTTGCTTCAATATGCCGATTACCGGCTCTAGTTCTCCATCTTCGTTTTTGGTGACCTTACCGCTAATCAGGGTGTGTGGAGTCAGACTGTCCAACGTGTAAATATCATCATTCTGCAAACTGCGCACTATCTCGGTTTTTGTTCCTCCACTGGGACTGATTAGGAAAAGCCATAATGGATCGCCTTTCAGTTTACGGTCAATAGCACAAGCCAAAACTACGTCTAAAACCTCTTCATCTGCACCGATGAAAAGCCACTTGCGAAAAACTTCCTTGACGTCTTCTAGGGTTGCAGGCGTGTCTATTTCTTTTAATCGCTTGACCAATTCCTCTTTTGTTTGTGGTAAGCCTTCAGTGGAGTTTTCGTTCATGCAAAAGAACTTTCCGCAGGTCAAGTTTGTTTCCTATCGCCTTTCAGAAGCTCTCTGCATTCACGGATTCCTTGCTCGAGCTTCTCCAGAAACAGCCGAATCCTCCGCAACTTGGCTTCAGCGTTTTCTTTCCGCATCGTCTTGAGCCTTCTTTCTAGCTCGATACTTCCGCTTCTGCTCTCGCCAGAACTTCCGTAATTCTGAACCATGTTTGAAGTTTCGAGCCATTTTCTGTCACAAACAGTCTGTAGGACAAACCTTAACTTCAACGCCCACTGTCATTTCACTGTTAAGACGCTTTCAAAACACTGTCAGAGTGCTTCAGCTTGTCAACTCACTTTCCGTTCAGCGTGGGGCAAGAAAGAGAGATTCTTGATTTGCTTGGGAAAGAAGGCCCTATGCTCCATGATGACATAATAAAAACGTTAAAGGAAAAAGGCCAAGGTTTCTCTGAATCACGGCTTAATGACTACCTAAACGGAATGGTTGCGAAAGACTGGGTTTTTAGAATAGAGAAAGACGGCAAAATCTGGTATAGGATCAACGATTTTCAACCAAACATCAAAGGAATAATAGCAATCATAAGGACCTGGGGACAACATGATCCAACCGCAAAATCTCTTGCTCAGAAATACATAGAAAATCTTTGTTTATTTCATGGAAAGTGGCCTGACGAACGCATATTCAAATTGACTATTCTGGAATTGGCGGTGGAGATACAGACAAATAATGAAGCAATGAACCCGAGTCTAATGCAACTTCTGTCGCAAGCACCTACACAAGCCCAAGTTCTTAAAGAGGTTTTAGAGAGGCTCAAACGTTAGCGCATGCTGACAGATGTAACCTGACTCCTCATTTCTTATGCAGAAGTAGGGTGTCATGCCAGCCGCAAAAGAAAGAGAGAAAATGAGGCTTAGCCTGTTTGTTCTAAGGCTTGCCTAGCCAGCCTTTCCAGCTCTGCAAGCCGCTGTTCTGTTTTTATGATTCTCTCCCTCAAGTCCACATTCTCATTCTTAATAGTGATGTTTCCTTCAGAAATCGTGTCGGTTATCAGTTTCTGCTGAGTCAACTCTTCTTGAAGCTTGCTTATGGCACTCTTCAAGGATTCGACCTTTTCAGCTTCCACTCTTGGCTGCTCGCTTATCGTTAGGAACTTCTTCAGCTGAATGAACTTCTGCCTGAGATTGAGCGCGCGCGCTCCCGTCTGGGTGAATGTTACCTGTGCTTTCGTCGCGCGTACAACTACGTTTCCATTTTCTTCGATGAACGGAATTTCGTTCAAGTCAGGATCCTGAAGATAAGTATACCACGTTTGTGGGAAACCGGGGTTATACTGGATTGGGTTTTGTTTTGTACCTATCTGGATGACGGTTTCCCCGTATCCAACGACGGTGAAATTCAGTTTGAATAAGGTTCCTTGAACGAATGACACTGCCCCAGAGAACAACGAGACGCCCCACAGCACGTAATTCAGCCCATCATTGGTAGGATCATTGAGAATCGGTGGAACTGGAATTTGAGATAGCCCGGCGAAAACGTTGTCTGCTGGAAGCCAGACGCCCGTGCAGTTTATGATAGAAGCGTTGTACTTGATGGCGGCTTGCCAACCGTAAAGATTCGTGACATTGCCCGCGGTAATAGTAATTGTTATGTTGTCGCCCATCGAAGCGGTCAGCGAGCTTGGATTAACAGAAATCCCAGTTCCAGATGCCTGCGCAGTTGAAAAGGAAGCAAATGTCTGAATGAAGAGAAGCACAAAGATTAGATTTGAAACTACTGCTTTCTTGCGCGTCATCGACTTTCCTCCACATTTTCGATATTCAAAAATGTGCACACCTACTTAGTCCTATCGCAAAATGCCGCTTTCGGAGACGCGCAGCTGACTAGAGCAGACCCGCTTTTTTCTTCAGCGTTCGCATGTAAGCAACTAAGCCTTCAACATCTTTGACGTCTTTTCCCAAAATCCCGAACAGCTTGTTCCAGAACGTCAGGTTCGGTTTTGTTCCGACTTCTTTCAAGATCTTGTTTAAGTCTTTCTGTCCATTCTTTTCCGCGTCTGTCAAAGTCAAGCAGCAGTATGATTTCGCGCTGGCCGCTTTGCTCTATTTCGAGCATCACATCAAGACGGGACTTGCCTGCTGTTTTCGCAGAGAATATCTTTCCTGCAACCCCAAGTTCTCTCAAAGCTTGGATGTCTTTTTTGCCTTCGACGAGTATGGGCGTTCCTTTCATGGACTCTTCGACCAGACATTCTAGAATGCCTTGAAACTCTTCCGTTTTCCTCTGCAGACGCGTTGACAAGGATTCTACCTTGTTGTCTTGGCAGATTTCACGGTTTCCAAGCATTCTCTGGCTTCTTTGTGGGTGTCAAAGTATCTTCTCACGGGTTCAAGAATGACCGCGAGCTCCTCGGCAACCGAGTTCTTAAGGTCCTGCGGATGAAGTTTACCCTCCGCGTACGCGCGTTCAAGTTCCCCGTAGTTTTGAAACTCGACGTTTCCGCCGTACTTGGCCGGTCTGTCTATCGCAAAGGTCTTCTTTTCTCTGAAGATTATGTACTTGCAGAACTCCAGGACAGGGTTAAACTCGACCGTCTTCTCTGGGCAGAAGGCTCTGGCCATCTTCTGCTTTATCTCAGCTGGCGAGTCATAGATGAAGATGCATGTTTCAGGCTTGCTCTTCGACATCTTCACCGAAGACATTGCCTCCTTCTCTTCGCCCTCCGGAATAGGCCACACCGCCGGCTTCTCAAGCCCCTGCAACAGATGGTGATGCACGCACACCGGCTTGAAGAAGCCCAGCTTCTCGCCAAGCTCACGTGCCACGACGTTCGCTTTCCGCTGGTCGATCCCCAGCTGGCAGATCTTCGCTCCCAAGTGGAAGATATCCGCTACCTGCATCGGCGTGTACAGAAAATCCGAAATATACCGCGCCTCAGTCTCCTTCCTGCCAGCAATCTCCAGCGTCCGTCTCCCACGCGCAATGGTAAGGTTCTTCGCTACCATAATTGTCTTAGCCCAGTAATCAAGGTCTCTGTAGAGCTCGTCTGAATAGATGAACTCAACCTTGTCCGCGGGTACGCCTAAAGCGATCCACGAATGCCTGAACAAGTCAGCGGCCTTTCTGATCAACCCCAAATCGCCGCCCAACTTGTTGTTCAGCCAAGCATGCCACGTGCTAAGATAAGCCTTAAACCGTACACCCGCAGCCACAAAATCCTTCATCTTATAAGCACAAATTACGCCCGTACCTAAATGCACTAAACCCGACGGCTCCCATCCATTATACGCCACCGGATGCTCCTCACACGTCAAGAGACTCCTCAAACCCTCAGGCGTCAAAACCTCCTCCGTCGGAGGTCTACAAATCAACTCAATCCTCGAATCGACATCCATCACACTACACCAACGAATCCTATTATCCTAACCACTAAGGCACAAGCAAAACTTAAGACTTAAGGTCACCTATTCATCGCCGCTGCCGCACATCAGGGAAAAGGAAGTTCAACCAAAACTTCAGTTTGACCACTCACTAGAAAAAAATCTTAAGTTGTCAATTGAGAGCACTGAACTAACAAGACACGAAAAGTCAGACGACTCATGAGCATGCCGAAAAGAGCCATGACCAACACAGAACTAGCCAATCCAGCAGAAACCCGTGCACAACGCGTTCAGTGCAAACTGGGCACTATCCGTAGTGTTTCCCGAAGTTCTTGGCTATCGCAACCAAGTCTCTAACGTCAACTACCCCATCTGGAACGTAAGGCGTCGGACCTGTCACGTCCGCACGCGGGTTCCATCCAGCGTCTCCAGCGCGAGAACCGAGACGCAATGCCGCAGAAGCAACGTCTCTCATGTCAACCTTCATGTCGCGGTCCACATCGCCAGGAATGGGATTACCCCAGTACGAGTATGGTGTTACGAGAGGATAATGGTCCACATTGTCCGCGTTTATGGCGTAAGGCGTGTCCCCTATACCATCGTGGTTTGCATCGGTCCCAGCGTAGTCGCTCCAGTAATTGCCCTCAGACGCGTTGTCCCAGAGCGGAGGAGGAAGCGTCGTAAATCTCAACCTGCACATCGTTGTGAACAAAGCTGTTATGATAGAGCACGTCGCCATAAGCAGCAAACATTCGAACGCCGTCATAATTGTCCTCGATCAAGTTTCCAGACACCGAGTTGTTTCCTCCGTACACAATCAATATTCCGTCGCCAAGGGTCCCAGTTATGTTGTTCCCATCAATCGTGACATCCGAGGAATTCTCAAGCGTGACACCAGAGTAGCTGTTCGTTCTCACGTCGTTCTCGGAGATCTCGCACGCGACAGAGGAGTTTAAAAAGACCCCGCCGTCAACATTGTCTGTGATGCTGCATCCGCTAACCGTAACATTGGTACAATTGCCAAGGTTTACCCCCTGTATGTTGCCCGAGGCTGTCACGTTCTCAATTCTGCTATCGTTTGTTTCCCACAGAAGCACACCGAAACCGTTCCCCGTCAGAACCAAGTCCCGGACAGTGACGTTCTCACAGTCGACAAGGTACACCGTGGCCGCGTCAGGTTGCGAATCCAGAACAACGTTCTTGGCGCCCTGAAGGCAGTATATGTGCTTGCCATCAACCACGTTGCTCATGTCAATCGAATTGTTGTAGTCGGACGCGGAATCTCCGATCATCCAAAAACCGTAAAGATTACCAGTCATGTTGTTTTCGTAGATGCGATTGCCTCCCGACAATTCGAGTATTATGCCGCCCGTGCTGTTCAGAATAAGGTTATCGTAGACCTCGTTCTCAGTGGAGTTGAGAACCACGATTCCTGCGCCTCCCGACGCCAAATCGACATTCTCGAGCGTGTTGTTGAAAATCACGTTGTTGTCGGAATTCCACAGTGTTACGCCGGACGCGTTGTTTCCACGCAAGATGTCGTCAGAAATCACATTATGACTGGACTCGTTAACCATGATTCCAAACAGCGGGTTGTCCGCTATGATATTGTGGCTTATGTTGCTGTACCCAGTTCCTTCGCCCACGTAGATCGCATAACCATAAAACGGGTAGCCCATGTAAGGAGGAAAGCTCGGGTACGTAGCTTTCTGCACCGTGAAACCCGTCACGTTCACATGACTAGCGCCTATGGCGACGGGATTTCCAGTATAGTTACCATCAATGACGGTCGTGTTCATGTTCTCCCCCACCAAAGACAATGACTTATTCACGACCAAATGCTCGTAGTACGTTCCCTCCCCAACGAAAATCGTGTGCCCATCCAAGGTTTCAGGAGCATCAATCGCCTCTTGAATCGTCGCATACTCCAAACCAGTATCCAAGTTGCGAACAGGACTGTCATGAGAAGCTCTGACCACAACCCCGCCGAACCCTGAATGCACAAAACAAGACGACAGGAGCACCAACCAAGACAGACCGAAAACAAACTTGTTGAACATACTCTTCCTATAAGACTCGCACTCCCCCACTATTATCACTTACGGAAGAACCATCTTCCGACAAAACCAGACTCCCTCAACCCGATAAGACAAAACCTTGGCTGCACACGCCGACCCCTCCACAGCACCCGCACAAAGCAAATTACAGAAAATTCTTAAAACAGGATCACGTCTCACTATCACAGGTTGAACTTGAATGAACCTGTGCCCGCTTGCCCTACCGCGGGCAGTCAATTGAAAGCAGAGGCAACAGAAAAGAAGCAGGCTTCCTTATCGCGGGCAGATTGTTTCCCACGTAACCTAACACTTAACTTCATTGTGGGGCGACACGCTCCTCTAAGTTAAGCTCTCTCCGTCGAGGGATATTACGCCCGCGCCCACCGTGTCCCATGCTTGGGTAAACCCGCCATCACAAGCAACGACAAGCCAGAAGCTTGCCTCTTCCGTTGGGTCCGTCTGCATGGCGTATTCCGATGGGATTCCAAAAGGCTCACCCTGGTCATCGCCAAAACAACAAATAACAACCGTGAAAAGTTAAACGTTCCTATCCCAGAACCCACGTTTCACAGAAACGCCAATTATCTCTGGCCAGCAGCACGCTTCTTGACAGTCTCCGTTGCCACACCCGCGATGATCACGTGCTTCCCCCCACGCTCATCCTCAACAATCTTCAACAGCCACTCAGTCAAAATTTCACACTCATTAGGGTTACAGTGCAAATGACTTTCCATAATCGGATTCCATAGTAAACACTTGAAACACGGAACCTCCACCAAAGCATCCACATCAGACCTCATGACAGCTCCAGCTCAGAAACCCAAGGAGCGCCACGCCGACTTATAACTTATGAAACCCTAGGCAAGACACCCTCTAATGATTGCGGCTTATGATTCCAACTACCCTGTCCATGCTCAACTCAAACCCGGCAACAGGATTCTCCAACCCCCAAGCCTCCAGCACTGCAGGATGAACCTCACCCACAAACCCAACATCCATCCCCCCAACAACCACTCTCCCCACACGTCCATCAATAAAACTCCCATGCTTCGCCTCCGTCACCTGCCACGATAAACCCAAATTCATGAAAAACGCGTCCAAACACGACTTAACCTCGGAAAACCCAGCACCACCATGACACGAAACAGCCGCAAGCATATCCACATCCCTCGTCCGCGTTTCAGCTTTCCCATCGTGAACCGTCACTCTACCAAGCTCAAACACCCTCTGAGGATACTCCACATGCAAATTACAGCCCAAGAAATCCATCAAACAAGGAAGCAACCAACTCCTCAAACACGTCAAAGTCTGAACCTTCGGGTTAGCAACCTCAACAGCCGGCCCCAGACCCATCTTCGCTGCCCCAGCCTGAGTCAAGTTCATCTTGGCAAAAAGCATCTCAGGGTTCGCCATCGTGTAGGTGAGCACCTCCTGAAAACCCAGACCAACCATCAACTCCCGCGCCACGTCCAACAAACCCTGCTCAGGCCTCACCGCCCCAACAGTCGGAAGCTTGCGCCACGATGGCCGAATCTTATTGTAGCCATAAGCAATCGCAACGTCCTCCACCAAATCAATCTCATGCATAATGTCGATCCGATAACAGGGAACCCGCACCCTCACAATGGAATGACTAGTCTTCTCAACTCCATAGCCCGCTTTCGGAAGAAGCTCGCCGATCTGCTCACCCGAAAGCTTCAGCCCCAGCACCTTGTTCGCATAATCAACACTCAAATCCATCGGCCTGCTGTCAAACCGCGGAGTCACCACACTCCTGCCACCTGGATAATGCACCGTAGCCGAATAAGCCGTGCCTCCACGGTCAACAAGCGACAAAGAAACAATCGTCAACGTGTTAAGAACCGTCTCATCAACCGTACCCGTAACCTCAACAAGAACATTCCGCGTAGCCTCAGTCACCCTGCCCAAATCATTCGAGTTAATGACAGGCGGAAAAGACAAAACCTTCCCCTCAGCGTCCAACAGTATCGGCCAAACAGAATGCCCACTCACGATGTCTCCGTACTCCAACCCCTTGGGATGCTTCGCCAGAATCTCCCTCAAACTCATTCTCACATCAAACCCCAAAGGAACAAAACTCACCCCATCAGGCTTCGCCACAGAATAGCTAAGCGGCGCAACAACCTGGTCAAAATCATAAAGCCCGATCGACGTCCTCCGCCTATTCCTACCGTAAGTGTGGTCAAGCTTATCCTGCAACTGCATAAGACCCCTGATAATCGGGTCAGTCAACTCAACATCCTTCACGACAGAACATGCAATGTACGGACGAATATCCTTCAGCCTAACATCAACGCTGACCTCACAAACAGGCTTACCCGCAACATACCGTCTCAGCCCAAGCTCCAAACCCAAGAAACCACGCAAACACCTGACCAACCCCTCAATATTCCAAAGGTCCGCACGGTTCGTATCCTTAATCTCAACGCTCATCATATCCGTCTTCTCATCGAAAACCTTCAGCTTCCGCCTTAGCAAACGCCAAAACCTCATCAATCCGCTCCGGCTCCCTGTTAAGCGCCATCCCCAGCATCCGTTCAAACTCGGCATAATCAACATCAATCGTCGGCATCCTAAACCAACCTCTGCCTCCTCAACCAATCCAGATTCTTCGAAAATACATCCCTGATATCCTCTACTCCCGCCCGTATCATGAACAACCTGTCAATACCCAAACCCCAAGCAATCACCGGGACCTTCACACCCAACGGCATCGTAACCTCAGGCCTAAAGATCCCTGACCCGCCAAACTCGATCCAGCCATTCTCTTTGCTGTAGGCACTTAGCTCGACACTCGGCTCAGTAAACGGATAATAGTCCGGCTTCAACCTCACCCTCTCAGCACCCGCAATCTCCACGGCAAAAGTCTCCAAAATTCCCAACAGGTCCCGAAGCGTCAAATTCTCCTCAGCAACAATACCCTCAACCTGATTAAACTCCGTCAAGTGCGTCCTGTCGAGAACGTCGGGCCGATAACAACGAGCAAACGAAAAATACCTACCCGGCACCTCCAAACCCTTCAGAAGCGTCCTAGCACTGAGACACGTACCGTGCCCACGAAGCAGAAGACGCCTCGCTTCCTTAACCGAATACCTGTAACGCCAACCCGTCGAGCCCGTCCGCCACCCATCCTCATGAGTCCTCCTCACATTCTCAACGACATCATCGGAAGCGCCTATGCGACCGTACCTCGGAGACTTCACAAAATAAACGTCGAAGATCTCACGAGCCGGATGGTCTTGCGGCGTATACAGAGCATCAAAATTGAAGAAAGCCGTCTCCACCGCCGTGCCAACCATCTCCTTAAAACCCAAGTTGACAAGCTTCTCCTTCACCTCATCAAGAAACTGCAAGTAAGGATGCTTCTTCCCAGGCCACGTGCTGGCAACATCAGCCCCGATGTTGTACTTCTGCAGACTCACTTTCCGCCACTTTCCACTCACAATCAACTCTGGGGTAAGCTGAGTAACCTCTGAAGTAGCCCTAACGCGCTTCCTAGCCGCAGCCCGCCCAGCCTCAGTCAACTCAACAATCCTGTCAGTCTTCTCATCAACCAAAACCAGCTTCCTTCCCCTCAAAAGTTTGGAAGCATCCTGCAACTCAACACTCAAATCCTCAAGAGAAACATCGGCACTACTTTTCAAGAGCGCAATCAGCTTCTCATCCGCGCCCTCCACCAACTCGCCTTTTATCTGCAACCGGCTCGCATGTGGTTCAAAATCCGCCCACTTCTTCGTCCGAACCCAACCCAACATGATAGGCACAAGCGACTTATCCAGTCCAGCCTTTTCAACAACCTCACTGAGAGTAGCGCTTCCGCCCAAGTCCTTCAGCGCAGTCATCAAACGCCTCTCAGGCAAACCCTGCTCCGCATACACCTTACCTTCACTACTCAGCCTCGCTAAGGTCCACCTCTTCTCAGTGACAGACACTAGACCTTTTTCCTGCAGGACCATAACTGCACGCATTACTGCTGAGTCAGACAAACCAGTTTTCTTTACCAACCTCTCAACAGAAACATCGCCGATGAACTTCGCCAAAGCCGAAAGAGTCTTGATCTCATTCTCCCTAAGCCCAACCAACGCTTTTCCCTTCGCAAACAGGATTCGGTAAAGTACTTGTCAGGATCAGAATAAAAGCATGTATACCCTCCGATAGCTCCTTGACAAAACTAGACCCGTAGGCTATCGAAATTGGCAGGGCATCACATATCCCAAATATGAACATCATTACACACTATTTGTGTTTTGCTCCGCAGAACATGTGCACAAGCTCCGCATAACGTTTAATATGCATTCCATGAGTTGTATAAACTAAAAAAACACAGGCTGGACTGGGACTTGACTGACGAAGAAAAGAATGAGATGGTCGTCACACCTTGGGAAGTCAGGGGCAAAGTTGACTACGAACGCCTAATCCAAGAATTTGGAACCCTACCCCTAACCGACGAACTGCTGAAGAAAATCGAGAAACACACAGGCCACGTACATCTTCAACTCCGAAGAAGACTGTTCTTCTCCCACCGCGACCTAGACACCGTAATTGACCTCTATGAAAAGGGCACAAAATTCGTGCTCTACACAGGCCGCGGACCCTCAGGTCCTGTCCACATAGGACACCTAGTCCCGTGGATTTTCACGAAACACCTGCAAGACGCCTTCAAAACAAGACTCTACTTCCAAATGACAGACGACGAGAAATTCGTAGTAGACGACGATGCAAAACTCAAACAAACAACCAAATACGGCTATGAAAACGCCCTAGACCTGATCGCACTGGGCTTCAAACCCGAAGACACGTTCATCATCTATGACGTCCAAGACATCGACCTGCTGTACGACATAGCATTGGAAGTTGCCAAACGCGTAACCTACTCCACGGCAAAGGCCACGTTCGGCTTCCAAGAAAGCACAAACCTAGGATGGATATTCTGGCCAGCAGTCCAAGCCGTACCTTGCTTCATACACAAAAAGCTAACAGGCGAGAACGTCCCCGCGTTAATCCCTGCAGCAATAGACCAGGACCCATACTGGCGGATAACCAGAGACATCGCACCCAAGCTCGGCTACTTCAAACCTGCACAAATACACAGCCGCTTCCTTCCAGGACTAGGAGTCGGCGGAAAAATGAGCGCCTCAGAACCCGAAACCGCAATCTTCACAGTCGACCCGCCCGACGTTGTAAAACGTAAAGTTTGGAATGCCTTCACAGGCGGAAAAGGAACACTCGCCGAACAAAGAAAGACCGGTGCCAACCCAGACGTCTGCTCAGTCTACCAGTACTTCCTATTCCTCTTTGAAGAAGACGACAAAAAACTCCTTGAACGAGAACAAGAATGCAGAACAGGCAAAATGCTATGCGGAGACTGCAAAAAAGAACTCACAGAAAGAATAAACAAGTTCCTCTCAGAACACCAGAAGAAAAGAGAACAAGCAAAAAACAGCCTAGAAGAATACCACGTTAAACGCTAAGAAAGAACCAAAACGCTAGAACCCGAACTTCTAAAACTTGTATGCTTCGCCCGGCTTAAGCACGATTACTTTTACCTTCGGAGCTTTCTTCTTCACATACTTCACGAATTCATTTGCCGACCGTGCAAGAACATCAAAAGTCTTGTAATGCATGGGAATAACCGCCTTGGGACTAATCATCTTCACGGCCTCCGCCGCCATCCTCGCATCCATAGTGTAGTAACCGCCTATCGGAAGCAGAGCTAAATCCGGCTTGTAGAACTCTCCGATCAAACGCATATCCCCGAAAAGCCCCGTATCCCCCGCGTGATAAACACTCCTGCCAGCACCTTCAAGAATAACACCGGTCGGCGCACCCCTGGAAGCCGTATGAAGCGCCTGAACCACGGAAAACTTTACCTTCTTCACAACAAAACTGCCACCAATGTTCAGCCCAGCGACGTTTGCAACACCGTTCTGCTGAGCATAATCCGTAAGCTCAACCGTAGCCACAAAAGTCGCCTTCGTGTTCCTGCAAATGCTGAACGCATCCCCTAAATGGTCACCATGATCATGAGTGACAAAAACGGCATCAGCCTTGACAATATCAGAAGCCTTCACAGGCGCACACGGATTCCTGTCAAGAAACGGGTCAACCAGAACCGTAGCCCCCGCCAACTCAACCTTGAAAGCTGCATGCCCAAGCCACGTAACCTTCGCCAACCACCACACCACGCAGTCAACATAGCAGCTCAAAGCATATTAACTTTGACAAAAACCTAGACCACCATAGGCACGCGCAAACAATATCCCCTGTCACTTTTAAGCTCGCGATAATGCTCTCTTTCCAGAAAGCAAAACAATCTTGTATCAAGTAGCGCGCGAGCATGAGGATGAGACTTGGGCAGGAACTCAAGAGCGAAAGGGTACAAGGAGTATTCGGGATCGGCGGACCAATGGAAGGCTAAGAACAGTACGTGCATTGGCAAGGCTGTCGCTCCGCGCGTCCTAAGCAGGTTAAGCATTTAAGTCGCGTTCATAACAGAAAAGGGCGTGAGCGAATGAAGCACGTTCGACGTACAAGGGGCAGAGTGTGATTCTGATGAGCGAATATGATGAGCAGGCTTTTGACAAATTCAGACTGTCAGGCAGAATTCTGCGCGAGACTCGAGAAGAAATCAAAAAGTGTGTTCACGAAGGAATGCCTATAATCGAAATCTGCGAAAAAGCAGAAAGCATGATAAGAAAAAAAGGAGGCAAACCGGCCTTCCCGTGCAACGTTTCTATAAACGAGATAGCCGCCCACTACACTTCGCCACCAGACGACAGGAAAAGAATCCCCGAGAAATCCGTCGTCAAAGTAGACATCGGCGCCCACGTTGACGGCTACGTGACAGACACAGCCGTGACAATCTGTTTCGACCCCGAATACGATAGTCTAACAGACACAGCAGAGTGCGCTTTGGAGGCCGCAATAAAAAGCCTTCAACCAGGAATGGCCACAGGAAAACTGGGGGCAACAATCGAGAACGCAATAAAGACTCGAGGCTTCAAACCCATCTCAAACCTGTGCGGACACCAAATCGGCCGTTACATCATTCACACGGGCACGTCGATCCCAAACGTTCCACAATTATCCTTCTCAAAATTCAAGCTAGGCGGCATCTACGCTATCGAGCCCTTCGTCACAACTGCAAATGCGGCTGGAAGAGTCGAAAACGGAGACGAAGCCACAATATTCCGGTTCGTCAAGTCCAGGTCACTTGCAGGTCCTCACGCAAAAAAACTCTTGACACATATAGAAAACAACTTCAGGACACTTCCATTCGCGGAACGTTGGCTACAGGGAATCGTGCCTGAAGAAAACTACAAGGGGGCATTTCGAGAACTGTTGAAGTCCAAGGTGCTTATGCAATACCCAGTGTTTGTCGAGGCGAGCAGACAAACAGTCGCCCAAGCAGAACACACGGTGCTTATAGTGAAAGATGGCTGCACAGTTTTGACCTAGAACGGAAAACGGTCTTTCTCTTTTTCCTTGACTTCCCTGTAGATCGCGGTTATCAGCATCTTGTCGTTGCACTTCTGACAGGGTTCAACCTCTTTGAAGATGTAGTCTCCACGCTGAAACTCCCTGACATTCTTGAAACTGCATTTCTTGCATTCAATAGTAGTCGTTACTGGCGGAATCACAATCTTCAGTTTCGACAACCTCCTCCTCATCTGAACAAGCGCATACGTGGCGATTGCCGCGCCCAAGAAGCCGAACAGCAGAACAATGTACCCGATGTCGGGGTACTGGTCAAGAAGCGAAATACCATATATGAGAGCAGCCAATGACAAAACAAGCACTATGAACAACGTCATGAGAGCTGACGGCGATATCCTAGACCTCTGGTTACCTGAAGACTCCACAGTCATTCCTCTCATCTCCTATTGCCCGATCCCGATCGTGTTGCCGATCCCAGCTATGATCACTTTGTCTCCTTCCTTCGTTCTCTCTAGAACAACCTGTTTTACCCTCTCAACCACACTGTCAACAGAGTCGAAGATTTCCTTGCGCAAAGGCGAAACCGCATCACCAATGTCCTCCTTCACTATCACGGCGTTGATCGGAATGTGATATTTCAAGAGTGATTCTTCGATCTTGTATTGGTCAACGCCAGGTCCGCCAATCGCCGCGCCGACTCCTTCGGCAACTTCGCCAAGTCCTTCTCCTTCAAGCTTCAGGGCCGCGTCAATCATCACGACTGTGGCAATTTTGCCGTCGTTCTCGTCGATGACCTCCTTTATCGCATCTCCAGGCTTGCCAACGTTTCCGCCTGGACCCTCAGCCTTGATCACAAACGCTGTGCGTCCTTCAAAGGGAACCGTAGCCACGACGCAGTCTTTGGCAATCTTCTTAGTCTCATACCCGCGCATCAGCTTTGCTGCCACGAGCGCGCCTGCCCCGTCGCCGATTGGCTGGCCGTAAGCGAAAGCTTTCAAGGCGCTCGCATAGGCTTCGGCCTCTTTCATCACCAGGGGTAGAATCATTTGAATCTGCATAACCACGTAGAGACTGTAGGTTTTCTTGCCGAGCAGATAGAAGTGCCTGATGACCTTGTAAATGTAGTTAAGCGCCATCGCCGCCTCAAGCGTGTTCTCCAGATTGTTTACCTGAGTCTCGTCGGCAGACGGAGCCATGCGCTTCACCTCATCCTTGAAACGAATGTCCCTAACGTCAAGTATGTGTTCCAACTTCCAGATTATGCCTGCCGGGTCAAGCCCCTGCGGACCTATCGTAAAATACTCCAAAAACCTGTCAACTCGAGCGGCAGGGTCCGTCTGCGGTTTGCCAATCTCTTTGATCGTCTCAACAGTGGTCTTCCGTCCTTCCTCCTTGATGTACTTTAACTTGTAGAGCGACCCCTCAACCTCCCTCAGCATCACCATCATCTGGATCCGTTGCCCATAGAAAATGAAGATTACGAAAACGCCGTAGAAAAGCACGTTCAGAATCCATGATAAGTCTGTGCCACCAAAGGGATTCTGGGCCACTTGATTCTGTAATCCTAGTATTAGACCTATGGGATCCACGGAGTCACCTTCGAGAAGACTATCAGCGCCTAGTTATAAATCTTGGGTAAGTCTCAGCAACTTTGTTAAGAATTGTATCTCCATGTTCCTTCAATATCGAAGTGTATTCGTATCCAACAAATAGACAACACTTGTTAGGGATAGGAAATGAGGAAGGTTCAAAGTCTCAGAAAGCATAGCCTTCCAAAACTAATCCTCACTTCCTACCTTTCCCAAGCTTCCAGTATCCACATTCCTTAGAGAGAAGAAACTTAACCTTTTGAGGGTTCTATTTCTACCTTTTCAAGAGAGAAACCGCAATGAAGACATTTCCTAGTGCCGACAGAAACAACAGAATTGCAGTTCAGACATTTCCGAATCCTAGACTTACAAATAGGGCATTCTTGACCTTCTAATTGAACTGCTATGTCCTTCCAAGTTAAGTGAGCCTTGTCCATCGCTTTTTCTATCAGTCTCAGGAATGCTAGAACTTTCAAGTCTTTTGGCATTGTCTCTAAGTCTTCAAGTTCCTTTAGTTCTTTCATCTTCTCACCTCTTTCTCTTTTGATAACCTTGAACTTATTCTTTCTTCTATCTCCTCTATGAGCTTCCCACGTTCTTAGTATAATACGGTTCTTTCTGACTCTGTTCTAGAAGGATAGAAAGACAAAAAAAGAATAAGGTCGGTTCGGTTCTGGAGCTTTGACTTGCAGAAAAAAATCTATCATCATGGTTATCCATATTCTTATTTGGTTTTTTTCCTTCTCGGATTCATGGCTTGTGCTATCTCACTATCTTTCTATGATGAGTTGATAGAGAATTTAGAACAATTCTCCTCTATCTCAAACATCAAAGATTCATGGAGTCAACTAGTGGGGAGGATTCAGAGAGGATTTGAAAGAATTCATGGACTAAGATTCTGGGTTGTGTACTCTCTGCATGCTTTGTTTCGGAACTTTGAGATATATGGAGTTAGCCTTTAGAATGTCTGAGCCACCAGCATTGCCCTTTTACACTTAGATTATATCTCTTCTATAGCATAAGGGGCATAACAGTCTCAACATCCAAAATTGAGCTTGTTTTTTCCTATATACTAGGTCTAAAAGAATAGTATTTTTCTTCTAATAGGAGACAGTCAAAGGTCGAAGTGGAATTCTCGGTTTGTTCTCTCTGCGATTCTCCAATGCTTCTCTTGTTTCTTCAAGACAAAGGTCAAGCATTCTTGCGTCTCCTATAGTGGCAATTTCGGCACGTTTCTTGAATTTGTCTCTCAATTCGTGAAAATAGTGCTTACAGTACTTTTCGTTCGGCAATGCCAATTCTTCAAGCGTCCTGAGATTTCTGTTAATCTCCATGATGGTTCTCTGCATGCGTCTTGCTAATCGTTGTTCCTCTTCTAATGTATCTGGAATATATTTGCTCTTATAGTGACCCCAACTTCTTACCCAATAGCGCGCGCTAGAGAACCACATAGCAAGAATTTCGATCGAATGAATCAACAGTTTAGATTCTCAGCTCCTTCTGTTTGCTCTTGATCAGGGCTTCAAATATTGAGCCCCACTTCATACTTTTTTTATTTTTGGTCGATTTCATAGTATTTTTTGACTAAAAAGGAAGGAGGTGAGAACATAATGAATTTGAAAACTGTTAAATACCTGCTGCTTTCGGTTTTGGTATGCTCAGCAATCTTTGCCGTCACGATAGTCTCCATAGACTTGTATGCATTCCATGCCAAGACGGACAAGCTCACAAACTATATGCACAACGGAAACACCGCAACCCTAACATACATTAGTAAGGACACAGTAAGTGGCAGATATACACTATGTGGTGACGAGGTCGGTGGCGGGCATCCATGAGAAATCGAACCGTTTAAAGGGAAAGTTCTAAAAATTCCCTGTCACCTATGATTACAGCGGTGTTCTATTGATCAAACGGCTGAAATCAAGTAATCAAAACAAACTACATAGCGTCGATGTAAAGATCTTGGAAGGATTAGCGCTTTATGGCCCAAGAAACATGTCAAAACTCTCAGCTAAACTCAACATGCCTAACGCAACCCTGCGCCGTAGAATCAACTATTTACGTTCTCATTTTTCCCTACTTCTTTCAGGAAGCGTGTACCATACTAACATCGGACTTAGGAAAGTCGTAGTTTTTGCGGAATCAAAACCAGGTTATGAAGAACTCTTTTATCAATGCCTAAAATCCAATGATTATTGGCTATACGTAAGTCAATGCGTTGGGGTGCCCAAATGCTTGGCGATATACGGAATCCCAGCAGGAAAAGAAAAAGAATTTGAAGAATTTTTAAGTAAGTTTGAGGAGTTAGATCCAGTATGTAACGTCAAATTCTTCTGGTCTACATGCTTCCAAAATATAAACATGACAAGTGCATGGTTTGACAATGCCTCTGAAGAATGGATCTTTTCATGGGATTCATGGTTAAAAGAAGTACTGACGGAAGAAGTACTGACGGAAAAAGGAGAACTGCCTTATACACTCAGAGACCCTGATGATTACGTCCAAAAGGCAGATTGGATAGACATTATGATATTAAAAGAATTGGAAAAGAATTCTGCAATCAAGTTAAAAGAGATAGCTGAAATGCTTGGCATAAGCTCTCAAGGCTTAAAATATCATTTCGAAAACCATGTCATTAAAGAGAAAATGTTTGAAGGCCCCCAAATAATAGCAGAACACTATAAAGGATTGTCTCCAGACACGTATTATTTCAGATTCGTTTTTAATGATTACGAGAATCTTGCCAAATTCGCGATTTCATTGATGAACAAGCCATTTGCTAGAGTCGTTGGAAAAGTATATCGTTTGAATCAGTTATTTGTTCAAGTTTATTTGCCGAGGCAACAGTTAAGAAATCTCATCGAAACACTTTCAAAGCTGGTAAGGGCTGGATTTTTGGATACCTATGAGTACGTCATTCAAGACTTAGCTAAGACAAAGAGACAAACAATCTCTTACGAATTTTTTAAGGACAACAAGTGGTTATATGATCATGAGAAACACTTAGAAAAGCTGCAGTCTACAGTGAAGCGATTCCTGGAAGGTGCTTAGTGTTTTTACTTTTTGTCATTTTTGGTATATTTTTTGACCGAAAGTAAAATAAACATTGAACCACAATTCCATAGATATGTTCTGTCTAGAGTGGAAAGTAAAATCATCTAACTTCCAAGAGTTCCTGGAACAAACAGCAAGCGAACTCTCAGATAAACTTGCCGTGAATAGTAAAAGGATCGATCGAAAAGTAAAAGGGGAAGTAGTTTAGACGGCACAGTCAAATGTCAAGTTTTCGAAAACAAATGCTGTAGAAATAGTCAAAGTATCACCAGTACGAGTTTTGCATGTGGATGATGACGCTGGTTTCTTGAAGACTGCAAAAGCAATCTTGGAAATGCAAGGAGCATTTCAAGTGGAAACTGCCTCATCTGTCGAAGAAGCAGCAGAAAAGATGAAGAAAGAAGAGTATGATGTTGTCGTCAGCGACTATCAGATGCCTGGAAAAGACGGTTTACAGTTTCTCAAAGAACTAAGACAGAAGGGTGACAAGATTCCTTTTGTCATATTTACTGGAAAAGGCAGAGAAGAAGTAGCTATTAAGGCATTGAACCTTGGTGCTGGTGGATACTTCAACAAGCTAGGTGAGCCAGAAACAGTCTATGGCGAACTAGCGCATGGTATATGCCAAGCTGTGAAAATTACAAAAGCAGAAGAAGCGTTGAGAGAAAGCGAGGAACGCTACCGGCTTCTCTTTGAACAGAGCCCCATTGGTATTGGCATATTATCTCTCGACGGAGTCGTGGTTGACACCAATAGAGCTATGCAAACCATTACTGGATACTGTAAAGTAGAGCTTGAAAAGATCAACCTAACCGGGTTACACGCAAATCCAAAACAGAGGAAGGAGTTAATTGAAGACCTCAGACGACATGCTACTGCAATTGATTTGTTGGTGCGATTGAAACATAAAGATGGCACCTTATATGATGCTAGTTTGACTGTGACGCGTATTCGCATTAGGGACAAAGATTTTCTCCAAACAACATTGCGAGACATCACAGAACACAAACGAGCTGGAGAAAACTTGAGAAAACGCTAGGAAAGTCGAAAGTTCTCAAAGGCAAGTTGGGTGTTGCGGGTGAGCTGACCAGGAACAAGGCATGACGTTCGAAACAAGCTTTCTATAGCTACAAACAATATTTTCCTAGCTAAACAGAAGCCTGTGGCGACTATGAAGCCTTGCAGTATTTAAACGCGGGCTTTGATGCATGCGCTGTCCAATGCGTGAAGATGGGCTTTGATCTCTTCTTTTGTATAACGATCCCATTTAAGATAATCAGCAAGAACTGCGGGTAACGTCACGTCCTGGCGTGCAAGATATGCTAGGAACTCGAATGTTTCATCCGAGATTTCAATGGTTTTCATCCCACACTCTCCCTGAAAAGGGTATTGCATCTCAATAGATAATGCTTTGTTTCGTAAACAGATTGTCTTGCAGACAGATATATGCAAATATCAAATTCTGAATCTGAAGTGGACCTTTAAATGATCGATCGATCTAGGGGTTTTTCTGCACGCGCGACACATGATGGAAAGCCGGATTATGAATAGCGTTAGTCGTCTTCTTTTTAGCATAGAATCGCCTTTAATCTTGATACCCGTGCGCGTACTATACCGAAGATTCTCAGGATAAGAGAGAACCAGAAGCCTATCACAGTTGTATTTCCCCAAATTCTTGATGTAACGATAAAGATCGATCGATCGCTCAACTGGTTAGAGCCTCTGCCTTACCTTACTTTACTACGCTGTGAAATGCTGAAGTCAGAGGCATGGTTTTGTTCGAGAAGCACCTGCTCGCGCGCGCGACTTCCACTAAGATAGTTGCATTCCGTGGCTTATGAGGTACTATGGAACTATCCTCTATCTGACGCCAATGCGTTTTCTTCTATAGAATATGACTGCTAGTAGTGTTGCTATTATGAACAGAGGCAGGATAAGGAAAGATGGAAACTCTGGTACCACCCAACCATCTGATTCAGTCACTCCAGCCAACGATGACCAAGTTGTCAAGTATTCTCCTGTTTGGTTAACCATTCCGTAGTAGTCTTCAACAAGGATTCCAGTTGACTTATCCCAGTAAAAATTCATGGTGAAATAGTTATAGTTCTGTGTTTCATTAACTGTCCATGAATGCTCGTATGTCACGTTTAGGAGATTCGTTTCCCTCGCACCATTTGGATAAGGTCTGACTATCGTCTCGTTTATCTTCCAAGTGGAATAACTCCCCGAAGTGTAAAGAGCATCATTTGCATTGAGATTAGCTGAAATAACCACGAGAGACACGTTGCCATCTCCAGTGTCTATGTTCACATGGCCACCCTCAAACGTCTCAGTTCCATTCTTGAAATGCGTTGTCGCTTGAATAGTTACGTTTGTGCCAGAGACATCTTCAACTCGAATCAACTGCCACTCTGTCTTATTCAAATCCGCGAAAACCTCCCAACCAGAAGGAGGGAACTTGGCATTTGGATCGTTAGAACTCCAATCAACGTCAAAGGTACCATACTTGAACCAGTTACCAGCAACAACACCAACCGTTCTTGGTTGGGCCGCCATCGATGTCACAACCATTGCAGACAATAAGAAAACTGAGAATGAAGTCAGCAAAACTATTTTCTTATTCATATTAAATCACATGTTAATGTCTGCATTTTTCAGCTTTGACCAAATGGTTCACCGCTCGAACATAAGTCGTTTATTAAAACTAGATACGGATTACTAAGATTTGAAATTCAGATTCCGCATACGAAAAACTCGCGCTTGCGATAAACTTGTGCGTTCTTTTTGCATTTCTTCTTAAAGCGTTTGAACTCCCATTTACACCGCTTGCTACAATACTTCTGGGTCTATCATGTTTCCATGCGCGCGCTATAGCTTTTGAAGCTTTCTATGTCTTGTATATAATCAAAGACAGAAATTTTAAATCTGCACGACGACAGAAGACACACTAGGGGTTAAAAAGTGAGTGAAAAGAAAATGGTTAGAAGAAGTGTCGCTATTGCTCTAGGAATAATCTGCATTCTTCTGGTAGTCGGTTTGGCTGGAATCGTTGCGATTTACATGCCAATGATAAATGACAAAGACAGCAAAATATCTTCTCAGGCTTCTCAAATATCAAGTCTCCAAGCCCAGAACAATCAGCTTCAAACGTGGCTAGATGGAAACGTATCACAGAACGCAAACCTTCAAGGTCAGGCAGACAGTCTACAGAACCAGGTAAATAGTCTTGAAGCACCAAAACTCATCGAAGTAAACTTGACAGCAGACGACAACAGACCACCTCCCCCACAACAAACTTATCTTCATGTCTACGGGTACGTGTGCAATGTTGGCAACGATACAGCATATAACGCGATACTCTATGTAGAAGCATTCCATGGGGCAGTCTTAACACTTAATACGACAATATCCCTAGGCACAATAAACGGCGAGAGTTACACTTCGGTTAATTCACAAGTTGTCTATCCTGGTTTCCCATTGACAGCATGGCATGTATGGTCTAGTCCAACAGGTATCAACCATAGTTGGGGTAGCTAGCCTCGACCTTTCTTTTTCCTCTTTTCTCTCTCTTTTTCTAGTCTAAGCCATGCCGTACAAAAAGCCGAAACCTCAAAGACAGAAAGACGATTGGAGCCTTCAAGCTGTGCTGTAATGCGCGCGCGCGTTTTAGGATTTGGCTACCATCTTCCACTCTGAAACTTTGAACCTTACAGAATCCTTGATGTAACTGTCTTTTATACCCTATTGAGACATTCGATATCGTTCCGAGAGACAAACAGAAGCTCTTTCTCAGAAAGAAGACAGATTAAGACTTCTCTGGAAAGTGTCAACTAATCGAGTGTTGTTCGAGAACTTCTTTAGAGTATACATGGTTATCCATGAAGAAAGCTAAAAACAAAAAGAGAAAAGACAAGCACGGGGAAAGACCATAATTCTACACAACAACAATAGAACTTTTGGGTAACTATCCCCCAAAATGGTGGGTAAGGTGAAGTGGGGTCACCAGCTTTTTCGGGTTCGCATGGCCGAAGACCACACTACAACCGGAAACGGAACGTGGTTTAACTTCTGAGTTCGGTATGGGATCAGGTGGGACCCACGCCCTATGGCCGGCAAGCCCCAGACTACACGCTTGGTTTGCATTCATAAACTTATCGCTTTGCTCCGCCCGTTCTGCCACGACTTGCGTTTTTTGGGTCAAAGGAATAACGCATATATCCAAAATCACCCATGACATTCTCAGGCGAGAAAGTGGGGTCGTAGTCTAGGCAGGTATGACGACGGGCTCCAGAATGTAGCAAACGGGTTTACGGACCTCATAAAGGGATGAAGAGGTTCTGGAGCGGTTAGAGAAACCCGTAGGAACGGCGCCAAAGCACTGTTCCGGGTAAAGGTCGTCGGTTCAAATCCGGCCGGCCCCACCAAAGCCCACTTCAAGCATGCAATAACGAGCATGCACTGCAAGGGTCTAGCCAGGCGGTGAGTATCTGTTTGCTCAGAGAGCTCAAGTCTGCTCGGCCTTGTCCTTGTTTCTGATTAAGTATGCTATCAGAAGCGCTTCGACCACTATGTTTCCAGCTGCAAAGACCAGGGCAGAATCCAACTCTATTGAGATTATGTAGAACACCAGCAGGCCAACAAGAACCCAAACGAAGACATAGTCCTTTACCAGATGACCAAAATCTCTCGTTGCTCGTTTGGTATCGCGTCTTCTATGTCTCGAGTCGAAATAAAGATAGATGCTCACAAGCAACAAGAAAACAGTTCCAGCACTGATTGTGACGGCCCATTCAAGAAATAGGATGAAATCTTCCATGCTCATTCACTTCCTCAGAACTTGCAGATTTTGTAGAAGAACACCTTCCCCGCATCGACCAGCACCAAGTAGGTTGCAACCATGAGCACTAGTAGTAACCAGTATTCTGGCGGAAGGGGCGCGAAGCCCATGATTCCGCCTAGGACTGTGAAAGGAAGAATCGTTCCGAATGCCACACACGAAAGCGTAAGTATGACCAGCCATTTCCCAGGACGGCTGGTGAAGAAGGGAATGCGTCTAGTCCTTATGACGAACATGATCAGGACTTCTGTCCAGAATGATTCAACGAACCATCCAGCCTGGAAAACTGGCGCCGTCGCTTGAGTGGCCGCGCCAAATATGAAGATCATGATGCCAAACGTGAGGAAGTCGTACAGTGAGCTGAAAGGCCCAAAGAAGAGGGTGTATTTCCTTACGAAGTTCATGTCCCAACGCTTTGGCTTTTTGACATATTCGTCGTCAACTTTGTCGGTCGGCAAGGTCATGTTTGAAACATCATAGAGCAGATTCATGAAGAGAATTTGCGGCGCGGTCATTGGCTGAAACGGCAAGAAAACTGACGCTGCGGCGACGCTGAACATGTTGCCAAAGTTCGAGCTTGTTCCCATCAGTATGTACTTCATTGTGTTGCCGAATATCTTGCGGCCTTCGTTTATGCCGTCTGCGAGCACCAGCAGATCTTTCTCCAAGAGTACTATGTCAGCTGCTTCTTTTGCCACGTCGACCGCCGTGTCTACAGAAATGCCGACGTCTGCTTCGTAGAGGGCAGGAGCATCGTTTACTCCGTCTCCGCTGAAGCCTACTACGTGTCCGTTTGCTTTTAGGGCTTTGATTATGTCGAGTTTTTGTTCGGGAGTTATTCTGGCGAAGACGGTGGTTTCTTCCACTGTCTGTTTGATTTCGTTCCAGCTCATCTTGGTTAGGTCTGACCCGACGACGGTTCTCTTGACCGGTATCTTTAGGTCGTCGCAGATGGTTTTCGCGACTAACTCGTTGTCGCCTGTCAGAATTTTCACCGTAACACCCATCTCGTTCAATTTGTCAATGGCTTCGTGGGCGTCTTTCTTGGGGGGATCTGTGAAAACGAGGAAACCTAGGAGGGTAAGGTCTTTCTCGTCTTCTGTTGAATAGGAGAGTTTCTGTTCTATGCTTCGGGTGGCTACTGCAAGGATGCGGTATCCGAGTTCTGAGAGATTGCAGAATTTGTCGTTTATTGCTTTCTGCACAGCGCTTATTGTTTCAACTCTTCCGCTTACCTCAGCATGCTTGCACTTGTTGAAGACAGATTCTGGAGCACCCTTGCTGACTAGGACGTGTTCGCCGTTTTTCTTCACGACGACAGACATCATCCGCCGCTGATAGTCAAAGGGAACCTCGTCAATCCTCGTGTAGGTCTCTGCACTCTTCTGCAGGTCGTTCTGAATTGCGTACTCCCATATTGCCACGTCCATCGGGTTGCCGACGACCTTTTCTCCAACGACTGCGGAGTTGCACAGCAGCGAATAGGTCAACGTTCTGTTTTCTGTTTCTTCACCAAGGGGATAGACCTCTTTAAGGACGATTTTTCCTTCGGTGAGCGTTCCAGTCTTGTCCGTGCAGAGAACGTTCATGTTGCCGAAGTCCTCGATGGAAACCAGACGCTTGACGATGACTTTCACGTTGGCCATTCTCTTTGCTCCTTGAGCAAGGCTGATCGTCACGATGGCGGGCATCAGTTCTGGCACGAGCCCTACAGCGACGGCGAGAGAGAACAGCAGGGCATCGACGAGCGGATGGCGAGCGGCGGCGTTCAGCGAGAATATGGAGACTGCAAGGACGAGAGTGAATGCTATGAGCATATTTCCGTATTTTCTGACGCCCTTTTGGAACTCGGTTTCAGGGTGGGACCGGGTTAGGCTCCTCGAAATCGACCCTAACTTAGTGTGCCTGCCTGTTGACACTACGACGCCTTGGGCAGTGCCATGAACCACTACGGAGCCCATGAACAAGCAGTTTGTCAGCTGCTGAGGTGTCGGGTTCTGAATGTTAAGGCAGTTTGCGGTTTTTTCGACCGGAAACGATTCTCCTGTGAATGTGGCTTCGTCGGTTTCAAGGTCCTTGCATTTCGTTATTCTCATGTCCGCTGGAACGATGTCGCCCACGTAGAGAGCGACTACGTCTCCTGGGACGAGCAGCCGAGAATCGATTTGAGTTGTTCGGCCGTCTCTGACTACTATTGCCTTGATAGAGACGTTCTGTCTGAGGTCTTGGACTATTTTCTCTGCTTTGTATTCATTGTAGTATCCCAGGACTACGCTGATGCCTATCATCACCGCGATTATTATGGCTGAGTCTGGTTCTGAGAAGAAGGCTGCGATTACGGCGCAGGCGATGAGAATTGCGAATATCGGGTTCTTGAACTGCCTGACAAGTACCTGAGCTCTTGTGAAAGTGTGGGCGACTAGTTCATTTCGACCGTGGGTCGCCAGACGATTCTGAGCTTCGTTTTCGGTCAATCCTTGTTCGCTGGTCTTGAGGGATTCGTAAACGCTTGTAGGTTCGATGGACCAGTAGTCTTCTTCGCTGCCCGCGGTTTTCTCCTTTGCCGTATTCTTGAATCCGCCTCAAACAAGGTCATCTTGACTCTCAGGAAACTCTTTTTGCCATTTGCAGTATGATTGAGCGGTATATAGGTATTGCGTCGACACCATGCCGCCTTGATGAAGCGAGCAGAAAGAGTTCAGGCTGGCTCTTCGTGAATGTCTATTCTGCCAATATTGGGAAAAGCGCCTTTGATCTCCTTCTCAAGCTTGTTAGAAATCTCGTGTGCTTTCGCTATGTTGAGATTTGGGCTGAATTGAGCCTGAAACACGAGATGCAGGACATCGCCGAACCTGCGGACTTTGATGCCGTACACGCTTTTTATTTCTGGAATGGTTTCGGCAACATGCTCGATGTATGATTCCAGTTCTGTTTCTACTCCAGCCAGTTCTCTTGACACGCGTTCGGAAGCGGACTCGATGTGAACCGTGATCTCTCCGAGGTCGGGATAGGCTTCCTTTATCCTTTTCTCAACGTCATCCGCCACGTCGTGTGCTTGTTTCACTGTCATGTTGGCGCTTACTTCTAGATGAAGGTCGACGCATACTTTCTTGCCGATTTTCTGGATGTGGATGTTGTGAACTCCTCTGGAACCCGGCGTTCCTTCTGCTATGTCCTTCACGAGTTCCCAGACGTTATCCTGAACGTTTCCGACAGGTCCGGTGTTGATGGTAACTCTCGCGTCTGGAAATTCACGCATCACTTCCCGCTCGATGAGCAGGGATATTTTGTGAGGGTCCTCACCTTCAATCTCATCTTGCAGCGAAACCAGCATGTTCACGTCAAGTCTTTTTCCACTCACACGGGCGGTTACTTGACGGACATCTTTCACCCCCTTTAGTCCTTCGACCTTTCTTCGAATCATGTGCGCAATCGCTCTTTCTGACCTCTCAACGAGGGGAAGTGGCAACATTGGCACCTCATTACCACTCTTAACACCCAGAATATATATTTGTGCAACACCTGCAAATCAAGAAAAAGTCCGTACGATGGGATCCGAATCTTCCATCCTTTACAGAAGCGCACGTTTGGGTTGAGAACGGTTATATATTACTTTTTGGTAATTACCTTCTAGTAACAGAGCGGGGCTGTTTGAAGCTCAAGTTGCAGTTAGTGCGCGATGGTGACGTTGTGTTTGAGCTGCCGCTTTCGCCCGAGGATTGGCGAAGGGAGATGGTTGAGGGGGAGTTCAGGGTTGTTTCTGGGGATTTTGAGAGGTTTTCGAGGATTTTTGATGCCTTGTCGAATGAGACGCGTTTGGAGATGATGCACATGATGTTGGGGGAGGAGGATGGGTTGAGTTTTGCGGATTTTATGAGGGGTTTGAATTTGAATCCGAAGATTGTGTGGGAGAATTCGAGGAAGTTGATTGATGGTGGTTTGGTGGAGAAGACTGGGCGGGGTCAGTATAGTTGTTCGGAGTTCGGGGAGAAGGCGTTTGTGATGATGAGCATGACGTTGAGGCGTTTGATTGATTCGCTCGAGGAAATAGACGATGATGCTAAGGGGAGGTGATTGTGGTCGTGTCGTTTGATGATGATTTTGAGGAGGCATTGCGGGACCTGGACTTTTTCAGCAGCGAGCTGGTGAAGATCATAGAGAATGAGCTTGACAGGCTTTTGAGGGACATGGAAGCTGAGAAGGTTGGGGACCCGCCAAATGCAGATGATGTCACGTTGGGAAGTAATGAGAGCACGGGTGAGGGTCGTTTCGGTCTGAGTGGACCTTTGGACCCTATCGAGCCTTTGAGGCCGCTGAGGCCTGCTCCTAAGCCCAAGAAGCCCTTGGGGATTCCAAGGAAAGCGTTGAAAGAGATGACTGAGCCTCTGACGGACGTTTTTGACAAGGAGGGCACCGTGGAGGTTTATGTTGAGCTACCCGGAATGGAGAAGGAAAACGTCCAAGTCAAGGTGCGAGAAGGAAACGTTGAGGTCAGGGCGGGGACCTTCCGCAAGGCCATCGAGTTGCCGACGAAGAAAACCGTAAAACAGGCTGCGTGGTTTGACTACAGGAACGGTGTGCTGAGGATAGTGATTCCGAAGAGGCTTAAGCTTCGACCGAAGGACGCGCAAGGAGCAAAGACGGTTTGACGCTGCCTGAACTCTGCTGAGAAGAAGCAAACCCACAAGGACTGCACGGACTACTCCAGCATTCTTGGCACCCCAGCATTTGGGACCTTATTCTTCTGTTGCCCACTACTTTCAATTGACCACTCAAAGAAAATCTCTTTTGACCACTCAATTTCACGTCGTTTTTCGTGCACGCGTGGCTTCGTTGTATCTTTGGAGATGATTGTGGGGGGGAGAATGTGGAGTTGTTTTAGTACTTGACGCTTAGGTAGAGCAGGACGGCTAGGGCTATGCATCTGAAAAAGTCGGGGAGCATGGCGAAGGGGCCGAGTCCGAACTCTCTGAAGCCGAATGCTCCGACGGTGAGGGGGCTTGAGACGAGGGTATCCATGAGGAAGACGAGTGAGAATATGATGAGTCCGATTGTGAATTCTGATTGTGTTTTTCTGTATATGCTGATGTAGTTGAGCAACAGGATGACGACGAGCACTATGTTAACGGTTGAGACGGCCGTTTTCAGCGTGTAGAAGAACTCTATGTCGCCTTGGATGTTCTCCGGGGGCGGAAACCTGCGTCCTCCAAACGGTGAGGGCCGGAGACTCAGGATTGTCCAAGGAGTCACGACCGTTGCCACGGCTAATAGGATTACGACTATAAGCAGGATTTTTACGTCTCTGTTCATATGATGGTTCATTTATCGTCCTCCCTTTTCTATCTTTTCCAGATTTTGTTCACAATCTCCTCGAACAAGGCGTAGTTCTCTTCCATCGTCTGAGTCAGGAAGTACGTCATTCCGTACCTGTCTCCGGCTGACGTGATTATCTTGTTCTTCTCAAGAACGTTCAGGTGGTGTCTTATTGTTCTGTAGTCTTTTCCGAGCAGGCTGGCCAGCTGGTTTGCGTTCCGCGGAGCTTCCTTTATGGCCTTGATTATTTGGGCTCGAGTTACGCCGCCTTTCGTGCCCGCGATGAGCCATCCAAGCACATACTTCATGGGACGTGTACTAGCAGACATCTATGCCGCTCCGCGCGCGAAGAGATTTTTGTTAGGACTTATTCGTAGCGTGGCAGTATATAAGTGCCTTGAGTTTTCGGCCGCGCGATCAAGTGCGTGCTGGTCGCTTGATTAGGGATAGAATAGGGTCTAATTCTGAAAAACCGTTTAATAATCTGCACGCTCTTCAACCGTTCGGAGGTTGAGAACAAGTCGCAACACTCTGTTCTTCAAAAGGAACTCGCAAAAGGTCCAGAAGAGTTGAAAACAGTTTTTCTCTCCTTTCCTTTCCCCTCTCAACTGTTCTGGACCCTAGCGAGAACCGAGGGAGAACAGATGTGACAACCGAGAAGGGAGATGATGATAAAAATGGATGAAAGTAAGGTGTCAACCTCTTCGCCGATGGCGGTCATTAATGAGGACACGACTTGTCACTCTTCTTTTCGAGAGCATCAGAAAAGTGCCATTCAAACCGCCAGCATGAAAGCTACCAAGGCTGTGCAAGAAGCTGCTCGCGTGTTCAGGATCATGGTTTTCCTGTCGTCCGCCAAAGACCTTCCATCCGTGCTTAGGATATACGGAATAGATAGCGCTTCAAAGGCCGAATGAAAGATAGCAGAGAACGCAAGCTAGATGGACAGAAAAAAGATGTGGAAAGATCGTGTGTGCACCAGTCTACAGTAGACATGTGGTTCAACACAGCTTGTCTTAGTGAGTAGTGCTTGGTGGATCTTATCAGCAGAGTCATCTAGGGTGTGTGCGACTCCTTCCTTCTGGGAGAGGAGCTTGTTCTGCTTTTCGCTCGACAGCTTCAGCAGGCCTCGGTGGAGACATGAAAGGAAGCGCCGATAACGTTGCATGAAACCGTGGTTTATTTCGACATCGAAGGCAACGTCAAATCGAGGCATTGGTAAGCGTATTGCGGCAATTTAGGCGGGGAATCAATGCAGAGGATTAGGGATAGAAGTGGGTGCAATTCTGAAAAACGCCTTTATGCCTCATGATGCATGAACGGAGATGACGCGATTCGACAAAAAGGGAGGTGATTGAGCTGGAAAGAAGAACAAAGGCCTTGATAGGTTCAGCAGTCCTTGTCCTGGCAATAGTGTCTGGGATAGCCGCGATGGCGTACGCGAACGCAGGAACGGGGGACACAAACACTCAAGTGGCCATTGTCAACGGCATAACGGATAACGCGAACTTTTCAGCCGGCTTTGGCTGCGGTTTTGGCGGGCATCACCGTGGCGGCATGGGCGAATTCTTTGGAGGGCAACCAGAGGGACGTGGACTTGGCGGGTCTGTTACTGTTAGCCAAGAGTTCAAGGACAATGTCATAAACATAACTGAAAGCGACACGGATGTCCAGAAACTGCTGGCTGAAGGGTACAACGTTACTGAAGTGAGGCCGCTCATCAACGCCACGATTGCAGGGGACGGCACCGTCACGATGAAAGCGACGAACGCAATCGTCACCCTGGTCCAGAACACGACAGGCAGAGCAATTGTATGGGTGAACGTGGAACAAGCGAAAGTGACTAGAATAGTGATTCTGACGATGACAGTGATCGAAAAACCTTAAGGACGACATATGGAAACGGAGCCATAACCCTTGACGCACAAGGTCCAGGTGGCAAGAAGATGCAGGGGGAAATCAAACTGTCAACTGCAAGCACGGGACTCGGACAAAGCAAAATCCCCATTTTTCAATCCCAAAAAAAGACGTCCAGAAGGAACGCAAATTCTCCTTTTGGTTCCATATTTTGTATCTTATTTTAGTCATGAAGCGCTGATTTTGCACGGTTCGATAAGGGGGAAGGAATTTGGGTCGAATCTTGAAAAACTCTTTAATAGTCTGCAGTGTTTGGGTCAGACCTGAGACTGGTGGATGACTTGGGTGCCATGACTAGAGCAGTCAGGAACTTGTCGAGAAGGAAGATGAGAGCGTTACTGGTGATCATTGCCTTGGGCTTTTCAATGGCAATCATGGTTTCGATTCCTGGAGGCATCGTGGCGAATCAGGAAGCCGCGCAAGCCATGACCACGAATTTTAACAGTACAATGACCACTATGCAAGAACAGATCAACAAGACCGCTACGTTAATAGAATGTCAGACTTCTGGACAAGGCATGTTCTCCGGTAGACCATCAGGATTTCCGGGCGGGGGTTTGCAGCAACAGCAAACCTATGTGGAGGAATCCGTTGCCAATGGAATTCGTTCTATTAGCGGCGTCAAGGACGTTGTGGAATTCATTACAGTCTCATCCGATGAGACGACTTCGGAAACCATAAACGGACCTGAGGGAAGAACCTTTACGATTTCTAGGCCTGTCTATACGATTACGGGTGTTACCCTGAATTCCTCTTTCATCGACGACTATTCTATACTGCCAACCAACATGACGGCTGGCAGGAACCTGCGCGAGGGAGATAGCGGGGTTGTTCTCTTGGATTCAAACCTGACGGCCTATTTCGGAGTAGGAGTTGGTGACAAGGTGGAAATGTACGGGGAGTCTTTTACGGTGGTCGGGGTCTATGGCGCAGGGGGGCAGGGACGTATGGAAGCAAGAAGTGCGTATATGAACATCACTGACGCGCAGACGGCGGCGGGCCTTACTGGGAACGTGAGTAGGCTTGACGTGTACGCGGGGAGTGTTTCCGATGTGGATAGTATAGCCGAGGTCATAGGAGCGGCGTACACGAGTCTTCAGGTCACGACTTACAAGGACCGTTTGAGCCAGCTGGATAACACACAGACTATGTACAATCAGACGTTGACGAGTGCTCAGGCAACTGTCAGCCAGACGGAGACGGTCGCAACCCAAGAAATCATGATTGCGGTCGTGGCAACTAGTCTGATAGTCCTGTTCGTTATGCTGTATACTGTGCGTGAGAGGACCAAGGAGATTGGTACGCTCAAGGCGATAGGCTTCAGCAACTGGAACGTCATGAGCCAGTTCATGCTCGAAGGAATGCTGCTGAGTCTCGTAGCCGGCGTGGTGGGCATAGCGATAGGAACCGTTGGGGCTCCTCTTCTGTCCGGGATTCTGCTTCCCCAGATAAGCCCGTTCGGTTCACGTAGCACCTCTCAATTCCGTCCAGGAACCGCAGACACCGGCAATTTTGGCAGCTTTGGAATACTGGGAGCATCGACTGTAACGGTGACGCCCAGCCTTCAAACGATGCTGATTGCAGTCGGGGCGGCTGTGCTGCTTGGAGCCCTGGGCAGTCTGTACCCGGCTTGGAGAGCGGCAAGAACCAGACCTGCGGAGGCCATGAGGTATGAGTGAGGCTGTCCTGAGAACTGAGAAACTGTTCAAGACGTATGAAATGGGCAAGCGTAAGGTTCCAGCTTTGTATGACCTGAATCTTCACGTGAACAGGGGCGAGTTTGTTGCGATCATGGGGCCGTCTGGTTCGGGCAAGACGACGCTGCTGAATGTTCTAGGCTGTCTCGACAAGCCGACGAGTGGAAAGATGATCCTGGATCAGGTTGACGTGACAAACCTGCCTGAAAGACAGCTGTACAGGATAAGAAGGAACAAGATTGGGTTTATTTTCCAGACTTTCAACCTGTTGCCGTACCTGAATGCTGCCGAAAACGTAGAGCTGCCCATGGAGTACGGCAAGAGGTCTAAGAGCGAAAGAAGACAGGAAGCCCGCAGGCTGCTGGATTTGGTGGGGTTGGCTGGAAGAGGAGAGCACAGGCCGCAACGGCTAAGCGCGGGGGAGCAGCAGAGGGTGGCAATCGCAAGAGCCTTTGCAAATGACCCGGCCATAATTCTGGCAGATGAGCCTACAGGAAACTTGGACACACAGAACAAGTTTGAAATTGTCAGGTTGCTCGCAAACCTGAACATTGACCGGGGAACCACGATCGTGCTGGTGACGCATGATGGTCACGTAGCTTCGCACACAGAAAGAGTGCTTCTTCTGAAGGATGGAAAGATCACGAAAGAAAAGCAAGGACTTCATCTGGCGAAGAAGAAGCTGGCTTGTCCTTACTGTGGGGGCAAGATTCAGCCCAAGGAAGAGAAATGTCCCAGCTGCAGGAAGAGGTTAGTTCCGGCTGCAGAGGAGGAAGAAGAGATATGAGATTGGCATATGGAACCGTTGAGTTTAGAGAATATTGTTGTGTAAAGGGAATTCCGCGAGTGCACGCTCTGCATGGAAGAGGAGGGAACTAGGATGGATGTTCCTCAAATGCCCAGAGCCAAACGTTTTCCCATGGCTTTCGTTGTCGCGGTCATCGTTGTCAGCCTGCTTGCGGGAGGATTGCTGGGGTACGCGGTGAGCTACTCGACCCTTAACGGAAGGATGAATGACCTGCAGAATCAGTTATCGGCCCTTCCCAGCCAGAACGTTACATACATCCCTGTTGAGAACATCTCTTACTTCTTGGACAACAACGTCTCGCTTTCCCAATTGTACAGTCAATTGAAAGAGTCCGTGGTGGTTGTGCAGGCGCAGGTCGTACAGTACGATATTTTCCGTCGTCCATACTACTCACAGGTCCAAGGTTCAGGGTTCGTCTACAACTCCACAGGACAGATCGTGGTCGTCACGAACTATCACGTGATAGAGAGCGCGATCAACGTGACCGTGACATTCGTGAATGGCAATGCATATTCGGCCACGGTACTGGGTTCAGACCCATACGGCGACCTCGCAGCACTCTCGACTGATGCGCCGCAGAGTGAGTTGAAGCCTTTGGAAATCGTTAGCTCATCAACCCTGGAAGTCGGGGATCCGGTGATCGCGGTTGGCAACCCGTATGGGTTGGCTGGATCGATGACCACGGGCATTGTGAGCGCGCTGGGCAGGACGATTTCGGAAGAGACAACTGGCGGGTATCCAATAGCCAGTGTCATTCAGACGAGTACACCGATAAACCCTGGCAATTCGGGTGGCCCACTTCTGGATTATCATGGTGAGGTTGTCGGGATTACCACGGCAATTGTCAGTGATTCTCAGGGGCTGGGGTTTGCGATCCCGTCGAGCACGATATTGCGTGAGATAAGCTCTCTTGTGACCAGTGGTTCGTACAATCAGCATCCTTGGCTGGGAGCAACTGGGACAGACATGACGTATGATATCGCGCAGGCGATGGGCACGAACGTTACCTACGGGTGGCTGGTCGCCACTGTCACGAGCAGCAATGGCCTGCAAGGTGGGACGAAGCAAGTTACGGTTGATAATAGTATTGTGACGATAGGCGGCGACATCATAGTGCAAATCGACGAAAAAAGAATCGTGAACCTAGATGACCTTTCAACATATCTGGAGGAGCACACGGTGCCAAATCAAACGGTCAACGTGACGATAGTGAGGAGCAACGACATGGTATCGCTGTCTGTCACGCTTGGAACTCGACCAGCATTGAGCACGACGGCAGCGAGCACGACCTGAGCGAGCCGACAGTGGGATTCTGAAGGTTCATCCGTGTGGCCTAGGGGTCCCAATTGACAACTTTAGACTTTTCTTATTGAGTAGTCAAACTGAAGCTTCGATTGAGCTTTTCAGGTCAAACAGTGGAGTGGTGCGTGTTAGTGCGCTTGTCCGTTTTCGACATATTCGCGTTTCCAAAATCCTCCTTTTATTCTCCGTAATCTACCGTTCCTATTGTCGAGATCTTTGAACTTGACGGATGAAATGTAATGAACATGTATTACTGTGAATCCTGCAAACGCATGATGCTGGAAAAGTGGTCAGCTGTGCTCCATAAGGCCCGTCACATAACTCACAGAATCAGAGAGCTAAGATACATGGGAACGTAGCCACGGTCTGTTGCCCTGTCTTCATCTAGTGCCCTCCAAAGAGAACCTAGGGCGCTCTATGAAGGGATTGCTGCTATGGCCTCGATTTCGACTTTGAACCCATCATAGAGAACGACCTGAACCGTGCTGCGCGCGGGTTGATCTGTTGGGAAGAATTTCGCATACACTCTGTTCATCTCCTCAAAATCCTTGAAGTCCGATATGAATACGGTTGTCTTGACAACATGTTCCATGGAGCTTCCGGCAGCCTTGAGGACAGTGGCCATGTTTGTCAGAGCCTGTTCTGTCTGTTCTCTAATTGAACTGCCTCTTAACTTGTTGTTTGCAGGGTCTACCCCAACCTGTCCCGCGATGAATAAGAGGTTTCCAGCTTTTACAGCATATGAATATGGTACGGTCGGCCTCGGAAACTTGTCCACTGCTATGACTTCTTTTTTCATATTCAATTGGCCCTCCTTCTATGACACGCCAATAGAGAAGACAATTGTTCTTTTTATAAGTCTAGCGCGAGCTAGATCACCAACACAACTCGAGATTACGCCATAGAAACGACATAGAGAAGAAATGGAGGTAACCATATTATGGAACATCTGATCTTGCATAAGGTGAGGATTTCAGTGCTGTGGCGCGCTTGCGGTTCTTGAGGAACTTCGGCTGTCTTCATTTGATGCGAGGGAGTTGCACGCTTTTCTTGTCTTAGACGAGTTC
Source organism: Candidatus Bathyarchaeota archaeon (assembly GCA_963769845.1). Classification (GTDB taxonomy): domain Archaea; phylum Thermoproteota; class Bathyarchaeia; order Bathyarchaeales; family Bathycorpusculaceae; genus JBGQMW01. The sequence goes on along the minus strand of CAVYNL010000005.1, from coordinate 8,429 downwards.
TCCGGTGGCGACCATCACCACCTTTCCTCCTACGTGAACTTGTATCTTTCCTTCTCTGTTTTCTGCCTTTAGCTGCAAGAGAGAAGGCCGTCCTATTTCATAGCCTTGCTCGACTCGCACGTTAACGGTGTTGTCGCCGAAGTAATGGTGGTGGGACAGGTAGGCTGCCAGGCAGCCGTTGCCTGACCCTGTTGCTGGGTCCTCGGGGATGCCGAGCAGGTCCACGAAGACTCGCACGTTCAGGTTGTTTTCTTTTTTGTAGGTCTCGGGGCAGAAGATGAGTATTTCTGCTTGTGTTCCTTTTGCCAGTTCAAGAAGCTTGTCCTTGTCTATTCTTGCCCGTTTCACGGCGTCCAAAGTTTTGAGGGGAACGATGATGAAGGGGATGCCCGTGGACACTTCTTGAATTGGGTGTTCCTTGTCGAAGTCGCTGGTGCGAAGGTTCAGCACGCGTGAGATTTTTTCGGCGTCGAATGTTTTGCCGAAGGCGGGCGGTATCTGTTTCATCCATAGTGTCTCGTTTTCCCCGTCTTTTTCGAAGGTGACGGGTATCTGTCCCACTTTCAGGTTTAGCGTTACCTTATTAATGGTTTCATCAGCCATGTGGTGTCTTATCACGTAGGCGGTGCCCAGGGTCGGGTGTCCGGCGAAGGGCAGTTCTGTGGCAGGCGTGAATATGCGAACGTCGTATCCGCCGCCTCGTTTTTCGTCTGAAAGAATGAAAGTCGTTTCAGAAAAATGCATTTCATTGGCGATTCTCTGCATCTGGGCGCTGGACAACGCGGCTGCATTTCTGACGACGGCAAGCTGGTTTCCAGCGTACTTCTCCTCAGCAAACACGTCAACCATGTAGAAAGGCAAGCCTCTCATTCTGACCCTCACTTGCTTTCTTGAGCGGTCTGGCTTCCATATATATTGAGCGGACAGAGTCTAGGCTATACTGCTTCCATTTTTCCGGTTTTTCTTGCGTTGTTCTCGAAAGAGCGGAAGAGCATGTATCCGATGAGCATTGATGCTACGCCGACGACGAGTTGTATGGCGAGTGTAGGTGCGATCTGGATTAGGTCTTGGCCGGTGATGGCGTTTCTGGCTGCTGTCAGGCCGTATGTTAGTGGGAAGATGTATGAGACTGGTTGGATTGCGGTGGGTAGGCTTGTTACGGGGAAGTTGACGCCGCAGAATATGAGGAGGCAAAAGGTGAAGATGTTGGCGAAGACCATGGGGTTTCTGAAGAAGAAGCAGAATCCGCCGATGAGCAGTCCGAAGCCTGCCATGGTGAATGCGGTGAGAACGATTGCGACGATTAGGGCCAGTGGGTTTGTTTGGCTGAAGTTGACGCCGAAGAGGATGGCTGCGAAGACGAAGGATATTGCGGCGCTGAGAATGCCATCGAGCACGTGGATCATCGCTCTGCCTATGTAAAGGGGCAGCCTGTTTGCGGGTGTTGCGAGTACGAGGGGCAGGGTTCCGTCCCACTTGTCGTGGCCCGTTATGTTGATGACTGAGAAAACGGTGTTCCACGAAATGCTCTGGAGAGCGTTGCCCACTGCTATGAACTCGATAGGAGCGTTGGCGAAGATTCCGACGAAGACGAAGAAGGCCATCTGCGATATGGACAGGACAAACTTCATCGTGAGCCACATGACGGGGTTCAGCCAGTCGAACTGGGCGCGGAACGAGAAAACCGCACTGCTGACGAAGATCTTGAAGCCGTTCATGCCTGCACCATCGTTCCAGTTATTCTGGCTCTTCTCTCAACGAGCTTGAACAGGACCGTGGCTATAGCTACGTACGCCATAGTGATCAGAATCATCACTGTCAAATCGAGAAACAGTGCCATGCCCGGGCTCATTCCAGCCCAGAAACTCGACGACACGTAATTGGCGCTGGTAGCCAGCCTGATCGCGTCAACGCCCCACGTGGGACCCAATATATAGGCTGCGGGATGAATCCAAAAAGGAAGCAACGCGATGGGAAACATTGACCCTGACACGATATACAGTGGCGTTTCCAAACCGTTGGTTAGGGCTTGGGCTGACCGTGAAAGCACGAAGGCGGAAGCGAAGATGAGCCCTAATGCAGAGACGGACAGAAGCGTAAGAAGCAGTGACACTGCAAACATTAGCGGGTCGGTTATGCCCAACGACACTCTGAAGCCCGCCACGGCTATGATCAGTATGGCTATCATGTTTGTCAGGCCGAAGAAGGCGTTTGAAATTGCTCTTCCTGTGATTACGTGCATGAGCTTTGACGGGGCCGCGATGACTTCTTCGAGCGTTCCCTGCCACTTTTCAAACTCGATCGCGAAGCCCGAGGAGTATATGGTGTTTCCCCACATGCCCATCATTCCCCCGCCTAAGACGGCGTACAGGCCGAACGGTCCGGTTGAGTCTTTGAACAGCGTCAGGGCTACGGTGGTGAAGACGAATGGAGCGATTATGTTGGGGATGATCCACTGAGGGTCTGCTATCCAGTGTAGCATGGCCATCCTGAAGGCGCTGTAGATGACTCTGAGAGGCTCTGGCACTTTGTCGGGTCCCCTTAGCTTTCTATGAGGCGCAGGTAAGCGTCTTCAAGGGTTGGTTCCTTGATTTTGATGTCGTAGATTCGGCTGTTCTTCAGTATCTGCTGCACTTCGGCTATGATCTCTGAGCCCTTGGGTGTTTGAAGCTTCAGGACTTGTTTGTCTTCGCCGAGCTCAGCGCTCACCGACACGACATCGGGAATTTCTTTGAATCTGGCAACTTCTTTCTCTGTGATTCCGTAGCCCACGACTTCGACGACGCTGGTGTCCATCACGTATTTTTTCAGCCCTGAAGGTGTGTCGAGGGCGACGATTTCGCCGTTTCTTATGACTGCCACTCTCTTGCACAGCTCATCGGCCTCGAACATGTAGTGCGTCGTCAACAGTATCGTCTTGCCTTTTTCAACGAGTTCTTTGATCATGTGTCTTGTTTCTATCGAGATTTCAGGATCCAGCCCTACAGTGGGCTCGTCTAGGAAGATGATGTCAGGGTCGTTGACCAAGCCGCGTGCAAGATGAAGCCTCTGCTTCATGCCCTTGGAATAAGTTTCAACACGGTCGTGCGCCCTGTCAGAAAGCCCCATGAAGTCCAAGAGTTCCTTGACCCGTTTGTCTCGGATGTTCGGGGGCACGCCGTAGAGGTCGGCGAAATAGTTGAGGTTGTCCACTGCGCTGACGCGTGTGTAGAGTCCTCTTTCGCCTCCTAGGACGATGCCTATTCTTTCTCTGACCTTGGTGACGTCTTTCTCGCAGTCGTAGCCCAGCACGGTAGCCTTGCCCGATGTGGGAATGAGCATGGTCGTCAGCATTTTTATCGTCGTCGTCTTTCCAGCACCGTTCGGACCGACCACGCCGAACAGTTCGCCGTAGTCAACTTCGAAAGAAACATCCTTCACCGCAACGACCTGGGTCTTGGTCCTGCGCAAAATCCCCTTCGTCGTGTTGAAGACTTTGCACAGATGCTCCGCTACAATTGCTTTCCCAGAACCCTTACCACGACTTGACTCCGCCATGACTATTCAAACTCGAAATATGATGCGCCCAGAAGGATAATGCAACTCTTTCTTTAAAATCTACCGTAGACGCCCTTTTCCGCAACCTTTCCCCTGGTTGTACGTGAAAATTGATATGGATCTGCCGCTGCTCTGTCTGTGAGGGGACAATTTGAAAGATTGCATATTCTGCCAGATAGTGGCGGGAGCAGCTCCGGCGAGTTTCGTGTACTCTGATGAGAAGGTTCTTGCTTTCATGGACATCCTTCCTGTGAACCCGGGGCACGTTTTGGTGATACCTAAAGCTCATGCTGCGAGGTTGTCTGAGCTTGAGGAGGAGACGGGTGCTCAGATTTTCCGCGTCGCTATGCGAGTTTCCAAGGGCTTGGCACGGTCGAGCATCAGGTGTGAAGCAGTAATGCTGCATCTGGCGGACGGTGAGGCAGCGTCTCAGGAAGTGCCTCACGTTCATTTGCATGTTATTCCAAGGTTCAAGGGTGACGGTTTCGGGTTGAAGTTCGGGCCAAATTACGGCAAGAGGCCGAACAGGAAAGAACTGGACGCTGTTGCGGGCAGCATTCGAGAAGCTATGCGGTTAGGGTAGCCAGTGTTTCGTGGATTCAGCCCCGATTGTCTTTTTCTCCTTGGGCTTCTCGACTAGTGTTTTCTTTGCTATCGCGTAGGCTTCTTTGTAGCTGAATATTCCCTTCGGTGCCTCGGCTGCCATTCTGATCAGCTTTGCTTCCGTCTTGTTCTTCAGTTTTCCTATGGCTAATGCGCCGACGCCGAATATGCTGGGAATGATTTCTTTGCCGTCATAGCGCGCGAGCGAGATACTGTACGATTTCGAGGTCAACAGTTCAGTCAGTTTTGAGACAACCCCAATTGAACGAACTCTGAAAAATGACGTGCCTCACTACACTTGGGGCATTCGCTACAGCGGCATCGATGGATTTCTGCACGCACACGCACCCGGTCGACGTGGCATAAAGAAGAAGAAAACCTTATCCATGAGAAACTAGCTGATTACTTTCTACCATAAGGTAGGTGAGACATCTATGATTATGGATCAAATCGATGCCATAATAGACAAATATGTAAATGAAGAAGGAGTTTTGATACAATTACTTCTAGACATACAGCGTGAGCTTAACTGGATACCAAAAGAGGCGATAACGAGAATAAACGAGAGACTGAAGATTCCTGTAAGCCACATATACAGGGTTGCGAGTTTTTACACGGTCCTTAGTCTCAAGCCGAGAGGTCGCCATCTAATTAGGGTATGCCTCGGCACTGCCTGTTATGTGCGAGGTTCACCAAGAATTCTCGATTCCGTAGAGCGCAAACTAGACATCAAGGCTGGTGACACCACAAGCGACGGTAAGTTTACCTTAGAGACCGTTAACTGCCTAGGTTGCTGCGCCTTAGGGCCGGTCATCGAAATAGATGGCCAATATCACGGAAGGCTCTCATCCGCAAATATTGCGAAGATGCTGTCCAGTTACAATTAGTGGAAGGAATGAAAAGTTATGGACCAATTGAAATCTCCTTCTGATCTGGAAAGACTCAGGAAGGACATACTCGCTAAAAGAGATCCTAATAGACCTGCTGTTGCGGTATGTGTGAGCACAGGTTGCGAGGCTCTTGGTGTGAAAGGAGTTCTCATGGCATTTGAGGAAGAAATTAAGAGGCAGGGCTTGGAAGGTAAAATCGGTATCAAAGAAACAGGTTGCCTAGGCTTCTGCGAAAAAGGTCCAAGAGTCGTTATCTATCCTGAAGAAATCTATTATTTTGGAGTGAAGTCGACCGATGTGCCCGAAATCGTATCGAAAACTTTGATTAGTAAAGAGATCGTTGAACGGTTGCTTTACATTGATCATGTCACTGCTAAAACAGCAAAACGTCTGTCTGAGGTCCCATTTTACAAGTATCAAAACAGACTTCTTTTGGATAATAATCCAAAGATCGACCCTAAAAAGATAGAAGATTACATCGCGCTTGGTGGCTACTCAGCGTTGGCCAAGGCTATTTTTCAAATGACACCTAAGCAAGTAGTTGAAGAAGTTAAAAAAGCCAATCTTCGTGGCCGTGGTGGAGGTGGCTTTCCAACGTACCGGAAGTGGGAGTCCACACGTGACGCGCCTGGAGAGCCTAAATACGTCATTGTCAACTGTGACGAGGGCAATCCTGGAGCTTTTATGAACCGGTCATTGATGGAGGGAAATCCGCACTGCATACTTGAAGGACTCGTTATTGGAGCTTACGCTATTGGCTCGCACGAGGGGTTTGTCTATGTTCGCCAAGAGTATCCTCTTGCAGTGGAAAACATGGGCATGGCTATAAGACAAGCTGAGAAGTATGGACTGTTAGGCAAAGATATCCTTGGTTCAGGGTTTGATTTCAAGGTTAAGATCCATAGGGGGGCTGGAGCATTTGTGTCCGGGGAGTCGAGCGCCCTGATGACGGCAATAGAAGGTAGAGTGGGGGAGCCAAGGCCTAAGTATGTCCACACGTCCGAAAAAGGAGTTTGGGATAAGCCGAGCGCACTAAATAATGTTGAGACATGGGCGAATATACCTCCTATTATTAATAACGGTGCTGAATGGTTCGGATCTATTGGTACTGAAGGTAGTAAGGGCACTAAGATATTCTCTTTGGTGGGTAAAGTGAAAAACACTGGCTTGGTTGAGGTTCCTTTTGGGATGTCGTTGAGGGATATCATCTACAAGATAGGCGGTGGGATTCGGGGTGGGAAGAAGTTTAAGGCTGTTCAAACTGGTGGGCCCTCTGGCGGTGTCATTCCCGAACAGTATCTTGATTCTCCCGTGGATTTTGACGTGCTTACCAAGTTAGGTTCGATTATGGGTTCTGGTGGAATGGTCGTAATGGATGAAGATACATGTATGGTAGATGTGGCTCGCTACTTCGTCAATTTCCTTTGCGATGAATCCTGCGGCAAATGTTTGCCTTGTCGGGAAGGTTTGAAGCAAGCACGGAAGATTTTGAATGATATTGTTGCTGGCAAAGGAAAAGAAGGAGATATCGAGAAACTTGAGGAGATAGCAGACGTAACGAGTGTCGCTTCTCTTTGCGCTTTAGGACAAACAGCTGCGAATCCCATGTTAACCACCATCCGTCATTTCGGAAACGAATATGAAGCGCACATAAAGGAGAAGAGATGCCCTTCACTAGTATGCAAAGGATTAATATCTTATTATATTGACCCGGAGAAGTGCAATGCGTGCATGCTTTGCTTTAGGAATTGTCCAGCAAGCGCTATTGCTGGAGAAAAGATGAAGATTCACGTAATTGATCAATCAAAATGCACGAAATGCGGCACTTGTTATGATGTGTGCCCGCCTAAATTTAGGGCAGTGCAAAAAATATCTGGTGAACCGGTTCCACTGCCTCTTCCAGAAGAAGAGAGATTGATAAGAAGAGTGGTAAAAGACAAGAGCGAGTAAAGGATTGTGAGCCACAATGGAGGCAAAAGAGAAAGAGATAACATTGAAAATAGATGGAAGAGAGGTAAAATCCAAAGAAGAAACAACTATTTTGGAAGCGGCAAAAGAAGTTGGCATTGATATTCCTACATTGTGTTATTGTCATGCTCTTTCTCCTTTTGGTGCTTGCCGCTTATGTTCCGTGGAAATGACAGACAAGCGGGGAAGGAAAAGGATTGTGACTTCCTGCAATTACCCTGTTGAAGAAGGACTCATAGTTGATACAAAATCTGAAAAGGTTATGAGAACTCGTAAAATGCTTCTTGAGCTGCTATTAGCTCGATGTCCAAAAGTGAATAAGATACAGGATTTGGCACGGGCGTACGACATTCGGCAACCGAGTCTTTGGATAGGAGACGAGGAGGAGGATTGTATCCTTTGTGGCTTGTGCGCTCGTGTTTGTGAAGAATTGATTGGGGTATCCGCTATCAACTTTGCAAATCGAGGCGTAATGCGAGAAGTCACCGCTCCCTATCATGCATTATCCGATGATTGCATCGCCTGCGGAGCCTGCGCTAGGGTTTGCCCAACGGGATCTAGGAAAATACGGATAAACACGTATCCAATGTTGGAAGAAGACAAAAGAAAAGTAGAGGACGGATTTTTGAGAGGAACAAGAGACGAGTATCTCGGCGTCCATAATGACATACTGGCGGCAAAAAGTTCAGTAGAGGGGCAAGATGGCGGAATGGCCACTGCGCTACTCATTTCTGGCATGCAGAGGGGCATGTTTGACGCAGCCATCGTCGTCCAGCGAAAAGACGGTTATAGAGCAGAGGCAATCGTAGCGGAGAATATCGATGAGATAATGAAAGCGCGAGGGACAAAATATCAGAGGGTGAAAATGATGTCAAAGTTGGCGGGGTTGATGGAAAAAGGAAAGAGGAAGATTGCCATTGTTGGCACGCCTTGTGAGGTTCGAGCAGTAAGGGAGATACAGCAAACTTTGCTGCGTGATTTCCCGACGGTGGAAATCACCATATTAGGGTTGTTTTGCTATGAGGCCTTTGTCTACGAAAAGTTGAAAGAAGAGACAAAAAAGTTGTTGGGTGTTGATTTGGACAAATCAGAGAAAACGCAGATACATAAAGGAAAATTCATAGCGCAGGTTGATGGAAAAGAATATTCATGCCGTGTAAGAGACCTTAGCAAGGCCGTCGAAAAAGGATGTGCTTTTTGTGATGACTTCGTTTCTAGGCTTGCCGATGTTTCTATTGGATCGGTAGGGAGCCCAAATGGATATTCAACGGTGATAGTGAGGTCAGACGTAGGAAAGAAACTCTTAGATGGGATTGCTTTTGTTAAGGGAGATGTCAATAGAGAGGAGATCATAAAACTGTCTGTTTTGAAAAAGCAAAACGCTGAGAAGAACTTTGCCCCTCTCTTACCAGCAGCGCAGAAGTGAAAAAA
>CAVYNL010000004.1:0-15831 GCA_963769845.1 Candidatus Bathyarchaeota archaeon | reverse complement strand
GTCAGAGGTTTTGTTTTCTATGTTTACAATGATAGGGGTAACTCCGTCTATATCTATAGAACTTCCAGTGTTCAGGTATACTGATATTCCAGCCTCTTGATCCAGAAATGACGTCGCCGCAGTCATGCTTTGCGCAAATACTGGATGCACCAGAGAGAATTCTTGGCTAGCCTCAGGAAACCCCATGTTTTTCCGACCAATGTTCGCCCAAATGACATAAGCTCCGATGGTCGCCATCAGAATTGCAATCAATAACATACTTATTTTGAATTTCCTGCTCTTCAAGTTCACCCACTCCTTTCCATTGGAAGGTTTCATTCAGGTCTTCCTGATTCGGGTTATCTGGTCATTTTGCTTTTAAGGTTTTTGAAAGTAAGTTCTACAGGGTTCACTGCCTTCCATTCTGCTTTCAGGATCCGATCACCCCAGAAAGCAAGCCTCCAAGTTGGCAACCGACCACAATAACAAGTCAACAACGCAGCGCGCGTTATGCATGTTTCCGGGCTGCTAGAAGTGGTCCAGGGCACTCATGTAGAATCTGTTATCATAGGCTTCCTTGAACGAGGCATGAGCCGTTAGTTCTTTGGCCATGAGGACGCCGTGTCCACTATCGAGGACCGTGAAACCTTTGTCTGCATAGGCTTCGCGTAGAGTGGGGTCTAAGACGTCTCTGCCGTAGACCACGTTTTCTGCTCTGTCTTCAGCTGTTCCGATAAGCTTGTTCATTTCTTTCTTGCCGTTAGCCACAAGCTCTCTTATTCTGACCTGCTTCTTGTCCTTCTTGAATATGACGTAGCCTTTCTCGGTTATGATGCATTCTTTGTCTGCTATCTCGTGGGTCTTGACAAGCATTTTCATGTATGTCTCGTCCCGAGCTACGAGGCCTGTCTTGTTTTTGACGTACTCTCGGTAGAGTTCCAGCATCCTGGCCAGGTTCAGCTTAGAGGCTTTTTCACGCTGCACCGTTTTTTGTTTGTCCGCTTCCTCTTTGACTTTGTACACTCCGGGAAATGATGCCACGTCGATGTAGCCCAGTTTCTTGTACAAAGCGTGTGCTACGATTGTCGGGCTTGTCGTGAGAAAGGAAAAACGATAGCCTTTTTCCACGAAGTGTTCATGGGCTCGATTCAGCAGCACGGTGCAGATGCCTTTTCTTGTGTGCCCAGGCAAGGTGGCAACACCGTAGATGCCCCCTGCTCTTTCCACTTTATCATCAACAGTTCTTGTAGCTAAATCCATGACGCCAACGTATGCTATCGTTTTGCCTTCGGTGACGGCACAGAATCCCACACCACTGCCTCTGAGTCTCGGGTCCGCTTTGATGTTTTTCTCAAATTCCAAGGGGTCAAATGGCCAGCCAAAAGCTTGCTCCATTAAAGGGAGCAAGGCACTCTTCTGCTCTAGCTCATGGTAAGTCAGAATTCTCATTTTTGCTTCAACCGCGTCCAAGAATAGTCTTGTAGCGTTGATGTAACAAATAAGAATTTAGCCTTGTCAATATTAGCGCGCGCTAGTCGCGGAAAACTTCTGGAGAATAGCGAAGCCTTAGCGTGAGCCATGCTGAAACAGGCGCGCTTTTCTGAAGATGACAAGTTCTAAATAGGGTCGTCTGCTAGGTTCTGAGGGGTTAGTCATGGATTATGTGACCGTGCTCGGCTTGTCAGCGGCTGCGCTTACGATTGTTGCCTTTTTTCCTCAATTGTTGAAGGTCTGGAGAACGAGGTCTACTCGAGATATCTCGTTGGAGATGTTCCTGATTTTTTGTGTTGCGGTCTTCCTGTGGTTCATCTATGGCGTCTTGACCAATGATGTGCCCGTCATAATTGCCAATTTTCTCGTCTTTATCCAAGCCTTGATCATCCTGGCATTCAAAGCCAAGTACAAATGATGGCCTCGTCGAAGCGCGCGCTAGGTAGCAACTATCGTGTCGACTTTGCCAACTATGAAATCGGTGTGTTCTACGGCTATTCCAGCTATTGCTCCCGGTGTGTTTCCGCCCATTCTTCTGTTGGTTCCTGTGGCTATGTGAATGCCCCTTATTTTTTCATCTATCAGGGTGTTGCCGGTCACTTTCTCGAAGACTAGGATTGGATTCAGGCCTATCCCCAGTTCGGCTATGGTGTTCTGGGCTTCGTACACCCTTTTTGTGGGTTCGGTTTCGGGTTGTGCCAAGCCGGTGTAATAGTGAAGGGCTTCCTCGTTCTTTGTGGCCGTTGCTTCCACGACTCTTCCGTTTCTGAAAACCACGTGTATTCCTTCAATCGTGCCCCGTTCGTCCATTCGGGGTAATCTCGTGTAGAACTCGCCGTTGACGCTGTCTTCGATTGGCGCGACGAATAATTCCCCTGGCGGTATGTTTGTGGTTCTTTCGAAATACTTGCCGTATATGGTGTTTTCTCCGACCTTGCCAACATCCTTTAAGACGGGTCTGTTCCTCAACTTCATAGTCAAGTTGACGGGAAAATTCCCTCTCCTGACAATTCTGAGAGTCTTGCCTCCGTAAGCCTTTCCCAGCTCCTTAACGTATCCTGTCCTCTCTATTTCCTTCTCAAGTTCATCCTCAGTGACGGCCATGGCTTTGTAGAGCATCGGTTCCCATTCAGAAAGTGACAACCCCAACCTCGCGGCCTCATGAGCAACAGGAAACCCGATAACGTCACGAGACTTTATCCCTCCTCTCTCCAATTTTTCATCGAACTCGACCAATCCCTTGTTCGCTACCTCCGCGAAGGCTCTTTCTGACTCTCTCTGAGCTTTGTTCGGCTCAATACGGAGAGTGGCGTATGGAATCACCCAGTGCTGGGCGAAATCAACCAAGGTTTTGTACTGACCTACTACCTTGTTCAACGATCTCCTGTTGGGCAATACTGTCAACAGCTTATTCAACAAGGGAGGGTCGCCAAGCAAGTTGTACGTCGTGCTTGTCTCGTAGCCCCGCCCTTCGAGCACGTGACCCATTTCAATTGCCAACGGCAGAGCGGCTGGTCGAGAATTCAAAACCACGTTCTCTCCTTTCAGGTAGGTGCCATTGTTCGCAATTATCGATTCTATGGCTGTTTCTATTCTCGAATCAACATGCTCGGGTTCTATCCTGAAAAGGGTTGGTTCTCCTTTTCGCCATCTAGCAAGCAGTTCAGTCTCGACAAACTCCTTCAAATTGCTTCTTGAGCAGATGGGCAGGTCTTCAATTTTCATGAATGATTTTCTGCGTTAGAATGGATATAAGACTTCCTGAGGCAGCCTTAGGCGCGCGCGAAAATGCCTAAAGACAAAGGACGAGTCTGGATCACCCGGTTTGACCACGAGAAAACCCTAGCCATCTGCCCCATCATCAAAGAAGACCAACAGCTAGCTAGCAGCCTACGACGAAGAGCATTATCCGAGCTATTTGCTTGAATCGGACGATGAGAGGACCCAGCCCACCAGCCAAAAAACAATCAAGACAGGCAGCAGCAGCATGATGAACACTCGACCGCGTTTCCGATTGTCTCCGTGCGGCATCGAACCGTCCGGCATTGAACCTTGCGGCATTGAACCGTGCCAGCTGGCCTCCGACACGCGGGTCTTCAACCTGTCAACGGTTTTTGTTACCATGGCCTTTCGTTACATACTGCAGAGACCCGAGCACTTAAGGGGTGGAGAACCAAGAGGTCACTACACATTTAAATAGTGCATCCTCACGGGCATGCCGCCTTCCGTCCATCATACGGCCCGCGCCATGCACTCGTATTATTCGGTCTTGTCGACCACTTGAGAGATCTCCACCACTCCTTTGAAATGCTTGCCGCGTGCAACGAGGGTCGGTGTTCTAGCTAGCTAGCTCTATCTGCAGAACATGACGGAGCAAGACCTCAGACTGATATTCACATTCAAGACGAAACCTATCGAGACCGTGATATCAGAGGTCTAGCCAACGCGTAGTTCCTGCCGTTGAGCTTCTCCACGTCCTGCCGCATGCTCTGGAAGTTGGCCAGAAAGCTTCTTCCCTGTTCCGTAGCACGATAGACGATCCTCAAATCGCCATTTTTACCGTGCCCGCACGTGACAGAGAGAGAGATGTAGCCCATACAAAGAAGCATGTTCACGTGCCTGTCCAGCCTCGCGAAGTTCAGATTGGCCTTGTGGACAATACTCGTCTTTCCTGAACCGTCCAGACACATCTCCAGGATGTTGCAGAGAATCTCGACTTCACTTCTTCGATGGAAACCCAACAACAACACCATTAAAAGTGCCAAAATTATGTGCTGTAGACGTTCGCTCAAGAACTTATTAATACTTTCGATACATTTAAATAAACGATAAAAAAAAGCGCTCGCGCGGACTACTGCAGACACAAAAAGTCCATGTTTTCTCAGAACGCGCGCGCTCTGGACCCTCAGCTGATAACCAGTGTTTTATAGGGGGTTCACGGATAATCTGGTTGAATGGAGACTGATGATTATGGCAGTGGACGAGATGGTTTGGGATCTGTCTCAACTTGTTGATAGCACGAATCCTGCTTCAATTCTGAAGCAACTGGAAAATATGGTCTCCGAGGCTGAGGGACTGCGAAACAAGTATCACGGCAAAATCGGAGGCTTGAATCCCGAAGGTGTCTTGGAACTTCTAGAGCTTAAAGATGCGCTCACTTTGAAGTTTGAGGGCGCAGTGCGATATGGACAATTCATGTATGGTGCTGACTCAACGAATGATACTGCGAAACAGCTCAGTCACGCTGTACGCAACGCTCTCATGAAAACTGGACAAGCCTTGGCTTTCGTAGACATCGAGCTAGGTAAACTTTTTGCTTCGAACCCGTCGCTGGTCAAAGATCGAGCCTTAAACATCTACAGGCACTATTTGGAACGGATTCTACGAAGAGTTCCGCACATGCTTTCTGAAAACGAGGAAAAGCTGATAATCACAAAAGACAGAAACGGTGTCAACTCGTGGGAAACACTTCATGGTGACTGGCTGTCCACGCGAATGTTCACCCTGGAAATAAAGGGCAAAAAGACGACCGTGCCTTTCGGGCAAATCGCAGGACTATACGAAAGCCCAGACCGAGACCTGCGCAGACAAACCAGCACGATCGTGAATGGAGACCTGGGAAAAGACGAAATCGTATGGGCAAGCGCCATGCGCGCCATCTGCGAAGACCACCTGGAAATGTGCAGGATCCGAAACTGGCCAAACCCGATGACTCAAAGTTTGATAGACAATGACGTGGATGAGAAAACCGTGAACAGTCTGATGAAGACAATTCAGAACAGCACTGGAATGTATCAGAAGTATTTGAAGATGAAAGCGAAACTCATGGGACTGCCGAGGCTTGCAGACTACGATTTAAGGGCTCCATTGCCCAAGTCGCCGGAGAAGACCTACAGCTGGATGGAAGCACGACGTGAAATAAGCTCAGCCTACAGAAAATTCGACGCGCAAATCGGTGAATGGATAGACGAAATGTACAACAAACACCATATTGACGGCAGAGTGCGCAAGGGCAAGTCTCCAGGAGCATGGTGCTCGGGCTGGCTGTCCGGAAAAAGCGCCTACATTCTTCAAAGCTACAACGAAAGAATCACAGACGTCTATACACAAGCACACGAATTAGGTCACGCAATCCATGCGTACCTGTGTTCAAGAGCGCAAAAGCCCAGCAACTGCGAAGTAGGCTCCTGTGTGGCCGAGACAGGAAGCTTATTTGGAGAACTCCTTCTAACGGAGCACTTGCTCGAGAAAACGAAAACAAATGAAGAGAAACAGACCATTCTCACGATCGTACTTGACAAGTTCGCAGGGTCAGCGTTCCAAGTCTCAGCCCGAGTATTCTTCGAACAGTCATTGTATGACGCAATAAAGCAAGGCACATTTCTTGACGGAAACACCGCTGCAAAACTGTGGACGGCGGCAAGAGACAAAATAAGCGGTGACGCTGTCGAATGGCTGGACGTGCACAAGTGGAATTGGACAACAACTCCTCATTATTTCATAGCAAACTACCGATTCTACAACTATCCGTACGTGTTTGCACAGCTCTTCGTCTACTCGCTCTACCGACTCTACAAGGAAGAAGGCAAAGCATTTGTGCCCAAGATGAAAGCGCTCCTGGCAGCAGGCTCAAGCAAATCCCCGCTTGAGTTGAGCAAAGAACTGGGTTTTGACACTACGAGCGAAGCTTTCTGGCAAAAAGGCATGAAACAGGCACAGGAATTCATAAACAGTCTACAGGAAACCATGCAGTGACCCTCTTCTCTGAACAAAAATCTGCGCGCGCTACGAGCTGTTCTCAGGGGACGGTTCGGCCTACATTTCGGCGACCACGATTGAACCAGGAAAGGCCCTCGTGCTGCAGCCCACCCACGTCGTGAAAGGTCCGTAGACGCTCTTTTCTTTTTTCCCCTTGTTTCATCCCAGCGCGCGCTAGCATATCTTAATTGCACTATCTTTGTAGGTAGCCTATCCACCCCATGTGAGGAGGTTCCACGTCAATCTGCCAGAGGAGCGCAATCAGTTCCCCAAAATGGTGTATGTTTTCAAGCGCCGCGTGAACCAGAACGTCCTCCACTCGGACCGAAATGCTGGGCATCCCTCTCCTAGGCATCTCAACTTTCCTTTCAAGCTCTGGCGAGTTCAATTTCGCCACATAAGCCTTGGTCTTTGATTCAACCTCTCTTGCACGTTTGCTGATTGAATCCATGTCACGAAATTCATCCGGGCTCTGTGAGACCCAGTCTTCAGTTCTTCCAAGAATCACATAATTGACAAGCCTATCTTCAGCGTCGACAGTATGCAGGAAGATATCGCGCAAAGAATCAAAACTTCCCCCGCGGCTTTTCACTACCTCTTCCCAAGGAAGCTTGGCAAGCTGTTCCAAGTATCGACCCCGAAGCGCCTGACTGTATTCAAAAAGAATCTTTGAATCCACACAACCCACATCCAGTACACTGTAATTGGCTGACACAGTAAATAACAGTTCAGTCAGCCCTTCCCGCGCGCGAGAGAGAGACCCATGACGCCTCCTGCTAACCTACCTTTATGTGTGTGGGGGTCAAAACAAGAACCCAGTAGCCCTTTCCAGGCTCCATTGTCGTAGCTCGCGCTTGGCTGCAATCCCACTTAAAAAAGAGACGCCCTCCAACTATAATCACTAGTTGTCTTTTCTAATCAGGTTCTTTTTGGATGGAAGCACGGATACAAACTCGCGCGCGCTAGCAATCCTTCACGTGGTGGAGCAAATCGCATAATGTACCTCCTTTCTTGACGCCGAAATAGTTACTGAAACTTGGTAATATGATGTCCGTATCGCGCATCTGGCGCGCGCAAGCCAGAAAAGAAAAAAGCTGGGACGCTTTATTTTCAAACAGAGTGAATGAATTGAAGTATGGAGCTTGGGTCGTACTTCCCGTTCCTTTGTCTACGCGATATCTAAGTTGTCCAAGATGTGGGAAGTCAGTCTCTTCAGTTTCTAACTACTGTGATTCTTGCGGGACACTGTTGCACCCTGAATTGGTGTTGAAGATTTGCCCTAACTGCAAGAATAGAGTTCCGATGCCAGCTCGTTTCTGTCCTCAATGCGGACATAAGCAATAGCGCGCTGGCTTGTCCCGAAATTAGTTAATGTTTATTTTTGGATTGGGGTCTCGTATTCTTGAGTTACGTCCAAGCTTAGGAGGTGAATCCTAGCGGGACAAGATGAACACGAGACCCTTGAAACCCTCTTCAGAAACGTCGACTTAAGTTTTGCTAGAAGCATCTTGCGTGGCTGCTTTCACACTGTCTGGTCCGGGTAGGCCTCCCAGAAACCCTTTAGGGCTTTTCAGAACCTTCATCGTCATGCGAATGAAAGGCGTCCGCAGCCTAAGAGAAATGACCAGACTACTCGACGCGGATCTGCGGCTCAGAAAACTGTGCCTCATCAAAACAGGCGAGAAGCAGCCTACCCGAGAAGCGTTCTCAGCAGGTTCATCCGCAAAGTCGGAGAAGACAACCTCACAAGAATAATCGAGGAGAAAGTAGTCAAACTCTTGAAACGGAACGGTGCAAAAGACGTTGACGCTGTGTTTGATGCTTCCTTCATAAAGGCTTGGAGCACACGCCATCCAGCTGGACAACCAGAAAGGCTTTCTGACGATGATGCAAGGGTTGGAAGAACAGGCAGAACCTTCGGCTTAGGCTACAAGCTTCACCTGTCCATCGATTCTCAGAGCATGCTTCCTTTAACAGCGTTTTTGCCTCTGCAAACCAGAATGAGAAGAAACACTCACTAAACATGCTGGAGAAGACGAAGTGATTCTGAAACGGTCTGGAGCCAAATTGAGAAGTGTGATAGCTGACAGCCAATACAGCGACAGCAAGCTCAGAAGTGCTGTTAACGCCGCAGTGATTCCGTACCCGGCAAACCAGAAACGCGGTGTCAAAGGGCTCCTGAGGGTGGACAAGAAGTTCAGAACCTACGGGCCAGAAGACCAGAAAAGAGAGTATCATAAGAGGCCGCACATAGAAGCGGTCTACAGCTTCCTGAAGACACAGTACAGCCTAGCCATAAACAAGGTCAGAGGCGTAAAAAACGTGGCTTCCTACGCGCTCTACAGCCTATTGTGCCTGGTTCTGAACAGAGAAGCAGCCGAAAACGTCGGAAGACCAGACAAAGCAGTCTCACCAACATACTTCAACACATAATAAAGGGACAAGGCAGCGCGCTACCGTGTCCATGATAGTTGGCATGAGAAGGCAGGCGCCGCCGCCACCGCCCTGTACAGAAGAACCGCCTCCCCCTCCACCGTGAATGGTCCGCGTGCCATCGGAACAAGTTTCTGCAACTATCCGTTCTGACTGAAACTTGGCGTTTTGGCTAGAGAACCATTATTTCCTCTTTTCTCTTAGCGCGCATTGTTTGAAAAATGCCTAGACCTTTCGTTTTTTTAGGTAGGCGATAGTGAATCCTTTGCCGTCTTGCAGACTGATGTTCTGGACGCCGGCAAGCTCCCATCCTTCATCCCCTAGTTCGTTTAGGTAATTTTGAACATCATCTATGGTCGGCTTTCCATCGGCTTCGAAATGACTTGAATGAACTTGCGTCTTTATCGCGACCACCTTATACTCCCACTTAACCAAGTCAAACACCACCTTCACCGCAGATAATACTCAAGCGCGCGCTAGCTATATGTGCAGTTTTATGACTAACTGGAAATGCTTTGGCTCTTTTAGGTTGGCAAAGACCTTGCAAGCTTCCAAAATGACCGCGCAGTGCTTGCATTGAAAAAAGGTCGATTCGCGCTTCGTGATGAGCCAAAAACCTTCGGCAGATTTGCACTCTGGACAAGCCCCTAGCGATGTGCAGAAGCCTTCAATTTCCCCCAAACTCAACCTTCTCCCGAACTGTTTAGAATCATGGCCCGATTTATCCCTTATGTAATACTGCGCGTGTCCTCCAAGAAATTGCTAGCTAGCGGGATAATCTGGCGTTTGGAACAAAACTTTAGTCCCACACACACAGGCGATCAAAGAAAATTTCAGGGTTAGCGCGCTTTTCCGTTGATCACTTTCGCGGGCGACTAGTTGCTCTGCTCAATGCTCTTCTTGTAGTATTCTGCCAGAGCTGCCAATCTAAACTAAATCCTAAGAACATCTAACAGCACACGTTTTCTTCTAATACGCTGTGCGTGGCAGATTGTCTTGCGCAATTTGGCAGTAGTAGATGACGCTTGCGGTAGCGTTTACACCATTGACCTTTGTCAGGTATTCAATAGGGTTCTCGTCTTTCAATTCAAATTCAAAACCAACTAAAAATCGCCATATATGATCCAAAGACGATATGGCGGTAGTAAGTTTCGTTTCGTTGATCGTACCCCCCTCTCGTACGTAATAAACACCAAAACTCTGCAGTTTGTATGCTGTGTTCCAGAGTTGATTATATATTTCTTCATTTGAACCTTGTCTACAAACGTCAGCCGCCCACTCAGCGCTGTAAGCGCACCACGAGGCTTCATTTTCAAGCAGGCTCCTGTTTTTTGTATCAAGATATTCGTTCAAAAAGTATTCTGCCGTGTCTATTTGCCCTGCATACGAGCCCAAGGCGCGAGTCATCATGTTGTTAACAACATTCTCGTCTTGTACCCGAACGAACAGATAAAAGTAGAGGTTAAGGATTAATGACGCTGTCAAAACAACAGCAACAACCGCAGCAACAATTCTACGGCGATTCAACCATTGCCACCAAAAACACGAATACCTCTCCAACCTTATAAAAAGAACCGCCCAAAACCAGTTGGAACAATGCGCTCAGATTTTGAATGTCACTCTGTTTTTTGCGCGCATGTGCCTCGATGCCGGCTTTTATCTGTAGTGTGCGGCCATTTGCTTGTTGAAGGGCAGTTTCAGGATTTCTCTCAGGGTCTCTTCAGCTTGTTTGGCGGACTTGGTTCTCGGGTCGTTCAGGAGCCATTCGGTCAGCAGGTCTCTGTTGCCTTCCAGGAAGGCTTCGAGGGCCCACTCCATTCTCAGCATCCTGGGGACTATTGCGTGGAGCATCAGACGGTTTGGTAGTCTTCCCATGCGCAGTCTCTTGACCCCGCTTCGGCTGATGAGGGCTGGGATTTCGACGACGACGTCGTTTGGGATTTCGTCGATGGCGCCGTTGTTTGGCACGTTGACTTGGAACATGGTTTCTTGGTCGTTTGCTATGGCGTCGACGAGGGGTATGTGCTGTTCTCCGCTGTTGACGGGTGGAAACTGGCGGGTCACTGAGAGGGAAGGGTCGTCGTGGAGTCGGAGCATCTCTTCGCATTGTTTCTTCAGGTCTGCCTGGTACCTGGCCCAGCCGATCTCCGAGTCGAAGCCGCCCAGGGGTCCGTACCACTTCTTTTTCGTGTTGAGGTCAGTGTGGTATTTCCAGCCTCCGCTTCTGGGTGTGTCGCCTATGGGGAACAGGCCGAATCTTTTGTACATGTCGACGGCGGCGGGGGACATGTCCGCTTCGTAATATTTTGGGTTCCAGTTTTTCCAGTATTTGTGAGCTTTTGTCTTGATCCACTCGTCCAGCAGGGGGTACGCGTTTTCGCCATCGTGCTTGAAGGAGGTCATCCAGACGTAGTGGTTGAAGCCGATAGATTCGGCTTTGACGTGTTTGGGGTTGAGTCCGAGGGTCTTCGCGACTTTTCGGTAGCCGAAGTGGCCGTGGCAGAGGCCTATCACCCTCAGTTTGGTCTGTCTCGTCAGGAGGTTGCAGATTTCGAAGAGCGGGTTTGCCGTTTGAATCAGCCACGCGTCTGGGCATAGGTCTTCCATGTCTCGAGCGATGTCCAAGGCCAGCTTGAGCTGATTGTAGCCGCCGATGGTGGGGTAGTCCGAGACCATATTGTGGTCCACGCTGTCTATGCCCCTGTAGTATCCGTGTTTCTCTGCGACGCTGCGCTGAGTCTCATAGCTGGGGTGTCCGCCCGCCAAGGCCGTGTTGAACACGAAGTCTGCGTTCTTAAGGGCTTCTTTCCTGTCGGTTGTTTTCTCGAATCTCAGCTTGGCTTTGACTTCTTTCGCGTATCTCTTGGCAAGCCCGTGGACCGCGTCCAGACGTCTGTTGTCAACGTCCATGAATGCTACGGTGCTGCCTCCGAGGCTTTTCGTCAGGCAGAGGTCCTTGACCAGGACCATTGACCATGCCATGCTGCCTGCCCCTATGATGCTCACTCTAACCATCAGGCCTCACTGTTTCTACACTGGTTCTGCTCACGTAAATAGCTTTGAGATTCGGAAGCCCCGCTGACGCGGTGCGCTAATGCTATGGTGAATTCAGAAGGGAGGGCCTGCTTGTGCAAGGTTAAATACGTATTTGCCTTGTAACCAAGGCATAGGGGATCTGCAGGGAGGTTCAAACATGCGTACTTCTGTCCACCGCTTGCCGGGTGTTGTGTTGACTGATCATGAATTTGCGGTGCCGCTGGACTACACGCGACCCCACGGTGAAAAGATGAGTGTCTTCGGTCGGGAGGTAGTGGCGGTTGGCAAGGAAAAGAGCGATCTGCCGTGGCTTGTTTTCTTTCAGGGCGGTCCGGGTATTGAGGCGCCGCGTCCTGAGGACAAGAGTGGTTGGTTGAAGAGGGCGCTGCAGGAGTATCGCGTGTTGCTGCTCGACCAGCGGGGGACAGGTCGGAGCACGCCGGTCAATTATCAGACGTTGGCGCGGTTTGTCAACGCCGGGGCGAGCAGGCTGATTACCTGAAGAATTTTCGGGCGGATTCGGTCGTGCGAGACGCTGAATCGATTCGCCGAGAACTGGTCGGGAAGGACACGCGTTGGAGTGCGCTGGGACAGAGCTACGGGGGTTTCTGCATAACGCATTATCTGTCCGCCGCGCCCCATGGCTTGAAAGAGGCGATGATAACGGGTGGGTTGCCCCCGCTGAACCGGTCGCCCGACGACGTTTACCGTGCCACTTACCCGCGTGTGATGGATAAGAACAGGCTCTACTACGAGCGTTACCCTGATGACGTCGAACGCGCGAAGGAAATCGTCGGCCACTTGAAGTCGCATGAGGTGAACCTGCCGGGCGGGGGTCGGATGTCGCCGCGACGGTTTCAGCAGCTCGGTCTGGTGTTCGGAATGAGCTACGGGTTAGAGCGGGTCCACTATCTGCTTGAACAGGCGTTCGTGCGCGGGGCGACCGGCCTGGAGGTCGGGTACGGTTTCCTGCGGGGTTTCGAGAACTCCCTGTGGTTCGAGACGAACCCGATTTACGCGATTCTGCAGGAACCCGTCTACTGTGAAGAGGCCGCTTCCAACTGGTCAGCCGAGCGTGTGCGGTCGGAGTATGCGGAGTTTGAGGTCACGGACGGCAAGCCTGTGTTCTTCACGGGCGAGATGGTGTATCCATGGATGTTTGACGAGTACAGGTACCTTCGACCTTTGAAGGGAGCCGCGGAGATCCTAGCGACGTACGACGGTTGGCCGCGCTTGTATGATAAGTCAGTCTTGCAGTCGAACAGTGTCCCGTGCGCAGCAGTCATCTACTACAACGACATGTACGTGGAGCGGACGCTCTCAGAAGAAACTGCCCGCGACATTCGCGGGATCAAGCTGTGGGTCACCAACGAATACGAGCACAACGGCCTCCGCGCCGACGGCGAGAAGGTTCTGGGACGCCTGCTGGACATGCTTCATGGAGAAGTCTGATAAACCGTCAACCGTGAACTCGTGCGTTGCCAGCATCTGGACGCTGGCGTGTTGGCTGCAATCCCACTTGAAACAGAGACGCCCTCCAACTATGGTCACTAGTTGTCTTTTCTAATCAGGGTTTTTTGGATGGAAGCACGGATACAAACTCCGCGCGCGCTAGCAATCCTTCACTTGGTGGAGCAAATCGCATAATGTACCTCCTTTCTTAACGCCGAAATAGTTACTGAAACTTGGTAATATGATGTCTGTATCGCGCATCTGGCGCGCGCAAACCAGAAAAGAAAAAAGCTGGGACGCTTTATCTTCAAACAGAGTGAACGAATTGAAGTATGGAGCTTGGGTCGTACTTCCCGTTCCCTTGTCTACGCGATATCTAAGTTGTCCAAGATGTGGGAAGTCAGTCTCTTCAGTTTCCAACTACTGTGATTCTTGCGGGACACTGTTGCACCCTGAATTGGTGTTGAAGATTTGTCCTAACTGCAAGAATAGAATTCCGATGCCAGCTCGTTTCTGTCCTCAATGCGGACAAAAGCAATAGCGCGCGCCTGGAGAAACGAGCATGAGAAGCGCGCGCGTCTAGGTATAACTTTTCCGCAAAAATAGAAACTGACACATAAGGACTGATGGAAGTTCATTCTAGCTAAATAGCGCGCGCTAAGCAGGTGGGGGCGGTGGCGGTTCTTCCGGAGATGAAGGCAACTGAGGCTGCTTTCTCATACGAATTATCAAGAACACGGAGACCAGCCAGACGAGAACCAGTATCACGGCAACGACTATCGGCAGAGCATCAAATCCTCCTCCACCCCCTCCTTGCTGTCCACCGTTGCCTGTCCCTGAGGATGTTAGCTTAATGTTAGCTGCGTGCGAATCCTGGGTCGTCAGTTCGATTACGAACTCAAATCGGTTGTTGTACGGAACAGTCCATTGTCCTTGCCATCCTTGATTTCCGATGTTATACTTGTCCAAGAGTTGACTGTCACTGCTGTTCATTACGTGAAAGTTTATCAAGCCTTGTCCTGTAACGCCAAGCGTTATTGTCTAGGAGTTCATCCACGAGAAGTCCTAATTTTCTCATGCCAAGCCCTACAAGAACAGCAAATGACCTGTCGCTTTTGTCAGTTTCTAAGTTAAAAATTTTCCCAATGCTCATTATCGGGAGCATTTCGCCCCTGCTATAATAAACATTCTTCCACTCTATAGTCTGAATATCCTTATGCTCTATTACGACTGTCTCAGATATTGTTGTCAAGGGTAAAGCAAACTTTTCTTTCCCAACTCTTACGATAAGTGATTTTATTATTGCAAGGGTAATCGGAAGTGTAAGTGTAAAGGTTGTTCCTCCATCCTTTTT
This sequence comes from Candidatus Bathyarchaeota archaeon, assembly GCA_963769845.1. GTDB lineage: Archaea > Thermoproteota > Bathyarchaeia > Bathyarchaeales > Bathycorpusculaceae > JBGQMW01. The sequence goes on along the minus strand of CAVYNL010000004.1, from coordinate 1,328 downwards.
CGTGTAGACCTCTGTAAATCCACCCAGCATAGAAAGTTTTTCCTTGACAATATCCAGACCAACGCCCCTTCCGGAAATCTCACTCGCAACCTCTTTTGTGCTAAACCCAGGAGCAAAGATAAAATCAATAATCTCTCCTTCCTCGAGAATAGCATCAGGTTCGAGCAGTCCCTTTTCTATAGCCTTCTTCCTGACCTTTTCTACATCTATGCCTTTACCATCATCTATCACCTCGATCACTACATGGCTTCCCCTTTGAAATGCCTTCAAAACAATACTGCCATGTTCTTTTTTACCCTTCATCTTCCTCTCTTCGGCTGGTTCTAAACCATGGTCGACTGAATTCCTCACAAGGTGCATAAGTGGATCAACTATCTCTTCAGCCAATGATTTATCAAGTTCTGTATCCTCTCCATACAGCATAAGGTCTATTTCCTTTCCTATCTCCCTCGAATAACGCCTGATCACCTGTGCAAGCCTAGAGAATATCTGGCCTATCGGCACCATCCTTATCTCAAGGACCTCATCCTGTAGTTCTGCGAGCCTCCGTTCAAATGTTTGCGAAATTTTATAGACATCACTTATAAATGGAGAATAGCGGTATGCCCCAGCCATCTCCGTTCCGATCCTCTTTACAGCATCTTTTGCAAGGGTAAGTTCACCTATTGTATTCAGTATTCTGTCAAGTTTATCTATATCAACCCTTACTGTGGTTGTTGCACTTTTTATAGACCTTTCCTGTTTTTTCTGCGGTTGGGGTCCGGTTTCTTTTGACTGGACGAGTACTTCTATATCACCACCTATTTCTTCCTTTAGCTCATTTAGGTGGTCACCGCTGGCAAACATAAGGTTGAACCCAATAGAGCCATCAGGTATATCTGAAGACATAGGTAGAGTAGATATCAAGTTCTCCTTTTGATTTTATTGTTTTTGTTATTTCCTCGAGTGACGTGTCAAAGGTGGAAAGTTCAAATATTGCCTTTAAGAGGTAAATACTTTTGCCATCTTTTATACTCATCTTAAGCCTGTGTTCCTCGTCTTGAAAGCACCTTTATTATGGAGTCGTCAATAAGACCTTTAATATTCGGACCACTAATACTCTCTTTTATTGATGCCCTGAAAGACTTTATCTCATTAATATGCGCTGTTAAATCCTGTTCCTTATCTTCCTTAATCGCTTCAACAGCAGAATCTCAGTATATCGAGATTCTTAGAAAAGAGGAAATTTACTACATTATCGGTCATTTTCTATCTTTCCAGTCTTATGTCATCTAATAATGATTCCGAGGACGTGACTAAGATTTGTTATTCCCTGGTTTCCAAATAGC
>CAVYNL010000003.1:0-37552 GCA_963769845.1 Candidatus Bathyarchaeota archaeon | reverse complement strand
GTGTGTGCTGAAAAGAAAGAGGGGGGATGGTGTTACCAGGTGTGGGTCCATTCGTAGTATATTGTTTGAGTGCTTCCTGCGTCCACTTCTATAGTCCATGATAGGATGGAGCCTACTCTGTTGGCTGCGGGAGTGGATGTGACGAGGTCGTAGCCGTTGATGTCCTGTTGAACGAGTACGGTTACGCTTGTTTCTTTGTAGTTTTTGATGGTCAAGGTTACTCCTTGAGTTTGGGTGTTTTCTTCAGAGACTGATTTCGTGACGGTTGAGTTTATTCTTACGTCGGATGCGTAGTTGACGGTGGCGGTGCTTTCTGCCTTGACAGGCGTGTATGGGATGCTGTCTTCGCCTATCCAAGATTGGTTGCGATAGAACTCTACGGTTCCTGTCGCCAGTGGTTCGTTCAGGAGATTGACAATGTGGTAGCGGTTTTCGACTTCGCCGTTTGTCCAATAGTATTCTTGGCTTAGACTCACACTTCCGTTGAACAGGAGCAGCCTGACTTGCGTGCCGTTCTCGAATGAGACGCGTTTGGTGTAGGTGTACTCGTGGTACTGGTCCGGCGTCGTTACGGAGGAAAAGTCCAATGCGCCGTACTGTGAATATCCGATTCTGAGGTTGCCGTTGTCACACCAGACTGGACCATTGTAAACGATGTGTGGACCTCCGCTCACGAGCACGAGGGTGAAGTTGTTCCAGTCCTCCACGTTGATTATCGTGGCCCAGCATTCAAGGCTGGCCGTTCCGACGTCGATGAAGTATGTGGGTTTCCAAGTCGGTCCGCGCATGAGGTAAGAAATCTTCAGCGTGTATTCTCCCGGGGGAGAGGTCGTTGTTACCTCCACGAGTATTCTGGGTCCCTGGACTTGGACCACCTCTGTCAACACGATTCTTGTTATCTTGTCGCCTGGAATCATGACGGTTCCGTTGTTAGCTTCGAGAAGCAGCATGTTGTCCCAGCCAAGAAACTTGCCCGTGTAGGACGTCCCGTCCGTGTACACGGTTATCACGTCGCCCTTCTCCAGCATTGAGCCGCCCTGCTCCTTGGAAGTGACCTTTTCAACGTCGATTCCTGAGACCGTGAGCGTGTCGGTGAGGGCTCCGGCCGGTAGATAGAACTGGAACGTGTCCGTTCCTGGCTCAAGGAGGACCGTTGAGACATAGGTCACGAAGGTGACGCCGTTTCCGTAGATCTTCACAGTGTCTGGACTGTTCTCGCCGGGGTTGATGACGAGGCTTCCTTGATTCATGTTCACCAAGCGCATGGCTGCGAAGACGCCTCCGACAGTAGAGACCGTTATCAGAAAGAGAAGTACCGCGGATTTTGTTGCTCGATTCTGTATTATGTTCCTCATCTGAAACCCTTCTTGAATCCTTCTATAACCCATTGTAGCGCTTCCCATTTAATCCTATTCACTGGTACGCGCTGTCCTAGAAACTAGTACGACGCGCGCGGTCCAAAGGATCACGCTCTCCATGTCGAAACGCCCAAACAAGTAGCGCGCGCTAGTGGTCAATTGAAAGCAAAGTCAGCGCACAAAGTCTAGTCCATGCAATGTAAACCCGAGAACAGGTAGCAACATCTGCATGCTAGGGAAGATTAGGCGACACGGGCTTGGCCATGTCTTCGAGTTTGCCTGCCTTCTTCAAAACAGCGGCAACATCCTCATCCGAAGCCCCCCGCTTGATCTCCACGCTTTCCTCTAACGGCTCGATGTGATTCATGTTCACGCGGCGCCTGCGCACGCCCGAAACCGACTGCGGACCAGTTATCAAAACGAAACTCTTGTCAACAACATCAACAACCACACACTTCTTTCCAGCCTCGCGCCCACTCAACTTCACGCACAACCTGCCAACCTCAATCGCCGGCAACCCATTACACCTCCAAACAAGACAAACATACAACACACTCAAACAATACAAACTTTGAATCCAGCATGTTAATATACTCCGCTTCCCACTCTGCCAGAAGCAAAAAGTTCTTGCCCAGTAAGACCGAGAAATTCGGGTTCTCCGCTTTTACTTTTTGGCAAACAGTTAGGAAGTGAAAAACATGCGATATAAGCAAAACAAGAAAGAAATGCAAGAACGAAAGAGAAAAAATGAAATGAATCGCACTATCATGCAGAAGACGCAAAGCCACTAAGATTCCCATCCTTTTTCTATCTGTAGACCGAACAACCTTCTAGAATCATGCTTATACTTTGGACTCAGCAACTTCCTGAGCAATTCAGAAGCGAGTCTCATCATCGATGCCAGAATCTAGCAGAACATATCCCACGACAGTCAACACGTAGATGCACATCCCATGAGAAGTTAACAGAACCTTGGGTAAGCGCGCGCAGTAGGGGCAATTGATGGACTATTCTGAAAGGGTCTATGGTAATAACTTGGTCAATTCTGTTAGTTACGTCATGCATAGCGCGCGCAGATTCTTACAAGGAATTCAATGATAAGTTGGAAAGAATGTATGGAGAGACAAACAAAAGAGATAGAGCCCTACAAATGCTTCTAACATTAAGGAATTTCTCTTCGCATAATATTTCTGCCGGGTGAAAGAGAGGATTTCTTCTTTAATGAATTCGACAAAGTCTTCAATGAGATATTGAGGGCAATACTGTGTATTCACGGTGTCCCCAAGGCTACCTGAACTTGATTCTGGCTGAGGAAGTGAGGCTAAAGAACGACTAGCGCGCGCGGTACAATAGGCATCATTTCTACTTCATTGCTTCTTTCTTCTTTTTTTCTTCTTTCATCCTTTCTTTCTTTCTTTTAGTTGTCATCGCATCACGTCCTATTTACCATATATCTCTAACAATATCGTGAAGTTGTTGTGAAGAATATCTATTTCTATATTTCCTTGCTACTTTTCTTATTTCACGCGCCCTTACAGAACAAACAGCGTAGGGGCATCAATAGAGCGCGCGCGATTAAAAAGGTGAAAAACTTCTATATATATTAGGCATCTGAGCTTGAACTAGCGGAGATCGAATATGAAACTTGAACATTATAAACCGGAAAGGAAAGAAAAGCCCAAACAAAAAGGCAAGACTAGTCAATCCAAAAGTAGAATGCTTGCAGTGGCTCAAGAATGGAAACCACCGCGCGCACGCGCGCTTACTTCTCCACAATTGCGTGAAGCTTACTCTACTAAAATAGAATGGGCAAGGAAGCTAATTCCCAAATTGAAAAAAGAAGGAGAAGCGGTGGAAGAAAAAGAAGAGCCTAGATAAGCGCACGCACGCGCTTTTTAAAGGGCATATAAGCATCTAGCCACGCTATAAGAAGTGGTTTTTAATGCCGAAGACTAAGGCCGTAATACACATTCAAAACGTCGTTGCCGCTGCCGCCTTGAACCAGAAAGTTGATTTAAACGCTGTTGTGAAGAGTTATCCAGGCGTTGAATATCGCCCTGAACAGTTTCCAGGATTAGTATTTAGGCTTAAGAGGCCTAAGACAGCCACGCTCATTTTCAATTCTGGAAAAATGATCTGCACAGGCGCCAAATCAGAGCAGGAAGCGCGCAGGGCTGTCATGACAGTTGTCAAAGAGATGAAAAAGGGCGGAATAATCATCATCAGCAAGCCGGACTTGAAGGTTGTGAACATGGTTGCTTCCGCAAGCTTAGGCGGAAGGATAGACCTGGAACAGGCAGTGAGCACGCTTCGAAAAACCATGTATGAGCCAGAGCAGTTTCCAGGGCTAATCTACAGGATGGACGAGCCCAAGGTGGTCATACTGATATTCGCAAGCGGGAACCTCGTTTGCACCGGAGCAAAGAAAGAACAGGACATTTATGACGCAGTGCACAAGCTTCACGCAAACTTGGAGGAACAAAACCTCATATTCTACGAATAAAACCTTCATACGTTAATCGCCTATCGCCTTCGTTTGCACACCACGTTTTCAGATGAGAGATAAAACCAAATCCTTAGCGCACGCTACAAGAGAAGAAAGCAAAGATGATTAGTCCGGTAATTCTAGCTTCAGCTGCCTTTTCAGGGTCTTGTAGCGGTTTCTCACCGTGACCTCAGTGACGCCTGCGGCTTCGGCGATGTCTTTCTGTGTCTTCTTCTCGTTGTTCTGCAAACAAGCAATATACAATGCTGCAGCAGCCAACCCCATAGGGTCCTTTCCGGCAGCAGCCCGCTTATCTCTGGCTTCTCGAAGAATCCGTATAGCAATTCCCTGGGTCTTGCCCGAAATTCCTGTTCTTTCAGCGATTTTCGAAACCTACGTAAGGGGGTCAGGGATGGACATGTGCATGTCAAGTTCATGTAGCAAAAGCCGGTAGCAACGAGCAACGTCCTTTTTATCGACTAGGCTTGCCTCTGCGATTTCATGAAGTGCTCTTGGAGTTCCACTTCCGCGGCAAGCCGCATAAATCGCAGCAGCCATTATGGCTGCGATAGACCTTCCGCGGACTAAGCCCTTATCTAAGGCTTTACGGTAAATGACCGCAGCCTTCTCTTTGATTGGCCGTGGAATGTAGACCTTGTCTGAGAGGCGGTCAAGCTCAGCCATTGCCTGGGCTAGATTTCTGTCAACTGAAGAATGCACCCTTGAACGGATCTGCCATTTCCTCAGACGCCACATCAGCAGGCGCGTTGATAATGGAAGTTTTCTTCCCAAAGCGTCACGGTCAATTTGGCCTATGGCCGTTGACAAGCCTTTATCATGGACAGAATAAGATGTTGGCATCCCAACGCGGCTTCTTGAGGCTTTCTCTTCTTGGGTGAAGGCGCGCCATTCTGGTCCTTTATCCATCATTTGCCTGTATAAAACGAGTCCGCAGTCGCCGCAGACAGTTTCACCAGTATTATAATCATGGATGAGGTTTGCACTATCGCATTCTGGGCACTTATCCCGCAACGTTTGCTGAGACCGTGCCAATTTCTTTCTTTTTTCCATTCTTTCTGTCTCTATCATGTGGAGTAGAGTCATAACAGGATGACCTTCACAAAACGCAATTCCTCATATCACGGATCAGAATTTGAGCGATTAGATAATTAGTCCGTAATAGCGCGTTAAAGAAGGATAATACCGCTTGATGCCTGGTTCAGCAGGGTTTTCCTACTCTTTTGTAAGCGTTATTTCTATTGTTGAAACCATACGTGTTCTGTTTTCGCCTTCTCTTGCTGGCATCTCCTCTGTTCCTATAGCGATTTTGCTCACTTTTAGGTCTTTTAAGAAGCGATTTCTGGTTATTTCAGCTACGTCAACAGCTGTAGTGATTGCTTGTCCTCTTGCTTTCAAAACTACTTCCTTAGCATTGCCTGCCGATATTCTTGTGATAACTGCTAGAACATAGTCCATTGGTGTTTTGCTTCCAATGAAAACAATTGCCGATTTTTCCGACATTTCCATCACTCCTTTCATCATTGATTGTAACGTGCAACGTTGCTGTGTTCTTCCGGTCTCTCAACAACAGAACGCTGTTGCCCTTATACTACGCATACTTCCTTATAAAGCGAAAAAACAGCAGAGTAGCCTGAGGATATTTTCATAGCTCCCAAATCACAGATTCAGGTCTTAGACGCGGCATTCACTTCGCATTTAGGTGAAGGTTATAATCCTGTTTGTTCTTACTATTTGATTCTGGGAAGGAGGATTTTCTTGAAAATAGCTAGGAAAAAGCAGGCGAGAAGAGAACGATTTTTGAAAAGAGTGAAAACCGCGCACACGCGCGCTAACGTTAAAAAAGAAAGGAGACTAAGAGAAGCACAGGCTCTTCGAGCCAATGCATCTCCATAGTTGAAGGGTTAGGTTGGGATAAAACTTTACCCAACCAATCAAAGCTGAAAGCGGCTTAGCAGGACGTATACTGGATTCGGTGGAGAGTAGCTAGGAGCAGGAAGAGAGACAGGAAAAGAGTAAGAGCAGCTATTAGGGAGTAGTATACGAATCGAGTATACGCGCGCGCTTATATTTATAACTTCACCCCAGCCCCCATAAACCGCTCAACAACACCGTAAAGCACACTCGTCCCAAACACCAGATTCCTGACAGAAATCCTCTCATCAACCCCATGAACCGTCCGCCACATCTCCCCATAACCCATATCCGCCAAAAAAGGCTGAAAGCCATAACACACACTACCACGCCGCCTGAAAAACCTCGAATCAGTCGACCCCGTAAGCAAAAACGGAGCCACAGCACACCCACGGTCAAACTCGCCCAGAACTTCAACAATCTGCCTAAACAGGGGCGTATCCACACCAGACTCGGAAGGCTCGGCGGCATGAATAACCTCAAACTCCAACCTGTCCAAACCCACATCCCCTAACAGCCGCTTGATCAGCTTCAGAGCCCATTCCGAACTCTGTCCAGGCAAAACCCTGCAGTCAAAAACAGCCTCACACTCAGAAGGAATAACATTCTCCTTAACTCCGCCCTGTACCATCGTAGGCGCCACCGTCATCCTGACCATCGCTCTGACATCCTCAGCCAAGAACCCGTCCACCCTGCTCAGCTCGTCCAAAACCATGTCGGCAGAAGCAGGCTCCTCAAGCAACCGCGTCAACAAACCGCGAACGCGCACGTCCTCCCTCGCCAACGCACCTAGATACTGCCGAACGGTCGGCACGAGCACAACCTCATCGCGGTAGTTGCCAAGCCTCTCAACAACCCTGTTAATGCGCATTATGGCATTATCAGCCGAGCCAGGCTTCGAACCGTGACCAGGCGAACCACGCGCCCGTATCCTAAGCCACAGGACCCCCTTCTCCGCCGTCTGAACAGGAAACAAGTTCTTGCCGCCAACGGGCATAGCAGGCCCCCCAAATTCGTTAATCACATAATCCGCACAAACCTTCCCAGGATGATTCTTCACAAGCCACTCAGCACCAGCCTCGCCGCCCTTCTCCTCATCCGCAGTCGCAGCCAAAACAACATCGCCCTTCAATCGTACGCCCCGCCGCTTCAACAACTTCAAGACCACTACCTCCAACGCCGTCAAGGACTTCATGTCCAAAGCACCTCGACCCCAAACAAACCCATCCCTCACCACGCCGCCAAACGGCGGAACACTCCACTCCCTCGGGTCGGCAGGCACAACATCCAGATGCGACAGCAACAGCAAACTCGGTCCAGAGCCACTGCCCTTGAAACGAGTGACCACGCTGCCCCTGCCCGGAGCAGACTCAAGAACCTCGCATTCAAACCCCTCCTCACCAAGAACCCTCGCCAAATACTCCGCCGCAGCCGTCTCATTACCAGGCGGGTTCGTCGTGTCAAAACGAATCAAATCACACAAAAGCCTCGTAACCTCATCCTCAACCTCCCACAACAATTCACCAGCAGCACACACTCCAAAACCACTCCAAACCATAAAACACCGCCAGCTTGCTTAAGAAGCTGTCCAGCAAACCGAACAAACCCAGAACAAAACCACTAAGACTATTATGCAGGAAAACCAATAAACAGTGTAACAGAGGACAAACACAATGGCTGCCCAAACGCCACAGGCACTCCCAAAACTCCAAGAAAACGCCTCCAAAACCATCGGCCTCATCAGCGACACCCACGTACCCGCCAGGGCAAGAGAAGTTCCTAAGGAAGTCCTCAAGATCTTCGAAAACACCGACTACATCGTACACGCAGGCGACCTCGTAAGCCTGTCAGTCATCGACGAACTCGAGCAACTCGCACCCGTCCTAGCAGTCTACGGAAACATGGACGGACCCAAAATCAGAGGAAAACTCCCCAAACTCGCCTCACTCAAAATCTTCGACTGGAAAATAGGCGTCACCCACAACCCAGGCACACTCTTCGGAATGACAAGAATGCGCGAAATAGCCCGAACAAACAACTTCAACGTTCTCGTCTACGGACACACCCACACGTCAAACATCAAATGGGAAACCAACACTCTCTACATAAACCCTGGAAGCCCAACCAACCCCGCCACACCATTCATAAACAAACCATCAGTAGCTCTCCTTAAAGTAACAAAAGAGAAGATCACACCAGAAATAATCCAAATCTAGAAAGCGCAGATGCCAACAGAATCTCTGCCTCGTCTTCTTAACGGCTCAAGTTATGAGCGTTGTGTAAAGAAGCACGTACAAAAGGATCCCCAACGCCAAGGCCGCGACCCAGAAAGAGAAAGTAACACGCATCCATCTTTTCCTGCGAACACAAGGACCCACATCCGATTGCAGGTGCCACGCGCCAACCAGCCATATAGCAAGAATTTCTGCAACCACCCCGAAAGCAACATGGAAGATGACGACGATGGAAAGCCTGTCTAACGAAAAACTCGCAATAGGCTGCCCCAAAACCATCAGAGAAGGAATCATCACCGCAAATATAGAAGCAGTGTGCAAGGCCAAAGCCGAAAGCATCAGGACACCATGCCAAAAGTGCTTCCCACCGAACTTCAAACCCAAACTCACAAGCAGCAGACTCAACACAGAAACCTGAAGAACAAGACTGACCTCAGCAAGCCAGAACGCCACGAAACCACCCACAACTCCTCTTCTCAGCCTAAGCACCTAAAAAGACTTCCACTTCAACCCACCTCTCCCCCAGCTCCCACAAGGTCGCATCTCAAAACACCTTAAGAACAAAAACATCCAACCAGACCAGCATAGCACGTTTACGGGAGACTCACAAACATGGAACATTGTAAGAACCCTTGGAATGACGAGTGCAAAAACAACGAAATCGAGCTTTACATCATCTTCAGAGGAGAAAAACGCCCCATCTGCAGAAGATGCTGGAACAAAATGGCAGACAAGGACCAGGAGTGGTGAAAAGATGGAAAGATTCCACCTGAACAGCGCAAAATCCTTCCTCGGAAAAAACGTAAACCTCCATCTCAAAGACGGCTCAGTAATAATAAACGTCCAACTATCAGAAATCAAAAAGGACGAATACAAAAAAGAAAAATACATAAAATACAAGCCCTACGGAAACAAAAGAACATTCACAGTACCCATGAAAAACATAGCATGGGCAGAAATGCTGAACCTAAACCTCATCCTAAGCAGATAAACCCAACCAGCAACTCGCGACGAAACGCAAATTAGAACAGCAACTCACACAATAAAGACATGCGTTGCACACACTGCGGAATCTGCTGCAGACAAACTCAAATGCCACTGTCTGAAAAAGACATCCACCTTCTCGAAAAAACAGGACACGCGAGAAAGCAGTTTGTACACGTGAACAAGAAAGGATACGCCCAACTGCGCAACAAGAAGGGCTATTGCATCTTCTACAACACCCAAAAACACTCATGCAACGCGTACAGACGAAGACCCGCAGGTTGCAGGCTCTACCCCGTCATCTACAGCGAACAGGAAGGAGTAGTGACAGACAACATCTGCCCCACTAGAAACACAGTCACAAAAGCCGAAATCAGACGCAAGACGGGCACACTCATGAGACTCCTCCAAGAAATAGACGATGAAACACTCAAACGACAGGGACTGAGCGCCGCCGATCCTTAGACACTAAAACGTCAAACAATCTTAAATAAACCACGACGGATTACCAGATCGGTGAAAAAATGCCGTGCACAGTCATAGCAGGAGGCTTCTGGGGAGACGAAGGCAAAGGAAAAATCCTGTCCTACCTAGCCCTCAAGGACAAACTCGACTTCTGCGTGAGAACAGGCTCGGTCAACGCTGCGCACACCATATGGCACGAGGGAAAACGCTACGCTCTGCACATGGTGCCAGGAGGCTTCGTCTACCCAAAATGCCGCCTGCTGATAGCGCCAGGCTCAAACGTTCACGTCGCGCAGTTCATGAAAGAAGTTGAAGAAACCCAAGTCCACAAGCGCATAGCCATAGACAATCAAGCCTCAATAATCGAACAAAAACACTCAGACCAAGACAAGACAAGCGCACACTTGAAAGGCTTGGGCACCACAGGCTGGGGAGTAGGACCAGCAATAGAAGAACGCGTCCGCAGAACGGCCAAACTGGCCAAAGACATCCCAGAACTCAAAAACTACCTCACAGACGTCCCGACAGAAATCAACCAAGCACTCGACCAAAACAAGAAAGTGCTGCTCGAAGGAACCCAAGGCCTGCTGCTATCACTCTATCACGGATCGTACCCCTACGTAACAGGCAGAGACACAAGCGCCTCAGCAATATGCTCAGAAGCCGGCGTAGGCCCAACCAAAATCGACCACGTCATAGTCGTCCTAAAATCCTTCATAACCCGCGTGGGCACAGGACCCTTACCGGGAGAAATAACAAAAGAAGAAGCCACCAAACGCGGATGGTTCGAAACCGCAGCCGGAACAGGAAGAGACAGACGCTCAGCACCATTCAACATGGAACTAGCCAAAAAAGCAGTAACCATCAACGGCGCCACACAAATCGCCCTCACAAAACTCGACTGCCTCCACCCAGAATCCAAAGCCACAAGAACATACGAAGAACTCCCAAAAGAAGCAAAACAATTCATAAAAGACATAGAAAAACAAACCCACACACCAGTCACGCTAATAGGAACAGGACCAGACGCCCTCGACCTAATAGACAGAAGAGAATAAACCCCAAACCAAAGACATAAGGCAACAAACGCTCCAAACTAGCGCGCGCTAGCGCTCGCCCGCGCTCGTACACTCCTATCATCTGCAGAATCTTTCTAAAAACAGAAAAGGGCGATTGAGGCGTAACTCTTAAGAGCATATGCAAAACTCTGTAGACAAAGGTGAACAATCATGGAACAGCATCGACGGGCAGCATCCTCAACAACGATTGTGGTTCTCCTTTTCGTTGCGGGACTCATCCTCGGAGGAATGATAAGCTCCTACGTGCTCATACGACAAATTAACAGCCTCGAAAGCGACATCTCAGACCTGCAGAGCCAAGTCTCCAAGATCCACGGAGACCAAAACATAACCCAACAGAACATCACAATCTACCAAAACAACACATCGCTAACAGAAATATATGAAAGAGTCAAGGACTCAGTCGTCCTCATCCGAGGAGAAACAGACAGTGGCACAGTCCAAGGCTCAGGGTTCGTCTACAATTACACGGGCACAGTCGTCATAATCACCAACAACCACGTCGTCCACGGAACAAACAGCCTGAGCATCACATTCTCAAACGGAAACGGCTACGCAGCAGTGATAAACGGAACAGACCCCTACGCAGACATGGCAGTCCTGTCAGCACCCACAGCACCACAGACCGAATTCAAACCAATCGAAATAGTAAGCTCTACAACACTAAAAGTGGGAAATCCAGTACTGGCAGTCGGCAACCCCTACGGACTAGTAGGCTCAATGACAACAGGCGTAATAAGCGCCCTCGGAAGAACAATCGACGAATCCGAGTACACAGGTGGCTTCGCAATCGCAAACATCATACAAACAAGCGCCCCAATAAACCCCGGAAACTCCGGCGGACCGTTGATAAACCTAGACGGCAAAGTCATCGGAATAACCACAGCCATCGTCACCGACTCACAAGGCCTCGGCTTCGCCGTACCGTCCAACACAATACTCAGAGAAATATTCTCGCTGATCAAGAACGGCACTTACGAAGGCCACCCATACCTAGGCGTAACCGGAGCCGACATGGACTACGAAACAGCCCAAACCATGCACATCAACGTCACATACGGCTGGAAAATAGCCGGAACAGTGCAAGGGGGCCCAGCAAGCAATGCAGGGGTCCAAACCAACGACGTAATCATAACAATCAACGGAACACGCATCAGAAACGGCGACGAAATGTCAAGCTACCTGGAAGAAAACGCACTCCCCGGACAGACAGTAGACATAGGTATAGCCAGAGGAAACCAGACTCTGACACTGCAAGTAGTCTTGGGCCACAGACCCCCGCCACCAACCTAACACCAACAAGAGCGCGCGCTAAACGAAACGGCGCTACACTAGCCATTATCATGCCTGAAAATATACCAAACCTCGACAATAATCGACGCTGAGAACAACACAGTCAGAACCACGTGCGGAGGAACAAGCCAAGCAGGCACATCCAGAGGAACACTAAGGAAAGTGGGCATCAGCACCGTGAAAGTGGGAACAGCCAAGGCCAAATTCCATTTCCTCTGACGGAAAAAGTCCAACAAATCCTCTGTTTTAAGCATAACAATCAACGACAACACAAACACAGTCCACTCCAACCCGATATTCAACGGACTCGTGATGCCAAGCCCCAAACTGTACCCCTGCCCAAACGGCCAAAGAGAGCCAAACCTGCCCCGTCAAAAAGTCACCTATCAAAGCATGTTGAAGCAAGGCAAGAAAGTACGGAACAGCAGATTTTCCGTAGACCAAAAAGAAGGGAACGAACACGATGAACGACACGATCACCGAATGCGTAACGTGACGATGCTCAAGAAACGGAATCCCAGTGCGCTCCAAAGCGATGTCCGCATCGGGAAGAACGGAAAGAACCAAAACCAAAGGAACGATGAGCTTCGTCTTCAACGCTCTCGCCGAAGCCTTGCCCAGAAGATAAGCAAAACCAATATGGCCAACAGCGAACGAATCGCTTGCCTCCTATGACGCCTAGAAGGAAAAACCGTCAATCTAATAAATCTATAGCAGCATCCGAACCAGAAAAATGACCGAATTCAGGCAGAGTCACAGAAACCGCAACAGAAGCAACGCGGATGCGTCTTTGCCTTACGACTTGATGAATACGGCTTAGCCTAGCTCGCGTTTCATCTCGTTCAACGCGCCGGCTATTTGAAGCGGCTTGTTCTCCAACGTTTCAAGGGCCTTGTCCACGTTCAGAGATGAATCTCTTGGTCGTCTGGCAATCCACGGATCTTTGTTGACTCAACTGGTATTATAGGGTCCTTTCAAGATTGAAGACTTCAGCCAGGTTTCTGGCAAAGTCATATCTGCTTAGCCGTGAGGCTCCAGCCAGATGAAAGACTCCTGTCAACCTTTTCGATGACCTCGCAGGCCATTCTTGCCAAGTTGGTGTTGAGTGTGGGTGAGTTCCACTGGTCAATCACCACATTAGCCTTCTCTCTTCTTGAGCCTCTCCAATAGCCAGAGTGCGAAGTTCACTTTTCCAGCTGCAGGAATGGTTCCATACACAACGCTCGCTCTCGCAATGCAGTATGTTTCTAGGAGTTCCTTTACGGTTTCTTCTCCTTTTAGCTTTGTCAACCCGTAGTAGTTGACGGGATTCGGTGTTTCTGATTCTCTGTGCTTCCCTTTTTCTCCGTCAAAAACGTAGTCAGTAGATATGTAAAGTAGAAAAACTCCGTGTTGTTTACAGTTTTTGACAATGTTCAGTGTTCCTTCAACGTTTATCCTCCATGCGAGGGCCTTCTCCGATTTGCCCGTCAACATCGGTCATCGCCGCTGAGTGAACAACGACTTCAGGTTTGACGTGACGGAATACTTCCTCTCCTGTTTTCCTGTCAGAAATGTCGAATCGCACAGGTATGCCGTATTGTGGTTTGTGCTGAACATGGGCAGAATGCACTTCCCAACTTTTTCGGGTGGCAAGCTCACACAGTTTTGTGCCGAAAAGCCCGCTTGCGCCGGTGACTGAGAAGCTTCACTTTGTTTCACTTGGCTTCCATGGTGTAGCACTTAGTACATTGGCGTTTGCAAGAGGTCCCCACCACCATTTGTTTCTCGAGTACCAATCGACAGTGGCTTCCAAACGCTCTTTGAAAGCGAATTTGGGTTTCCAATTCAATGTGGACATGATCTTCGTTGAGTCCAGACTGTATCTCAAATCGTGTCCAGGACGGTCCTCCACAAACGTCAGAAGCTCTTCCGACTTGCCCATCAGGCTGAGTATCCTCCTGGCAACTTCGATGTTTGAAAGTCATTTCCGGACGATACATTGTAGATTTCTCCGGGTTTGCCTTTCTTCAAAACTGAAAGGATCGCTTCACAGTGGTCTTGAACGTATATCCAGTCTCTGACGTTTTTGCCCGAGCCGTAGACTGGAATCGGCAGGCCTTTCAGGCCTCTGATGATCGTTTTCGGTATGAATTTTTCTGGAAACTGGTAGGGTCCGAAATTGTTGGTGCATCTTGTGATCATCGCGTTCAAGCTGTACGTTCGGTGGTAAGCCATCACCAGCATGTCCGCCGCTGCTTTGCTGGCAGAATATGGGTTGGATGGCATGAGCGTCTGTTCTTCTTTGAAGGAACCTTGCTCGGCTTGGCCATAGACTTCGTCAGTGGACACTTGAACGAGCCGTGTTTTCTTGTCCGTTTTTCTTATAGCTTCAAGAATTGAGAGAGTTCCCAGAGTATTGTTTTGAACGAACAGGTTGGGGTCAAGGATGCTTCTGTCCACGTGCGTTTCAGCTGCCATGTTGACAACGGCATCTGCTTTTCTGACTAGTTTGTTCATCAGCTTCGAATTGCATATGTTGCCTTGAACAAATGAGTACGTGTTTTTGCCGTTTAGGTCTTTGAGGCTTGCGGTATTCGCGCCTGTTCCTATCTTGTCAACGTTCACAACCTCATAGCCTTCGTCTCCGATCGCTAAGTGTCGGCAGAAGTTGCTCCCGATGAAACCTAACCCGCCAGTTACGAGTACTTTCATTTGCGCTCACTTGTAGGCGGGGTGATTCCAGTTCCAAGGTTTCTGGACTCTTGGGTCGTCCTTTCTGTCATTGATGGACTTTGGCCTTATTGTGGGGTCGTCCCATGGTCTCCTCTCCTCATCAGGATCACGATAGTCATAGAGTCGCGTCGTGAAATAGACAAGAAAGGCAGTCTCGTCGCCCAGAACCTTGAAGCCGTGCCAATAGTGTCCTGGAACTCGCACAGCCTGCAGGTCTTGGCCGTCTGAGATGATCTCGTCTAACTCGCCGGTCTCTCGTCATAAATGCATATCTTCAATGAACCCTTCGTCACGACCATGTAGTCAGTTTGTCCTCGAACATGTCGGTGCCACGCACGGATTGTTCCGGGATATGTGACGGAGAAGTTGGCCTGAACAGGAAACTCTTTGCCCAGTAAGTCTTTCCAGTCTTGTCTCAGCAGTTCAGTGAAGGCGCCTCTTTCGTCGTTCATGCGTTTCAACGGTTTGATCATTATGCCCTCTAGCATGTTCCACCCTCACATTTCTATATAGGTTCTTTCTCCAACGATGAATCTGTTTCCCGCGGGCCTCTCGTTGCCCTTGAGAGTTATCGTTGAACCAGACGCGATCAGGCTGTCAGTTATTCTTTCATTGACGTTTATTGTGCAGTTGTCCATTATGATGGAGTTCTCTATTTCGCCTCTTTAGGATGCAATTGTTTCCGATGCTTGTGTAAGGGCCTATGAACACTTTGCCCTTGATCGACGTGTTTTCTCCGATTATCACGGGACCACGCACTAGTGCTCCTTCGTCTATCTTTGATTTTTGGCCGATCGTTACTCTTCCTTGGACTGAATTGTCGTTGGTTACTAGCCCTTTGGTTTGAGGCGTCATTTCATCTAGAACGAGCCTGTTGGCTTCCAATATGTCTTGTGGCGTGCCAGTGTCTTTCCACCATCCCTGGACAATTTGATAGTCAATGTTGTAGCCTTTTTCAAGCAGCATCTGGATCGCTTCTGTTATTTCAAGCTCACCTCTCCCTGAAGGTTTCAAAGCTTTGATCATTTTGAATATTGCCGGTCGGAAAAAGTATATGCCTGTTAAAGCGTAGTTGCTTGGCGGTTTCTTGGGTTTCTCGATGAGTTGCACAAGTCTGCCTGTGCCGTCAAGTTTCGCGACGCCGAATCTTTCAGGGTCTTTGACTTTGCATAGGAGTAAGTACGCGTCATCGTCTGAGCTTTCAAACTTCTTCACTACGTCGCTGATGTCCGCCTTTGATCATGTTTCTCCAAGATAGACGATGAAAGGCTGATTTCGTGTGTAGCTTTGGCATAATTGTACCGCTTGAGCTATTCCTTTGGGTTCATCCTGTTGAATGTAATGGATTTTCATGCCAAACGCTTGCCCGTTCCCATAGTATGCCTTCACTTTCTCAGGATAGATGTTGCCTAAGACTACCGCGACGTCTCGCACGCCGGAGTCTCTGAGGTCTTCTAGAGCATACTGTGATATGGGCTTGTTTGCCACTGGGATCAGCTGTTTTGGACCAGTATGAGTTAGAGGTCTTAGCTTTGTGCCGTAGCCGCCGTGCAGTATAATACCCTTCATAGAATCACCGTTTTAACTGACCTTGAGAAAGTATTTCATTCTGGTTGCCTAATAAAAATATCTGTGCCATGATTCCGTCTGCATAGTTGATTTCTTAACGTGCAAACATTGAAGAGGTTTTCTTGTTTGGTGAGGGTTTTTGGTTGTGTGTATTCTCGTAGGACAGGAGCACAATAATGTTTATTAAGATATCAGATAGTCAGCTTGTGATTACACCAAGCTCGGAGCCCAGAGGACAACATCATGAGTGCTGCACGATCGATCATGCGCGCCAGAGTCAAGAAAATGCGATTCTTAGCTATTGTTGCAGTTTCTACGTTTCTGCTGTGCCTGAGCGGTCTGTCCCAGAGGACGTATGCAGCTTCGATTGGGCTTGAAAGCCTTCCAGCACCATTTGTCTCAGCTAACGGGTCGATGAACTGCTCGATAGTCGTAACTTCCAGCGAAGCCCATGGACCATGCGGAGGAGCACACACGATGGACGTGATGGGAGCAATAATGATTGCCTCGCAGCTAGGCATGAAGACCAACAGCGGCATGCTGGACGCAACTATGGACGACTACATCTCTTCCTACGATTTTGGCACTGCCAAGATTGCACTGAAAGACACCGTTTCAAACTTGCTGATTGTCGGCGGTCCGGGCGTCAACCAGGTCACATGGTACTACAACAACCTGAGAAACAGCACAGGAGCAAGAGCATTGCCCGTCTACTTCGACAAAGACCCAAACGGAACCGACTGCATCCGCGTAACAGCAACAAACCACGCCTACAGAATCCAACAAGACACCCAAGGCAGAACAACCACAGACTACGGACTCATTTTGATGTTTCAGGATGGCGGCCGATTCGTGATGATCCTGGCAGGACTGGGCGGTTCTGGCACGTGGGCTTCCTGCAAGGTGATTTCTTCGTTTGATTCTTGGACCCTCAGCGGATGTGCTGCCGTCGTCAAGTACAGCGACACCAACAGTGACGGACTCTTGGATGACCTGTCGATCGCCGAGCAGGGTTCTGCTCAGTTCTCGTTGAATTCCTCAGGTATTCTAATGGCAGGATTGGGATTGCTTTCGACTTCCATAATTCCCAAGCTGAAAACCATTAAAGGCAAGATCTCTCATAAGCGTCGACTGTCAATAGCTGGCCTAGTGCTGTTCTTAGTGTTTGCTTCGCAGGTTTCCTTGACTGCTTTCTCGAGCGACCTCGGCGCTGACGTGTACACTTTCAAGGATTTTTCACATCCGTTCGTCTCTTCTGACGGATTGATGAACTGTTCAGTAGTAGTCGCGTCTAGTGTCGGCCACGGACCCTGCGGGGGAGCGCACACGATGGACGTGATGGGAGCAGTAGTAGCGGCCTCCGGGCTCGGCATGGAAGCAGTTGGCGGCTCGTTGTCCTCGACACTGGACGACTATGTTTCAGCTTATGATATTGACAGTGCCAAGCTGACTTTTCCTTCGTTGACAAACAATCTGTTGGTTTTCGGGGGTCCGGGCGTCAACCAGGTCACATGGTACTACAACAACCTGAGAAACAGCACAGGAGCAAGAGCATTGCCCGTCTACTTCGACAAAGACCCAAACGGAACCGACTGCATCCGCGTAACAGCAACAAACCACGCCTACAGAATCCAACAAGACACCCAAGGCAGAACAACCACAGACTACGGACTCATCACGGTGTATCATGACGTTGATAATGGAGTTTGGGTGCTCATTGCCGCGGGTCTCGGAGGCTATGGAACCTTGGCGGCTTCGAAGCTGCTCGCCAACCATAAGAACTGGAGTCTGTTCGGCCAGGCCGCCGTGGTGAGATACGCAGATTCGAACGGTGACGGCTACTTGGATAGCGTCAGCATTGCCGAATCAGTGGGTGTGGGTCAGAGCATCGACGTGTACTCTGACGCTCAGTGCATGAGCATTGTCGGGTCTATAGACTGGGGAACGCTTTCTCCCGGAGAGAACAAAAACGTGATTGTCTACGTCAGAAACGAGGGTGAAGCGAGTGTGGTTCTTTCCGTGAACTGCTACAATTGGACTCCTACCCAAGCGTCCAACTACATGAAGATATCTTCTGATTACGCCGGTACGCCGCTTCAGCCGGGACAGGTTCTTCCCTTGACGTTGACTCTGGCTGTGAATCAAAGCATCAGCCAGATTACGGATTTCGGAGTCAGCGTCGACATCAGTTCCGGCTAGTCTGCCGTGTCCGTCATTGGAGCGTAGATAGTTATAGTGTATATTGATTATAGCGACATAATTCTTAATACATTTCTACAGAGAGTTGCTGAGCAGCGTGTGTGCTAGGGCTTGACTGTGAAGGTTGTAGAGAGAATCCTTAGTTTTCCGAAGGCTGCTTACGTCTTTCTGGCTTTGTTGCTAAGGCTGGCGGTGGCTCCATTCTTGAGTCACCCTTTCGACGAGAGAATCTTCATGGCTGTCGGAGCATCCGTGGCCAAGGGGATCACTCCTTACGGACAGTACGTTCTGCAGTACATCTTCGCAGCGACTCCTCACCCTCTCCTCTTTGGCACTGTCCCAGGAATAGGGTACCCTCCGCCTTGGGGACTCATGTGCGGGGACCTCTACCTTTTGTCCTCAGCCTTGGCTCCTAACAATCTGTACGCTTACGTGCTTGCACTGAAACTCCCTGTGATCATTGGGGAACTGGCTCTTGCAGGTTTGGTGTACTATATTCTTAGGCAAGAAGTCAGCGAAAGAACGGCGACAAAGGCCTTTCTGCTCTTCCTTTTCTGTCCATTCATCATCGCCGTTGGAACCGTTTGGGGCATGTTTGACGCTGTCGCCATGTTTTTTGCCCTGTTTTCTGCGTGGAGCCTTCAAGAGAACTGGAAGGTGTCCGCGGTTTTTCTATCGATCGCTTCTGTCCTGAAGGTTTATCCACTCTTGCTGGTTCCGCTCTACTCATTGCTCCTCTTGAAGCGTCAGAGAAAGCTGAGGGCTACGGTCGGCTTCTTGTCGATCGTCGCGGTGTTGACGGGTCTGTTCACTTTTGTCCCGATGTTAGTGTACAACTGGCCGCTCTCGAACATGTACAACGCGTTGACCTATCAGCTGGGCACGGCAAACAGTCCGTACAACACTCAGGTGGGCGGACAAGCGGGACCTCAGTTTCCTTATGGTGCAGCGAGTCCTTTCAACGCTTTCACCCTCCTGAGCGAGTACGTGAGCAAATCTCTTCAGCCGCCTTCGGTTCTAGTGTATCTTTGGATTCCTGCTTGCCTAGCCGTCTACGTTCTCTTGGTGCGCGCAAAAACGTCTAGAAAGAGCGATTTTGGCATTGCTACTACGATGAAGTGGTCACTTCTTCTGATGCTCACCTTTTTTACGACGCGAGTCTGGGTTTCTGAGCAGAATCTTGTGTTCCTGTTCACTTTCTTTGCTTTCACGATTTTTCTCAGTGATTCGGCCTGGGCGAACTTGCACATTTTATGGGTGATGCTTCTCTGTTTCGTGGTCGTGCACGTGCCGGCCGTGTCGTTCCTTTGGATGCCGTATCCGTGGACACTGGACTCTGCGAACTCTTTTGCGGACGGCCCGCTGGGCTGGACGCGTTTGTTGATGATGACTATCCTGACGTTCTGCTGGCTTGTCTTGTCATGGAACTATACGACAAAGAAGCTGAGGTGGAAACTCTGAGGATACTGAGCCTCCTGCTCCACGACGAGCGGTTCAGCGGGTGGAACATAGAAGGCAAACTCAGCCGGACACATTTCTCACTCAAGTACATGGAGTTCTGTCGGCAGAAGGGCTGGGAGTCGCTGCTCTACACTTTCCATCAGAACGCGCAGGAAAAGAAGGTTTACCACGTGGGTGCTGGAACGGTGAAGGTTTTTCCGGTGAAGATGCGGTTTCCGCCTTTCCAGCGGTTTGGCAACGACCACAACCCCTCGGCGATACTTCAGGAGGCCCTGACCGACAAGCCTGACCTGATGCATTTCCACAACTACTACTTGTTCTCCTATCCGTACATGGCGGGTCTGCTGAAAAGAAAGGTCGGTCGGCCTCTGGTTGCGCAGCTTCACGGGTACAACAACGGCACACTGAGAAAACTGCTCTACCTACCGTGCCTGCAGGCGTTGCGCAAGGCGGATAGAATAGTGTACAGTTACGAACCCGAGGAGATGGTTTACAGAAAACTGGGCTTACTCAACAAGACGGTGAAGGTTCCTGTTCCAGGAGTGGACACTGCGGTCTTCAGGCGGCAGAAGAGGCACTTTTCTAACCGTTTACTCTACGTCGGCAGGATTCCCCAGCCTGAGAACGCGTATGGGGAGAAGTCCCCGTTGCTTTTGCTACACATCCTGCAGAGGCTTCGGTCGTTGGTTGAAGATGTCGGTCTGGATGTTGTAGGGGACGGCCCCGGCCTTGCTCGTTGCATTGAGCAGAGTAGAGTGTTAGGTTTGGAGGAGTGCGTGAGTTTTCACGGTTACGTGAGTCATCGGGATTTACCGAAATATTATGGGGCTGCAGGTTTGACGGTTGCGCCCATTCGGGTGTACGATGTGGACGCCTGGTTCGATGGGATGGTGCAGGAAAGTTTGGCATGTGGGACTCCTGTGGCAGCTTTCAGATCGTCCGAAGAAAGGCCCTTGAGAGGAACTCGCGGTTTTCTGTTGTCCAACAATCTGGAGAGAGCCGCGAGGGAGATTGCCAGCTTGTTTGAGGCGCGCGAGGAGATTGAGCAGGTCGCGGAGAAAGGGTCGAATTTTGTGCAGGAGAACTGTTCTGACGCTCGTGTTGCAGAAGTGTTGCAGGGCATCTGGGAGGATGCGATTCGGGCATGAGGCTCAGCATTGTGGTGTGCGCCTACAACGAGGAGGGGTCGATTGGGCCTTTGTTGGAGAATCTGATTTGTCAAAGAGTCCCTCCCGAGGTTGTCAAAAGGGAGGTCGTTGTCGTGGCTTCGGGGTGTACGGATGCCACTGTGGAGGTTGTCAGGCGTTACATGGGCGGGGCGGTGACTGTTAAGCTGGTCGAGCAGGAGGCACGGCTTGGGAAAGCATCTGCGCTCAACCAAGCCTTTGCGGTGTGTGAGGGCGACTACGTTGTTCTGGTCCCCGCTGATGTGTGTCCTGCTGCTGGCGCGCTGTTTAACCTGCTGGTGCCGTTCAGGGACAGGAGCGTTTCGGCTGTGAGTGGACGACCTGTGCAGGACCCGCGGGTCTTGTCTGACGGATTTATAGGTTATTTGGCGGGTATGACGTACCGGCTTTGGGGCAGGCTGATGAGGAGGCTGGGCGAGAGGGGTGAGGCGGGTCATTGCAGCGGGGAGTTGATGGCGGTCAGGAAGGATGTTGTGACGACCATTCCTGACGGGTGTGCGGCTGATGACTCTTACATTGCTATTGTAGCGAGGAGAAAGGGCGTTATTGCTTTTGCTTCTGGCGCCGTGGGCCATAATCTGATGCCGAGGAATATTGTGGATTATGTGAATCAGAGGAGGAGGTGGTTGTTTGGGCATTTTCAGACGAAGAGGGTTACGGGCGAGTTTCCGACGGTTATGGATACGCTTGTCTTTTCCAAGCCAAGTGTAGTGTTGCGGGTGTTGGTTGAGGAGGTGGCTGAGTGCCCTGAGCGTGCAGTGTTTTTAGCGGCTGCGGTGATTGTTGAGGCTTTGATCTACGTGTTGGCCGTCTTTGACCATGCTTTCGGACGGGAGTATGGTGTTTGGCCGGTCATTAGGTCGACCAAGTATGCTGAGGTTGAAGTTGTCTTGAAAGAGGCAAAGGCGTCCTAGTTCTAGCGCGCGTGTGTTGTGTATTCTTGTTCTGCATGTGGACAATAATGTTTATTAAGAGTTCAGATTCAGTGTCTTGTTTGGCGATTCAGTTTGGCGGCTCAGGTGTCGTATGGGGTTGTTGTGGTGGCGGTTCTGGGCGTGGCCGTTGCGGTTGGGGCTTCGGCTCTGACTGCTTGGGGTTTGTTGTCGAGCAGTCGGACGGTTCAGAGTCACGGTGCAGTCAAGACCGTTAACGTAGGCGCTTACTGGAACAGCGGCTGCACGAACGCGACCGTGGCGATTGACTGGGGAACACTTTCGCCTGGGGCTGCTGCGAACGTGTCTTTTTATGTGCGGAACGAGGGCAACTGGCCCGTGAGGCTGGGTCTCACAGCGCAGAATTGGAGTCCCGCTAACGCTTCATCGTACATGAGTGTAGGCTGGAACAGGGAGGGGCAGACGCTTCCTGTGGGAAACGTGACTTTGGCCACGCTTACGCTTAACGTGTCTTCTAGCATCAGCGGGGTCGCGAGTTTCAGTTTTGACACTGTGATCACCGGCTCTGAGCAGTAGCCGAAGCTTCGCGGGTAGCAAAAATTCTATATACGTGGACAGCAGAGAGTGTTGTTTTCGTAGGAGTGTTTGAGGTTGAGGATTCGAGCTTGCATAGTGCTGTCCGCTGTGATGCTGTCATGTTTTGGCGTGTTAGCCATCGCTCTATCGCCTGTGTTGGCTACTGGGCCTACTCTTGTTTGGCAAGGGCAGGCTTCGTCTAGCACGGGAGCTGTGGTGACTGGGCCTGTGCTAGATACTGGTGGTCTTTATCGGATTGTGGCAATGAACACGTGGCTGTATGATAACGAAAGCAACCTCGCTGCTGACGCCATGTATTATACGACTAACTTTACGAGTAACGTGTATTGGGGGAATCTTCATTCTCTGTGCCCTGGGGGACATTCGTTCTTGCAGGTTAGTGGACAGGATGTGAATTGGGGTCCGTTCAGTGACGGTGAGTATAATCACACTTACACACGCGCGGTAGTGGGGAACGGGACGGCCGTGACGTTCCAGATCCATGATTGGATGGACGGCAATTACACGAACAATGTGTGTCATATTGACGTGTACATTTATGTTGATGTTGTCGTAGGCGGACATGTTGCTGATTGGACGGGTGAACTGGTTGCATACTTTGCTGTTTCGGGGGCGGTTTTTGCTGGGGCGGTCGGGGTTCCGGCTGTCAAGCGGTTTAGGGCGTTGAGTGGTTAGGGCAGGGTATGCTTCGAGTTCGTGTTGCTGGCAAGAGCGTCCGCAGGGAGCTTGCTGCTTCGAGGCGTAGACAGCGGTTAGCGGTCACCGCGGTTTTTTTGGTGGTTTTGTGTTGTTCGGTAGCGGTGGGCGGGTATTTTGCTGTAACATGGTTTTCCGGTGGCGGCGGGGGGCCTCAGCGGAACCAAGCAAGTGACGTGAGTGCTGGGAGTAATGAGAGTGGGGTGCTTAGGGCGGTGGTTGTGGATGCTTTGAGTGCGGACGGTTCGAATGGGAGTTTTGCTGAGGGGGTTCGGGGGGTTTTGGAGGGTGAGGGTTTTCGTGTGGACGTGTTTTCGGGCAGTGTGGTTACGGTTGATTTTTTGAAGGGTCTTCCTGGGGGCTATAAGGTGGTGCTGTTGAGGATGCACAGTGCAGTGGCGGCTAATGGTGAGGTTTACTTGTTTACGGGTGAGAATTATTCGAGTGAAAAGTATGTGGAGGAGCGGGGGTTTGGGTTGGTGAGACAATGCTTTCCGGATGAGGGTAACGATAGCGTGTTTGGGGTTAATTGGGGGTTTGTTGAGCGTTTGATGGCTGGCAGGTTTAACGGTTCGGTTGTTGTAGCTATGGGTTGTGACAGCGGGGTGGACAAGGCTCTGGCTGGGGAGTTTCTGGGTCAGGGTGCCCGTGCTTTTGTGGGTTGGTCGGGGTCTGTGTTGCTTTCGCATTCGGATGAGGCGGTGCTTGCGCTGGTCAAGAGTGTTTGGGTTGACAAGCTGTCCGTTCAGGCTGCGGTTGAGAAGGTCAACGCTCAGGTAGGCAGCGACCCGACTAGCGGTGCAGTCTTGAAGTGTTTTGTTCCCTAATAAAGTGGGGGGGTTATTTTATGCGCCTTTTCTTGTAGGCGAATAGGCCGAGTGCTGCGAGTCCCATTGAGAGTGCTGCGATTGTTGCTGGTTCTGGTGTGACGAGTTGTATGGTTGTGCGTGCTTGGGCTGTTTCGTAGCAGCTGATCAGGGCGCCTGAGGTTACGGTGAAGCGGAACTGGTATGTGCCCATTTGTGAGAGTGCGTACTGTGGGCTTTCTACTGTTTGGCCGCTTGGCATTGTGCCTGTCCAGCTGGTTATGAGGTTGTAGGTTCCTGAGCCTGTGTCGAGGTAGACGCTTATTTTGTATGTGGCTTCGGTGCCGGCGGGGTCGTTGTATGTTCCGTAGACTTTGATTATGGTGTTGAGTTCGACTGTTTGGCCGTCGTTGATGATGTTGCCGTTGAGGGTTTTGATTTGGATTTGTGCGGTGATCTGGGCTTGTGCGACTGCAGTGAAAGCGATTGCTGCGAATAGGCCTATGATTAGGATTAAGGCTGGTTTTTTCATTTTTGTTTCTCCTTTCAAAAGAAAAGTTCGCAGAGCCTGTTATAAACAGAGAAGGATTAACCGTCTATATGGTTCTTCTAGAACCCTAGTCAACTGGTCTGAGTGATCCAGAGGTTTCTTATTTGGAGGGTGACTTGTGTGGGTGTGTTTGCTGTTTCGATGACGATGTAGACGCTTTCGAGTTTGTCGCCTTGGCGGATGGTCCATGCTTGGTTTACGTGGCTTGTTATGTCTAGGGTGTAGTTTTTCCATTGGTTTGTGGGGATTTGGTCGGTTTTGTATTCGACGACGTCTGCGCCTGTGTAGATGGTGTTGCCGCCCGTGTTGGTGTTGCCTGTTGGGTGGTTTTGGGTGTTGGATGTGTCGTAGATGTCTAGTTCGGTGTAGACGACTGTGCCGTCTGCGCGTTGCGTTGCAGTTGCGAGTGCGATGCGGAGCCACTCGTTGGGCGGCTGGTATGTGGCTTGGGTTAGGCAGGCTTGGAAGGTTGCTTGGACGTGAGTGTTGAGGAGTGGGAGTTTTTGGTGGGTTTTGAAGCTGGTGGTCCACCATGCGCCTGCTGCGATGTGGCCTGGTTCTGTTGTGGTCTTGTTTATGCTCAGTGTGCAGGTGTGGTCTGCGAACGTGGCTTCTGCTTGTGTTGCCTGTGTGAAGCCGCACGTGTGGGGGTTCCATGTTTTCGGTTCTCTTCTTCGGTCAGTGCTAGGTCGCCGTTCGTGTTGATTATTGTCGTTGTTTGCTTTGGTGTGGGCTGTGCGGGTGCTAGTGCGTTTGTTATGAGGGGCAGGGTCGCGAGTAGGGTGAGGATGATTATCGGGGTGAGTAGTGTGAGTGTTTTCATTTTTTGTTGGTTCCTGTTTGTTTGTTGTACTGTTCTGAAGTTTTGCGGGTGTACAATATGTCTGAACGCGTACATGTGCCTTGTAGTGTACTATGGGTCTGGATGGGCTATAAGGATTATGCATACGTGTCGAACAGGCCGGGCACGATGACGTTCCAAGTGTATCCTGTATTTTGTGAAGGGTGCTTTCAATTGACAAGTCGAAAAATCTTTCTTTTCACCAGTCAATTTTTGGCGCGCACGCGTGTTCTTGTTTTTGGCTGGTTTGTTAGATGCGTTTCTGGTTTGGGGTATTTGCGCGCGCTATCAGATTTAAACCTTGGTCTACAGAACCTGAGGCTCGTAGCCCATATGGAGCTGCCGCGCACGTGATGGCAACGTAAATAAAGTGCGTGTGTAGTGAAATATCCGTTGGAGGCAGAGCCCTTTAGAAGTCATTGCTGAGATCGACTCTCTGAAAGAGAGAGCATTCGACCTTCTTCAGCTGAGAAAGAATCAATGGAAAAGGAAAAACGAGCTAAGAAAGAATCAGGTGAGAAGACTAAAGGCTATGCTGAGACATGCCTACAGTTATGTTCCCTACTATCACAGATTGTTTGACTCGGTCAGATTCAAGCCTGAAGATCTCAGAGATACACAAGATCTCAGAAGAATACCGATAACAACGAAGCTGGATCTAAAAGAGAATTTCTCAGGACTCCTGACGCAAGGAACGGATCAATCGAAATACACGCCGTGCTGGACGTCTGGTTCCACAGGCATACCTATGAACTTCCTTTTTGATCGCAGGGGCGCGAGTTATTCAGAGTCATTAGCACTGTACTGCTTCACTGAATGTGGTGTTCGGCTCAGAGACAAGTTTTTTGCAATCGGAAACGTTTCACCCACCTTACAGCCAAAGATCGTAGAGACCAAGCTTAGACAATTGAGCTTTCTGGGTCTGAGACCTAACACCGTTACCGTTATTGGTCACGTGCCAGTCAGTGAGATAGTCAAGGCCCTCAACCGATGCAAACCTGACGTGGTTTACAGCCTTTACAGCATTCTTGAGGACCTCTGCGTCACCGATATACCCGAAACAAGTCCAAGACTGGTGTTCAGTCATGGCGGAGTGCTGACCGAACACTGCAGAAAACTTGTCGAATCAGTCCTTAACACGGAGGTGTACGACACTTACGGTTCCACAGAGTTCTGGCGTCTAGCCTTCGAATGCAATGAACACTCGGGATTGCACGCAATAACAGACTGTGCAGTAGTTGAATGCCTCAAAGAAGGAGACGCTGTGGCGCCAGGGGAACCAGGCGAAGTAGTGGTTACAGGTCTGTATAACTATCTGATGCCCTTGATCAGGTACGAATTGGGCGACATTGCTGTTCTAAGCGATGAGGACTGTGCGTGCGGAAGAAATTGGCCTCTGATCAAAATGATTCAAGGAAGAAAGAACGATCAGTTCACCCTGCCCAGTGGCAGGGTCCTGCGAAGTCGCGACGCATGGCAATGGCTCTTTCCAGAAATCAAAGAACACATCTGGTGCATATCCCAATATCAGATAGTTCAAGAGTCACAAGAGAAAATTGTTCTGAGAATCGTCAAAGGCAGACAGTACGATGACAAGCTGATGCAACAGATCATCAACAAAGTGGAAAAAGACCTCAAAGGAGAAAATGTGGCCTTCACCTTAGAGATTGTCAAAGAGATTCCAAAAGAAAAATCTGGAAAGAGGCGATACATAGTTTCACATGTTCCGCGTGCGCAGAGCCGAAAACTCGGCTCTAGGAACCGAACCTTCCGACTGTGGCCAAGGCGCCTAGGCAGAAAACTGAAGGCGTACCTTTCAACAGAGGTGAACGCGCGTCATCTCATTACCAAGCATGATCAACTCTCGCACCATGAAGTCAATATCCTCTCTATGCTCCTATGGTTCGTGAAACAAGCCCTCAACGCATACTTGCCATTTATCATGGTGCTTGAAATCATGCAGTTCCCGTTGAGCCATTGTCGCTCAAGTATTCTCGCGTTCAACCTGTTCAGAGATATCTCATCCTTATTCTTGGCTCTATATCGGAAGCAGACGATGTTTAAGGGCACCGGAGCAAGCAGTTCCAACTCTGATGTTTCCTCAACAAGCTTCTTAAGGTACTGCGCCTGATCGACGTTCTGCTCGATTATCCTAGAGTATTTCCTGACCCCATGTTCCTTTAGAGACATCCAGACTTTCAATCCTTTGAAACCTCGGGAAAGCTCGAATCCCAGGTCGCTGAACCACACGGGCTGATCTTTGCCATGAGCGAGATACTCTGGCATAGAGGCAAATGTTCGATAGTGAGCTTGTCTGTCGTGTACGAACACGCACCCGATCCCCAGGGGCATGTACATCCATTTATGAAGGTCAAGAGCAAGCGAGTCGGCCTTCCCCATACCATCAACGAGACGGTTCAACTTAGGCGAAAGCGCAGCCCAAGCACCGAAGGCTCCGTCCACGTGGAACCAGAGGCCTTCGCGTCTGCAGATACCAGCTAACGTTATTAGGTCATCAAAAGAACCCGTGTTCACCGTTCCCGCATTTCCGATCACGCACATCGGATGAAACCCTGCGTCACGGTCGTCCGAAATGGCTGTTTGAAGCGCTTCCGTGTCGATTCGAAAATGAGAGTCGACCGGTATTCTGCGTAGAAAGTCGTTTCCAAATCCGAGCAGCTCAACCGCTTTCTGCAGTGAGCTATGCATTTCCGATGAGCCATAAAGAGTCATCCTCTTTGAAGCCGATTGAAGGCCGCGCTGGCGTACGTCATATCCAGCTTTGGCGTTGCGAGCGACTGCTAGACCTGTAAGGTTAGCCATAGAGCAGCCGCTGACAAGCACGCCGCTGGCTTCCATTGGATAACCCAGCATCTGCTTGAACCACTCGATGACCTGCGCTTCAACGAAGTAACCCCAATTTGAACTTAGTGTCGAGCCCAAGTTCAGTCCGGACACAACCATGTCCGCGAAAGCACTCATGATGTTGCCTCCTCCATTCACATAGGCCCACCGCCGAGGATGCCTCGAACCAGCACTCCTGTTCAGTCTCCGAATCTCGCAAAGATCTCGATAGGTCTTCTCGGCTCCTTGAGGCCTGAGCGGCAGAGGCTCATCTATCTTTTGCAGCAAGCTCTCGGCCACAGGCTCATAAACCGGACTGCTCCTCACGTTTTCGAGGGAATCCAGAAGGTCATCAAGCATTCTATGACCTAAAGCCCGCATAAGTCCCCAGTTCTCAGGGTCGAGCGTTTCCTCTTTTTTGGTCGCTCTCACCGTTTCCTCTCCGTCCCTTTTTCATGAATGCATGTTTGCTTTAAGGTTGCTGTGCGTGTCTTCCGATCCTCTCATGCAAGTCTGGCGCGCGCACCTGTCTTTTCAAAGAAGAATGTTCGGTTTGCATCCAATCTGGAATTGTATCGCTTGCTTTCCCGCATTGTTTCCTCATATGTTTTGTATCTTTGACATCTTTCTGTGCGCGTGTAATGAAATTCAGGGACTGTTCAAAGACCGCGAACGGAGAGAACCCACACGTCATCGATGAAAAGGTTTTGTTGCTTCAACTTGCATCCTTGTAGTCTTCGGCGCGCGCTACTACTGCAGGTTTTCGACATGGCGCTATCGCGCGCGCCTAGAAGAAAGGATTGGGGTGAGGTCTGGTTGGGGATGCGGAAGAAAAAAGGTTGTGGTTACTGTGCGATTTCTGTTCTTGTTCGGGCAGCTGGACAGTGCGCGCGGAAGTCAGTCACGATTGTTTTTTCCTGAGTTGCGGATGTGAGTGGCTTTTTCGGCTATTCTGAGTGGGATGTTGGCGATTTTTGAAACTGCCCCCAAGCCTGAAAGCATTCTTCTCAGGTTTTCTATGTCTGTCTGGGTGACGGCTCCGATTAGGGGTGCACCGAGAATGTACACTGTCAGAAAGATGATTACGCCGATTGTGAGCTTTATCCAGTTGGCCGTGTTGAAGAGGCTCATGGGCAAGTAGGCTGTCATGGCTGCAATGGCGGATGCTGCGAGGATCTTCGCGGAGGACTGGAAGTCCGCTTTGGCTTCATAGTGTTTCCATATCCAGTGGAGGCCCCAGAACATGCTCGGCAGTCCGACGAAGATGTTTGCAGTTATGAGGCCCCATATTCCAAGCGTGGGGATTAGAAGGAAGCCTAGGGGTAGTCCGAAGGACAGTGTTAGCACGCTCTGTTTCATGAGTATTTTTGTTTCTCCCAGACCGGAAAGAAGGCTGCCTGAGCTTAGGCTTCCGAGCATTGCGAACATGTTGCTTATGACGTATGCGGTTAGGAAAAGGGGTGCGTAAACGTATTTTTCTCCGAAGAGCGTGCCGATCATGGGGCCTGATAGGGCCATTACTGCCGCAGTGGCGGGCACCAGAAGTACTGCCGTGTATTTGATCGAAGAGGCGAAGACGGTTTTTACAAGTTCATGGTCTTCTTGTGGGTCGAGCTTTGCAAAGGCCGGGAACAGCACCGTGCCTATTGGAATCGTGAAGAAGGTTAGGAGGACGGAGAAGTTGACTGCAGCTTGGTAATTGCCTATCATTGTGTTGTCGGCGAAAGAGGCCATTATGAAACCGTAGAGCTGTCCCAGGATACCTCCAAGG
The DNA here is from genome assembly GCA_963769845.1 of Candidatus Bathyarchaeota archaeon. Taxonomy (GTDB): domain Archaea; phylum Thermoproteota; class Bathyarchaeia; order Bathyarchaeales; family Bathycorpusculaceae; genus JBGQMW01. The sequence continues at coordinate 7,593 of CAVYNL010000003.1, read as the reverse complement.
ATGGAGGATATTGAGAGGGGCACTCCGTATCTCAGCATTGTCTTGAGCGTTTTGGTTACGTTGGAGCTCTTTGTTCCCAGTTTTCTCAGAGGCCTGAATAGGATGAAGTAGAAGATTGCCAGACCGATGATTCCTGCAGCTATGAAGGAGAAGGTGTAGCCGAGGACTGCTCCTAGGACGCTGTAGCCAAGGAGGACCAGGATTGGGCCCGTAACGGTTTTGGCTATGGCTTGGCAGATGAGTGTGAAGCTGTTGAGTCCCATTCTTTCGAAGCCTATGAAGCTGGATTGAGATGCTGTGAGCAGTGATCCTGAGATTATTGAGACTGAGACTATTGCCATGAAGGATGCGGATTCTGGCCTGTGGAAGACTGTTGAGGCGATGAAGCTTGCTAGGAACAGGGAAAGGAACGACAGGGCAATTCCAGTTGTAACCTCGAATATCAGCCCCGCAACCATTACATCCCGTATTTCTTCGTCTTTGTGTGAGACTCTATAGCTGGCGATGTACTTGGTCATGGCAGAATTTATGCCCCAGTCTCTGAACAAGCTTATCGTCAGCGATGGAATCAGCACGATCGCGTACAGCCCATATTCTGCGGGCGACAAGAGCCTAGTCAGAATTACGGTTCCAACGGCCATGATTATGGCGGATGTGGCCACGCCTATGAGCAGCTGGAAGCTTCCGGTAGCTGAGGTCTTGCCCATCTCTAGTGCTTTTTCCATAGCTTTTCCACTTTAGAGTTTGGAAGAACGCGCGCGCAGAGTTTGTTGCGATCGCGCTTATATCCAATGTGATCGCCGAAGATTCTTTCAAACTATTAAGTTTTTAGTCCTGGTTTGGCGCTTACGCTGGCGGGGCTTTGTGGTGCTTGGAGAAAGAGGGGGTGAGGTAGTGGGTGGGGTGGCTGTGGGAAAAGAAGGGTTATTCGGTGATTTCTTGTTCTTGTTGGGGCAGCTGCACGGTTATCTCTATGTTGGGTTCTTGTTTGGGTTGTTGTTTCTGGTTGGCGTTTTGGTTTCCGACCCAGAGGAAGGCCCAGCCGATCGTCCAGATGATGAGGATTATGGGCAAGAGGAGCAGGATGAGAGAGCGTTTGCGCACGGGGTTCCACCTGTGATGTGGTGGATGTGCGCGGTTGGGGGTTAATGCTTTATGAATCCTGAATACTGATTGGTGCTAAGCTTTGGGTTGTGCTTGTTGTTTTTCTCTTAGCACGGCTGCGGTTGCGAAGGCCAGGGTTAGGCCCGCGAGGCTGAGGACTGTGGGGGTGAGGTTTATGCCCCAGGGCGTGTAGTTGAGGAGTAGGCCTGTGATGGGGACGAGTGCTAGGCTTAGGCCTATGCTTAGTGCGATGCGTTCGATGGTGTCGAGGTTCTGGACGGTGCGTGTGAGCGATGTTGCTGGTTTGGACGGTGGGGTTAGTGGGAATAATGCTTTGGTGAACGTGTAGCCTGGGAGCCAGAGGATGAAGATTATGCCGAGGACGTTGCGGATGACGACGTAGGGCTGCAGGTCTGCGGGGATGGTGAAGACGGCTGCAATCGATGCAAGGGTAAGCGCAAGGGTGGTCCAGTACCAGGCGGCACCATAGGTTTTCATGTAGGCGGAGAGGCTTAGCGGCCTGTGCTGGGGTTGCTGGGTTAGTTGGAGTTTGCCGTCGTTCTGCAGCTGTATGATTTTGTCGAGGATTTCCTGTTCAGACGCGGGGCTTGTTTCTTTTACGAGTTGGGCGAGTTGGCTGACGGTTTCAGGCTTCTTTTCTCTGGTGACTTGCAGGATTGTTTCGGATAGGTCTGGTTGTTTTTCTGTCAAGTTGGGTCTGTCCTATATGTTGAGGATTATGCTGACTACTCTTATGGCTACTGTTGTGAGGAAGAGGACTGAGAAGGTTAGTGCGGAGTTTCTGAGGCGTTTTCTGCTGATTTTGAGGTTGACTTTGCCGTAGTGGGGGCTGAGGAGTTCTGAGGTGATGAGAAGTGCTATGGCTGTCAAGGCGAAGAGCAGGCTTATGTCCGATATGCCCAGGGGAAAGTCCATGGTTAGAGTTGCTCCTCTTCGAGTACACGGTATTCGGTTTCAGTGGTTTCGCCGTCTTCGCTGACCTGCTGGTTTTCTATGATTATGGGCTTGCCTGTGGCTTTGGCGATCGCGCATGCGACGGCGCTGGTTAGTGGAGAGCCTAGGGTTGGGTTGATGTTTGACAGTTGTGTGGTTTGTTTTGTTGTGTTTTTGTATGCTGTGGACGTTATTTTGACGTTGATTCTGTCGTGTGGGGTGGCGATTTGCCATATTGTGTCATCGGTGGGGTTTGATGTTTTGCTGATCCCTATCTGTACTTCAACTTCTGAGGCGATTTCGAGGTCTTCGATGAGGAGTTTGGGCAGGCGTTCTTTGAGGTAGTCCAAGTCTACTTTTGTGAAGCTTGTCTGCAGCGTGTCTTCGAATAGTCGCGTGAGTTCGGCTCCGGGCGGTGTTATGATTATGCCCTGCGAGTTTCTTGAAAATGGCTGGGTTTCGAGTTTCTGGGTTTGTTCAGGCGGGGGCAATTTTCCGATTTTTAGTCTGGGCACGTAGGCTTTGGTGCTTTCGGGGTCGTTGAGGTACTTTGGCGGCAAGTAAACCGCTTTGCCCCTGTAGTCGAGTTCCTGCATTGTCTGGTTCAATGTTGTCAGCACGGATGCTGCTGTTGCGTCCAAGACGGTTTCTTTCACGTATTCTCCTGTTTGGATGTAGGTTAGGATTGTGCCCCAGAAGATGAGACCCAGTCCGATTAGGGCAGGGATTGAGGTAACATAGATTATTGAGGAGGCGAGGGCTAGGGCGCCTAGAATGATGAGGAGTACTCCCGCTGTTCGTGCGAAGCTGAAGCCGATTCTAAGTCTTACCATAGCCGGGGGCTTCCCGAGGGTTTCTGATGACTTGACATCTGCGTCCTCTTTTTCCCGTTTCTTTTTTTTGTTCTTAGTGTTTTCTGATGCTGAAGGTTATTTGTGTTTTCCATGTAAGCGTCGGCTCATCTTGCCTGCTTGTTATTGTTCTTCTTATCACGCCGATTTTCTCCAATTCTGCAAGCTTTTGCTCCAGTTGCGTTGAGTCAAGAGGTTCCATGGTCATTTCCTGATAGGCCCTCTGCAAGTTGCCAAGTGTTGGTGTTGTCCGTTTTTCCGTTTTCTGGATGATGTCTACGAGTTGCTGGTTGCGTTTTGATAGCTTCGTGTAGGCGTTGGCGTTTGCTTTTCTCTGTTCTCTCAGTTCGAACGCGTAGAGGATGACGAGAGCGACCAAGATGGCTGCGGTGATCCCTGCAAGACTAATGCCGTTATGGGAGATGAGCATCGCGACTGCACTCCAAGTTTTTATGGGTTGCCAATATCCGACCATGGCCGTCGCGAAGGGCAAGAGCTGTTCTTCCATGTTCGGCACGTCTTCAGGTTTGTCTGGATACGCTATAAGGCTCAGTTTTACCTGTTTTTGTGCTGAAGCGTTGTCTATAGTGAATATTGTGCTTTCGAACCAGTAGAGCACGAGTTGGGTTTGGTTATCGTTCTTGTACTGGAAGGCAAAGTATCTTGCAATGATCGGAGGATTCTCCAGGACAGTCACATCTCTGAGGTCCAGTTGGTTGACTGGGGGCTGGTATCCAAGGTGTATGGGCCATGTAACGAGGCAGACTTCCCACGGATGAAGAGGCGTCCTTGTTTCGGCGATTTCGACGGCTACCCATACGGGTTTCTTAGACTGATCTTGCGGTGTGTATTCGTAGATTAGTGAGAGGTCTTGTCCTGACACGTTTTCGAATTCCTTGTCGCGGAACAAGAACTGCGTTGTGTACCCTGGCATTTGAGGCAGGATTTCGGTGTTTCCCTGCTGACCGCTCGGGGTCTGGACTAGAATTTGGGCTGGTCCTTGCGTCAGTGCGAAAACGGGGGCTTGGATGGATATGAGAAGGGCTATGCTTAGGGCAGCGGCCATGATTTTTGCTGCGTCGCTTGTTCGGAATCGTATGGGCGGGTACTTTGCGAGCCGGCCGCACGAGGCGCAATAGGCTGTCTGGGGTAGTGGCGTGCGGGTTGCAGGCAGGGCAGGTGTCTTGGGGTCGCTTTCCAGTAAATATTCGGGTTCTGAAGACTTTTTCCGCCGTTGTTAGGAGTATGAGGGTGCCTATGAAGATGAGTATCCATCCGCCTAGGAGGTGGAACAGGTCGAGGGCCAGTTCTTGGCCCCACTGGTAGCCGATGAGGACGATGATGGTTATTCGAAGAATGTTGAGCAGGTAGATGAGTGGGAGGCCGAGGATGAAGATGGCGGCTTTTTTCCAGAGTTTGTCGCGGACTATGAAGGCTATGAAGGCGGCGAAGATGAGGAAGCCGATGAGGCTGTATATTCCTGAGCATGCTATGTCCACGGTGAAGGACATCGAAGTGTGGTCTGGCCGGATGACGTTTATCGATGGTGCGCCAAACTCTGCGGAGATCGTTGAATTTATGCCCAGCAGGTTGACGAACCAGTTCGAGATTTCTGTGCTTGTGACGCTGAGGGCTGAGCCCAGTTTTTGAAGAACGTCAGACGGCGGCGGAGTGAGAAAGGCCAGAAAGGCTGTTGGGAATACTGCTTGGCGCAGTGTTTGCGGGTTGAACAATACAAGTGTGAGCCCTGCCGCGAAAAATGGCAGGGTTAAGAGATGGTATTCTAATGGTATGAAAGTGTATGAGCCGTACCAGTAGAGGATTGTCGAGATCGTGCACAGAGAAGGATGCCGCTCAGTATTGAGACATATTTCGTGTTTCCTGATCGGTTTTCGCTTTCGGTGGAGATTGCGGTTCTGAGCATCTTTCTTTTGCGGTAGATCAGATACGCGAAAATCAGTGGTATCAAGAGGATGTAGCTTGTTGATTCGTTGTACAGGGCGTCACGGAAGATCATGCTCAAGTCTTGGAGATAGAGAATGATGATTCCAAAAACCAGGGTTAAGATTTTCAGGGCCAGGACTACGTTAGCACGCGCAAGCGCGCCAAATGTTACATGAATGGTCAGACGGAAACGCTCTTCTGCTGACATTGGCAAGCTATGTTGAGAAAATGCGGACTCTTAAGAGTTATTCCGATACCCAGAAAGATGACACTAAGAGACAGCTTCGATGAAACGAGATTTTGAGGAAACATTGCTGCGAGTCACTTTCTTTGGCGCGCGTTATAAGTGGCTTTCCATACGCTCTGCTTATTTGCATGAATATGCAATCTTGGCCTTTTTCGCCTTAAGCAGGTCAGGATTCGTATTGGCCTTTGCTTTGAAACATGCATTCTCTCTGTCTAGGAAGCGCTTGCATGATAGAGTGCAAAAGTGTAATGGTCTGCACGTCTTCTGAGAGTGCTGATGTTTGTTGAATTCCTCTTTCGATCGATAAATATCAGATGTGGTTAACTATAGGCATAGTTAAATATCTTTCTTCTGATGTTTTTTGGCAGATTGGGGAGATGGAATATGCATGCCGACTCATACAACGTTCTTTTCCTGTGTTTTTGTAGCTTTCTTGCTTCTTGGTCTTCTTGAAGTAGGATTCAAGGTTTCTACGGTTTCTGCGGCCCAAGTAGGTTCTGGTCCACGTCTTTCTGACCTTAATGGTGATGGCGTTATTGATATGCGTGATGTGTCTATATGTGCATACGCCTACGGTTCCAACCCAGGGAATCCTAGATGGAACAGTGCAGCTGACCTTAATTATGATGGCAAGGTAGATATGCGCGATTTTGCGCATCGTTGTCAAAGATTTCGGGAAGAACTGTCGAAGCTATGACTTCAATGAACTATCGGACTGGAATGTGAGTAGTGGAAACTGGAGTCTACAAAACGGTACTCTTGAGGGATCCAGCAACACTGAAGGCTTGATTTACGCTGGAGACGTCACGTGGAAAGATTGCAAGTTGACTGCAAAGGTCAAAATTGCGGCAGATAGCCCACGGCGGAGGTGGCGTTTTGCGTTTATCTGGACCAAGGAAATTTCTATTGGGCAGGACTAGGCTGTTGGGGTCACAGAGTTTCGATTTCAAGGACGGTAGATGGCTGCACACAAGAGTTGGCTTTCAGCGGTGACAGAGCAAACGTTGACAGAGACATCTGGCACATAGTTTCTGTGAAAGTCTCCAGCGGCGCAATCATGCTGTATGTAGACGATTCTTTGGAGTTGGTCGCAAATGATTCAACTTTTGAAAATGGCTTAGTCGGGATAAGAACATGGAATTCCCATGTGATTGTTGATTATGTAACCGTTATTGGAGCGCGCACTACTGGTCCGCCCGCGCATGATGTTTTGTATGCAGATGGCACCAAACTGCGATCTCCCTCTGGGGAGGAAGTCACCCTAGTGGGAACGCAATATTGATTACAACACGCTAAACAGAAACATCTGGTTTGGTGTAGATGACGTAAAAAAGATGAAGAGCTATGGAGGAACCGTTATTGAACTTAGTGTCCTTTCGTTTCGTGACATGATGCCGCAAAAGGGAGTTATAGACCAGAACTGGATAGCCAGATTGGATGCAATGTTAACCATATCGACCCGGCCGCTCACTGCCCAGGTCAAGTCTATTTTTTTCTCGAGTATAAGTCCACATATCTTGCGCATTACAGGTTTGAAGGCGAGGAGATCCTCATCTTCAAAATTGAGGCTGCGGATTCCGTAGTCGCGAATGAGTGATTCAAATAGCGCAACGGCATATTCCGGGCTGTGAATCCGGCTGCGTCCGCCATAAACATCGCGCGAGCAGAAAGTGCATTTTCCCTTTGTGCAACCGCGAGAGATAAGCACGGATGCCGATGGCATACGGTCAACTCGCACAACGACGTGCTGGTAGAATTTTTTCAAATCCGGCAAAAGGTGATATGCGGGGAATGGCAGAGAATCGAGATTTTCGATAAGCGCCCTGGGGTTTGTGCGGAATATGTTTTTGCCTTTTTTAAGAAGCAGGCCATCGATGGACTGAAGCTTTTCAGGACTCAAATCACTGGTAAAAAGTTCAAGAGCTGTGTTTTCTCCTTCGCCGATAACGCCGATGTCAAAGATGGGATATTTCTGGAATGTTTCTTCGGGTACTGCGGAAATATGCGGTCCGCCGAGAACTGTCGTAACGTCCGGAAGACTTTCCTTTACTTTTTGCGCCACATTCGCGGCCTCGCGGATAACCATAGTCGGCCCCGTCAGTCCGAGGAATCTCGGGCGGTGGCGGACGATTTCCTTGACGATGTCATCGAGTCATTCCCTGTGCAACGGCGTCGATTATTATTGTGCGAAGACCGGCGCGCTCAAGAACAGCCGCGATGAAAGCGAGTCCCTGTGGCGGAACAGTCACCCATCGCGCGATGCGGTAGTATCTGTCGCGCATGACAACAGGCGGGTAAGCCAGGACGACATCGGCGTGTGTGTCAGTCATACTGTGCGGCGTCTCCTTTCAAAAAATACGAGGGAGACGACAACGAAGAATGCGCGAGTCATCATCGCAAAATGCGCGGGCGAGCGAAGCTTTAAAAGACGTCCGAAAATGTATGACGCCCGGAGATGCCGGTATACCGTGCGGTAGAAATTTTCGATTTCAT
>CAVYNL010000002.1:0-31388 GCA_963769845.1 Candidatus Bathyarchaeota archaeon | reverse complement strand
GTACAGTAAAGGTTAAAGACAGAAAGCCAGCGTTATCGATAACCAACAAGTGTGATGGTAATTGGACGCTCAAAAACTATTCTCAGAAATTGACAGGCTAAGGGACCAGATGGTGAAAACACTCCTGGAGTTTATCCGCGTTCCAGCCATAGGTCCAGAAAACGGCGGAGACGGAGAGTCAAAGAAAGCTGACAAACTCGTGAAGACACTGGCTTCCATGGGATTCGACAAAATCGAAGAACACGATGCACCTGATGAAAGAGTGCCTTCGAAGAAAAGGCCCAACGTAATCGCCTACACCGAAGGAGAGGAGACTTCTGAAACACTGTGGATCGTGACACACATGGACATAGTCCCCCCAGGTGAAGAATCTCTTTGGACGCTCACGAAACCGTTTGAACCAAATGTCAAAGATGGAAAGGTGTATGGAAGGGGAAGCGAAGATAACATGCAGTCCATGTTCGCATCCATTTTCGCAGTGAAAGCCTTGAAGAATTTGGGAATAAAACCGAAAAGAAGGGTCGCGCTCTGCTTTGTTGCAGATGAAGAAACGGAAAGCGAGTTCGGCATCCGTTACCTAATAAAAAAGGGGGTCTTCAAGCCCTCAGACCTGGTTGTTGTTCCTGATGGTGGAAACGCGGATGGAAGTTTCATTGAAATAGCAGAAAAGAGCGTTCTCTGGTTCAGAATCCGCGTCTTCGGGAAGCAGACGCACGCAAGCACGCCTGGGAAGGGCTTAAACGCGCATCGCATAGGGATGCAGTATGCTCTGGCATTGGACAAGATGCTGCACGAGAAATACTCTGAAAAGGACAAGTATTTTGACCCGCCCGAAAACACCTTCGAACCCACGAAGAAGGAAAAGAACGTTGACGCCATAAACATCGTCCCAGGCGAAGACGTAACCTACTTTGACTGCAGAGTTCTTCCAAGGCACGACATAATGACCATATTTGAAGAAATACAGAACATAGCCAAGGAATTCGAGAAGAAGACAGGAGCAAAAATACAGGCAGAGATAGTCCACAAGACCATCGCTCCAAAACCCACTCCCGCAAACGCGAAAATAGTGACAATGCTGGAACAAGCTCTCAAACAAGTCCGAGGAAAAGAACCCACAATCGGAGGAATCGGCGGCGGAACGTGCGCAGCCTATTTCCGAGAAGCCAACATCCCCGCCGTAGTCTGGAGCACAGTAGAAGAAACAGCCCACCAACCAAACGAATACGCAATAATAGAAAACCTAGTAAACGACGCCAAAATCTTCGCCTACCTCGCAATCAGCTAGCAGGCATCATAAGTATCATATTCCTCCGATATCACGAAAATAGCTTCTCTCCTTCTCAGTAAACTCATCAAGCCGTCTTTTGTGCTGCGCAAACCAGGTAGAAAAACGATTTAAGTGATAAAGTATTTCATACGTAACTTGAACATGGAGTTGCACATCATGAAAGCAGGTTCACAGATTTTTGCGAAGGTCCAAAAGGAAGGGAGAAAGTCTCTGCTGGAAACAGAAGCAAAGGAAGTCTGTAGGGGATATTGTATACCTGTTACGAAGTCTGAGCTGGCAGGAAGCGAAGTGGACGCGGTCAGGGTTGCCAATGGAATAGGCTATCCTGTTGTTTTGAAGATCGTTTCTCCAGACGTGGTTCACAAGTCTGACGTTGGTGGCGTGGAGGTTGGTTTGAAAGGAGACGATGAGGTGCGCGCCGGCTACCGTAGAATCATGGAGAACGTCAAGAAGAACAATCCTAAAGCGAGAATAGTGGGCATCATAGTTCAAGAAATGGCGCCGCCATCAACTGAAGTCATAGTGGGTGCCATAAAAGACCCCCAATTCGGACCTGTAGTTATGTTTGGGCTTGGCGGAATCTTTGTCGAGGTTCTCAAGGATGTTGCATTCAGAGTAGTGCCTTTCACGGAGGATGAAGCTTCTGATATGATAGGCGAAATCAAGGCATACCCCATTCTGAAGGGCTACCGGAACATGCCACCAGTGGACACAAAAGCCATAACGGATATACTGCTGAGTACGTCGCGACTGATGACTGATTACCCAGAAATCAAAGAAATCGACTTAAACCCAATACTTGTGTACCAAAAGGGCGCCAAGGCTGTTGACGCCAGAATAATAATCGAATGATGTGATCGTACCCCTTCGAAAAGATGGTCTGCAGATGTCAGTTCAGGCAGATGAAACCTAGGTGAGGATGGAAAGAATTGTCAGAAAACAAGAAAAGCCCAACGATAGATGCGCTGACTCAGAAGCTCGCGGAATTGAAGGAACAAAGGAGCATAGCCTGTAAGGATGCCGATGAACGGGCAGAAAGAAGAGACAAGCTCAACGAGCAGGTCCGCACGTTGCAGGCTGAGGTGCAGAAACTTCGCGCAACGCGGGATGGGCTCAACGAAGAAGTCAGGAAGCTGAAGCAGCAGAGGAGCGCAGCCGTTTCCAAAATCCGAGAAAAAATAGAGGAATTAAGGGCAATCTCTCAGGAAAAAAGGACGATAGTTGAGGACAAGCCTTCAAGATCCTATCCATCTCTAAAGAAGGAGCTTGAGGAAGTTGAATGGAAGGTTCAGACCACTTCACACACGTTGCAGGAAGACAAAGAAATGATGGAGCAAGTCAAGCAGCTGGAGACACAGCTGAGTGTCTACAGAAAGATCGAAAAATCTTCACAGAAAGCTTCTGACCTTCGCAACCAAGTTGACACTCTAAAGAATGAAAACGAAGTTCGTCATAAGAAGCTCACGACCCTTGCGCAGAGAAGCCAAGAGCTTCACAAGAACATGCTGGAAAAAGTTGAAGAGGCGAAGACGAAGAGAAAGGAGGCAGACGAAATGCACAAACAGTTTCTGGAAGCGAGAATGAAAGCGAAGCCCCTTCAGGATGAGATCGTTGCAGTTTCTGCCCAAATGCTGCAGTTGAGAAAAAACTTGCAAGAAACAGACCAGAAACAGAAAAAGGAAAGCGAGGACAAACTTAGACAAAAAATCGAGGAACAGGCAAGAGAAAAACTGAAGCGCAGAGAAAAACTGAGCTGGGAAGAGTTCCAGCTCCTGGCCGAGAAAGGGATGACATCACAAGATTAAAGTAAACACGCACAATAATACTGAAACAACGAGATAGTCATGTCTGAAGCAGAAGGAAAGGAAAAGAAACGAATCCTCATCCTGTGCGTAGACAGAGATGGCGATCTTGAAGTCAAGGCTGGAGTAAAAACCCCGGTTGTTGGGAGGACTGAGAATCTCGACGCAGCTGTCGCGCTGGCCTTGCGGGACCCAGAAGAACCGGATGCTAACGCCATTTTTGAAGCGGTTCGCATATACGACCGTTTAAAAGCTGAGAGCAAACCTGAGGAGGTTTTCGAGGTAGCCACCCTCTCTGGCTCTGAATTTGGTGGAGTCGGTGCTGACAGGAAAATTGCCGCGGGTCTAAATGATTTGCTCGTCTCGTACCCCGCCAAGGAAGTCATACTGGTAACAGATGGTTACTCGGACGAGGCTGTATTGCCACTCGTGCAGTCAAGGGTTCCCGTTTCATCTGTGAGAAGAATAGTAATAAAACACAGTGAATCGATCGAGGAGACTGCTGCCGTATTCACAAGATATCTAAGAATGATCGCTGAGAACCCAAGATATTCTCGCATTGCCCTGGGAGTACCTGGAATACTTTTTCTAATCTTAGGAGCTCTGGCGATATTTGGGTGGGTTCAATACTATCTGATAGTGCTTGTCATCGTAGTCAGCGTGATCTTGGTGGTCAAAGGCTTTGGTGTCGACAAAGCAGCAAAAGGGTTCTACATGTGGGCCAAGGAATACTCGCCCCCACCGATTCGAGTGCAAATCTCGAACTTTTCCATGCTAGCTGGCGCGTTATGTATGGTGCTTGCAGTTTACCTGGGATGGACCACAGCGGCTGCCGCCATAGCATTTCCAAGCGACCTCGCTGGTTGGCTCAGTGTATTGCCTAGAGCTGCGGGCTTCTTCGTTGATGGCTCGATTACTCTAATGGTTGTCGGAGCGTGTGTTGCATTGCTGGGTCGTGCTATTCGCTGGTATCTTGAACACGATGTAAGGTTGTTGCGCAACGCAGCTTTGATAGTCATAGTAGGATGGTCCCAGCAAATCTTCGTGTCGACGTCGGACCTGCTTCTGGGGCGCGCAGGCATCGAAAAACTGATATTCTCAATTGTCGTCGGCATACTCATCGGGGTCGCTTCAGTGTTGGTGATATTCGTCGTTCACAGGTATGCAAAAGAGTTCTTTGAAGAAACAGAAGAACAAGCTAAGGAATTTGGAGAAGGTTAGCATCAGCGAATATGCCACGCTTCATGGAAATGAAGCAACTTGAGGGCTCTCAGCTCTCACATGCGTTTAATATCAGCAGAGCATCACAAAGATGGGTAAGATTCCGAAAGACTATATTGGAGCCTGAGAAGGTTTTAATTGACATGCGCAGGAGTTCTACCATCAGAAGAAGGAGTACTGATGCGGGCAGAAGCATGAGGTTTGAACTGTGATAAAGTCCGTGCTTTCAGCCATCGGAGCCTATAGGGCCTATGAACGGTGGCTTTGGCGTCAAGTGAAGAATGGCGTAAAACCAGAACATATTGCAATAATCTTGGATGGGAACAGAAGATGGGCATCCGAGAAAGTTCTGAACCCATGGTTCGGCCATGAAAAAGGCGCTGATAAGGTTGACCAGCTTGTCGACTGGTGTTTGAAACTCAACGTGAGATCTGTGACTCTGTATGCTTTTTCAACCGAGAATTTTCGGCGTTCGCAAAACGAAGTCGCCGAGATAATGCGAATCGCTGAAGAGCGTTTTAGACAAATATTGACCGATGAACGGATATACAAAGACAAGATTCGCGTTAAGGTTATAGGCAGAGTCAATTTGCTCCCAGAGGACCTCCAGAAGTTGATAGCAGAAGTGGAGAAAGCAACACAAAACTACGGCGAGCATTTTCTGAACTTCGCCTTTGCATACGGAGGCCGCGCTGAGATCGTCGACGCCGCGAGAAAAATCGCCGAAGAAGTCAGTCAGGGAAAGCTGAAACCTGAGAGTGTTGACGAGAAGACTTTCGCGCAACATCTTTACACGTCCCACTTGCCAAACCAAGACCCAGACATAATCATTAGGACCTCAGGAGAAGAAAGGCTGAGTGGCTTTCTTCTTTGGCAGTCTGCTTACAGCGAACTGTTCTTCCTAGATGTTTACTGGCCTGACTTCCGCCTGATCGACCTTCTGAGGGCGGTCAGAACGTTCCAGAAACGAAAGAGACGGTTCGGAGAATGAAGTTCAGGCTCTTCTTCTCGCGCTCACTATCGAGACTACGTCTCTGTCTTTCAGCACGTGGTCTTCCCCGACTCGCTTCTTTTCTCTTGCCTCGATCGCGTAGATGAATCCCTCTCCAAGCTCCGTATGAATTATGTACGCGAGCTGTCGCGCCGTCGTTCCATAAGGTACGAGATACGCGTCCGGCAGCACTCTTCCAGCATGGTCGGCCAACTTCTCAAGGTCCTCAACAGGATAGACAGTGATCATGTTCAGCAGTTTGAAAAACGCCGTGTTTACTGCTTCTTGAACGCCAGTGGAGCCGAAAGTAAGCAGGATCTTGTCTCTTATAGTTTCCAAGGCCTTCCGTTGACTTTCACTCAGGCCTTCAGGCTTGTTGATCTTGAAATTGCAGTCTCCTGGTCTATAGTCTATAAGCTGTTTTTCAGCGGCTCTTCTCAGTGCGAGTTCTGCTTCTGCGCATGATGGGACGACAACATGGCCCGCTTTTTTCAGTCTGTCCAGGTTCTCTTGCGACGTTGGGAGGTCAATCTTGTTTGCAACGATCAGCATAGGCTTAGCGGTCTGTCTCAGTGTGTCAACGAATCTGAGAAAATCCTCGTCGCTCCAAGCAGTGGGTTTATCCGCATTCAACTTGGCCTTTCTTATAGCTTCGATGACGTGACTTCTCTTGATTGACAAGCCACTGAGCCGTTCCTCTAGCATTGAGATCATGTCTTTCGATTCTGCTTCAGCTGTCCTTGCGATCTTCAGCCAATCCTTCTTCAGTATGTTCGCCATCCACATGGTTATCTCGCGTTCAAGGAATTTCACGTCATCAAGCGGATCATTTTCGCCAGGTCTGCAAAGCCTGCCTTCGCAGTCTGTTCCCCCAGAAGCGTCAACTATATGAATCAAGACGTCCGCCCTCCTTATCTCGTCTAGGAATTGGTTGCCCAAACCCCTGCCTTCCCATGCGCCTGGCACAAGGCCTGCGCAATCAATGAACTCTATCGGTATGAGCCGAACGCCATTCATGCAGATTGAGTTAGCAGGGTTGTCGTTCACATTGAATTCTTCATGCACGCAAGGCGTTCTGACATAACCGACACCCCTGTTAGGCTTTATCGTCGTAAAAGGATAGTTCGCTATCTCGGCAGGTGCCAAGGTGGCTGCACTGAAGAACGTTGACTTGCCCGTGTTGGGCTTTCCAACAATTCCCAACAGTCTCGAATAAGACTTCTGCACAATGTTCACGCTCTAGAGCTTCTTCGACACTACTACGCTGATTTCCTGTGTCTGTAGTGTATTCTGTTCTTGCTCTTTATTATTTGCGTACCATACTTGCAGGCAGGGTCATCCGTGTTCTCGGACGTCTCGCAATGTGGCTGCGTCCGTCCTGAAGGTTCAGGAGCGAAGTCAGTGGAAAAATCTGGTAAGCGTCTACTTCCTGCCTGCGCTTTTCCCTCTGGTAGACTAATATAAAAGCTTCAGTGTATAAGAAATGAACTTCAGGATAAAGGAAGAGATAGCATTTGACCCCCAGTCTGCGAAAGGAACAGCTCTCACAAATGTACAGAAAAATGCTTGAGATTCGTCTTTTTGAGGAGAAAGTGTTTGACCTTTATGGCCAAAACCTTGTTCCAGGGACTATCCACCTCTACGCGGGAGAAGAAGCAGTCGCGGTGGGAGTGTGCAGCAATTTGAGCAAGGACGACTACATCACAAGCACTCATAGAGGCCACGGCCACTGCATAGCCAAAGGCGCCGACCTCAAGCGGACAATGGCGGAGATACTTGGAAAGAAGACTGGCTACTGCAAGGGAAAGGGCGGATCGATGCACATTGCTGACTTCAGTGTCGGGATGCTTGGCGCCACCGCGGTCGTAGGAGCTGGACTTCCAATAGCTGTGGGCGCCGCGTTGTCCGCTAAGTTGAGGAAGACAAGTCAGGTTGTGGCATGTTTCTTTGGTGAAGGGGCTTCAAACCAGGGGACGTTTCATGAAAGCATAAACATTGCTTCAGTCTGGTCGCTCCCAGTTGTTTTCGTCTGCGAGAATAACCTGTACGCGATGGGAACACGCCAATCTACAATAATGAACATCCAGAACGTTGCAGACCGAGCCGCAGCCTATGGCATTCCAGGAACGATCGTGGATGGAAATGATGTCCTTGCAGTCTATGAGGCTGCACGAAAAGCGTTTGAACGGGCAAGAACAGGTCTGGGGCCGACGCTGATTGAGTGTAAAACATACCGTCACAAGGGGCATTCAAGAGTCGACCCGGCAAAATACCGTCCTAGGGAGGAAGTTGAGCAATGGCTCGCGAAAGATCCTATCAAGCTGCTAAAGCAGACCATAGTCGAGGACGAGATTCTGACACAAGCGGAGATAGACAACATTGAAAAGGAGGTCGCCGAGGAAGTCGCGGATGCTGTGAAATTCGCTTTGATGAGCCCCTATCCCAAAGGAGAAGAAGCTCTGGATGATGTCTATTCATAATAGGAGGGAAATGTGTGCGGAAGATTACTTATCGTGATTCGCTTCGTGAAGCGTTGAGAGAAGAAATGCAGAGAGACTCAAGAGTGTTCCTGCTCGGAGAAGACATCGGCAGGTTCTGGGGTGGAGCATTCAAAGTCACTGATGGATTGGCACAAGAGTTCGGAGACGAAAGAGTGAGGGACACTCCTATATCGGAGTCGGCGATCATCGGCACTGCTGTCGGCGCGGCAATAACGGGCATGCGTCCAGTTGCAGAGATAATGTTCGGGGACCTAACTGCCCTGGCCATGGATCAAATAGCCAACCAGGCAGCGAAGATTCGCTACATGTTTGGCGGTCAAGCTTCATGTCCGCTAGTGATAAGGACGCCGTTCGGCGCCGGAGTCAACATCGCGTCTCACCATTCGCAGAGTCTGGAAGCGTGGTTCATGCACGTTCCAGGTCTGCACGTTGCTGTTCCTTCAACACCTTATGATGCAAAAGGACTTCTGAAGACCGCTATTCGAGGCAGCAACCCTGTGTTCTTCTGTGAACACAAGCTTCTCTACCCTGTTGAAGGTGAAGTTCCTGAGCAGGAGTACCTGATTCCATTTGGCAAAGCGGATGTGAAGAAGGAAGGTACCGACGTTACGGTTGTTGCTACGTCCTACATGGTTCACAAGGCCTTGAACGCCGCAACGACACTGCTGAAGGAAGGTGTAGATGCCGAAGTGGTAGACCCAAGGACATTGACACCTTTGGACGTAGCTACGATAACGGGCTCAGTCAGAAAAACTGGAAGAGTAGTCATCGTAAGTGAGGACTGCAGAACGGGCGGCGTGAGCGCTGAGATAGCTGCACTCGTAGCCGAAAGAGCACTCGACTATCTGGATGCGCCGGTAAAACGTGTGACAACTCCCGACACTCCGATACCGTTCAGCCCGCCACTGGAGCAGTTCATAATTCCTAACGAACAGTCCATAATCAAAGCGGTTAAGGAAGTTGTCTAGAATGGTAACCAACATATTGATGCCTAAGCTCAGCCTCACGATGAAAGAAGGCACAGTAGGCAAGTGGTACAAGAAAGAAGGTGACCATGTCGAAAAAGGCGAACCGGTCGTGGAAGTTGTCTCAGAGAAAGCGACCTACGATTTGGAGGCTCCAGCATCAGGCATCCTCCGGAAGATAATCATAGAAGAAGGAGTGGACGTTCCTGTAGGTGCCCCTATAGGCATCATAGGTTCAGCAGATGAAACCCTACCCGAAACGGAAGCCCCTGCAGAAGCAGCTGAAGAAACGGGCAGTGAAAGCGAAAAACGGGTTCAGGCATCACCCGCCGCAAAACGCTTGGCAAAGGAACATGGCATTGACATTTCGTCCGTGGAAGGGAGCGGACCCGAGGGAAGAATATCCGAGGAAGATGTCAAACGCTTTGCGGAACAGAGGAGCGGAATCATGCCAAAAGTCAAACAGACTTTCCAATTAAGCGGTTTCAGAAAGACCTCGGCTGAGCGCCTTTCTACGAGCTTCAGAACGGCGCCTCACAGCACGATATTCATGGAGGTCGCCTTTTCCAGTGCAAAGATTCTGCGTGAAAAACTGCTGGTATCCTACACTGCAATTCTCGTCAAAGCAGTCGCCAAAGCATTGGCTGAACACCCTTGGATAAATTCCACCCTTCAGGGCGACATGATAAAGATGTTTGAGGACATAAACGTCGGGGTAGCCGTTGCCACTGAAAACGGCCTGGTCGTGCCTGTAATACGTAGCCCAGACAAGAGGTCTCTGAGTGAGATAGAGGGTACTATCAGGGAGAAAACGGAAAAGGCCCAGCAAGGAAAACTGTCGAAGGAAGAAGTGACAGGCGGGACGTTCACCGTCACAAACTTGGGTATGTTCGGCGTAGACTTTTTTGCCCCAATAATTAACCCGCCCGAGGCTGCCATCCTGGGCGTGGGCAGAATCGCCGACAAACTGACGATGTTAGATGGAAAAGTGGGCTCTGTACCCTTCGTCACGCTCAGTCTGTCGTACGACCATAGAATCGTCGACGGGGCTCCGGCTGGGGCATTCCTACAGAGCGTCAAAGAGAAGATAGAGAAAGCCGCGATTCTTGAATAGCTGCCATATCTGTCTGTATGGCATTACTCCTCTTCATACAGTGTGCTAGGCTTCCTGGTGAGAAGCACAACAATAAGTGAGTTGGAAAGTCTTAAGTGCAGAATGCCAGAGAAAATCTGGGGGTTCGAATGAAAGCTGCCATGTATTATAACCAGCATGACATCCGGTTGGAGGAAGTTCCGACCCCTCAGATTGGCGATGATGAGATTCTTGTTGAAATGAAAGCTTGTGGAATATGCGGTTCAGACCTGATGGGCTGGTACTTAGAGTCTCGTGCCCCTCTCGTTCTTGGGCATGAGCCTTCGGGCGTAGTCGTAAAGAAGGGAAGCAAAGTCAGTTCACTGGAAGTCGGAGACCGGGTTTTTGTGCACCATCATGTAGCATGTCTGACATGCCACTACTGCTTGCATGGTGACTATACGTTATGCAGAAAGTTCCACGAAACAAACATCAGACCGGGCGGTTTTTCAGAATATTTCAGGGTTCCAGCATCGAACGTTCAGATAGATACACTCAAGATACCCGATGATCTGTCATTCGAAGACGCAACTTTCGTTGAACCCGTTGGATGCTGCCTGAGAGCCCTAAAGAAATGTGGCGTCCAAGTAGGCGATACCGTGGCAATCATCGGCGCAGGCGCAACTGGTTTGATTCACTCCGCGCTCAGCAAAATTTATGGAGCAGGAACTACGATTGTGAGCGACTTAATCGATTTTCGCCTGAAGTTTGCCGGCAGGTTTGGGGCAGACATAACCGTCAATCCGAAAAACCAGAACTTTGCCGAGGTTGTGACCAAAGAAACTGACGGCAGAGGGGTAGACCTTGCAATTGTCACAGCCCCCAACCTGGAAGCGTACAAGACGGGAATGAGCATCTGCAGAAAAGGAGGAAAACTGTGCGTCTTTGCACCCACCAACCCTGAAAGCTACCTGCAATTGAGCCCAAGAGACCTATTTCTCTCAGAAATTCAGATAATTCCGTCTTATTCAACCTCTCATCTTGAAACAAGGACCGCGCTCCAACTTCTGTCATCGAGGAAAATAGCCGTCAAGGAATTGATAACTCACCGTTTTAAACTTGCACAAACTCCAAAGGCATTCAGCACGGCCTTGGAAAGCAAGGAAAGCCTTAGAGTCCTGATCTTGACATGAAGAACGCGGGCGGCATATGAGTGATAGGACTGGAAAGGCAGCCAAAACGAACTGGAAGGGGTTGAAGTCAGAACAATGTCTAAGCTCATAGTCTATTCTGACGGGGCCTCAAGAGGAAATCCTGGCCCTTCAGCGGCGGCTTTTATCGCTTTGGCTGAGGATGAGAGGGTTATACAGAAACGGACCAAGTACTTGGGAGTGAAGACGAACAACCAGGCTGAGTATCTGGCGTTGATCTACGCGCTTGAGTCCGTTTCAGGCACGGCTGACCAGGTACTCTGCAACATGGACAGCCAGCTTGTTGTCAAGCAACTCAATGGACAATACGCGGTGAAGGACCTGCATTTGAAAGCATTGCGAAACAAGGTATGCGAGGTGGTTCGCACGTTCCGCGCAGTAACCTTCGTGTATGTCCCCAGAACAGACGATCGTCTTCAAGAGGTCGACAAGCTAGCAAACGGGGTCCTCGACAAGACACGTTCCTGTTTGATTTGAAGCCTCTTCTGTGTCGAATTGGGTCATGCACTTAGCACATTAAGGCGTAGTCTGATTTGTCTGAGACGCACAGAGTATTATATGTTAAGATTCTGAATATTGAGCGCAAGTAAAGGTGAAGGCAAGAATGAAAGTACTTAGGGCCATTTTGAGGCAGAAGCGTGGTATTGTAGGTATAGAGGCTGCGATCGTGCTGATCGCTTTCGTGGTGATCGCCGCAGCATTTGCCTACGTAGTTATTAACATGGGTTTCTATTCTGCGCAGAAGGCAAAATCAACAATCGACAAGGGAATACAAGAAGCCACAAGCGCACTCGAACTGGACGGGTTCTTGACAGGGAAGACAAACGCGAGCAACCCAGCAATCACTTATCTGGCGATCCCGTTGAAGTTAGCAATAGGTCAAGAACAAGTGGACATGGCGGCGAACACGGTGGTCGTGGCAGTTCAAGGCGGCAATTTTTCACTCGCCAACATTTACGGAGGTGTGACTACTTCCACCAACGTATCTCTGGCAAATCTGATGGCCCTTGTGACTGGTGGACCCAACGCGACGTGCTTCATCTACAACTATGAATCCAGCACGGATACATCAATCAAACAGAATGCAAAGGCGTACTTAGTCATAAATCTGAGTGACACGTACGGACTTGCGTCCTACACGAAGGTCAAGATCGAGATAAGGACAAGCATGGGAGCTGCTCTGTTGATACAGAGAGAGATACCTGGCGGTCTGCCGGGCGACAAGCTTGTCGACCTGGGTTAGCAGGACTATTCAGCATCGATCTCGCTGCGGCGCATTCTTGCCTCCCCTAAACCGGGCTAGAGACAAGAGAGAAGAGGCGATCCCCCCTCTTCTCCAACGCTAGTTTTGATTTCTTTCCATTGCTTTCATATGTTGTCATGTGTGTCCAAGACTCACTGCGATTCTAGCAGAAAATCGGCCAGAATCACGAGGTTGTGGACGTTGCATGCAGTAGAAATCTCCATATACTAAAAAGCCTAGTTCTAGACTAGCGATGGCAATGAAAGCTGCTATGCTGTACGGTGTGAGGGACCTGAGAGTCGAGGATGTCGATGTTCCGCGAACATCGGACGGCGAGGTTCTCGTCAGAGTGAAATCTGCCACGACTTGTGGAACTGATTTGAAGATCTTCCAGAGAGGTTACGTCGAGGGAGTCGTGAAGTTGCCGACGATTTTTGGGCACGAATGGGCCGGTGAAGTGGTTAAGGTAGCTGCAGGCCTAGAATGGCCAAGGGTCGGAATGCGCGTCCGCGCTGGCAACAGTGCGCCTTGTCTGCATTGCACGATGTGTCAAAAAGGGAAGTACAATCTATGCGAGAACATGATTTGGCTATGGGGCGCTTATGCCGAGTACATCAAAGTGCCGAGCCGCATGGTCCTCGTTAACATGCAGGAAATTCCCCAAGATATTTCCTACGAGGAAGCAGCTATCACTGAACCGTTAGCCTGTGTCCTGCATGGCGTAGAGGAAGCGCATGTGAGCCTTGGGGACACTGTGGCAATAATAGGCGCAGGACCGATCGGACTGCTACATCTGCTAACGGTCAAGAAGATCGGCGTTCAAAAGACGATCATGATAGACCTTGTCGATGAACGACTCGATTTTGCACAGAAACTAGGTGCCGACGAGACTGTTAATGGCAGAAAGGCAGATGTGGTGGAAAGAATAAGGGAACTGACCGGCGGATACGGCGCAGATGTCGTTATCGAAGCAATAGGACTTCCGGCCACATGGGAACAAGCGTTGAAGCTTGCGAGAAAAGGTGGGAAAATCTTGGAGTTCGGAGGCTGCCCGCCGGGAACAGAAGTCAAAATTGACGCAGAAAAACTCCACTACGGCGAACAAACGGTGCTAGGCACATTTCACACGACTCCTCTGCATTTTAGAAAAGCTCTGAATCTTATCGCATCCAGAACAATCGATGTTAGGTCGCTAGTTACGCGGAAGATGAAGCTTGAACAGATCAAAGACGCCTTTGAAGTGCTGTCAACCTCCAAGACCGAGATAAAGATAGGAATAATCCCGTAGGAGAATAGTGAGAGGTCAGATGTCTGAGGCTGCTGGTTACATACTGAGAATCGCAAGTGAGAGGTGGGTTGACCGAGTTTTTGAAATGGCAATCTACTTCACAAGCGTGCGCCGAAACTGGAAATCAGGACAGACAGCACTGTTCTTGCACAGGACTCAAGCGGGCGATGCTTTTGTCGGATATGGGATTATTGCCAAGGCATGTGGAATAGACGATTTGAGTGAAGAAGAGAGACGTGACTGTAAAGCGAGCGGCTGGAACAGTGCCTTGGAATTTCAGTACGTCAAACGTTTTGACGACCCCTTGTTGCTTAAAGAGACTTTCTTGAAAGATACGAGGCTTCGAGGCAGATATTTTCATGGTCTGGGGCTGAGCGGAAACCAACTCCACCTGATTATGGAGGCAGTTGAGCCTGTCTAGCTGAGCCAGTCTAGTCCAGATTGCTCAAATCCGGTTGTGAACCCCCTAAATGAAAGAATTTAAATGCTTACTGCTGGTAATGGTCTTGACATTGCAGGGGGAGACTGCGTGGTAAGGTATGTTTTTGTGACTGGCGGTGTCTTGAGTTCTGTTGGCAAGGGTATTTTGACTTCCTCAATTGGAAAGATGCTTCAAGCCAGAGGTTTGAAAGTCACTGTGATAAAGATTGACCCTTACGTCAACGTTGATGCGGGTACGATGAATCCTTACATGCACGGAGAAGTCTATGTGACTGATGATGGCGGGGAAACAGACCTTGACCTTGGATGGTACGAGCGTTTTCTGGACTTGAACCTGCAGAAAGAGAACAATCTTACAACAGGTCTGATCTACAAGGCGGTCATTGAGAAGGAAAGACGCGGAGACTTCCTAGGCAGATGCGTGCAGATCGTTCCGCACGTGACCAACGAGATCAAGCACAGGATACGCGACGTTGCGAAAAAATCAGACGTCGATGTAGTTCTAACCGAGGTCGGCGGCACCGTTGGCGACATCGAAGGCTTGCCTTTCCTAGAAGCTATTCGACAGATGCGCTTGGAAGAAGGCCTTGAAAACACCCTGTACGTGCATGTGGCCTTGGTTCCCGTATTGGATGTTACCAACGAAATGAAGACCAAGCCCCTTCAGCACAGCGTGAATGAACTAAGGCGCATAGGTATTCAACCCGACACGATTGTTGCAAGAAGTCCAAAGATGATTGACACCGAGGCTAGAAGGAAGATCGCCTTGTTCGGCACGATACCTGAGGATGCAGTGTTCTGCTCTTACAATGTTGAAACGGTCTACGAAGTTCCGCTCATACTTGATGAACAGGGAATGAGCGACTTCATCTGCAAGAGGTTCGGGCTTTCAGACCGCAAGAAAGACCTCAAACAGTGGAGGGTTTTCGTCGACGCAATTCTGAAGCCTCAACACGAGGTGAAGATTGCGCTTGTGGGCAAGTATGCAGGGCTTGCAGACAGTTACGTGAGCATGGGCGAAGCACTGAAACATGCGGGAGCTGCGTGCCGAGCAAGAGTTTGCATAGACTATCTCGAGGCGGAGAAGCTTGAGCAGGATAAAGCGTGTGTCGACAATCTCAAAGAATACGACGGAATCTTCGTTCCGTACGGATTCGGCCCTAGAGGTACTGAAGGGAAGTTACTGGCAATCGAGTTTGCTAGAGAGAATGACACTCCCTTTCTTGGTATATGTTACGGATTTCAGCTTGCAGTGATCGAATTCGCGAGGCATGTATGCAACCTGAAAGGAGCGAACAGCACCGAGATAAACCCTGATTCGCCGAATCCCGTCATCGACCTCATGCCTGAGCAAAGGGGAGTCGAGATTAAGGGTGCGACGATGCGTCTGGGCTCTCATAAGATTGTGGTCGAACCTGACACAATCGCGTACAAGCTCTACAAATGTGAGGAGATCTTTGAACGGCATCGCCACAGATTTGAGGTTAATCTTGATTTTTCGGAAACGTTGCGGAAGAACGGGCTTGTGTTCTCCGGGAAGAGCACCGACGGTCGGAGAATGGAACTGCTGGAGTTGCCCGACCGCTTCTTCTTCTTTGCATCTCAATTCCATGGCGAATTCAAGAGTCGTCCGTGTAGACCTGACCCCGAATACTACGGGTTCATCAAAGCTTGCTTGGACAAGAAGGAAAAGAAGCTTAAACCTGAATTCTGATCCACTTTTTCCTCATATGATAAAAACACAGTAGCAATGGAATCAGGTTACCGGACATGGTCTGAGAAAAGCTGCGTGGCCAAGCTGCTCTTGAAATCTGAGAACAGCAGACCTCTGAACAAGCTACTACTTAGTGCAATGTTGAGCAGTGCAAGGCGTGTTTCCAGCTTTCTAGTCAGCCGAGGAGCAAGACTACTTTCCTTGATACCTCTGACATATCCTGTGGCTTCTCAATTCCTGTCAGGCCTTCACGTAATGTGGCTGATTTTGGCCGCCGTTCTAACAACGTCAAAAGGATCAGCTATTGGAACAGGCTTGCTGAAAGGCATAATTGAAATGCTTCTGAGCGGGAGCAACGTCTTCGCTCCTTTTCTTTCTTCTATAGAAGGCTTAGTTGCTAAAATTGTGATTGACGCCTTCCAAGGTACGGGATCAGTCTTGATCTACCTTGCAGGGGGGCTGTCTTCGCAAAGCAACCTGATTATTGTCAGTTTGTTCTTTCTTCCACAGCTTCCCCCGTGAGTATATGCTGCAATGTTTGTCGCATCAATCATTTCGGGTCTTCTTTTCGCAGGTTACCTCAGCGACCAAATAGTGAAAGCCCTGCCCACAAGTCTCAAGTCTAATTGATGGAGGATCGTGAAGTCAGGCGCACCCTTCCAGAGTGGACTACTGGCTGTCGCGGTCCTCATGTACTTTGGAATAGTCTCAAGTGTTCTTGCATCATGCACTTGTTCATGACGACTGTCAGTCCAGCTTCTCTTGCTGTCTTCGCAGCCTGCTCGTTGACAATGCCGAGCTGCGTCCAGATCACGTACGGCTTGTCGTACTGTTCTTTCATGATGATTGCTTGGTCTACGATAGGCGGGATGTCTGCTGAGGGGCGGAAGATATCGACGATTTCTATTGTTCTTGCTGTTTCAGGGGGGATTTCGAGGAGGCTTCTGTGGCTTTTCTCGTTCAGAACCTCTTCGGTTGTGGGGTTGACAGGAATGATTCGGTATCCTTGACTCTGCAAATATTTGGCCACCAGATTGCTGTACTTTAATGGGTCGCGAGACAATCCGACTACTGCGACAACCCTATATTTGTCCAATATCTCGCGTGTGTCCTCCTTAGCCATATCACCTGCCACCTTGATAGTGACTGTGGATCTGCACCTGTACTTATTAGTTGTTTAGCGGGTCAAGTAATGTAGAGTGGCCCTGAATCTAGTTCTCTAACTGGAGAATCGTGTGCTTCCGGACTTCGTGGAACTCGAAATTGCCGTGACAGTCCTTTTTTCCGTATTCAATATAAGCATGGGCGAGTGTTGATTTTCCGCAGGCTGGACACATGGAGGGCAAGTCTTCACATATGGAACGCTACCGCAATCGCTTGGACAATGCTGCCAGCTACGGCGAGATTTGGGAAATAGTCAAAGACACTGTCGAATTTGCTCTCCATAGACGCAGAGCCGGAATGTTGCTGTTTCTTGATGATCTGCCGATTCAGCTAGGTGCATATCACCCGTTGGGGACAAACAATATCGTCTTAAACCGAATTCTAGTTCAGATTGTCGAGGCATCAGGCGAGCCTCGGAACGTGGTTAACGCTTTGACATACAACTTGCTGGTTCACGAGTACTTGCACGCGTTGGGGGAGGTCTCTGAGGTTGCGGTCAGGGAAATGGTTGTCAAAGTTGCTGAGAAATGCTTCGGGAAAGAATACGTTGCAGCGCAGGTGGCAATAAAAAGCCCTTGGACACTGTTGAAAGGGATTCCACTGCAAGCTGTTAACGTGCCAAGGAGGGTGATGGAGATCGTGAAGGATTTCGAGAAAACCGACAGGTATGTAGTATAAGACCCTGAAACTCTGCGAGCGGCCAGTTCGGCAACAGACTTTTAAGTTTTGATGTGTCACTATATTTTCTTCCATGTGGTGAAAGCTAATGGTCGATCCTAGAATCGAGAAACTGGCAAAGCTTTGTGTCCATTACAGTGTTGATGTGAAACCCAAGGAGAATGTTGTGATTCAAGGGACTGCACTTGCATTTCCTTTGATCCATGAACTCTACAAAGAGTGTCTGCTGAGTGATGCCTATCCTATGGTTCTTCCAAGTTTGGAAACTCAATTCACTTTTTACAAGCTGGCGAAAGAGCATCAGCTAACGTATGTTTCTCCTTTCGAAAAGTTTCTGATAGAGAATATTGATGTTACCATAGGCCTATTCTGTGACCCTAACCCGAAAGGACTCACGAATATCGACCCGGCGAAGATCAGGACGCACAGGGCAGCAAGGAGAAGCCTCACTGAAATCCTGTTCAAGCGCGAAGCAGAAGGAAAGTACAGATGGACTGGCCTGCCTTACCCTATTGCTGCGCAGGCGCAAGAAGCTGCGATGGCGCTTCCCGAGTACGAAGACTTCGTCTACAGCAGTTGCCTCGTAGACAAGCAAGACCCCAGTGCAGAATGGAAGAAGATCCAGAAAGAACAAGACAAAATCTGCAGCTTCCTCGACAAAGCAGATGAAATGCACTTGGTCGGAGAGGACACAGACCTGAAGTTTAATGTCAAGGGGAGGAAATGGATAAACTGCAGCGGACAGAAGAACATGCCCGACGGCGAAGTGTTCACTGCGCCAATTGAGAACTCAGTCAACGGCACGATTAGGTTCACTTTTCCAGGCATCTACGCAGGCAGAGAAGTTGAAGACATTAGACTAACCTTCAAAGCTGGCAAGGTTGTGAAAGCAATAGCAGCGAAGGGCGACGAGCTTCTGCAACAACTCCTAAAGATCGAAGGTGCAGACAGGCTTGGCGAAACCGCTATCGGAACAAACTACAACATAACCAGGTTCACCAAAGACATGCTTTTTGACGAGAAAATGGGAGGTACAATCCACATGGCACTCGGACTCAACCCGATTCCTGAGACAGGTGGACTGAATAAGTCAGCTTTGCACTGGGACATCTTGAAAGACATGAAAAAAGGCGGAGAGATCTACGCAGACGGCGAGCTGTTCTACAAGAACGGGAAGTTCCTGCAAAAATAGCCTGCACTTATTGTTGATCTTTTGTGGAAAATGGAGTTTAGAAAGGAAAATGGATGTCTAGGCATTTTCGACAAACACGTCGTTTACTTCGTCGGCTTGGTCATTTCAGTTTTTCGAAGCGGATAATGTAGACAAGTTGGTCTTCGTCCCAGTCTCCGTGAGTCTTCCTCCACCTTTTCTTGAATTCTGTGAGCGTATAACCCCCTTCTTTGGATGCGTCTTCTTCGGTGAAGTATCTAAGCTTCTTCCGTTCCACTGAGGTTATTCGCAATTGCGCAATGCTGGGCTCGTAGATTGTTGCACAGACAGTCGCTCCTGTTTTGATTTTCGGGTCAGGCGCGTCTGTTCTAGACGTTTGGGTTTTTAGTCCGTTCACTAGGACTTCTTTGTCTTCGGCTGAAAAGTTCATAGCAAAAGCAGCTGTTGCAACTTCTTCCATTGCTTCCTCTAACGATTTTTGAGGCTCATTGACCATTTTGTCTATGATTTCCGCTCTTTCCTTGACGGGAAGATGTTTTTCCGCCAGTTTCTTTATTATTTCAACGCGTTTTTCCGGCTCTTCAAAAGAACGCCCGATTTTTACCGCCGTTTGATAATCGATCTTGCCCTCTGGTACTTCGCCAGACATTGCTGATGGTGCAATGTATGCTTGCGCTTCTTCAGGGATGACTTCCACCGTGCGAAGCCAATTGGAGATTGTTTCAGGACTCACGCCAATCTTCTCTGCAATGGCGATTTGAGAGGGATATTTGGCTGCGCATTCGCTGAGAAGGTACTTGCAGACTCTACCCTTTTCAACCGCACTGAGTTCTTCTCTTTGCACGTTTTCGATCAGGTTGAGCTGTACAACCTCATCGTCTGCGTAGTCTCTAACGATCGCCGTGATCTTTTTTAGCCCCGCCTGTTGAGACGCTCTGTAGCGTCTTTCACCTACCACAACTTCGAACTTGCCACCAACGGGCCTGACGATGATTGGTTCCAGCAGGCCTACTTCCTTTATGCTTTCAGCGAGTTCGTTGAGGCGTTCTATACTTACCTCCAACCGCGGGTTAAGCCTGCTCGGCTGAATCTGTTTCAGTTCAATTTCTCTAATGCTGTCTGCCATGGCTATGCTCTCAACCTTGTTCTTCTTGTACTAAGGTCCTTAGGTTCTCTATTTAAGAGTAGTAGCGCGCGTGGGAAGTCTCGTCGTCATTACGGCCACTGTGCATATTTGACGCGTAGGCAGTCCAAAAGAATGTTAATCTCTTCTGCTGAGAACGAAGTGTTATCCAAAATAGCGCGCGCGTTATTCTATCGACGGATTCGACACAAAGCAAAAATAGTAGAATAACCCAGAAAGACAACCGTTATGATAACATGTCACGCCGAGTTTTCTTTGTTATTCTCTATGTGATTTGTATCTTAATTGCGCTGTATGTAGGAAGTAATGTGTATCAGGCATGGGCTAGATTTAGTGTTTGGGACACAGCAACAGTCGCTCTGAATATCATTTTTGGATTCGGAGTCATGCTCGCAGTCTATTGGGCTTACGTTGATGACGATCACCTCTATGATCTTGAAAGGAAAACAAAAGACATCCCTATCGAACCCTCTGAATCTGATTCTTGAAGCAATCCGCTTTTTCCTTTTGTTGTGTTTAGACGTAGCGCGCGCTAGAAGGCGAAAAAGTGATTCACGCGCGTAATAGAAGATGGTTCCATAATTGTTAAATAACTGAACTAGCTGGTTAATAGATTACCTATAAGTAAAATAGGAAAAAGAAAGGAGAAGGAGAAGCGAAAGAAGTTCCGTAGAGAGTGCCGAACTAGGAATGGAGAAAGGAAAGGAAAATCCTAGTGGTTGGCACTCTCCACTGCTTGTTTTATTCGATGTGAAGCTAAAAAAGTTGCGTTCGCTTAACCAAACAACAAAAGCTTAACTTTCATCGCGCGCGCTATCATCAGCGACTACCTCAAAGATAGAAACGGCAAGAAGTCTGAAATGCCCGAAAGAAGAGATCGCCTTTTGTAAAAGCATGGTGCATACGGCATACCGCAGCCAAGTATTAAATGTTCTAATACTAGGAGTATGATTACTTAAGAATTGCAAACTCTCTTAGTCGCGCTGTCATTTCAGTTAATCTAAGTTGCGCGTGCGCTAGAAGAAAATGTATTCCATTTAGGCTCAACTGATTGCACCGTCCATAACTAGGAAAAAGGGAACCCAGTTAAATCTTGAGGTGACACGGCAAAGCAGTTCTCCAGTGTGGAAATCGGCAAAATATATAATCATCGTCCCTGCCCTTCTGCTTTTGTTGGCGGGAGCAGACTCTTTTGAATTCACCGAAATACAAGGTCACTTGGAAGACGTTCATTCTGCCTATAATAGGCCTTGCGGCCTTCTTCATATACATCTACGTTTTCAAAGTTGACATTCAAGAAATCATTGCCAACATGCAGCACATTCACGCAGATTTCTATGCGATGGCCGCTGTCGCCGCGTTGCTTGATGTTTTTTTCTTCACTGTCGCATGGCATTTTCTGCTCAAGTTCTTGTCAGTAAAAGTATCCTTGTTTAGGGAGTTCTTGTTTGTGTGGGTCGGGATCTTCGTCGACACTATGATTCCCGCAGAGTCGGTGAGTGGGGAAATCACTAGGATCTACCTTGTGAACAGAGAACAGAGTGGGTCAGCTGGGAAAGCCACCGCATCGGTCGTAGCTCAACGGTTGATCGGGATGAGCATAAACATCGTGACACTCGTGATCGGTGCCGTCCTGCTTCTTATCGAGAATCTTCTGTATGGAATGGTGCTAGCTCTCGTCCTATTCCTCATTGTTATGATGTTCGTCTTTCTCGTTCTGATCTTGTTCCTATGCCGCAAAGAGAAGTGGACTCTGAGGATCATAGATTCACTAATCAGGTTTGCAGAACGCATAACCCGCGGACACTGGAAGTTAACTAACCTCAGAGAAGAAGCGATGGAGGCGACAAGGGTGTTTCACGGTGCCATAAGAGACTATGGTCGTGCTCCGAAGACAGTGCTTCTCGCCTCGATTGCTTCCGCAACATCTTGGCTGCTCTCTCTGGCGGTCTTCTACCTGACGTTTCTGTCCGTCGGATACCCGCAGATCAGCTGGAGTGCAATACTTGTGATCTCTTCGATCTTTGTTGCCGTTAAGTCTATACCTATCGGGATTCCTTTCGAAGTCGGTCTGCCTGAGATAACGCTAACAACCTTGCTCGTCTTCTTCGGTGTTCCATGGCAGGTCAGTGCTACAGCGACGATACTGATGCGTGTGTTGACCCTGTGGGTTCGATTCCTCATAGGTTTTGGGGCGCAACAATGGCTTGGAATAAAAGCCATGACCTCAAGCTTGAACAGACAGACAACTTCGGCTGAGACCGGAAAGGTCTAAATTCTGCCCTTGTCTAATCGTGGAAAGATGTGAAGAATAACGATAACGGTAGAGGACGCATCGACGAAAGACTTGGACCAACTGTATGAGATAGAGACGGAATGCTTCAAAGATGAGGCCTTCATGAAGAAACAGATCGCTCAACTACTCGTGGATTACAATTCGATAAGCTTGCTAGCAAGGTACAACGGGAAGGCAGTGGGTTTCATCATAGGCAGGATGAGTGTTGAAAAAGAAGCTCTAGCAGGGCACATACTAACGCTCGACGTTCTGCCCACACAGCGTAGGAGAGGAATCGGGCGTAGACTTTTGCAAGAACTTGAAAGCATTTTTGTTCAGAAAAACACCAGTGAATCTTACCTAGAAGTGAGAGAGAACAACGTCGCGGCGTTGAGGCTTTACGAGAGAATGGGGTATAAGAAGATCGGAAAATTGAAGAACTATTACGGTGACGCACATGGGATCTGCCTGAAGAAGGTACTAACCCAGTCTTAGAAGTCCCAGCTTGGTCTTCTCATCGAAGGCCCTCACCATGCTTATCCCTGCAGCCTCAATAAGGATGAGTTCCGCTGTCGCGCCTACAGGCGAATCCTTCATGAGATGGCCTCCGAACGCTTCACCTTTCTCGTTCGTAACGACGACGTGGGCATGCACGACCGTTTCGCCTTTCTCGTCGACTGCAACGTTGCCCGTGCATGATGCGACTTCCAAGGGACCTTCAAATTTCGTATTCTTGTATTCGCCGTCCCTGTAGTATCCCAGCACAGCATGTTTGATGCTTCCAATGAGAATGAATGCGCCTGCTCTTATGTTGCTCTCTTGAGCCCTCTTCTTGACAGACTCTATTAGGTCATCGTTCTCCAACAGCCTGAAAACCCCTATTTTTCCTGCTTTTCCAATAGTCATTGGACACTACTATCTCCTTTGTTATACGTGAGTCTAAACTCATCGTAAACCCTAATAGCCTTTGTCAACATATATTCCCTTCGTGGATGGATTGTCAACAAGGAAAACCAGCGACACGAAGCTTGTCAGGGCAATAGTGGTTCTTATTCGTAACACGACGTGGAGATGCGGGAAACTCGAAAGGGTAATAGTCCGGAACCTTTACCGCAGAAACGCCGATTTGGGAGATCCTGGGATACCCGTGAAAGAGATGATTCAAAGCTTTAGACTCAGTGGCAAGAAAAGAAACGAGTTATTGGACGCTATCAAGAGGCTGGAAAGAAGAAATATAGTGAGGATCTTGATTCTGTAGCTTCATGTGGTTGCGAAAGCGTTAGGGTTTTTTGGCAAGTTCTTTTGCACTTTCAATCCATTTCCCGGTGATTTTCGGCGAAATCTGCAGTCTTCCGGCGATGTCATTCGCTGAAGCATTCGCCAAATCGTCGATACTGTTGATTCCTATGGTTTTAAGTTGTTCTGCTCGCTTTTCCTTGATTCCCTTCACTTGTGTAAGTCCAATAGTCGATGGCTCAACTGCAATCTGCTCAGTCTTCTCCTCTTTGACTTCTTCTTTGACTATCGTTAGTACTGGCGGTGGTGGCGGCGTCGTGGTGATTTGCGTGGTAATTGTGGGTGTCGTTGTTATTGATGTTGCCTGCCTAGGTCGCTGAGTGTATCCCAGCCCGATGAATACAAGTCCTAGTACGGCTGTTGTGACGATCCATAGCTGTGTTTGTTCCAGCGCTGAATAGGCGACAACCACACCGGTTAGGATGAAAAACACAATCGCAACTGCATACAATGCATAATCTGAACGCATGTTATTTTCTCCCATACCTATGTTCGTGGCTAGTGTTTAAATAATTTTCTGAACCCCTAGGGTTAAAAAAAGGGAAAAAGTGGGATGGTTATGTTCGGATTCGCTGTTGATTCAGCTACTTGAGGAGCTTTTCCTCAGGCGGCATCGGTTTGATCAAGCCTTGTTTCATCAGCAGCTTCAATGATTCTCTTGAGTTCTGGATTATTGCAGTGGCTTTTTCGTGCAGTTCTTTCCTGCTCGGTTTGATTCTTGCCGTTCCTTCGTCGATGGATTTCAAGGCGCATGCTACAGCTTCTAGCGGGAAGACTTCCCATTCTTCCATTCTTGGGAGTATGTCCTCTTCATGCATTCCTCGTTCTTCAGCATATCTAGCAAGCTCCTGGGCTGCTGCAATGCACATGTCGTCGGTCACGGTCTTTGCTCTAACGTCTAGGACTCCTCTGAAGATGGCTGGAAATCCTAGACTGTTGTTCACCTGGTTCGGAAAGTCGCTTCTTCCTGTGGCGACGATGCGTGCCCCGGCTTCTTTTGCCTCCCATGGCCAGATTTCAGGTATGGGGTTTGCGCACGCGAACACTATCGAGTCGTCAGCCATTGTCTTTATCCATTCTTTCTTTATCGTGTCTGGTCCTGGCTTTGAGGCTGCGACTACTGCGTCCACGCCTTTGAACGCTTGAGCGATGTCTCCTGTCCTTCCTTCCGCGTTTGTCTTTTGGGCAAGCTCGTATTTCCATGGATCCTCGTCTTTGATGATGTCTCTTCGTCCCGGATAGACGACGCCTTTTGTGTCTACCATCATTATGTTTCCTGGTTTTATTCCCCATCTTATCAGGACGTACGCTGTTCGCAAGTTTGCTGAGCCTGCACCTATCAGCGTTATGAGCGTTTTCTTCGGGTCTTTTCCGACTATCTTGAACGCATTCATCAGTCCTGCCAGAATTACCGTGGCTGTCCCCTGCTGATCGTCGTGCCAGACTGGTATGTTGAGTTTTTCTCTTGCTTTTTCGAGCACGTAGAAGCATTTCGGTTTTTCAATGTCTTCTAGGTTTATGCCTCCGAAGGTCGGCTGGATGAGTTCGCATGTCTTCACGATTTCTTCCTGATTCTTTGTTTTGAGGCAAATGGGGAATGCGTCCACTCCTCCGAGATATTTGAAGAGTAGCGCTTTGCCTTCCATCACGGGCAGGGCTGCTTCTGGGCCTATGTTGCCCAACCCTAGTACACGCGTACCGTCCGAAACTACCGCTACATAGTTCCAGCGATTGGTCAGCTCGAAGGATTTGTCGACGTTTGCGTTGATCTCCTTGCATACGGCTGCGACTCCTGGTGTGTACCAAATTGCAAAGTCAGCGGGGCTTGAGACTGCACATTTGGGCATGATCTGGACTTTTCCTTCGTAGAACCTGTGTAATGGCGAGGCAAGCAATGATGGCTTCTTTGCTTTTGCCAACAGCTCCTCCACTGTTGGTTTTCTTTCTTGTTTCTTAGGTTCCGGCATGATGATTTCTCCTCTAAAGCAATGCTCAAGTCTCAAAAGCTGCGGCTTTAAAGGTTACGGTAGAAGCAGACTGAAAAATACAAGCTGTCTTGCTTTTTCTATTGAGAAACGTAGAATGAAAAAGAAACGTAGAATGAAAAAAATGAAGCTAGATAGGCTGCGCCCAGGCTCGGGCTGGTTAATATCTCCTCTGTCTGAAGCCGCCTCTTCTATCCCCGCCCCGTCCGCCGAAATCTCGTCTTCCGCCGCCGAAGTCTCTTCTACCGCCGCCTCCGTATGGTCTTCTTGGTTGTTCATGCACCTGATTGGACACGTTGTTCTCCGTATTGACTTCGCCTGCGAGTGCTTGCTCCGCGATTTCAAGTGTGCCGTATCTGCCGACGTTGAGGCGCATGTTGCCTCTGAACAGGTTTATGTAGCCGTTCTTGACATTTATCGTGTCTCCATCGTTGACCTTTTCAATGTTGTCATCCCACAGAGTGAGGTATATGCATCCTGTTTCGTCTCCTACTAGTGCGTCGCTGACTTTGTGCGGTTCACCATCTCTTCCAGCAGTAATATTCCTGACTTCGCTCTTCGATACAACTTTTGCAAGGACGTTAACGGCTCTGGAAGAAGGATTAAGTTCTCCTACTTTAGCGTCGACGGGTTGCCTGTTTCCTGTGAAACCTTCAACTGCCAAGTTTTCTCAACACCTTATATATATTTGACGATTCAACCATAACAAAACAAGCACACTTAAGGCTTTTGGTCAGGATTTCTGACTGTGAGGGCTTTGTCTTTTTGATCTTCTAATAAGCGAGAAGAAAAAAGGCTTCCGTAACAGGCAGGTTCGTTGGTTGGGTTTGAGGTTGTGGATGGGTTTCTTTTTGAGGAGATTGTTTTAACCTAGGTCGAGGAGTCTATCAGCGGGCAAGCTGCCGGGTATTTCTCTTTGTACCATTAGGGCGGCGCCCCTGCTTGTCCTTATCTCTATTTTCACTTTGCTGTAAGCCTGAAGCCCGTAGGGGCCTAGGTTTATCACCAAGTAGGCTTTCGCGTTGTTTTTCAATACTGTGTCTGTTGGCAGCTCGCTGTTGTAGATGAAGCCAGTTGCATTTGGTGGGCCTGTCACCAAGTTCATCAGGTTTGCTATGGACTCGTTGTTTGTTGATACCGCTCCGCTGTAGATGTTTGCGAGGGAGAAGTTCATTCCTTGGATTGCTACTACAACCGTGCTTTTTGCCATGTCAACTTGCTCTTGACCTACTGCAAGTTTTATGGGAACGGCAAGGTATGTTACGTTCGCGTTGCTATCGGTTTTAGCCGTTATGAAACCGTCTAGTTCGAGTGCGCTTGTGGCTTCTTGTATTCCCTTGTCGATTGTTGATTTTGCCTTCTGCGCAGAATAGAAACCCATGTTAATAACTACGTAGGCAAGAGCTGCGGCGATCACCACGAAAGCGATCAGCACGATCGCAGCCTCTATACCTACGATACCGCGCTTGTTCTTTCGAGTGTGCTGTGCTTTCCGTCCCATCTTTTCACGTCTTTGGGTTAGTGCTTTATCACCTTGAGAAGGGCGGTTGCACTATTAAGTCTTCTTTTTCAACAATAAGGAGCCCAATTCTGTTGGTAGTATCAATAAGGTTGAGATGAAATTAGAGTATTTCTTCTTAATTCTGTCTGGCTGTTGCTCTCTCGCAAGCCTCTGAAGGAAAGAAGAGGGAGATTGTTACTTGGTCTGGTCTTTGTTTGTCATTTCGTTTATCTGTTGTTCCATCATGTGCCCTTTGCAGTAGACCAAAGCTTTCTTCACACCTGCTACTGTGAGCGCCGCGCTCTTCAGGTCGTTGGCAAGTTTGAAGGCAATAGGACAGAATGGGCTTGAGGGGATGAACTCTACCTTGAAGACGCCTGGTTGTTCTTCTTTCACGTTAGTGATCATCTGCATTTCTGCGAACGAAAGGCCTGTTTCCGGGTCTACGACTTTGCCGACGGCTTCTCTGACTCTGTCTTCCATTTCGGTCAATCTGTACACTCCTGCTAAATCATATGGTTAAAAGCATGTTCACGGTATATAATCGTTGCGCGCAGATTCAGGTTCTGAAGCCCTGTCTTTTCAGGTGCATGCGCCAGCTCAGCGTCATCGTTTTCGGATGTGAGGCTTTGACCTCGTCCAGACGCGTAACGGTTGTGTTGTGGGGAGCTTCGAGAACTTCTTCGGGCCTTGTGTATGCTTCATGTGAGATTTTCCGCATTGCGTTGATGAATCGGTCTAGTTCCTCTTTCTCGGCCGTCTCTGTGGGTTCGACCATTAGGGCTTCTTCGACGATAAGCGGGAAATAGATTGTAGGTGCGTGCAGACCGTGGTCGAGAAGGCGTTTCGCGACGTTGGCTGCTGTCACTCCAGTGTCTGTCTTAAGGGGTTTGGCGCTGAAGACGCATTCGTGTTTCCGCGGCTTCTGGCCGTCGTACGGAAGTGCAAGTCCCTTAACCTGCCTCAGCTTCTTCATCATGTAGTTTGCGTTGAGAACCGAGATTTCTCCCGCCTCCTTCAGCCCCTCTAAGCCCAAGCTCAATATGTACGCGTATGCTCTTAGTAGCACCGCCACGTTCCCATAAAAGCCCTTTATCTTATCTATGCTCTTCGGTCTGTCATAATCGAGGCGGTACTGCTTTCCGTTGAAGACTACACGCGGAACGGGCAGGAACTCGGAAAGACTCTCTGAAACGCCAACGGGCCCTGCTCCCGGGCCGCCTCCGCCGTGTGGTGTGCCGAAGGTTTTGTGTATGTTCATATGGACAATGTCGAAGCCCATGTCACCGGGCCTTGCCCTGCCCAGCAAAGGGTTCAGGTTTGCTCCGTCGTAGTAGAGCAGTCCACCGGCTTCGTGCACGAGCTTTGCGATTTCGTCGATGTCTTTTTCGAACAGGCCGAGCGTGTTGGGGTTTGTGAGCATAAGTCCAGCTGTCTTTTCGGAAACGGCTGACTTCAGCGCTTCGACGTCTATGCAGCCGTCTGGGCCTGAGGGCAGTACGACTACGTTGAAGCCTGCCATAGCAGCGCTCGCGGGGTTGGTGCCGTGGGCAGAGTCGGGAACTATGACTTCTGTTCTTTTTTCGCATTCGCCGTTGGATTTGAGGCAAGCATGCATGATGAGCGTGCCAAGCAGTTCGCCGTGGGCGCCAGCGGCGGGCTGCAGACAGACTTCATGCGTGCCCGTGAGCTCGCCCAGCCAACGTTCAAGGTTGTACATGACCTCAAGGATGCCTTGCACTGTGCTCTCGTCTTGGTACGGATGCAGCGTGCTGAACGTCTCCAGACCGGCAAGAAGCTCGTTTATCTTGGGGTTGTACTTCATCGTGCAGCTTCCCAGCGGATACAGTCCTGAATCAACGCCGTAGTTCATCTCGGACAAGCGCGTGAAGTGTCGTACTACCTCGACTTCAGAGAGTTCCGGGAGCCCCGGCATATCTGTGCGGCGCATGTTCGCAGGTATTAGCGAATCCAGGTTGCTCACTGACTTCAGGATTTCCTCCTCTGCGCGGGGGAGTGTGTGGCCGCGGCGTCCCTTTCTTCCGAGGCTGAAGATGATCGGTTCGTCCCAGCTGGCTTGCTTGTACATGCTCGCTCTCACCTTCAATGGACTATTTGTTCGATGGCTCTTGCTAGGTTTTCGATTTCTTGTTTTGAGTGGACTTCGGTGACGCAGTAGAGGGCGGTTTGGCCGAGTTCAGGGAATTCTTTGGAGATGTCCTTGCCGCCTTGCATCTGTCGTTTGAGAAGCTCTCTGTTGACCTCGTTGACCGTGAGGCCTGCCTGGTCGAAGTTGACCGTAAATTCTTGGAAGTGTGCCGCCTCGAACACTGGTGCTCTGATGTGCTTGATTTTCGAGAGCAGGCCGGCTGCATAGTCGCTCTTGAGTGTGACGGTTTCTCCCAGTTCTCTCATGCCCTCTGGTCCGAGGAGAGCCATGTATACGGCTGAGGCCACTGCGCAGAGTGCCTCGTTGCTGCAGATGTTTGAGGTTGCCTTCTCGCGTCTGATGTGCTGTTCACGGGTTTGAAGTGTCATGCAGAAGCCTTGTCGAGTGTTGTCCAGTGTAGTTGTGAGCCCGATTATTCTTCCAGGCATCTGGCGGATAAGCATCATGTCGTCTCGGCATGCCATTATGCCCAGCAATGGGCCGCCGTAGTTCATCGCGTTTCCAAGCGGTTGGGCTTCGCCGACGACGATGTCAGCACCGTATTCACCTGGAGGCTTAAGGATTCCGAGCGACGTGGGGTCGACGCCCGTGATGAAGAGCGCCCCGTGCGCGTGTGCCTCTGCAGCTATTTCTTGAACCTGGGTTTCGATGAATCCCAGGTATGATGGGTTTTCTATGTACACGGCAGCCGTTCTATTTGAAACCTTATTCTTAAGGTCGACAAGGTCAAGCTGCCCGTCTTTCTTCTGGTAGGCTACTCGTGTGACCTCTATTCCAACGGGGTCAGCGTAGACTTTCAGTGTTGAGGCTCTCTCGGGGTGGATGATTTTTGGGATAAGAATCTCGCTTCGGCCTTTGACTCTGGCCGCCATTCTGGCGGCTTCAGCCAGTGCCGAGGCCCAGTCGTACATTGAACAGTTGGCCGCGTCCATGCCCGTAGTTCGCACACCATGCTCTGGTACTCGAACAGTGCCTGAAGCATGCCCTGCGATATTTCCGGTTGGTACGGCGTGTAGGAAGTGAGCAGCTCGCTGCGTTGCACGATTTCCTTCACGACGGCAGGGACGTAGTGGGGCCAGCATCCTGCTCCGAGGAAAGCTGACATGCTGCTGCAGGGTCTGTTCTTTGAGAGCAGGGTTGTTACGTGCTTTTTGACTTCTGACTCTGTCAGGCCCGTTTGCGGGATGTTCAGGTGTTTGTTGAGGCGAAACTTCTCAGGGATGTCCGCGTACAGTTCGTCTATGGTTTCTATGCCCAGTTCGTCCATCATTTCCTGTCTAATTTGAGGAACAGAGTTCGGAATGTAAGGATGTGTCTTTCCTGTCAAGCGGTTCCCAGCTTGGGAATAACACTGAAATGCAGCGGCTTTAAGCTTTTTCAGTAGTCACCAACCTTCGCAATATGGAAAAGGAATCAGCGGATGTACATTGCTCAGTATTGTATGCCTGTCAATTTTCATGTATTTTCTGAGGGATTGGATAGTGATGAAGTTTTGTTGGAGGCGGGACAAGCATGTTTTTAACGGTGTGGTGTGTGTTTTTGTGTTGGTGAGCTTTGGTTGGGATACGAGTATGAGGATTTGTTGAAGAGGGCGCGTTCGCAGTGTTCTGAGGTGGGTTGAAGTGTGAGCGTTTGGAGTTGCCCAGGCTGCAGTATGCGCGGATTGGCATGCGCACCGTGATTTATAATTTTAAGGAGGTTGCTGGTGCCTTGAATCGTGACGCGCAGCACATTATGAAGTTCTTGACGGGTGAAATGGCGACTGCTGCGACTGCTCAGGGTTCGAGGGTTATCTTTCAGGGCAAAAGTTCTCTGAGGATACGTTCAGCCGGCTCATTCAGCGGTATATCGAGGGTTTTGTGAACTGCCCCGTGTGTCACCGTCCGGACACGAAAATCGTGAAGGAGAAACGCTTGTCTTTTCTCGTGTGTGACGCGTGCGGGGCAAAATCGTCGATAAAGCAGCTCTAAGAGCGTTTTCCGCTTGGAAGTATACATGAACCTCCAGAAAGTGGGCAGAAACGTTCTATTGGCGATATGCGACGTTGAACTGCTTGGAAAAACCCTGCGCGAGGGCAAGATAGTCTTCTGCGTCAAAGAGGGTTTCTACAAGGGCGCAAGAGTTCGCGTTGACGAGGCAGTATCAATGATAGAGAATTCTACCATAGTCAACATGGTGGGAAAGAACATCGTAAAAAGAGCCATAGAGCGGGGCTACGTACACCCCGAGGGAGTGCTCTAAATAGAGGGAATCCCCCACGCACA
>CAVYNL010000001.1:0-7342 GCA_963769845.1 Candidatus Bathyarchaeota archaeon | reverse complement strand
CAGGAAGAAATATCTTGGAATCATTTTGCTTTAACATTAACACAATGCATTTATTAGTCTTTTGTTTCTACGAGCAAACCGAAGGCTTAACTGGAGAAAAGGATAACAAACCTTTAAGCACATTTGAATTGGGGCTCGACTGAGTGTCGCATTACCGAAGTGTGTTCAAAGACGAGACGAAACTCGACATAAACTATATCCCTTTCGCTCTTCCGCACAGAGAGTCAGAACTGCGTCTGCTAAAGGAGTTCTTTAGCTTCGCGCTGCAGTCTCCTGAAAAAATGACTCAGCGAGTAATAATAATAGGCGATGTTGGGACAGGCAAGACTGCGCTGTCTCAACGTTTCGGAGCAGACATTACACACGAGGCGACCAAGAAATCGGTCAACCTCTACTACGTTCACGTTAACTGCCGTGAATACCGCGGAAGCCTCTTCCTCATCCTGCAACATGCAGTTTCACTTTTTCACCCGAACTTCCCCAAACGCGGCTATGCTGCTGAGGAACTCTTGGGCATGCTCATG
The DNA here is from genome assembly GCA_963769845.1 of Candidatus Bathyarchaeota archaeon. Classification (GTDB taxonomy): domain Archaea; phylum Thermoproteota; class Bathyarchaeia; order Bathyarchaeales; family Bathycorpusculaceae; genus JBGQMW01. The sequence goes on along the minus strand of CAVYNL010000001.1, from coordinate 6,818 downwards.
CAGATGCTGGACGAGGAAAACGCGCATATCATACTGACGTTGGACGAGTTTGAAAGCCTAGTGGAGAACGAAGGCAGCGAAGCCGTTTACAAGCTTACGAGGCTGCATGAAACAAGACCGAACAAGCCGCAGAGGCTCTCACTCATATGCATACTGAGAGACCTGAAGACAATCGACCGGTTGGACGCAAGCACCAGAAGCTCGCTCCAGTCTAACATAATAAACCTGCAGAAATACTCAAAACAACAACTCGTCGACATCCTAGCAGCTCGTGCAGTCCTCGCGCTAAAACCATCAGCCGTGCCAGAAGACACGTTAGAAATGGTCGCTGAGAATGCCTTTTCAGAAAACGGCAACGCCCGTTTCGGAATCGAACTGTTGTGGCGTGCCGGGAAATACGCAAACGCTGACGAGTTGGACACTGTAACAGCAGAATGCGTTCGAAAAGCCGCGTCAAGCATAGTCCCCGCGATGCGCAGAGGCGACCTTGAAAGCTTGAGTTTGCATGAAAAACTCTTCCTTCTCGGAGTAGCCAGGATCTTCAAACACAGCAAGAACGCCTCTGTGACTCTGGCCGAGGTCGAGCAGATATACGCGGTGGTCTGCGAGGAATTCAACGCTTCCCCCGTCAGCCACACACAACTGTGGAAGTACGTTCGCAGCCTCTCGACGATCGGCATTCTGAAAGCTGACGTAATAGCAACTGGAACGAGGGGCAGGTCAACGAACGTGAGTCTTCCCAGAATCCCAGCGTTCGAGCTTGAAAAAGAACTTGATAACCTCCTTAAAAGCGGAAAAACGTGAAAGCCATGGACTTAGAAGACATCTTCTCATCTCGACTGCGCATGAAAACCCTTAGGTTGCTGTACAAAATGCACGAGCTGAACGTTTCTGGAATTGCTCATAGACTCGGCGTAAACTATGGGATAGCCACCAAACACTTGAAGGTCTTGGAGGAGGAAGGCATAGTACAGCATAAGATGTTCGGCAGAATCCGACTGTACAGACTCAATGAGAACTCTCCCAAGACGAAAGCTGTACAAAACCTTATTGAAGTATGGGAACACGCAAATAAGCAGAAGACCGCAATCCCCTAAAGGCAGGTTCACGGCGTGATACAAGAAGAACTCACCATTGAAATGGGTCAATTTCAAACGCGGGCCCCCGAAGAGGCAGCGACGCCTGAGACCAGACGGAAAACGGACAACTTCCCGTCTCAAACCCTAGAATCGACTAGAATCGAGGAGAATCATAATGGTTATGGTTGACGTATCAGCTAAACCTGAAATCTTCCGTCAAGCCACGGCAACGGGCAACATCCGACTGAAACCTGAGACAGTCAAACTTATCAGAGATGGAAGAGTGACGAAAGGAGACCCGCTCCAAACGGCGAAAACTGCGGGGATTCTGGCGGCCAAAAGAACGAGCGACATGATTCCTCTTTGTCACCCTCTGCCTCTTACGAGCGTTGAAATACTAACAGAAATCGTCGGCAAGACAAAGGTCCAAGTAACAGCGACTGTTAAGACAAAAGCGCAAACAGGCGTGGAAATGGAAGCCCTCACGGCAGTAGCCGTCAGCCTGCTTACGGTATGGGACATGGTAAAACAGTACGAAAAAGACGCTGAAGGCCAATACCCAACCACGCGGATAGAAAACATTCAAGTCATAAAAAAACTGAAGAGAAACGTTCCGTGGGAGGTTTCAAAGAAATGAGCGAAACAGCAAGAGGACACAAGGCGGGAGCACCGAAGAACCTTCAGTTCGGCATCTACGTCTGCAGCACCTCCCGATATGAACAGATGAAAAAGGGCCAAAAAGTGGAGGACGCTTCTGGGAATATGATCGAATCTCTTCTTGAAAACGCAGGCTACACCGTGTCGTTTCGCAAGATAATATCTGATGACCCAGATCTAATCACGCAGAGCGTTCAATACGTCCTAGACTGTGCCGACATAGATGCGGCGATCTTCTGTGGGGGAACGGGAATAACCCATTCTGACGTCACGATCGAGACGGTGACACCCTTTTTAGAAAAAGTGCTACCAGGTTTCGGCGAGATCTTCAGACACCTCAGTTATGATCGAGATAGGCTCCGCGGCTGTAATGTCCCGGGCCATTGCCGGCATCTCGGAAGGAAAAGCATTCTTCTGTATTCCAGGTTCGCCAAATGCCGTTAGGCTCTGCCTAGACAAGCTGATCCTGCCGGAAGCAGGCCACATTTCAAAGCACGCGCTCGAATAGAGGACCTCCGCTTTTTTTGCCAACAAAGAGCAGTTTACATCGTGAGGTATTGGATAAGCTCGGTATCCTTATATTTACGGGATCGGGACACAACGTTAGGTACGCACGGGAATAACGATGGTTCTGAAAGACAAATGCGGACGACCTCTTCTTAACTTGCGCATAGCAGTGACCAAGAGATGCAACCTGACCTGCTCCTATTGTCACGGAGAAGGAGAAGAAAACTCTGCCCAAAACCCAAGAAATGAGATGACGCTTGAGGAAATATCTCGAATTGTCAAGACCGCTGTCAGCCTGGGAATATGCAGGGTCAAGCTAACTGGTGGCGAACCTTTGATGCGGAGAGACATAGTAGAGATCATCAAGGGAATTAGCGGTGTGCACGGCTTGAAGGATCTGTCGATGACAACGAACGGGACACTTCTTGCACCGTTAGCCAGGGAACTGCATTCAAATGGGCTTAAGCGCGTTAACATAAGCATTCCAACACTCGAAGAACAAGAATTTCGCAAGTTGACAGGCGGAAACGCGAAAGACGCGTTGGAAGGCGTTGCAGCGGCAGTTGAAGCTGGCTTCTGTCCGGTCAAGCTCAACATGCTTATCCTTAAGGGGATAAACGATGAAGTCGTGCCAACGATGGTCGAGTTTGCCTCGGAAACGGGTGCGATTCTGCAGCTGATAGAGCTCGAACCAGTAAACATAAACAGACGATATTACGCTCGGCGACACAAGCCACTTGATGAATATGAGAAGATGCTGGAACAGAAAGCCGTGAAAACTGAGACCAGAGAGTTCATGCAGAACCGTCGAATCTACCATCTTCCAGATGCTACTGTGGAAGTCATAAAGCCGATAGAGAATACGGAATTTTGCCTGCACTGCACTCGCCTGCGCGTGACTAGCGATGGAAAACTGAAGCCGTGTCTTATGAGAAATGACAACACTATCGACATTCTGACTCCGATGAGAAAGGGTGCGAGCGACAGAGAGCTTGCAGTGCTCTTCAGACGCGCAAACATGGAAAGACAGGCCTTCAACAGGAACTGAAGTTGAGCCTAGAACCTAACGCTTTTATTCTATACGGATCAGAAGCTCGAATAGGAGTAGCTCCGTTTGAAAGTGTTAGCCTATCGAGAACTGGAATCGAGAGACGGCCTTCTTCCTCTGCTAGACCATGCGTTCAACTGGATCTTCGACGAGCGTCAATTCGGCGACTTTATGAAGATCGACCCCCGGCTCAAGAACAGCCCGGTAGGTTTTTGTGCGCTTGAAAATGGCAGGATTATAGGCTACGTGGGTGTGATGGACGTGGCCACACGGACCTTGGAAGGGACGATAGAGCAAGTGGGAGGCTTGTACGGCGTGACGACCCTGCCGGGGTTCACACGCAGAGGCGTCTTCACCACACTAATGGGGAAAGCCCATGAATACTTCAGAGAAAGGGGCTACAGGTTCAGTTTTCTTGGAACAAGTCCTGCCCTAGTAGCGCACCGTCTGTATGAGAAGCTTGGCTATACGGATGCAGTTGAGTATCCGAGCGCTTACAAAGTCGTCCGGAACAAGTCAAGAAACGCTCAGGTTGAAGGGCTGGTCTCGGCTTTTGAGCCGCAGAAGATGCTGAACATCTACATCAAGGCTACGAAAGGAATGACAGGCTTGGTTGTTCGTGATATACCTTACCTGAAGATGCTCAGAAAAGTTGAGGGAATAAAGCCGAAACATTTCTTGATCGACGATGAGGGCTACGTTGTCTTTAGAGAAGATAAGGCAGCAATCTGGGTGCGAGAACTCATCGCAACTGGTAAGAAAGAAACTGAAAAACTCGTGGCAGCGATGGAACAACGGGCCAAAACGATAGTCTGCAACAGGGCGATCTTAGACAAGACTTTGCTTGAGGTCTACAGGTCAAAAGGCTACATGATACAGGAGAAGGGCTACTCGGTTATGATGTGCAAGTCTTTGGCAGGCGGCATTTCGTTCACGCAGACCTACGGTGACAGGTTCTTCCTGACGCGTCTCGACTCGTTCTAGCCAGCTCTACAGTTCAACCTGTCTCGTTTCGCGTTTCGCCGTGTCAAACAGGGTAATCATAGGCTTGCCAGTCAGGTATCCGCAGACCTCCCCGGGGTTTATCACCAGGGTTTTCCCTTTCTTGTAGGCCTCAGCAAGATGGCTGTGACCATGGACTACGACGTCGAAGCTTTGGCTCTCAATCAGTGCCTTCAGCAGTTCCCTGTCGCTTCCATGAAGCAGCGCGATTTTCAGGCCCTCGAAGACTACTTCTGCGAAGTTTCCGCGCATCTCTAGGTTAGGGTTCTCGCTGAATCGCTTCGTCAGCAGCTCACGGTCTCCGTCGTTGTTCCCGAAAACGCCGATGAGCTTCGAGTGCAATCCCTTGAACTTGGGAATTACAAAACCCGCAACGTAGTCTCCAGCGTGCAGCACAAGGCCAACGTTCTCTTCGTTTAAGCTCTGGACGGCTTTCTCCACGAGAGGAAGGTTATCGTGCGTGTCAGCCATGATTCCAATAAGCATATTTCTCGCCTGAATCATGATCTTCTATGGGGAGGGAATAAAACGTTTACGTATCTCCTTGGCTTCTAGAAGTATGTTCTAGAATATTCCCATTCTGGACATACTTGCATCGTGGAAACACGCCTTAAGAAAATCGCCGCTTCCTCTGTCCTATAGAAAACAGTTCTATAAGAGGAATGTAGAAAATGAATTCATTGGGTTCCAACCCATCGACCAAGAGGCGAGACAAACTGTACATCATAGCCGAGATACTGGAAATCTCCAAGGAAGGAAGTCTCAAAACCCAGATAATGTACCGTGCCAACCTGAGTTTTACTCAGCTGAATGATTATCTGAAGTTTACGCTCAAGATCAACCTTTTAGAAAAAGTGCTTGTGAACGACAAAGACACTTACAGGGCAACCGCCAAAGGCCTTGATTTCCTGCAGCGGTACAACGAAATAACCGAGCTTATCAAGAGCGAAGAGGAAATCAACGGCAAGAACGGCATCAAAATCCCGCCCCAGCACCTTCTCAAAAGAAGTCAAAGTGCGCCCTGAAACAACCATGCTTTTCTGGCTGTCTTTCATAGAACACGAGTTAAATGCACGTTTGTCGTACGAAAACAGGCTGGAAAGTCGGTTATTAGGCGGCCGCCGTGAGGTATTTCTTGGTTTTTTCTTTCAGTTCTGGGAATTCGTCAAGCATGGCCTTCATGACGTGCCAGCGTATCTCTTCGTTCTCAGCCTTACTTCTCATCAAAGGTCTCTCAACTGTTATATAGTAATATTTAGGTTATTAAACAGAGATTCTGGAGAGCAGTTCAACCTATGAGTTCTCTTCATATTAGTTCTCTACAGTACATAGTCAGAACTACCTTAAAAACAATGTGTAGATTGCGTTGAACAAATAGACTGATTCTCCCATAGTTTAGCGTGCGCGAAGAGACGATGTTTTGTATTTTTGAATGCGCGTGTGCAGGACGTGTTTTTGTTCTGGCGGGTCTATACGTATTTTCTGCGCGTATTTTCTGCGCGCGCTATGTGCAATAACGGTTTTAACCCTCACATGCTGATTATATGCGACAGTAGGTGTAGGGGAATGTTTATAGAAGCCGTACTCTTCGACGTCTTCAACACCCTAGTCATGGTTGAATACAGCGACGCATTCTATATGCCTGCCCTTAGAAAGCTGCACAAAAACCTCACTGAGAACAACGTCATCATTCCCTTCGAGCAATTCAAAAGCGTCTACTTCCAAGTCCGTGAAAAACTATATGCAGACGCTGCAGCAAAAATGGAAGAACCCCACTTCAACACAAGGATCAGCCAAACACTTCAAAGCTTTGACATCAACCTTCCTCCAGAACACCCTACCGTTGTCAAAGCCACAAGCACCTTCTGCAAGGAGTTCATAAAACACACAAGACTAGACCCAGACGCAAGAACCGTATTGCCCCAACTGAGCAGAAAGTACAAACTGGGCATTGTCTCCAACTTCGCCATGCCAGAATGCGAACACACACTGCTCAAGCAGCTCAGGATAGCCGAATACTTCCGAGCAATAATCATCTCAGGAGCCGTGAACAAGCGCAAACCCAGCCCCGCTGTCTTCCAGAAAGCCCTTCAAGCCATCAACGTGCAGCCAACAAACGCGATATTCGTCGGCGACACGCCAGACGTAGACATCCGAGGGGCCAAAAATGCAGGACTCAAAGCCATACTCATCGAAAGAACGCCCCTGCTCGAGGACACCATAGAGCCGACATACCAAACGCCAGGACAAACTCCGACCGTCCAGCCCGACTACACGATACGGCGCCTAACAGAACTCCCAAGGATACTCCAGGAACACTGAACGCACATGAACGAGGCACAACAATCATCAAAGAAACGTTTATATCTGCTAGAATGCCTTCACATCCTTTTAGCGATAAACTAGCCTCCGCAGTTTACCGGCGGCGGCTCAACCCCGACTGCAAAGGCGCATGACGCCACAGGAATGACGCGGTTGGCCTCCAATTGCGGAGACAAGAATGAGGACCTGATCATGGGTTTAAG